>NZ_BAABJP010000015.1:0-715704 GCF_039543365.1 Actinospineispora eucalypti
CTCCACCACCACAAGATCGAGACCCTACCACGAAAGATCACGAAGTGCGGCTGGAGTACTAGTCCGGTGCCGGTGGTGGCCTGCCCGAGCCGTCGCATGGCGGTCCAGTGCCGGCGCAGCTGCGCGGCTCGCTGGAATGCAAGTCGCGCATTGCGGAACGCGCGAACAACATCCAGGACACTAGCTCAGGTTGAAGCTCGGGTAGCCGGCCGACGCCTCCTCCTGGCACTTCCCGCGGTAGACGCCCACGCCTCCGGTGTAGGCCAGGACTCGTCGTGGCTTGCCCGGGACATTCGCCCCGGTCCACCAGGATGAGGACGAGGCGAGCAGGGTGGCCGCCGCGGTCTCCTCGTGGTGGTCGACCCAGGTGTCTTCGCCGGCCGCGGTTGCTTCGATGACGGTCTTGCCGCGCTTGCGGAGGTAGCGCACGGTCTCGCTGATCCATTCGGTTTGCTGCTGCAGGCACGTCGGTGCGTTGCACAGAGCCGCTCCGGGGGCCAGCGGGACCGAGGTGGTCAGCAGGTTCGGATAGCCGTGCACCGCGAGGCCCATCGTGGTGCGGATGTCCCGCCCCCAGTCCTCGGTCAGGCTGCGCCCGCCCCGGCCACGGATGTCAATCCTGGTCAAGGCGCCGGTGCCGGCGTCGAACCCGGTCGCCAGGATGATCACGTCCAACGCGTGCACGGTGCCGTCGGTCAGCTCGATGCCGTCCGGGACGATCCGGGCGATCGGGTTGTCCCGGACGCTGACCAGCTCGACGTTCTCCCGGTGGTAGACCTCCAGGTAGTTGGTCTCCAGCGGCACGCGGTGGGTGCCGAAGCCGTAGTCGCGGGGGATGAGGACGTCGCACAGGTACGGGTCCTTCAACCGCGCCCGCATCTTCTCCCGGATGAACTCGGACACGGCCTCGTTGGCCTCGGCGTCGAAGAAGACCTCGGCGAAGCCGCCCGCGTAGAGCTTGAGCGAGCCGTCCTCGTAGAGCTTCTCGAGCACCTCGTGGCGCTGCTCGGGGGTGAGCTCGGCCCAGGTGTACTCGAAGCTGTGCTCGAAACCGGTGAACGTGTGCGGCACGGTGTCCCGCAGCTCCTCGAAGCGCGCCTTGTAGGCGGCCTGGTCGGCCGGCCCGTACCGGGGGTTGTTCATCGGCAGCACGTACTGCGGGGTCCGTGCGAAGACCGTCAGGTGCTCCACCTGCTCGGCGATCGTCTGGATGACTTGGATCCCGGTCGCGCCGATGCCGACGACACCGACCCGCCGGCCGGACAGGTCCAGCCCCTCCCGAGGCCAGCGGGAGGTGTGCACCAGCCGGCCCCGGAAGTCGTCGCTTCCCTCGAAGACATCGGTCAGCGGGGCCGAGAGGGGACCCGCGCAGGCGATGAAGAACTGCGTGTCGATGACGTCCCCACGGTCGGTCCGGACGATCCATCGACCGCGGTCCTCGTCGAAGTGGGCGCTGACGATCGTCGTGTCGAGCTGGATGTCCCGGCGCAGGTCTAGCCGGTCGGCGACGTAGTGCAGCCAGCGTTCGATCTCGGGCTGGCCGGGGAAGCGCTCGCTCCAGCTCCACTCCTTGTACAGGTCCTCGGAGAAGAAGTACTGGTAGACGTAGCCCTCGCTGTCGAACCGCGCCCCGGGGTAGGCGTTCCAGTACCAGGTGCCGCCGACCTCGCCGGCCGCGTCGTACACCCGGACCCGCAGTCCTTGCTCCCGCAGCTGGTGAAGCTGGTAGAGGCCGGCGACGCCGGCGCCGAGGACGACCGCGTCCAGCTCGATGGTGACCTCGGTATCCGTGCCGGGCGTGGTCTGCGCGACGGTCATTGTCGGGACTCCCTCTCAGGCGGGCCGGAGGCGGCGCCCGTCATCATCTCGGACGACACTGTGTCGAGTCAAGCATCAATATGTTGCTTGAGTCGGCAGACTGTTGCCTGAGTCGAGCGTTCCGGCGGTACGCTCGCCGCATGACCTCGCCGCTGGCGCAGAGCCCGTCCACCCTGACCCGGCCGCGACGGACGCTGCGTGACCAGCAACGCGAGGTCACCCGTCAGCGCCTGCTGGACGCGGCGCGGCTGGTGTTCGAGCGGGAGGGCTACGGCAGGGCGACCGTCGGCGACATCACCAAGCAGGCCTCGATCAACCGGGCCACCTTCTACCTGCACTTCCCCAGCAAGGCGGCGCTGTTCGAGGCGCTCTTCGCCGGCGTCATGGCCGAGGCCGCCCGCTACTGGCGGCTGCTGGACACCGCGCTGACCGCCGACTCGCGCGCGGCCATCCGGGAGTGGCTGGCCAGCACGTTCGCCTGGTGGGACGAGCACGCGGCCATCCTCGGGCCGTGGCAGGAGGCGGCGGCCTCCGACCCGCGCATAGCGGCCGGCTGGAAGGGCATGTACGACCAGTTCGCCGACGAGCTAGAGCAGTACCTGGGGGCGCTCGCCGCGCCGGAGCGGGAGACCGCCCGAACCCGGATCCAGTTCCTGGTCGTCCAGCTCGACCAGATCTGTTTCCGGTGGCGGGTCCAGCGGGTACTCGACGCCGAGACCGACCAGTTGCTCGATCTGTTGACCGATATGTGGTGCTCGGTACTGCGAATCGCCGCTCCGTGACGCCCGGCCGGTCCCTCAACGCGTGATATCCACCTTCATCGGTCCTACGATCCGCGAACGGAGGAGCCTCGTGGAGGTTTCCTGCGCTTTCCCGACAGCCCTTGACTCGCCCGACAACATCGCGCTGGCCGAACGCCTTGGCTACGCCCGGGCCTGGGTCTACGACACGCCGCAGCAGAGCCCCGACGTGTGGATGACCCTGGCGCTGGCGGCGGTGCGGACCGAGCGCATCGGACTCGGCCCCGGCGTCCTGGTCCCGAGCCTGCGCCACCCGATGGTCAATGCCGCCGCGACCGCCACCCTTGCGGCGCTCGCGCCCGGCCGTACCGCCGTCGCTTTCGGGACCGGCTTCACCGGGCGCCGCGCGATGGGATATCGGGCGATCACCTGGTCGTACCTGGAGGCCTACGTCCGGGTGTTCCGCGGCCTGCTCAGGGGCGAGGTGGTCGAATGGGAGGGCGCCCAGATGCGGATGCTGCACCCCGACGGACATGCACCGGCCCGGCCCGTCGAGGTTCCTATTCTCATCGGAGCCCTCGGCCCCAAGGGACACAAGGTCGCCAACGAGCTCGGCGACGGCCTGTTCGTGACCATACAGCTGCCGGAGTTCATCACCGACTATTCATGGGTGCCGTATCTGGTTTGGGGGACGGTGCTCGACGAGGGCGAGGCTCAGGATTCCGAGCATGCCCGCAACGCCGGCGGTCCTGGCTGGGCTTTGGCTTATCACGGTGCCTACGAGTTCGAAGGGCCCGATGCCGTGCGTGAGCTTCCGGGCGGCAACGAATGGATGGAGGTGGTCGACAAGATGCCGGCGGATCGGCGCCACCTGGCCGTTCACGCGGGTCATTGCGTAGAGCTCAACCAGGCCGATCGGGCAGCGTGGTCGGCCGGTGGGCACTCGATGCTCCGGGACGTAACGGTGAGCGGCACCCGCGAGCAGGTCCGGCGCCGCCTGGACGACCTTGCTTCGAGCGGAGTCACGGAGGTCGTGTTCCAGCCTTGCGGTCCTGATACGGGTGCCGAGCTGGAAAGGTTCCTCGAGGCGGCGAGCGCCGTCTGACCGGGTTTCTCGCCCGCTCAGGCGGTGAGTCCTCCGCCGACCCTGGTGACGTCATCTAGCTGGGTCGAGATCGAGATAAATGCTCTAGCTTTCGATTATTGGATGTTAGAGTAAAACTCCTCCACTCGACGCGGGGAGACCGATCCTGATGAAGGCTGCTGTGGTTGGTGGTGGTCCGGCGGGCTGCGCGGCGGCGTACACGCTGCGCAAGCATGGCCACGAGGTGGTGTTGTTTGAGGCACAGGACGGCGTGGGCGGGCGGACTAGCCAGGTGCTCAAGGATGGGTTCAGCCTCGGCTCGGGCGCGTTGTTCCTGATGGGCGGCATCTACCCGCGCACCAATGCCATCCTCAAGGAACTGGGTCGCTACCAGGAGCTGGTGGCGTGGGACGCGGAGACCGAAGTGATCGACGCCGATGGGCAGCGCTACTCGGCGAAGTTCGACCAGGTGATGAGTTTCCTGCGGATGCCGGTCCTGACCTGGCGGGACAAGCTGCGCATCGCCACCGGGGTAGCCGCGCAGTTGGTCCGGCCCGGGCCGAAACTGTGCTTCGACGGCGCGGAGCTGGCGAAGTACGACGGCGGGGAGAACCTGGAGAGTTGGTCGCGGCGGGTGCTCGGTGAGCGGGGCACCAACTACATCACGGTCCCCTACATGGGGTTCTTGTATGCGGTGCCGATGAGCTGGCTGTCCCCGGCGCTGTTCCACGCGGTGGTCAAGCAGTTCTACCGGCTGGCGCTCTCCGTCCCGCCGAAGGGCGTCGGGCAGGTCTGCGACTGGTTGGTGGAGGGCAGCCCCGGGTTGGACCTGCGGTTGTCCACCCCGGTCGACAAGATCACCCAGGACGGCGCGGGCTATACGGTCACCGCGGGCGGCGAGCGGCACCCGGTGGACGCGGTGATCGTGGCGCCCGAACCGGGCGTGGCCGCCGACCTGCTGGTTGACCTGGTCGAGCCGGAATCGACGAAGAAACTGCGTGACTGCATGTACTCCGACTACGCCCACGTACAGCTCTGCTACAAGCGCAACCCCTGGCCGGACCACCGGGCCAGCGTGGCGCTGCCGGCCAACATGGAGCGCGACTGGGGCGCCTGCGTGCTACTCAGCAAACGCCATCCGTCCGCCGTTCCAGAGGGCGGCGAGGCGGTCGGGGTCTACTTCTACACCCCGCCGCTGGAGCGGATGAGCGACGAGGACATCGTGAACTCCGCGCGCAACGCCGTACTGGAGGTCTACGGACCCGGCCCGGAACCGGACTTCGTGGAGCTGTTCCACTACCGGCGCGGGCTGTCCATCGCCAACCCCGGGCACTACGGCACCCTGGACTCACTGCACGCCGAGATGCCCCCAGGCGTCTACCTGGCCGGCGACTACTTCGCACACGCCGGAGTGGAAGCACCGATCTTCAGCGGCGAGTTGGCGGCCAACCGGCTTATCCAGGCGCACTAGAGCCTGTTTGAAAAAGTGGATCTCCCCGTTGACCGTGCGTGTCAGTGAGGGGAGACGAGTGAGGTTTGCGGCCTGTGAGCGAGCGCGCTTTCGAGCAGCTTGACCTGTGGCTGGGAGCTAAAGGCTATGACTGCGACTCGTTGTTGCCGGGGATGGTCTCGCGACTGACCACCGGAGTCGACGGGCTGATGCTTACCCGGGACGACGAGTATGGGCGCTGGACTCGCGTACGGGTCAGGGAGCGGCGGTCCTGGAGTTGCTGGGTCACCGACCTGACCATCGGGGTGTCGCATGAAGGGCCGGCCTGGGTCTGGCTCGATGTCGACGCTCCGGAGGGCACGCAGGCGAGCGCCGGGAACCGGTTGCGGCGGCCGTGGACCAGCGTTCCCAGGCTGGCGCGGGGTTTGGTAGAGGTCGTGGATGCCCATGACGGATGCGCGCGGCTTCGGCCGTCCCCGGTGCATGTCACCCCCGAGCAGCTGCCGCGGCTGCTGGACAGCATCGCCGATCCCGGCCGGCGCGGCCTGGTCTTGGTGGCCGGGTCCGACGAGCGGCTGGAGTTGCCGCTGTGGGCCGACCACATCGCCACCTTGGCCCGTGAGACGGTCAGCTTGGCTGCCACCTACGTTTTGGACCCCGAGGCCACACGGCGGATGTCGCAGCGCGTCGAGCAGCGGTGTGCGATCGCGCCATGGACGCTGTGTGCGTTCCAACCCGGCGCGCGGGCGGGCGATCTGTTCGCCGGCCGACCTCGGATTGTCAGCTTCGAGGACCTCAGCAGCGATCACGGTGCGCGGCGCGTGGCGCGGCGGCTGGGCTGGTGGGCACGGTCGGCCACCGAACACGGCACGTTGCCGGCCGCAGCCACACGAGCTGCCCAGCTTCTGGACCAGGACACCCACCAGATACTCGGGAGGGGGCTGGCCCTCGGTGATCGTCGGCGATGGCCGGCGCCGCGACGGCCTCACGATGCGCACGCGAAGGTGCCGAGGCCACGTTCCCCGGGAGATGTCCCGCTCGGGTGGCCCCAACCTGATGTCGATCTGGCCGAGCGGCTCGCCTCACTCAGCCAACAGGTTCAGCGGCTCACGGCCGAGGGTGAGGCGCTGCGCGAACGTCTGGAAGATGAACAGCTGGCCCATGCCGAGACCTTCAACGAACGAGGTCCGGTCCTTGCCGCGACTTCGTTAATCTCGGCCAACCGTTGATCCGGAATCGCCCGCCGATCCGACGGAAGACGTCGAGGCTTCGCGATCTTGCTCGCCGGATTGTCCAGCATCGTGATCAGCCCGTCAGCTTTCGCGCGCCGGTACACGCAACGCAGTGCCGCGACCATGTGCTCGCCGGCCCCACGTCCCTCACGAGCATTACGACGGACGATCGCGCGTTGGCCGGTCTCACGAACCAATTGATCTAGCTCCGACGGCGATGGCTCATCCAGGCGACGCCTTCCCCACCGATCCACAATCCGGTTCCAGTACGGCCCATAGGTCCGGCGGGTGTTGTCGGTCACCGTCGCTTCCACGATCGGGACATACTCGGCGAAGGTCGGCACCGAACGGGACGGAGCCGCGCGAAAGAGATCCTCCGCCGATACCCCCATGCGCGCCAGCAACAAGCGGGCCGCTTCAATCTCCGCAGCTTGGTTCTGGCCAGCGCCAGAGGCGGTGACGCTCATCCTTGCGCCTCCGCTCCGCGGCAATTCGCGGCGCGAGCTAGCAAGCGATCGAGCACGGCAGGCGGATACAGCACCATCTGGTCCCGAGCCGGATCAGCTGCCAGCAACACCCGATCACCAGCGCTGAGCCCACACCACCGCCGCATCGCGGGCGGAAGCCGCAAATGCCCCCGATGCGTTAGGGCAAACTCACCGGCCGCATCAGCACGCACCACCAATTCGCCCCCAGCGCTGGCCTCTACTGACAAGCGAGCACCAGGCAGCCACCCCATCACCTGAGGGCACACCACATCCGAGACACGCCCCCGATCGTCGACAGACCCGAGCCCATACACCACATCGCCCACACGGCTCAGGGCGAACGAAGGCAGCGGCAGCGCCCGACCCCACACACGGCAGCCACGCGAAACCGCCTCCTGCCGCAGTGTCCGGTTAGGCATGCGCGGCGGGATCAACGGCTTGATCACGCCCGGCCCGCTCACCACCCACACCCCGCTGCGCGGTACCCGAGCCAGCGACCGGTCAAGGGAGGGTGGTTAAACCGGCCCTGACCACGACCACCAAGGTCGTGGCAGATGTGCCACCAATCGGCGACTGAGCCTGCGCTCGATGCGGCGGCCCCGCTCGACCCCCCGTAACCCCACCTTGAGCGATCACCCTGAGTAATCAGCGAACCGCCCCACCCAGCGAGCCGTCCAAGCGATCTGGAAACCCAACCGCCCACCCGAACGCGAGCCGCGATGTGAACATGGGTCACTCCTGGCACAGACGCCGAGTGGCTACGCGCCACCCGCGACCAGCTCGATCTCGACCAGGATGCCGGGCAGCGCCGAGCCCACCGTGGTGCGCGCCGGGTACGGCTCGGCGAAGTGCGCCCGGTAGACCCGCTCGAACCCGGCGAAGTCACGTTCCAGGTTCCGCAGGTGCACGCCGACGCGCACCACGTCGGCGAAGGTCAGGTCGGCCGCGCCGAGGACCGCCCGCAGGTTCTCCAGCGTGGCCTCGGTCTGCTCCTCGACCGTGTCGCCGCGCACCTGCCCGGTCGCCGGGTCGTGGGGGCCGAACCCGGCCGTGTACAGCAGGTCACCGACGCGGACGGCCTGGGAGTAGGAGGCCTTGGGCCGGGCGGCTCCGGGGACGTCGAGGTGCTCAAGCGCGGGCATGGGAGTCCTTTCGGGGTTGGGATGTGGCCGGCAGGTGGCGCCGCAGCGCCATGCCGGAGACGAGGGTGACCGCACATCCGGCGGCCATGTAGCAGGCGATGGGCAACGCACCGCCGAAGCGGGCCAGCATCGCGGTGGCCAGGAGCGGGGCGAACGCGCCGCCCAGCAGCGAGCCGAGCTGGATGCCCAGCGAGACGCCCGAGTAGCGGACGGCACCGGAGAACGCCTCGGAGAACATCGCCGGTTGGGCGCCGTACATCAGGCTGTGCAGCACGCCGAGGCCCACGACCAGGGCGAGCAGCAGCGCCCAGGTGGATCCGGTGTCCACCAGCGCCCAGAACGGGAACGCCCAGGCACCCAACAGCACCGCGCCGGCGCCGAAGACCCGGCGCCGGCCGAACCGGTCGGACGCCCAGCCGGCGGCCGGCAGGCAGATCAACTCGATCGCCGAGGCCACCAGCACAGCGGTCAGCACGATCCTCGGCGAGATGCCCGCGTGCGGCGCATAGGCCAGCAGGAAGGTGTTGAAGATGTAGTAGTTGAGGTTGATCGCCAGGTAGCAGCCGGCGGCGAGCATGATCGCCCTCGGGTGCCGGCGGACCGCTTCCAGCACCGGCGAACCGGCCTGCCCGGCCGGCCGGATCTCGCCGGTCTCCTCCAGCCGGGCCTGGATGAGCACCGCGACCGCAACGACCAGCAGGCTGGCCAGGAAGGGCAGCCGCCAGCCCCAGGCCCGGATCTCCTCCGGCGACAGGGCCGAGGCCACGGCGAGGAAGGCCAGGTTGGCCAGGATCACCCCGCCCGGCGCGCCCGCCGAGGCGAAGCTGCCGTACACCCCGCCCCGGTTGGCCGGCACCGCCTCGGTGGCCAGGACGACCACGCCGCCCTGCTGTCCGCCGACCGCCATGCCCTGCACGAAACGCAGCACGACCAGCGCGATCGGCGCGGCCACTCCGATCTCGGCGTATCCGGGCAGCAGGCCGATGAGCGTGGTCGCGCCGCCCATGGCCACCAGCGCGGCGATCAGCGCGCGCTTGCGCCCCCGGCTGTCCCCGATGTGCCCGAACAGCGCGCCGCCCAGCGGGCGGGCGACGAACGCGACCCCGAAGGTGGCGAAGGACAGCAGGGTGCCGACCAGCGGCAGCTGGCTCGGGAAGAACACCGACGGGAATACGGTCGCCGAGGCGGTGCCGTAGATGAAGAAGTCGTACCACTCGATGCTGGCGCAGACCCAGCTGGCCAGCGCCACCCTGATGGGGCGGCGTTCCGGCGTCATTGCCGTTCCGTTTCGGACATGTGCCTCAGTCTGAGGCGGTCCGATCAGACCGACAATGTGGCTTTCTTATGCTCAGCCTTCGCGCCGGCCGAAGGCTTCAGCGCTGGGAGAAGCCCTCCGTGTGGTTGGCGGCCAGGGACAGCGACGGCGCGGTCGAGCCGTTGCGGGCGTTGTTGGAGATCTCGAAGTCGCACACGGCGGTGCGGCCCTCGTGGGTGACCCGGCACAGCGAGTCCACGTAGTGCGCCGAGTGCAGCTTGGCCGCCACGCCGTCGATCAGCTCGGCCTCCAGGCGCAGCTCCTCGCCGCCCGGCAGGTACCAGGTGACCACGCCGCCGCGGTGGGTGTAGGCGTCCGGCTCCATGTAGGTGACCACGTCGACGTCCTCGGCGAAGGTGATCTCCCCGTCCCGCACCACGTAGCCGACCTTCACGAACGACCCGTCAGCGGCGTGCCAGACCGTCGAGCCGAAGGACAGCGCGGGGCCGAAGGTGCCGGAGACCCAGCGGTGCGAGAGCAGCGTGGCGGTCTTGCGCACGCCCCACGAGTGGTCCCGGTGGAAGGTCGCCTCGACCGGCCGCGTCGCCCCCTGGACGGTCACCGTGCCGACCGCCCGCCCGGACGACTCGTAGTGGTGCGCGGCGAACTCCTCCACCAGCGAGCCGCTGGACGGGAAGAAGCTGGTGATCGGGTAGAAGTCGTGCAGCTCCAACTCGAGGTCCAGGCCCGGCTCGTGCACCTCGATGCGCGGCACCGGGCCGTCCACATGCCACTCGCTGCCGCCGGCGCGGAAGCCCCGTTTGGTGCGCGGCTCGCGCATCGGCAGCTCGTCGTTGCTGCGCCGGTAGCGCAGCCCGTCGGAGCGGAACAGCGCGCACTGCAGGGCGGCCCGCCCACCGGGAGCCGCGTTCGGCTCGTGCCCGAGCCGGTGCACCCCGCCGATCCCGGCGGCCAGGTCGTACCAGTGCACGAAGACGCTTTCCTGCCAGTGCGGGTCGGTGGTGCCGATGTCGTGGGTGCCCTCGTCGCCTGTGTCGTACTGGACCGGCATGTCACTCCTCGTCGGTGTTCAACAGGACCTCGCCGGTGGACCCGTCGACCGTGACGGTGCTCCCGTCCCGGATCACGGCGGTACCGGCCTTCACGTTCACTACGCACGGGATGCCCAGCTCGCGGGCCACCACCGCGCCGTGGGAGAGCCCGCCGCCGATGTCCAGCACCACCGCGCCGGCGCAGGACAGCGCGGCCGCCCAGCCCGGGTCGACGGTCTTGGCCACCAGCACGTCACCGGGCTCGAAGTCGTCCAGCGGGTCGGTGAGCACCCGCGCGGTGGCGGTGACCCGGCCGGCCGAGGCGCCAACCCCGGTGAGCTTCGAGGCGTCCGGCCGCACGTCGTCCTCGGGCAGCAGGCCGCGCGCCCGGATCTCTCCGGCGGTGATCGGTACCGCGTAGCCCGGGCCGGCCTCGATCAGCTCGGGCATGGTCAGCTGCAGGCAGCGGCGGTGTTCCTCGACCCGCCGGGAGATCTCCGCCGGGACCGGGGCCCGGGCGCCGGCCAGCACGCCCTTGAGCTCGTCGTAGCGCAGGTAAACGGGTTCCGGTACCCCCCGCTCGACCAGTGCGGGACCGGCCGCCTCGAGCACCCGGCGCAGCTCGTCGAAGATCAGCACGATCGGGGTCTTGGCGTTCTCCCGCAGGGCCATCTGCCGGCGGGAGAAGGCGAGCAGCCGGGTCACCGCGGGGCGCAGCGCGCCACGCACCGACGCGTCCAGCTCGGCCTCGGCGGCCGCGCGCACCGAAGCGGCCCGGTCGCCCTCGACGGCCGGGCGGTGCAGCGCGCGGGCGACCATCGCTAGCAGCTGCTCGGGCTGCTGCCGCCAGGTCGGCTGGGACAGCTCCAGCTCGGGCGCGGTGTGGTGGCCGAAGCGGTCCAGGCCGGCGCGCAGCGCCACGTCGAACGCCGGGTCCAACCCGGTCACCTCGGCCGCCGGGTCGCCGGCGGTCAGCGCGGCGACCAGCTCGGGGCGCTGCCGGGCCAGCCCGGCCAGCCGGGCCACCAGCCGGCCGGCCTCGGCGCTCTCGTTGCCGCCCGACCCGGAGTGCAGCCGGTTGGTGAGGTCGGCGGCCGGCTTGCCGATGGCCTTGGTCAGCAGCTTCTGGCAGGCCTCGAAACTGGCGCTGGCGATCCCCGCGCCGATCATCAGGCTCTCCCAGGCCGACGTGGTGACCGACTCCAGGCGCAACAGCCAGGGCAGGCACTCCACCGGGTCGGGCGCGTCCGAGGGACGCATCGAGCGGATGGCCGCGATCTGCGCGTCGAACCGCCGCTGCGCGCCGGACGCCGACGCGGCCATCCCGACCAGCACCGGCCCGACGGTGCGCAGCGAGTCCAGCCGCTGCCGCGCCGCCGGCCGGGGCACCCGGAACGCCGGGTCCGGGCGCAGGCCCATGTACTGCTGGTAGATGGACTGCCGGGAGCTGCCGGGCAGCGCCGCGCCCAGGTTCGCCATCTGGTCGGCGTTGATGTAGATGTGCCCCCACATCGCCCACATGTAGGGCGCGGGGGCGTCGGACGGCTTCATCGCGCCCAACGTCTCCTCGAAGAACCGCCGCACCCCGGCGTCCTCGAACCGCACGATCAGGTCCTGACTCAGCGGGGTCAGCGCGCGGGGATACCCGTCCGCGGCGTTTGCCCTGGTCAGAACGGTGCGCTCGGCTGGCCAGGTGGTCAGCCAGTATTGCCAGTCGAACAGGTTCACCTCGGCCACCGGATTAATCTAACATCGTCGGGTAACTCGTCGACAAGGTTGGTAGGATTCTAACCTAACGGTGATGGCTTATGTCCCCCAAGCTGAGGAGAGTGGCCGGTGGCTGAACAACCCGAGAACGACCCGGGCACCCTCCTGAGCAGCTACGACATGTTCAGCCCGGAGCACGAGCGGGTGAAGTGGGGGGTGTTCGAGCACGCCCGCCAGGCCTGCCCGGTGGCGCACACCGACGCGGACGGCGGCGGGCAGTACGTCATCACCCGGTATGAGGACGTGCGCCGGGTGCTGGAGGACCCGGCGACCTTCTCCTCGGCCGGAGTGGCCCCCCGGCCGTCCCCGGTCACGCTGAACCCGCTGGACGCCGACCCGCCCTACCAGCTGGACCTGCGCAAGCTGCTCAACCCGCTGTTCTCCCGCACCTTCCTGATGAAGTTCGAGCCGCAGATGCGCAAGAGCGCCACCGCGCTCATCGACAACTGGGTGAGCCGCGGCCGGGTGGAGCTGATCAGTGAGTTCGCCGCGCCGTTCGTGGGCAGCGTGCTGGCCCAGATCGTGTTCAACGAGACCGACTCGACCAAGATGCAGCGGGCCATCGAGATCGTCACCGCGGTGGCCCTGAACAGCGACGACGAGTCCTACTTCAACCTCGCCTCATTGGCCGCCGAGTACATCGTGGAGCGCGAGGACAACCCGATCGACCGGGACGACGTGCTGAACGCGATCACCACCGGCACCGTGCTCGGCGGCCGGCCGCTCACCGAGGACGAGCGGCTGGGCGTGGTCACCGTGCTCTTCCTCGGCGGCCTGGACACCACCCGGGGCGCCATCGGCGCGATCGCCTACCACCTGGCCCGGCGCCCGGAGCTGGAGCACCGGGTGCGCGACCCGAAGTGGATACGCCAGGACATGGACGAGTTCATCCGCCTGGAGTCGCCGGTGGGCTGCCTCGGCCGCACCGCCACCCGGGACGTGGAGCTGGGCGGGGTGCGGATCAAGCAGGGCGAGCAGCTGCTGGTCCGGTTCGACTCGGCCAACCGGGACGACACCAAGTTCCCGGACGCCGCCGAGCTGCGGTTCGACACCGTGCGCAGCGGGCACGCCGGCTTCGGCCTCGGGGTACACCGCTGCCTGGGCGCGCACCTGGCCCGCATCCAGATCACCATCGCGTTCGACGAGCTGCTCAAGCGGATCACCAACCTGCGCTTCGCCTCCGGCGGCCCGGCCGACGTGCACTGGGCGCCCGGCATCGCCAACGGCCCGGAGGCGCTGGACCTGGCGTTCGATCTCGTATGAGCTCACCGCTGCACGGCGTCCGGGTGCTGGACCTGAGCGCGCTCGGCCCCGGGCCGTTCTGCTCGATGCTGCTCGCCGACTTCGGCGCCGACGTGGTCTCGGTGGAGCGCCCGGACACGCCGCCGTTCGACCCGGCCAAGTTCTTCGCCCGGGGCAAGCGCTCGGCGATCGTGGACCTGCGCGCTGACGGCGGCGCCGAGGTGATCGCCCGGCTGGCCGACCGGGCCGACGTCCTCCTGGAGAGCAACCGCCCGGGCACCATGGAACGGCGCGGCCTCGGGCCGGACGTGCTGTGCCGGCGCAACCCCCGGCTGATCTACACCCGGCTGACCGGCTGGGGGCAGACCGGCCCGTACGCCAACCGGGCCGGCCACGACATCAACTACCTCGGCGTCTCCGGGGTGCTGGGCGTGCTGGGCGGCCCGGACGCCCCGGCCCCGGTGCCGCCGCTGGCGCTGCTCGGCGACATCGCCGGCGGGTCGCTGTTCGCCACACTGGGCATCGTCATGGCGCTGTACCAGCGGATGGCCACCGGGCGCGGCCAGGTGATCGACTCGGCCATCGTGGACGGCGCCGCGCTGCTCAACACCCCGCAACTGGCCGAGCGGAACGCGGGCATCTGGGCCGGCCGGGCCGGTCACCTGCTGTCCGGTGCGGCGCCGTTCTACGGGGTGTACGAGTGCTCGGACGGCGCGCACTTCACGGTCGGCGCCATCGAGCCCAAGTTCTACGCGGCGTTCCTGGCCGGGCTGGGCCTGGAGGAGGAGGTACCCGCCGACCCGGCCAGCCAACTGGACCCGGCTCGCTGGCCGGCCCTGCGCGCCCGGGTGGCCGAAGTGTTCGCGGGCAAGCCCCGGGCGCACTGGTCCGCCGTGTTCGCCGAGCTGGACGGCTGCGGCGCCCCCCTGCTGGAGCTGGACGAGCTGCCCGACGACCCACACCTGCGTTCCCGGGGCACCGTCCGCCGCGAGGACGGCCAGCTGCACGCCGCCCCCGCCCCCCGCCTGTCCGACGCCCCACCGGAGTCGCGCCCGGCGCCCCGGGAGCGCGGCGAGCACACCCGCGCGGTCCTCACCGAAGCCGGCTTTGCCCCGGAGGAGATCGGCGCACTGGCTGCCACCGGCACCATCGTTCTTCCCGGCTGAGTGTTCGGCGCGGCCTACGCGAGCGTTTCGGTTCCGGCGGTGCCGGTTCAAAGAGCGCTTGGACGGCGCGGCTGGGCGGTCTGCCGCCGCTTCGGCGCGGCCCGTCACCCTTCGCCCGGTGCCGGTTCTCGCGGCTCGATCACGGAGCGTGCCCGGGTCGCCGGCGACCCGGGCGGTCGCCTTCATCGAGTGCTGGCCCAGTCGCTCTTGATCATGATTTTGCGGCGACTGAGCCACCACTCGGCGAAATGCGGCGCCGTACCTCCCCCGACACCCCTCCCTGTCGTCACCGTGCGTAGTGAAGAGGGAACCGGCACCCGGGCCAGAGGCGAGAGGCCGCTCCCAGGCGGCGGCAGACCGCCCAGCCGCGCCGTCCAAGCGCTCTTTGAACCGGAACCGCCCGGAACCGCAATACGGCGGGCCGGGACTCAGGCGGCGGCGCGGCGGCGGGCCTCGGCCAGCCAGCGCAGCGTGGGTTCTACCTGGTTGAAGGTGAACAGGTGCAACCCGGCGAACTCGCCGGAGTCCAGCTCGCCGAGCAGGGTGTCCGGGCGGTACCTACCGGGACGCAGCAACGTGCCGGCCACGCCCCGGTGCCCCAGGGCGAACCGCAGCGAGTCCCCCACTCCGATCCGCACGCCCAGGCGCAGCAACGTCCCCGCGTCCACCGCCCCCGGCAGCCCGACCAGCACCGGCAGCGCGATCCCCCGCCGCCGCGCTTCCGCCACAAAACCCCGCAGCGCGGCCGCGTCGAAGCACATCTGGGTCACCACGTAGTGCGCGAACCGCTGTTTCTCCCGCAACGCCGCCCAGAGCGCATCGTCCGGCACCGACGGGTGGCCCTCGGGATAGCCGGGCACGCCGATCCGGGTCAGCGAGTGGCCCAGCCGGTCCATCGCGCGCAGCAGCGCCGGCCCGTCCGGGAACTCGCCGGCCGGTACGACGGCATCCCCGGCCACCACGAACGCCTCCCGCACGCCGGCGCGGTCCAGCCGGCCCAGTGTCTCGGCCAGCTCGGCGGCATCCCGGACCTGCCGCGCGGCCAGGTGCGGCACCGCGCGGAAACCGCGCGCGGCCAGCCGTTCCACCAGATCCAGGGTGGGGGCGAGGCCACGCCGGGGCGCGCAGGTGACGGTGACCGTCGCCCCCTCCGGCAACCCCTCGAACCGGTCGGCCGCGTCACGCGTCGGCATCAGCTCGAGTTGGGGGGCGGCGAGCAGTTCCGCGACGCTCACCCCTTCGGAATCTCCTTGCCCGGGTCCACGAACGGCTTCGGCACCACCACCGCGCGCTGGCTACCGGTGGGCGTGGCGACGACCAGCTCGGTGCCCAGCTCACTCAGCCCGATCGGCACCATCGCCAGGCCGATGTTGTACTCCAGCCGGGGCGAGTGGCAGGCGCTGGTGACCGAGCCGACCAGCGTCCCGTCGCCGGTGCGCACCTCGAACGGCTCGATCATCGTGCCGTCCACGTAGGAACCGAGCGGCGGGCCGTCGATGCGCACACCGACCAGCTGGCGGGTGATGCCGCGCGCCTTGGCCTCGATGAGCGCCTGTTTGCCGATGAAGTCGGCCTCCTGCTCGAGGTCGACCATCCACCGGTAGTCGTAGCCGACTTCCAGGGGGTTGGTGTCCAGGGTGATGTCGCAGCCGTAGGCGAGCATGCCGCCCTCGATGCGCCGGATGTGCGAGGGCCCGATGGGCCGCAGGCCGTGCGGCTGGCCGACCCGCCAGACCACGTCCCACAGCTGGCCGGCGTTCTTGGTGGCCTCGTACAGGTAGATCTCGTAGCCGATCTCCGAGGTGTAGCCGGTGCGGCTGACCACGACGTCCAGCCCGTCCAGCCGGTAGTGCCGCAGGTGGTAGTAGCCGATGTCCAGAATGGTCGGCCCGAGCAGGTCCACCATCAGGTCCTTGGCCTTCGGCCCCTGGATCTGCACCGGCGACACGTCGATCTCCTTGACCGTGACGTTCCAGCCGCCGGCGTGCGCCACGCCGAGCGCCCAGAGCAGCACGTCGCTGTCCGCCAGGGACAGCCAGAACCGGTTCCGCTCCACCCGCAGCAGCACCGGGTCGTTGATGATCCCGCCGTCCGGCGCGGTGATGAACACGTACTTGCACTGGCCCACCGCGCACTTGGTCAGGTCGCGCGGCACCAGCAGGTTGGTGAAGTCGAACGCGTCCGGCCCGGAGATCTCCACCTGCCGCTCGACCCCGACGTCCCACAGCGTGACGCCGTTCAGCAGCGACCAGTACTCGCCGATCGGGTCGCCGTAGTGGCGCGGGTGGTACGTGTGGTTGTACACGCTGTAGGACGCCACGCCGTGTTCACGCGACTTCCAGAAGTACGGCGATTTCCGCAGCCGGGTGTACAGCAGCACCTTCGGCTCTTCGACCTTCGGCGTAACCAGCTCGGTCACCGGGCCTCCTCCGCGTTGAGGATATGTTGCGTATTACGCACTCTTTGCACATAAAGCAACAGCCGCCCCCACGATGGCGCGCGAAAGACCCCCCGTCAATACGCCAACCAGGCCACCCCCTTCACCCTGATTCAGTGGGTTCAGCACGGTGATTCAGTCACTTCAGCAGGCTGATTCAGTGGGTTCAGCAGGCTGATTCAGTCACTTCAGCTCACGGACGGACCGGACAGACCCGCGGAACCGACCGAACCCGCCTGCCGAAGTGACCGAACCGGACTGCGGAACCGACTGAATCACCCTGCTGAAGTGACTGAATCAGCGTGCTGAACGCACTGAATCAAGTGGTGGGGGTGGGGGTGGGGAGGTAGTGGGGGTTGTGTTCGCCCAGGAGGGGGGCGCCGCGGGTTAGGGCGCCGGGGGTGGCGGAGAGTTTGGGGACGACGCCGGGCATGGGGACGGTCTCGCCGCCCAGGCCGGGCTCGGGCACGTCGACGATCATTTCGCGCGCCTTGTAGTGCGGGTCGCCCAGGATGTCCCGCGCGGTGTAGATCCGGCCGGAGGGCACGCCCGCGTCGGCGAGCAGCGCGAGCAGCTCGTCGGCCGAATGATCACTGGTCCAGGCGGCGATCGCCTCGTCCAGCTCGGTCTGCGCGGCGCCCCGGCCGACGTGCGTGCCGTACGGCGAGTCGTCGGCCAACCAGTCGTCGCGGTCCATCGCCGAAGCCAGCCGGCGGAACACCGAGTCCTGGTTGGCGCCGATGATCAGCCACTCGCCGTCCCGGGTCGGGTAGACGCTGGACGGCGCGATGCCGGGCAGCAGCGCCCCGGTCGGGCCGCGTTCCCGGTCCAGCTTGACCAGCTCGGCGACGGTGGACTCCAGGTACATCCACATCGCCTCGTACAGCGCCACGTCGACCACCTGGCCCACCCCGGAGCCGCCGGGACGGTCCCGCCGCCACAACGCCATCAACGCCCCGACCAGCCCCTGCGTGCCGGCCAGCGCGTCGCCGATGGAGATCCCCACCCGCACCGGCGGGCGGCCCGGCTCGCCGGAAAGGTGCCGGAACCCGCTCATCGCCTCGGCCACCGAGCCGTAACCGGCCCGGTCCGCGTACGGGCCGTCCTGGCCGAACCCGGTGATCCGCACCATGATCAGCCGGGGGTTCACCGACGCCAGCTCGGAAGGACCCAGGTTCCAGCGCTCCATGGTGCCCGGCCGGAAGTTCTCCACCACGACGTCGGCCGTGGCGGCCAGCGTTCGGAACGCCTCCTGCCCGGCGGCCGACCGCAGGTCCAGGGTGACCGACTTCTTGCCCCGGCCGATGATCGACCAGTACAGCCCGACGCCCCGGTACAACCCACCCCACACCCGCATCGGGTCGCCGACCTCGGGGGGTTCGACCTTGATCACCTCGGCGCCGTGGTCGGCGAACAGGTGGCCGCAGAACGGGCCGCCGATGATGTGGCCGACCTCCAGGACCCGCAGGCCGTCCAGCGCTCCGGGCACCGGGTCAGCCCACCGACGAGGCGGCGCGCACCGGCAGCTTCTCGTCGAACCCGGTGAGCGACTTCGGACCGGGGGTGAACGTCGCGGGCATCGCGATGTACCCGTTGACCAGAGGGATCGTCGGGTAGCGGCGGACCGCGTCCAGGTCGATGGTGTAGTCCGGCAGCCGGCGCAGCACCTCCTGGAGCAGCAGGGTCATCTCCGCCGGGGCGAGGAAGGCCCCGAGGCAGCGGTGGATTCCGTTGCCGAAGGCCAGGTGTTTGCTGTTGTTGTCCCGGTCCAGCCGGATCTGGTCCGGTTCCGGGAACATCTCCGGGTCGTTGTTCGCCGAGCCCAGCGCGAGCAACACCCGGTCGCCGGGCCGCAGCTCGATCCCGCCCAGCTCCACCGGCTTGCGCACGGTGCGCGCGACCCCGGTGCCCGGGGTGAAGTAGCGCAGCATCTCGTCCACCGCGGTCGGGATCAGCGAGGGGTCGGCGGCCAGCGCGGTGCGCCTCTCCGGGTGCTCGCCCAGGTAGAGGAACATGCTGGCGATCAGCGCGGTGGACGTGTCGATCCCGCCGTTGAGCAGCATGAACAGCAGCTCGGTGACCAGCTCGTCGCCCAGCGGCCGCCCGTCCACCCGGGCACTGAGCAGGCGGTCCACGATGGTCTGGTCGTCGGCGTCGGCGGCGGCGCCGGACCCGACGCGCTCGCCGAGGGTCTCCCGCCGGTCGGCCACGGTGGCCCGCAGGTCGGCGAGCAGCTCCATCACCGCCTTCACCGAGCCCTTCTCCCGGTAGGCGGCCTTGTGCAGCGCGGTGGCGTAGAGCTCCCAGCGGTCCAGCGGCAGGCCGAAGTAGTCCAGGGAGACCAGCGCCGGCAGCGGGTTGGACAGGTCGTCCACGAAGTCGATCCGGCCGGACTCGATCACCCGGTCGACCACCCAGGTGACGATCTCCCGCATCCTCGGCAGATACGCGTTGATCGCCTTACTGGTGAACCGGGCCGCGACCAGCCGGCGGTAGGCCTGCGACTCCGGCGGGTCCATCTCCATGAAACCCATGCGCACCGGGTTCACCGGTACGGTCACGCCGCCGGTGCGGGAGCCGTCGAACTCGAGGTCGCGCCCGCAGGCGAAGGTCTCCGGATCGCGGAGCACCTGTTGCACGTCGGCGTACCGGGTGACGACCGAGAAGCCGCCGTGCGCGTCGCTGTGCGCCACCGGGCAGCTGCCGCGCAGCTCGGCGTAGGTCTCCCGCCAGTGCTCGGCGAAGTGTTCGGTGTGGTGATCGAACCGGGCCATGCCGCCACAATACCCAACGACGTTAGGTAAAGACAATCACCGGACATGGATGGCGTTCTCCGGACAGGTCAGCACGGCCTCGTCCACGTCGGCCTCGGCCGCCGGCGGCACCTCGTCCACCAGCACCAGACCCATGCCGAGGTCGTCGACGTCGAACACCTCGGGTGCGATCAGCGCGCAGCGCCCGTGTCCCTGACACTTGGCACCGTCGATACTCACGTGGCTCACGATGCCCGCCCCTTTCTGTCGCCGGCCGTTGCACACGCCGCCGGCGCCGCGCTAACCTAACGCCATTTGGTGAACCGGGTCAAGGAGGACTGGCGTGCCGGTATTCAGCTCCCAGCAGGAGGCCGAACAGGTGCTCAGCGAGTTCCTGGAGCACATCACTTCCGACCCGGAGCTGCGTCCCAAGTTCGTCGCCGCCGCCACCTCGTTCCGCGCCAACTACCACGACCCGGACTGCTTCGTCAGCCTGGCCACCACGGTGGACCCGCCGGCGGTGCGCAGCGGTGACGCCGCCAAGGCCAAGGAAGTCGACGTGAACATGTTCATGTCGGCCGACGACGGCCACAAGTTCTGGCTGGGCCAGCTGAACCTGCCGATGGCGCTGGCCCGCAAGAAGGTGCGGGTGGAGGGCCAGATACCCAAGCTGCTCAAGCTGCTGCCGGCGATGCAGCCGGCGTTCGGGATGTACCGCACCTTCCTCAAGGAGCGCGGCATGGAAGACAAGATCGGCTGAATGATGGGATTCGGCGCGCACGACTGGGTGGCCCGGCACGCGGACCACCAACCGGACGCCATGGCGCTGGGTTGCGCCGAGGACGGCCGGCGCCTGCGTTGGCGGGAGCTCGACCATCGGGTGGGCCGGCTGGCCTCGGTGCTCGCCGGGCTGGGGGTGGCCAAGGGCGACCGGGTCGCCCTGATCGCGGAGAACGACCCCCGGGTCTTCGAGGTGCAGTTCGCCGCGATGCGGCTGGGCGCCCTGTTCGTCCCGCTGAACTGGCGGCTGTCCACCCACGAGATGGCGGAGATCTGCCTGGACGCGGAACCCGCCGTGCTGGTGCACGACGCCACCTGGGCCGCCGCGGCCACCGAGATCGCGGAGAAGGCCGGCGTGGCCCGCCGGCTGGCCTGGGGTCTTCCGGCCGACGAGGCCGAGGACTACGAGGAAGGCCTGGCCGCCGCCGACTACCGGGACCCCCGGGGCACCACCACGCTGGACCTCGAGGACCCCACCCACATCCTCTACACCTCGGGCACCACCGGTAAGCCCAAGGGCGCACTGTCCACCTTCCGCACCCTGATCTGGCAGTCCCTGAACAACGCGCACACCACCGGCTACTCCCAGCCCGGCTGCCACCAGCTGAACGTCATGCCGCTGTTCCACGCGGGCGGCCTGCACGTGATGGCCAACCCGATCCTGTACTTCGGCGGCGCGGTCACCACGATGACCCGGTTCGTGCCCGACCTGGTGCTCGCCGCACTGACCTCGTCCGCTCCCCCGGTCACCCATTTCGCGGCGATCCCGCTGATGTACCAGGCGATCGCCGCCCAGCCCGCGTTCGCCTCGGCCGACCTGTCCCGCGCCCGGCACTTCATCGTGGCCGGCGCCATCGCCACCCCCGAACTGCTCCAGCTGTGGGCGGACAAGGGCACGCCGCTGCAACCCCAGTACGGCGGCACCGAGATGGGCCCGATGGCCACCGCGCTGGACCACGAGTTCGGCACCCTGGACAAGGCAAAGGCCGGGTCCACCGGGCGCAAGGCGTTCCACACCGACATCCGGCTGGTCTCGCCCACCGGGGAGGACGTGCCGGACGGGGAGACCGGGGAGATCTGGCTGCGCGGCCCCAGCGTCACGGTCGGCTACTGGCGGCGCTCCCGGGACGACTACTTCACCGGCGACTGGTTCCGCACCGGCGACGCCGCCCGCCGGGACGCCGACGGCTTCTACTACCTGGCCGGCCGGACCAAGGAGATGTACAAGTCGGGCGGGGAGAACGTCTACCCGGCCGAGGTGGAGAACGTGCTGTCCGTGCACCCTTCGGTCGCCGACGTCTCGGTGATCGGCGTGCCGGACCCGCGGTGGCAGGAGGTCGGGCTGGCCGTCGTGGTCCCGGTTCCGGGGGCGACCCCGACCCTGGACGAGCTGTGCGCCTTCGCCGAGGCCCGGCTGGCCCGGTTCAAGCTGCCCAAACGCCTGGTACTGGTGGACGAGCTGCCGCGCAACGTCACCGGCAAGGTGTCCCGGGCCGCGTTGAAGGAGCAGTACGGCCGGTGATCCACGAGAAGCTCGACGAGCACGGCGTGGCCGAGCTGGTGGTGGACAACCCGCCGGTCAACGCCTTCGACCTGGCCTCCATCGACGCGCTGATCTCCGCGCTGCGCGGGTACGGGTCGCCGGACTCCGGCGTGCGCGCGGTGGTGCTGCGCGGCGAGGGGCGCGGCTTCTGCGGCGGCGGGGACGTGAAGGAGGTGCAGCGGCTGCCCGGGTATGAGGGCATCCTCGGCCAGATTCACGGCTCGCAGAACCTCACCCTGGCGATCGCGGAATGCCCGGTGCCGGTGATCGGCGCCATCCACGGCTACTGCATCGGCCTGGGTGTGCTGGTGGCCGGCGTGTGCGACATCCTGCTCGCCTCACCCGGCACCCCGTTCGTGCTGGCCGAGGCCGACAACGGCGCCACCAGCGGCATCATCCAGGCGATCGGCCTGATGCCGGAGAAACGCCTGCGCGCCGCGCTGTTCACCTGCGAGCCGGTGCCGGCCGAGGAACTGGCCGCCTTCGGCTCCGTATTACGCCTGGTCGACCCGGAGGAGCTGCCCTCGGCGGCGCTGGCTCTGGCCCACACGGTGGCCGGCAAACGCACGGCGGTGATCCGCGGCCTCAAGTCCGCGATGGCCGGCAGCATCGGCCGGGACATCCGCACCGCCTACCGCCAGGAGCTGAGCTACACCCTGGAACTGAACATGTCCGGCGAGGCCCGCGACGCCCGTTCCGACTTCACCGAACACCGCCGCCCCGGCTACCTCCACGGCGAGTCGGGAAATTAGGTACAGCGAGTCGGGGATCTGGGTACGGCGAGTCGGGGCTTGAGGTACGGCGAGTCGGGGTTTGGGGTACAGCGAGTCGGGACTTGAGGTACAGCGAGTCGGGACTTGAGGTACGGCGCGGTTTTGGACGGCGAGCCCTCGCCGAGCGATTGCGCCGAAGGGACGGGCGACACCCGCGGCCGACGACCAGACTCCGCCGTCCGGGTTCTCTTGAACTCACGGCGGGCCCAACCGCACGGAACCGCGCGCACCCGCTCGTTCCCAAATCCCCGACTCGCCGTACCCCAAGCCCCGACTCGCCGTACCCAGATCCCCGACTCGCGGAGGGGTTAGGTGGTTGTGCGGGCCAGGGAGCCGTCGAAGGCGTTGGTGATCTTTTCCGGGGTGAAGCGGAGGACCACTCGGCCCGGGGAATCGGCCGCCGTTACGTGCGCCTCCTGCGCCTGCTCGTCCTCCGGGTCGTAGCGGCGGGCGATGTCGCGGAGCACCCGCAGCACCACCGACCGGTCCTCGATCACCGCGGTGTGCCCCTTGAAGGAGAGGGTCCTGGAGCGGCCGTGCGCGGCGACCACCACGCAGGATCGGGGGTCGCGGCGGACCGCCCGGACCCGGGCGCGGGAGGCCTCGGAGACCATCCAGAACTCGCCGTCCCGGTAGACGAAGGCCTGGGTGACCGCCGCCGGGTGCCCGGACGAGTTGGTCCAGCAGAAGGTGCAGTCGGTCTGCGAGTCGAGCAGCCGGGCCTGCCGCTCGGGACTCAGCGCGAAGCGGCTGGCGTCGGCCAGCGACTCGAACTTCGTGCTCACCGGGCCACCGCCGACCCGACGGAACCGCCGGCCAGCACCCGAGCCACGCGCCCAGCGGCCTCCTCGCCGGCCACCGCGCAGGCGTTGGTGGACGAGGCGGACAGGTAGTCGCCGGCCAGCTGTATCCGCCCGCCGGCGTCGGCCAGCTCACCCAGCCGCGCCACGTGGGTGTACCAACCCGGGTAGCTGCGCACCACGGCCGGGTCCCACCGGTCCAGGCGGGCGAACACCAGGTCCTCCTCGATGCTCGGCACCACCTTCGCCATCGCCGGCAGCATCTCGGCGATCACCTCGTCGTCGGTCCGCAAACGCCGCGACGAGCTCCACTCGTGCAGCCAGTAGGTGGAGAGCAGCCCGGCCGAAGGGGACGGCACGCACGCCTCGCCGGCGTTGTGGCTGAACACCACCACGCACAGGTTCTCGTCCTCGGCGCGCGGCACCGGCACCACCAGCGACGGCTCCGAGGGCCGCCGGCGCAGCGCGAAGTGGCCGGCGTAGGTGACGCAGTAGCGCAGCTTCGAGGTCAAGATTTCGCGCCGCGAAGCGTCCAGCCCCGGGTAGAGCGCGGGCACCACCGCGCCGGACACCGCGAGCACGCAGGCGTCCGCCGACTCGACCCGCGAGACGCCGTCCGGGCCGGTCCAGCTCACCCGCACGCCGTCCGGCTCGTCGGTCACCGAGGTCACCCGCGCCGAGAGCCGCACGTCCAGCCGCGAAGCCAGTTCGCGAACCAGGAAGTCGATGCCGCCCGGGTAGCGCATCATCCCCGAGCCGACGAAGTTCACCGCCGCGAAGAAGAAGTCCACGATGGACACCGTGTCCGCGTTGCACGTGAACAGCGCGCGCAGGATCGGTTCCACCAGGTAGTCGCGCACCTCCGGGCTGAGCCGGCGCTCGCAGTACTCGGCCACGGTCTCCGTGTCGAACCGGGCCGCCGCGCCCAGGTTGGCGTAGCTGAGCGAGCCCTTCATGCGCAGCGCGTCCACCAGCATCCGGCGCAGCAGCAGCTTCCCGCGCACCGACAGCAGGGACGTGCGCAGGCCGTCCACCAGCATCCCCGGGCCGCTGGCCCGCAGCCGGTGCATCCGCCCGTCCCGGGGCACGCCGAGCACCACCGGCATGGCGCCGATCCGCCCGCCGAGCCCCACGTCCTGAGCCAGCCCGCGCACGGCGGCGTAGGAGGAGGGCAGGATGTTGGCCGCCCGGTTCACCACGTAACCGTCTCGGCGGACGCTGCTCATCTTTCCGCCGACCGCGTCCGAGGCCTCCAGTACGAGCACCTCGAAGCCGCGATCCCGCAGCCGGTACGCGCAGCTCAGGCCGGTGATACCGGCCCCGACAACCACCACTCGCTGACCCGGGGACATACCAGTATCCTATCGCTGTATGGTTTTTCGCACTAGTGAGCCCTCGGCTCCGGAGGGAGTGCCATGCCCGAGGTGATCGTGGTCGGCGCCGGGGCGGCCGGCGTGTCCGCCGCGTTCTGGCTACGAAGGGCGGGCGTCACCGTGCGGATACTCGAAAAGGGCAACCAGGTCGGCGGGCGGGTGCGCACCGTGGCGCGCGACGGCTTCCGGTTCGACGTCTCCGCCGGGGCCCTGCCCACCACCTACGCGGCCATGCTGCGGCTGATCGACGCGGTCGGCGCGCGCGGCGAGATCGAGCACCGGGGCGCGGTGATCGGCGCGCTGCGGGACGGCCGGGTGCACCGGATCGCCCGGCGCAACCCGCTCACCTTCCTGTCCGCCCGGCACATCCCGGCCCGGGACAAGGCCTCGCTGTGGCGCCTCGGCCGGGACCTGGCGAAGGCGTACCGCTCGATCAACTACACCGACCTGGGCAGCGCCGCGCACCTGGACACCCGGACCATGCACGACTACTGCGTGGCCAACTACCCGGACTCGGTCCGGGAGAACCTGCTCGAGCCGATCACCCGCGCGCTGCTGCTCACCGAGCCGGAGCAGAGCTCGGTGGTGGACCTGTTCGCCGCCTGCCGCAGCCTGCTGGTGGCCGGGCACATCGTCACCCACCCCGCCGGCCTGGGCTTCTTCCTGGACCGCGCGGCCGCCGAGCTGGACATCCGGCTGGAAGCCCAGGTCGAAGAGGTGCGGACCCAGGCCGACGAACGGGTCCAGGTGCGCTGGACGGAGAACGACCAGCCACACGAGAGCACGGTGGACGGGGTGGTGCTCGCGGTCCCGGCGGGCGCGGCCGTCGAGATGTACCCGGACCTGGACCCGGCGCGCCGCAAGTACCTGGAGAACCTGCGCTACTCGACGTCCATCGTGGTCTCCCTGGGCGTCGAACCGGCACCGGACGAAACCGCGTCGATGGTGCTCATCCCGCGCGACCTGGAGCCGGACCTGTGCGTGGTCGGGCTCGGGCACAACCTGGCCCCCGGGCGCGCCCCGGCCGGCACCGGCATCCTGACCGCCTACTGGATGACCGACTGGAGCACCCGCCACTACGGCGACCCGGACGAAGAGGTGGTCGCGGCCACCCGGGCGACGATCAACCGGCTGCTGCCCGGCTGGGCGGACCGGGTGCGCGCGTCCCACGTGGCCCGGTGGAACCCGGCCCTGGTGGCCAGCGAGGTGGGCACCTACGCCGGCCTGGTGGACTTCCACGCGCACGCCGACCCCGCCGCGCGCATCCAGCTGGCCGGCGACTACCACGCGCAGACCAGCGTCAACGCCTCGATCGCGGCCGGCGAGCGGGCGGCCGCCGATCTGGCCCACACGCTGCGTCACGCACCGGCCACGGCGGGGTGAGCCGAATTGACCCGGACGTCAAATCCTGAGAATCTAACACCGTTAGCCAGCGGCTACCAACCACGAACGAAGGTCTGGCGATGAACGCGACAACACAGCGGTTGTGCGCCTGGAGCGGAACACTGATGATCCTGGTGTTCTGCATCGGTTTCTGGTGGATCGGCGGGATGGTGCCGCCGCCGGCACCCAGCTGGTCGGCGACCGAGGTGGCCCGGTTCTACGCCGACAACGTGACCAGCATCCGGATCGGCCTGGTGATCTCCCTGCTGGGCACCGGGTTCGGTTTCCCGTACGCGGTGGCCATCCTGCTGCAGGTGCGCCGCATCGAGGGCCGGTGGTCCCCGCTGGCCTTCACCCAGCTCGGCGCCGGGTGGACCACCCCGCTGCTGCTCGGCCTGCCCATGTTCGTCATGGCGGCGGCCGCGTACCGGCCGGAACGCGACCCGGAGCTCACCCAGGCCCTCAACGACCTGGCCTGGCTGCCGTTCGTCGGGTTCGCCGCGCCGGCCGCGATCCAGTCGCTCGCCATCGGCCTGGCCATCCTGCGCGACCACCGGGAACGCCCGGTGCTGGCCCGCTGGGTCGGGTACTACAACGTGTGGCTGGCCATCGGTTTCCTGGTCGGCGCGCTGGTCATGTGCTTCCACACCGGACCGTTCGCCTGGAACGGGGTTATTGCTTTCTGGTTAGCACTCACTATCTTTGGTACGTGGTTCCCGGTGATGGGGTACGTGCTGCACCGCGCGATCGGCGAGCAGGAGGCCGAAGCGGCGGTTAGCGTCCCCCATCAGGAACCACAGACGGCCTGACCGCTACCGCCGAGTGGAACTGGGAGACCCGTGACCACGCTTTCGAAGAACGTCCAGCGGCCCGAAGCATCCGGCAAACCGGCAAAACACCTGCCCGGCGAGGAAGGCACCTGGGTCTTCATCTTCGGCGACATGATGGTGTTCGCCGTCTTCTTCTGTACCTACCTGTACTACCGGGGGCTGGAACCGGAGCTGTTCAACGAGTCGCAACAGCAGCTGCGGCAGATCTACGGCGTGGTGAACACGCTGTTGCTGCTGACCAGCTCGCTGTTCGTGGTGGTCGGCATCCGGGCCATCCGGAAGCGGGTCGCCGGCGTCGCGCCGTGGATGTTCAGCGGGGCGCTGGTGTGCGGCCTCGGGTTCTCCCTGATGAAGTTCCTGGAGTACAGCGAGAAGCTGGGCAAGGGCCTCACACCCAACACCAACAGCTTCTTCATGTACTTCTACGTGCTCACCGGCCTGCACTTCTTCCACCTGATCATCGGCATGGCGGTGCTGGTCTACCTGATCGTGAAGTCGCGGGCGGCAGAAACAACCCAGCTGACCACCAAGCAGTTCGCCTTCGTGGAGGGCGGGGCCTGCTTCTGGCACATGGTGGACCTGCTGTGGATCGTGCTGTTCCCGCTGCTCTACCTGGTGAAGTGAGGTTGGGAGTGACCACTGCATCGAGCACCCCGCTGAGCCTGCTCCGCGCGCGGTTCACCGGCATCTGGTTCGTGCTGATCGCGGCCACCCTGCTGTCCTTCTGGCTGGGCACCGACCACGGCATCGACTCGCCCCAGGCGCGGTCGGTGCTGATCTTCCTGGTGGCCTTCGTCAAGGTCCGGTTCGTGGGGCTGTACTTCATGGAGCTGAAGGACGCACCGCTGCCGCTGCGGCTGATCCTGGAGGCCTACTGCGTGGTGATCTGCGCGGCGGTGATCGGCTTCTACCTCTTCGCCTGAGCCACCGGGGGTCGGCGTGTACGAGCACGTGCTGAGCCCGTTCCGGATCGGCCGGGTGGAGCTGCGCAACCGGGTGGTCCGCACGTCGCAGGGCACCGGGTTGGCCGCCGGCCAGCAGGTCAGCGACGAGCTGGTCGAGTTCCTGGTGGCCCGGGCCAAGGGCGGCGTGGCGCTGGCGTTCGCCGACATCGGGCAGATCCACTGGAGCTCGCCGGGCATGATCGACCTGTCCAGCGACCGCTGCCTGCCCGGGCTGCGCCGGCTCACCGAGGCGTCCCACGCGCACGGCATGCACCTGTTCCAGCAGGTCTGGCACGGCGGCCCGACCCAGCTGGCCTGGGACAGCTCCGCGCCGTGGGCGGCCTCGCACGTGCCCGACCCCGGGCTGGGCATGCTGCCGGTGCCGATGACCCAGGCGATGATCGACGAGCTGACCGGGTGTTTCGTCGCCGCCTCGGTGCGCGCCATGGAGGGCGGCATCGACGGGATCGAGCTGCACGCCGGCCACGGCTACCTGTTCTCCTCGTTCCTCTCCCCGGCCACCAACCTGCGCACCGACCGGTACGGCGGCTCGGCCGAGAACCGGTCCCGGTTCCTGTTCGAGGTGCTGCGCAAGATCCGCGCCGCCGTGGGCCCGGACTACCCGGTGGGCGTGCGGGTCTCCCCGGACGGCCCGGCCGACCAAACGACCACGGAAGACCTGGTCGAGCTGACCGGGCGGCTGGAGCGCTCCGGCCTGATCGACTTCCTGGACGTCTCGCTGGGCTCCCACTACGGGCGTGACCTGTTGATGGGCGGCGGCCACGAGCCGCCGGGCTACCAGCTGCCGTCCAGCGAGAAGATCACCCGGCAGACCGCGCTGCCCACCATCGTGGCCGGCCGGTTCCACACGCTCGAGCAGGCCGACCGGGTCGTCGCGTCCGGGGCGGCCGACCTGGTGTCCATGGTGCGGGCCACGCTGGCCGAGCCGGAACTGGTGGTGAAGTCGGCGGACGGGCGCACCGGCGAGGTGCGGCCGTGCATCGCCTGCCTGCAGAGCTGCGCCGGCGGGCTGAACACCCGGGCCCGCGCGATGTGCGCGGTGAACCCCGCCGCCGGCCGCGAGCTGACCCACGGCGACGCGCTCATCCCGGTCGCGCCGAGGTCGCTGCGCGTGGTGGTGGTCGGCGGCGGGCCGGCCGGCATGGAAGCGGCCCGGGCGGCCGCCATCGCCGGGCACCGGGTCACCCTGCTGGAAGCCGCCGACCAGCTTGGCGGGCAGCTGAGGCTGGCCCCGCGCCCCGAGCTCCACGCCCTGGCGGACTTCTACGCCGGCGAGCTGGCCCGGCGCGGGGTGGACGTGCGGCTGGGGGTCCACGCGTCGGCCGAGGACGTGGCGCGGCCGCGGCCGGACGCGGTGCTGGTGGCCACCGGAACCACGCCGCGCCGGGACGGCTTCCAGACCCTGCGCCCCGCCCTCCCACTGCCCGGCCTGGCCGAGGTCAGGGCGCACACCGGCTGGGACGTGCTGCGCGGCACCGCCGAGCTGGGGCCCACCGTGCTGCTGCTGGACGAGATCGGGCACTACGAGTCGGTGGACGTGGCCCGGCGGCTGGTCGACGAGGGTCACCGGGTGCTGCAGGTGAGCCGGTTCGCGCTGGTGGCGGCCAACCTGGAGATGCGCTGGGAGATGGTCGGCGCACCGCTGCTGGCCCGGCTGATGCGGGGCGACTTCACCTTCTTCCCGCGCAGCGTGCTGCGCGGCCTCGAGGCACCGGGCCGGGCGGAGATCGCCCCGCACGAGGCGCCGTGGCGGGCGCACACGGTCGACTTCGACGACCTGGTACTGATGTCCGGCGGGGTGCCGGACCGGGTACTGGTCGATTCGTTGAAAGGGGTCGCTCCGGTGCTGCGGGTGATCGGCGACGCGAACAGCCCGCGCCGCCTGGAGGTGGCCTTCGTGGAGGGCCGCCAGTCGGTGGACGCGCTGACCCCCGAGTGGTCGCCGCCGCTGGCCCGCTACGGCTGGTCCGGATCGGCCACGTAATAACACACCATTCATACACCTGAGGTGTAAACTTGGTGTGTGCGGACGAACATCGACATCGACGACGAGGTGCTGGAAATGGTCATGCACCGATACCGGTTGCGCACCAAGACCGAGGCCGTGGATCTCGCCCTGCGCCGGCTGGCCGGCGAGCCGATGAGCCGGGAAGAGGCGCTGGGCATGCGGGGCGCGAACGCGATCGGCGAGCCGCCGGCCGACGGGTTCCCGGCGCCCCGGTGATACTCGCCGACACCTCGGCGTGGGTAGAGTACGACCGGGCCACCGGAAGCGCGGTCGATCTGCGGCTCACCGAGCTCATCGACAGCGCCGGGCCGGTCGCGGTGACCGAGCCGGTGATGATGGAGGTGTTGTGCGGCGCCCGGGACAACTACCGGGAACGCGACCTGCGCCGCCTGCTGGACCGCTTCGAGCTGCTGCGCTTCGAGGCGACCAGCGACTTCGCCGGGGCGATGCAGATCTACCGGGCATGCCGCCGCGCCGGGGTCACGCCCCGGGGGCTGGTCGACTGCATGATCGCCTCCGTCGCGCTGCGGAACAACGCCGCCGTACTGGCCCGCGACGGGGACTTCCCCCACATCGCCAAGGTGATGGCCCTCGACCTCGACCCGGCAACACCCCACTGACCGCTGCTCAAAGGCGCATCTTCCGGCATAATCCTAACAACGTTGGTTTATGCGACGAGAAGGAGCGAGCGTGGGGATTCCGGGAGCGCAGCCGCCGTGGGACATGGTGATGAACTCGACCGGCCAGGTCATCTTCACCGTGTTCGTGATCATCCCGTGGGTGGCGCTCATCGCACTGGCCGTGCGGGCACTGCTGCGGGACCGGCAGGCCGCTCCGATGCTGTTCCTGCTCGGCGGCGCGTGCTCCATCGTGATGGAGCCGGTGGTCGACGTGATGGGAATGTGCTTCTTCCCGTTGCACGGCCAGTGGGTCGGCCTGGAGACGTTCGCCGGCCGGCCCGTGCCGATGTTCATGTGGCCGGTGTACAGCTGGTTCGTCGGCGGCCAGGCGTTCCTGCTCTGGCGCATGCTGCAGCGCGGGAACATGACCGGGCGACGGCTGTGGACGCACTGGTTCACCGCCTGGGGCGTGAACATCGTGCTGGAGACGCCCGGCGTGCTGATGGGCGTGTACACCTACTACGGCGCGCAGCCGTTCAACTTCTGGGGCCTGCCGCTGTGGTGGCCGGCGGTGAACGCCACCATGCCGATCGTCGCCGCGTTCCTGGTGCACATGTCGATGCCGTACCTGCGCGGCTGGCGGCTGCTGGCCATCGTGCCGCTGGCACCGATGGCAGACGGGCTGGTCAACGGCGGACTGGCCTGGCCGACCTGGAGCGCGCTACACAGCGACATCGGCTACGCCGCCACCTATCCGGCCTCGCTGGTCACCCTGGGGCTGGCCATGCTGGCGGTCTGGGTGCTCGCCAACCACCTGCCGAAGCAGGCGCCAGCGAGTACGGAAGAGCGGGTCCAGGTGGCGGCTTAGTCCATGCCGAGGGGGCCGGCGGATTCGCCGGAGAGGAACTGGCGAACAAACGGGTCCTCGGAAGCGAACGCCTCCTCGGCCTCCCCGTAGTGGACGACCTTGCCCTTCCAGATCAGCCCCACATAGTCACTGACCTTGCGCGCGGTCCGAATATCGTGAGTCACCAACATGTAGGTGCCCCGATGCTCCGCGTGCATATCCAAAATCAAGTCGTTCAACAAGCTGGTCCGCACCGGGTCCAGACCCGAGTCCGGCTCATCGAAGAACACGATCGACGGATCCATCACCAACGCCCGCGCGAAACCCGCCCGCTTGCGCATACCACCGGACACCTCGTTCGGCAGCTTCGACCACGACCGCTCCAGGCCCACCTCGGTGAGCCGCTTCATCACGATCTCCCGGATCTCGTCCTCGGACTTGTCCGTGTGCTTACGCAACGGGAACGCGGTGTTGTCATAAATGTTCATCGACCCGAACAACGCGCCGTCCTGGAACAACACACCCATCCGGGTCCGCAGCTCGTAGCGCTCCTTCTCGGAGATCTTCCACAGATCCTCCCCGAAAATCAGCACCTCACCGTCGTCCGGCTCCAGCAACCCCACCAAGTGCTTGATCAACACCGACTTACCGGTACCCGAAGGCCCCAAAATCGTGGTGATCGCATCATCCTGGAACTGCAGATCCAGACCGGCCAGCACGTGGAAGTTGCCGAACGACTTGTAGACGTTCCGCACCTCCATGCTGTGCGTGGTATCGCCGTTCGTGGTCGGCGCCGCACCCTGGTTGCCCACGGTCTGGTTGGAGGACATGCCACCCCCTGTTGAGATGAACCGGCCGTCGATCTCGCGCCGAACAGCCTGTCTATGATGCCGGCCACAGCATACGTGAACAACGCTTGGTTATGGACGTCAGGCCGACACTACACCGGAGCGGGTGGTGATCTCTCTACCTCTTGCGGGTTATCACTGCTGAGGGAGCCCGTCCGCCCCCTGACCGGGGGGTGCACCGGTCACCCTGGAGGTGGACGGGGAACCGGTTCCCGCGGCGGAATGCGACGGGTTCTCCCCAACGGCGCTGGGCTGGCGGACACCGCCCCAGCGGTTGTAGGCGCGCTTGTTCAGCTTCGGGCGGTAGCGCAGCAGCCGGTCGCCGCCGGGGTCCGCGTCCGGGCCGAAGAACATCACGATGTCGATCAGCACCGCGACCACGAACACCACGATCATCAGGGTCACCGACGCCACCGTGACCATGTGCGACCCCTGGATGGCGAACAGCAGGACGATCAGACCGATCGCGATCAGCGTCATCCGCCCCGCCTCCCCTCGAACAGGTCATCAGGCTACCCGAGGTAGGCGTTGCAACAGTAGGACGAAATCGACGCATGATCGCCATCGATGCGGTGGCGGCTCAAAACCGGCCTCGACGGCGCGGCCGGGCAGTCCGCCGCGCCGTCGATGCGGCCGTTCTAATCCAGGTGTCCGCAGCCTTGCTACGCACTGTGACCATCGGGGTGGCTTCCGGACGAGTCCGCGCCCAGCTCTACTCACCGAGCGCAGGCCCAGTCCGGTTCGATCATGGGATTCACCGGACTCAGCTTGCGCTCGATGAAGTCGTCCGCCCCGGACAGCCGCAGTCCAACCACGGTCCGTAACCAAGGCCCGGAACACCGGCACCCAACGCAAGCGGCCGCACCCAAGCCGCGACACACCGCCCACCCGCGCCGTCCAAGCCGATCTCCAGACCGCCGCCGGCCTCGCCCGACGCCGCAAAGGAAGCCGTCACGCCGCACAGGCCGCACCATATGCGGCGTCACGGCTTGTTATGCGGCGTCGTTGCTCGAGCGGGCGCCGGGGGCGGGCTACCGGCCCGGCGCCGGAGCGGCCCCAGGTGCCGGAGCCGGGGCGGCCGGGGCAGGCACGCCCGGAGCGGGGGCTGGGGCGCCGGGAGCCGCGGGGGCGGGGGCGCCCGGAGCGGGAGCGGCCGGGGCGCCGGGGGCCGCGGGGGTGCGCTGGTCGGGGGGCGGGCCGAGGCCGGTCGGGTCGTCGGGGCGGTAGGCGTCGGCGTACCGCACGCTCACGTCCTCGAGGCGCTCGTGCAGCCAGTTGTTCCAGACCTCGCCCTGCTTGGTCTGGTAGAGGTACGAGCGCAGCATGTCGCGCATCTGGTCGAGGGCGAGGGGCGTGCCGGGGGCGACCTCGAGCACCTGGCCGACGCCCCAGATGCCGGTCTGGGTCTTCACCGGGCCGAAGTAGGTGTTCGGGCCGGGGGTGGCGAACGCGGCGTCCGCGAAGGGGCGGTCGGTGACCTGGTCGTGGGTGGCCACGCCCAGCTCGCCGCCGACGTCCTTGGTCTTGCTGTCCTGGGACCACTGCTTGGCCGCGGCGGCGAAGTCGGCACCCTGGTCCAGCTGAGCGCGAACCTGCTTGGCCTCGTCCTCGGTCTGCACCGCGATGATCCGCAGGTGCCGCTTCTCCGGGCTGACCATCTCGGCCTTGCGCTGCTCGTAGGTCTGCGCGATCTCCTGGTCGGTCGGCGGCTTGACGTCCTTGGTCACCTGCTCGAACAGCCGGCCGCTGGCCTGGCGCCGCTTCAGCTCGTCCAGGAAGTCCCGCTCGGTGACGCCGGCCTGTTGCAGCCCGGCGAGGAACTGGTCCCGGCCGCCGGGGAAGCCCCGCTCCATCAGCTGGTTCAGGTTGTCGCTGGCGGTCTTGTCGGCGATGACGATCTTGCGCTCGGCGGCGGCCTGGTCGACCACGGTCTGCACGGCGATCGCCTTGGCCACCGCGCGGTGGTACTTGTCCAGCGTGGCCGGGTCGTTGGGCGGCGCGCCGAGGCCCTCCAGCAGGCCGTACAGCTTGGCCCGGGTGACCAGCTCCGGCTCGGTGAGCACCGTGTCGCCGGCCCGGAACACCGCGCCGTCCGGCACGCCGTAGATCCGGTCCAGCGCGATCGCGGTGCCGGACCCCAGGGCCAGCAGCCCGAGCAGCACGATGCCGACGACCATCCCGGCCAGCCCGGACGGCAGCACCGGGTGTCGGCGCACCCAGGTCAGCAGGGAATTCATGCCTTCACCTCCACAGCGTCCGCCGATCGGCCGGACGGAACCGGGTCAACCTCGGCGGCCCTCGGGGGGACCAGCCAGACGACCAGCTTGGCAGCCAGATACGAGAGCACCACGGCCGCCCCCAGCACCAGGCCGAACTCCCGCACCACCCACAGCCGGGACGGCACCAGCGCCAGGTAGCCGAGCACCGAGGTGGCGCACGCGATGCCGACGCTGCGCCACAGCCAGCGCCGGGCGGTGCGGCGGGCCTCGGTGAGCAGCGCGACGAACTCGCAGCCGGTGACGCTGACCAGGGAACCCAGTCCGATGGTCAGCGGGCTCAGCGCCAGGCCGAGCGCCCAGATCACGCCCAGCCCCCAGCCGGTGGCCAGCAGCGCCGCCGCCACCGCGCGCGCCGCGTCCCAGCGCCGGCGCAGGCCCAGCGCGAGCACCAGGCCGGCGATCACGATGCCGGCCAGGTTGGCCAGGTACCGGTCGTCCAGCAGCAGTTGGTAGCCGCGCGCGGCGGCCACCGGCAGGCCGACCACCTCGGCCTTGAACCCGGGCGGCGGCGGGGGCAGCGCGGCCGTGACGTCGCGCAGCATGCGCTGCTGCGCACCCAGGTCCTGCAGCCGCACCCCGTACATCAGCAGCGCGGCCGACCGGTCCGGCTTGACGATCGACGAGCTCAGGTAGGGCGGGATCAACGCGACGGCCGAGTCCACCTGGCCGGGCGTGGGATCCGGCCCGAGGAAGCCGAACAGGTTCGGCACCCCGACCACCGGCCGCAGCTGCTCGGCGAACCGGGTGGCCAGCACGTCCTGCGTGGCGCTCGCCCACCTCAGCGCGTCCGCGCTGAGCGTGTCCGGGCCGGACAGCCGGACACTGATCTCAGCGGAGGCGCCGAGCGCGGACTCCACGATGGACGCGTCGTTCAGCGCGGGCAGGCCGGCGGCCAGGTCGGTCGGGTTGGCCGCCACGTTCACCCGGGGCAGCGCCACCCAGCCGACCAGCGCCAGCGCCGAGGCCAGCACGGCGGTGCCGATCCGCGCGGCCCGTGGCACCGACCCGGCGGCGGCAATCCCCGCGGCCCGTGGCGCCGGCGGGGCGGCCGGCCGGGGCGCCGGCTCTTCCGGCATCGCGGCCGGCCGGGGCGCCGGCTCCTCCGGCATCGCGGCCGACGGGGGCCAGTACCGGTTCAGCAGCAGGGCGACGCCGACCGTGGCCAGCACACCCAGGCACAGCGCGTAGCCGAGGTCGCGGACGAACGGCAGCGGGGACAGGGCCAGCGCCAGGAAGGCCACCGACGACGCCACCGACATGACCACGATGCGCCGCCGGTTGGGCACCGCCGCCAGGTAGAGGGGGAACGAGCTCCCGATGCCGAGCAGCAGCGGCAGCAGCACCACCGCGCCGAACGACAGCGGATGGCCCGACCAGCCGAAGAGGCCGACCGTCGCCGCGCTGCCCAGCAGCGAGGCCACCAACGGCCGCAGTCGCTGCCACCGGTTACCCGGCGCGGGAACCAGCAGGTAGCGCAGCAGCACCGCGAACGCGACCAGCGCACCGATCAGCGGTGACTGCTTGGCCACCTCCCCGGCCAGCGACGCGGTGACCGTGGGCACCCCGCTGACGGTGACCGAGGTGGTGTCCAGCCGGGCGCCCGCCACGGTGTCCCGGATGGCCTGCACCAGCCGCTGGGTGCCGTCCTGGTCCAGGTCCTCGCGCGGGCGGACCAGGACCACCGCGGTGTCCGGGCTGGGCACGATGAACCGCCAGTTGGGCCGCGTCTGGCCGTCGTCGCCGAACAGCACGGTCTGGGTGAACGACGGGTTGGACAGCGTGGGCAGCCCCACCTTGAACCCGTAGACCAGCAGCGGCGCGTAGCGCACGTTGACCTCGGTGAGTGCCGCCTGGCCGGCCTGCGCCACGTCGGCCGGCGACCTGCCGGCCGCCCGCGCGGCCTCCTCGGCGCCCGCCCGCGCGGCCTCCCGCTTCTGCACGATGGACAGGATGAAGTTGTGCCCGGCGTCCGCCAGCTGCTTGAGCACCGTGCCGGGGCCGTAGACGGCGGCCACGTCCGGGAGCTGGGCCAACGACTCCTCGGCGCGCAGCAGTGCCTGGGTGTTCCGGCCCTCCCGGACGAACTGGTAGTTCTGCGAGTAGCGGAGCATGACGATGACCGGGTCACCGCCGAAGTCCCGGGCCTTCTGCTCGACGGCGGCCATCGCCGGGTCGCCGGCCGGCAGGAAGGACTCGGTGCTGGTGTCCACCCGGACCATCGGGATCCCGGCGACGAGCACCAGCCCGAGCACGCCGAGCAGCACGGCGGCCACGCCGCGCCAGCCGTCCCTACGGATCGCCGCGCCCCCCGCCGGCCAGTGCTTCCCCAGCCGGCGGGAGAACCGCGGTAACCGCCCGAACATCAATTGTCGCGGTGGATCCGGGGGAACTCGCCGGTGAACGGCTTGAGCGGCTTGTCGTAGCTCCCCGGAGCCGGGTACGGGTTCTTGATGAAGATCGAGCTGGGCATCTTGATCGGGTTCGGGCGCAGCGAGCGCGCCCCGACGTACGGCTTGAGCCGCACGCTGATCTCACCGTCCGGGTCGAAGTAGTGCAGCGTGCCGCCGAAGTTGGTGAAGAAGGCGGTGATCTCCTTGCCGTACGGCCGGATGTAGCGCAGCGCCGGGTTCAGGTCCTTCAGCACGCTGGTGGCCGGCGGCAGGAAGTCGTGCGTCTCGTCCTTGAACTTCCCGGTGCGGTGCAGCGTGGGCGGCGCGTCGTCGAGGATGTCGTCCAGCGGCCCCATGGCCCGGCGCAGGTCGTGCGTGGCGTCGGGCAGGTCGTCCAGCGCCTCGCTCAGGTCGGGCGCCGCGTCGCGCAGGTCCCGGGCGATCGGGCGCAGCGCGTGCGAGATGTCGCTGATGTCGTCGCTGGCGGCGGTGGCACTGTCCAGCACGCCGGGCAGCTTACGCATGGCCGCCTCGAGCGCCGGACGCTGCCCCGCGGTGGCCGAGGTGAGCCGGTCCGCGCTGGAAACCAGCTGGGCGATCTGCCCCTGGCCGACGTCGGCCGCGTCCATCACCGAGGACAGCTGCCGGGACACCTTTTCCAGGTCGGCGGACTGGTCGGACAGCGACTGGAGCACCGTGTCGCCGTTGCGGCCCAGGTCGGACAGCCCGGCCATGATCCCGGAGATGTCCTGCTGCCGGCCGTCGGTGCCGGTGGACAGCTGCCGGACCACGCCGCCGAGGGCGTCCCGGGTGGGCTTGTCCAGGCTGGCCAGCACGTCGCGCAGCTGCACGGTCGGCTTGACCGCCGACTCCGGCAGCACGGTGCCGGACGGGTAGGTGTTGGGCCCGGTGCCCGGCTCGATCCGCACCATCGGCTGGCCGGTCAGCGACTTCTCACTGATCTGCACCTTGGTGCCCTCGTGCAGCGGGGCCACCGCGTCGTCCAGGGCCAGGGTCAGCCGGATCTTGTCGTTGGCCACCCGGTCGATGGCGTCCACCTTGCCGACCGGCACGCCGGCGGTGTACACGTCCACGAACGGCACCACGTTGGCCACGGTCGGCACGTCGAACGCGACCTTGTAGTCCCGCTGCTTGCTGAAACCGGGCACGTAACCACCCGCGTTCGCGTACAGGTAGCCGGTCAGCGCCGCGATGCCGAGCACGAAGGCCAGCAGCGTGACGGTCCGGTAGACCGGCGCGGAGATCTTGCTCTTGCCCGGGGCGCTCACCGGCACTCACCACTTCCCTTGGGGGGGTACGGCAGACCGGTGGTGACGCTGGGCGCGTCCTGGTACCGGTTGGTCAGCGCTTCGCCCGCCCCCGCCTTGTGCATGCCGCCGAGCGGGCTGGTGGGGTCGAAGGTGAGGAAGCCGCGGGGGAAGGCCCCGTTGATGTCCCGGGTGCCGAAGCTGGAGTTCGTGTTGTAGGTGAAGGCGCCGAAGTCGTACATCCAGGGCGCGATCTTCTGGGTGTACTCGTCCAGGCAGGCGGTCACCGGCCGGAGGTCGTCGAACGCCTCCTTGAGGTCACCGATGCTGGCCTTCAGGTCCTTCACGAACGGCTTGGCCTTGTCCACCACCGGCCGGGCCGAGTCGACCGTGTCGTCCAGCGGGTCCAGCGCGTCCCGCAGCTCGCTCAGCGCCTTGGGCAGCTCGTCCGAGGCGTCCTTGACGTGGTCGAGGGTCGGGTTCAGCTGCTGGCTCAGCTCGGAGGTGTTGTGCAGCGCGCGCTTCAACGCGTCCGTGGTGCCGGGCAGCTCGGCCAGGGTGCGGCCGAACTCGTCGTTGCGCTCGGCCAGCGTGCCGAGCGTGTACTGGGTGGAGTCCACCAGGCTGGTCAGCCGGGCGTCGTTGCGGCCCAGACCGGTGGTCAGCTGGGAGAGCCCGCTGACCAGCTTCTCGATGTTGTCGTGCCGCTTGGCCAGCCGGTCCACCACGGGCTTGAGCGTGTTCAGCGACTGGTCGGCGGCGCGCAGCCCGACCGGCAGCGTCTCCGGCGCGTTGGCCAGCGCGTTGTCCGACTCGGCGAGCAGGCTGGTGAGCGCCGCGCGGGCCTTGTCGTCCAGCTTGTCCAGCACCTCGTCGGCCTGGATCGGCCGGGAGGTCTGGGACAGCGGGATCAGGTCACCGGAGTTGAGCGGCTTGCCGGGCGGGCCGCCCGGGTTCAGCGTGAGGTACATCTGGTTCAGCGGGTTCACCGGGCGCAACACCGCGCGGGCGTTGTCGTAGACGGTGTGACCGGGCTCCAGTTCCATGGTGATGATCGAGGTGTTGCGGTCGGTCGGCTCCACCTTGGTGATCAGCCCGATCTTCACCCCGGCGATCCGCACCTCCTGGGCGTTGCCCGGGCTGATGGCGATCGCGTCGGCCAGCTCCGCCCGGACCTGGTAGCGCTCCACCCACGGCAGGGTGAAGTTCACCTGCGACAACAGGAACCCGGCCGAACCGAGGCCCAGCGCCACCATGACCACCAGGGCCAGCACGTCCCGGCCGAGGCCCGGCACGGTGCGCAGCCGGCGCCAGCGCTCGGCCAGCGTCTTGTGCGTACGGGGCGTGCTCATTTCCCTGGTCCTTTACCTAGCAGGCCGTTGGGATCAACCACCGGGGCAGGTACGCCCGGATCGGGCGCGGGCACCCGGAAGCCCTGTCCGGTGCCGGGGATGATCGGCGGGTTCTTCGAGCCGCCGTCCGGTCCCTGCGACGGGAGCCCGAACATGGAGTGCAGCATCCGCTCGAAGCTCTCCGCCGCCGTGCCGTGGCCGAGCACCGTGGAGCTGGAGCCGGCGAACTCGAAGCCGAGCATGTGTGCCGTGCTGTCGCTGTACTGGGTCAGGCCGTTGGTGTTGGTCAGCAGGTACATGAGCTCCTGGTAGAACTTGGAGCCGGTGCGGCCGCCGTTGGTGTACTTCGGCCCCTCGCCCTTGAACTCGCTGTTCAGCTCCTTGAGGATCGGGCCGTTGACCGTGTCCAGCGGGCGGCCCTGGATGTCGTCCAGCACCTCGATGCCCTTGCGCACCGTGGGCACCAGCTTGTCCAGCAGCGGCCGGGCCTCGTGCAGCACCTCGCGCAGGTCGGAGGCCAGCGGGCGCAGGTCCTCCAGCACCGGCTCCAGGCGCTTCAACGTCGGGTCCAGCTCGCGCACGGCGGGCCGGGCGTCGTCGGCGGTGTCGATCAGCTTGTCCAGCGTGGTGTTCAGGTCGGCCGCGCCCCGGCGGGTGGACCGCAGGGTGTCCGGCAGGTCGGCGATGGTCCTCGCCAGCGGGCCGGAGTTGGCGCCCAGGGTGTTCGAGGTGTTGGCCAGCGAGTCCACCACCGCGCGCAACTGGCCCGGCTTGGCGCTGAGCACCTTGGCCAGCTGGTCGGCGTTGGTGGTCAGGGCGGCCAGGTCGCCGTCCTTGTTCACGCCGCGTGCCGCGTCCAGCACCACGCCGGCCGGCCGCAGGGTGTCCGGGGCATCCTTGACCAGCTTCTTCATCTCGCCGCCGAGGCCGGCCTTGAGCGTGGTGTCCAGCCGCTCGGTCATCCCCTGCAGGCCCTTCTGGGCCTCCGGCGGGATGGCCGCGAGCACCTTGTCCAGCTCGACCGGCAGCTTGGCCCGCTCCGGCGGGATCGTGCCGGTGAACTCGCCCGGCTGCCCGCCGCTGGTCAGCTCGATGTAGTACTTGCCGCCCAGGATGGTGACCGGCCGGATGGTCGCGCTCGGCTCGGTGCCGAGCAGCTTGCGGGTGCCGTGGGCCACCTTCAGCGTCACGGTGACCGGGCCGTTCTCCTGCTGCTCGATGCTCTGCACCTTGCCGACCGGCGACCCGGCGATCTTCACCTCGGTGTCGTTCGCGGTCATCCGGTAGTTCTCGGCCAGCTGCACGGTGACCGTCTCACCCGGGGTGAGCGCGGTGATCAGGTCGTTCTTGTAGGAGAGCAGCACGCCGATCACGGCGGCCAGGCCCAGCATGACGAACGCGGCCAACACCGGGCGCGTACGGAGGAATCGGGAAATCCGCATGGCTACTTGCCCACCGCCTTCTGGACTCCCCGGCCCAGGGCGTCACCGGGGATGAATGCGCCGTCCTGGTCCCGGATCTGGAGGTTCTGCCGGGGCTTCGGGTACGGCAGCACCGAGTCCTTGATCGGCAGGTCGGTGAGCGAGGTGGCCGACGGCATGGCCAGCGCGCCCCGGAAGTGGTGCGTCCAGCCCTCGTGCGACACGATCAGGCTGCCCACGTCGGTGAAGAACGAACCGATGTCCAGCGCGTACGGCTTCATGTACTGCAGCGGCACCGCCGCGTCCTTCAACCCGCCGCCCAACCGGGGCACGAACGGCCGCAGGTCGGAGAAGGTGTCCTTCAGGTTGCTCACCGCCGGCTTGGCGTCGTCGGCGAAGTCCGGCACGCCGTGGAACGGCTCCTGGGCCTCCCGGAAGGTGCCGCGCAGGTCGTCGGTGGACCGGCCCAGCGCCCCGGCGCCCGGGGTCAGGTCGCGGGTGCCGGCGGTCAGGTCGGCCAGCACCGGCCGGGCGTTGTCCAGCGCGCCGCGCGCGGTGCGCAGCGTGTTGGGCGCCTTGGCCAGGGTGGCGCCCAGCGCCTTCCCGTCGTCAGTGCCGATGGCCCGCAGGGTCTGGTCGGTCTGCCGCAGCAGCTCGCCCAGGATCTGCTCCCGGCCGGTGAACCGGCTGGACACCCGGTCGGTGCTGCGCAGCAGCCCGGGCAGGTCGGTGCGGTCGGAGACCAGCGTGACGCTCAGCTTCCGCACGCTGTCCTCGGTGGTCGGCAGCGAGGCCAGGAAGTCGTGGAAGCCGGGGCCGTAGTCGCCCATCAGCATGCCCCCGCCGATCTGGCGCAGCGCGTTGCCCAGGGCGTCCCGGGTCGGCTGGTCGAACACGTCCAGCACCTCGACCAGGTCGTGGGTGGACTCGGTCTGGCCGACCGGCAGCACCGCGCCGCCGAGCAGGCCGCTGGCCTCGGTGCCCGGGCGCAGCTCGACGAACTTCTGCGCCAGCGAGGACTGGTCCCAGATGCCGGCGTAGCCGTCCTTGTACATCGGGACGCCGCCGGTGACGTCCATGACCACCACCGGCTTGCCGTCGACCAGGTCCACGGCGGCCACCTGGCCGATCTTCAGGCCGTTCTGCCGGACCTCGGAGCCCGGCGCGAGCTGGCCGATGTTCTCGAAGGCGGCCCGGATCTGGGTGGGTTCGGTCCACGGCAGCCGCGCCTGGTTCGCGGTCACCGCGACAACCATGACCATCGCAAGGGCGAACAGGGCGAACAGACCGATGACGAACCGGCGGGCGGCGTACTTGGTGGGAGCAGACATGACTACTTACCCCCGCCCAGCAGCGATTCGAACATGTTGCCTTCCTGCCTCGGCGTCAGCCCGGAGGCGCCGCCCGAGTCCTTGTTCTTCGGCGGCGTGTAGTCCGGCGGGGCATCGCTCTTCGGCTGGGTGTCCGGGGTGATCGGCGCCAGGCCCGGTATCCCGGGCAGCCCGGGCGTGGCCTTCTGGCCGTAGGTCCCGCTGGGGTCCTGGCGGACCGGGTTGAACGGTGCGTCCCGGCCCGTCGAGGGCAACCCGCCCGCCCCGATACGGGCCAGCTCGTTCGGCTCGAAGTTGAGGATGGCGCGGAAGTGGTGCCCGATGCCGTCGTAGTCGGCGGTCGCCATGGCCCAGTTGCCGACCGTGGTCATCAGGTTCTCCAGCTGGCCGGCCTCGCCCGGCTTGTGCTTCATCACCTGGTGGCCGATGGTGCCCACCGAGTCGCTCACCTGGGCCAGCGCCCGGGCGGCCTCCACCAGGTCGTCCACCACCGGGCGGCCGTCGTCCAGCATGGTGTTGAGCCGGTCCATCACCTCGGGCACCGCGTCCAGCGCGGGCTCGGCGGCGTGCGAGAAGTCGTGCAGCTCCTCGCTCACGTCCTCCAGGTTGTCGGTGATCGGCCGGATGTCCCGGAGCACGTCACCGGCGTGGTCGGCGGTGCCGGACAGCTCGTTCAAGGTGCCCCGCGCGCTGGAAAGCGTGCTCGGGGCCTCCACCAGGGTGTCGTTCAGTGCCTGCCGGTTGGCGGCCACCGCACCCAGGGTCCGGTTGGCGCTGTCCACCAGCGGGTCGATCGGCGGCGCGAAGTGGTCCAGGTTGCGCTGCACCTGCACGATGAAGTGGTCGAGCAGGGCGTTGTGCTTGTCCAGCAGCGCGGAGATGTCGTCCACGCTCCGGAACGTCGGCTCCAGGCCGCGCAGCGCCTTGGCCGTGGTGTCCCCGTTGCCCTCCAGGCCCTGGCCCAGCGTGCTGACCATGGCGGCCAGCGCGGTGGAGGTGGGCTTGTCCAGCGTGTTCAGCAGCTGGTCGAGGTCGACCGCCGCGCTGGTGTGCTCCAGGGTGATGGTCGCCGGCTCCGGCATCACCGGGGCGGACGGGGTGCCCTTGTTCAGCGCGATGAACCGCTCACCGAGGAGGCTGACCGGCTCGATCTTGGCGCTGGCATCGGTGTGCAGCGGGAAGATCGAGCGCTCCACCTCCATGGTCACCTGTGACTTGCCGTCCACCAGGTTGATCGCGGTGATGGTGCCGATCTGGGCGCCGTTCATCTGCACCCGGTTGCCCACCACCAGCGGGCTGGAGTCGGTGAACGTCGCGGTCAACGTGGGGTTCTTGTTGCCGCCGAAGGTGCTGAACGCGAACCAGGCGACCAGCGCGGCCACCACCAGCACGCCCAGGACCACAACCAGGCGCCGGCCCAGCGACGTCTTCACGGCCAGGGGGCTGCTCATTTCGGGCCACGCTCCTCTTTCGGGCCGTCGGGGTTCGCGTCCCACCACGGCTGGTCGGAGTTGATCCCCGGCGGGACCTGGCGCTTCGGCCAGTAGCCCGGGACCCCGACGTCCGGCACGTTGCCCAGGCTGTACGGGCCTTCCACCACGATGGCCCTGGCGAACATGCCCACCGAGTCGTAGGTGGCGAAGCCGTTGGCCCAGTTGCCCAGGAAGCCGATCACCTCGGGCGTGTACGGGCGGATGAAGGTCACCGCCGGGCCGGCCTTGTCCAGCGTGGTGCGCAGCTGGGGCAGCACCTCGTTGGCCTTGTCCAGGAACTCGGGGGCGTCCTCGAGCAGCTTGTCCGCGTCCTTCAGCACCGGCACCAGGTCGTCCAGCGCGGGCTTCAGGTCGTGCATGACGTGCTTGAGGTCGTGCGCGACGCCGGGCAGCCGGTCGGCGGCCGGTTCCAGGTCGTGCAGCAGCGGGATGGTCTCGTCGGCCGCGGCCGGCACCTTGTCCAGGGTGACCTTGACGTCGTCCAGCGTGGCGGGCAGCTCGTTCAGCCCGTCGGACAGCGCCTTCTGGTGCACCGCCGCCGCGCTGGTCATCCGGTTCAGGTCGAGGATGGTGGAGGAGATCGCGCCGCGCCGCTCGCTGAGCACCGAGGTGACCTTCTCCAGGTTGGCCACCAGGGTCTTGATCGACTGGCCGTCCTGGCCCACCCCGTTCAGCACCGCGCCGAGCGCCTGCACGGAGGGCCCCGCGGCCTGCAGCGTGCGGTTGAAGTCCTGCTCGCTGCCGGCGAAGGCGGTGCGCAGCTGCTGCATCATGCCCTGCAGGTGCGCCCGGGTCGGCGGGTCGAGCGCCTCCAGCAGCTCCTCGACCAGCACCTGGTGCGAGCCGGTGCCGACCATCGCGCCGTCCGGCAGCACCGCGTTCTTCGCCGGCCCCGGGTTCAGCTGCAGGTAGCGGTGGCCCAGCACGGAGCTCCAGGCGACCTCGATCGTGGTCCCCTCGTGCAGCGGCTCGGGCAGCTCGTCGACGTCCACCTCGATGAACGCCTGGTCGCCCCGGACCTCCAGGTTGGTGACCTTGCCGACGTCGAAGCCCTTGAGCTGCACCGGCGAGCCCACCCCGATGCCGATGGCATTCGGCAGGACGGCCGAGATCTTGTGCTTACCGCTCAGCTGGCTGTACGCGAAGCCGCCCACCAGGGCGACCGCGATCAGCACTATGACGAGCAGCGGAGCTAAGCGCCTCATGGCGTCAGCTCCTGACCCGGCTCGGGGGCAGGGCACACTTGCACGAACATTCAAATCCTCCGGGGAGCGGAGAGGAGATACTTATTCAGTTACCGATCGGGGCGTTGGGGAAGCCACCCCAGAAAGCCTGCTGACAAATCAATCCGACAACGCTGACCATCACCATGTTCACGACCATCGACTTCGCGGTGTTCTGCCCGACACCAACCGGGCCGCCGCGCGCGTGATAACCGTAGTAACAACCGACCAGAATCACGGTCAGCCCGCACATCAGGCCCCACAATGTGGACAGCGCCATGTCCAGCGGGGTCTGGTAGGTCCACAGAATGTTCCAGAAACCGCCCTCGGAAACCGTGCGCAGCAGGTGCACGCAGGCCACGTAGGCGCCGAAGTAGTAGAGGATCAGGCCGATGGAGAACAGGAACGGCATGGCGATGATCGCCGCCAGCACCCGGGTCGCCACCAGGTAGACCTTCGACTCGATGCCCATCACCTCGAGCGCGTCGATCTCGTCGCTGATCCGGGCCGAGCCGATCTCGGCCACCAGCCCGCAGCCCACCTTCGCGGCCAGGATCCAGCCGGCCATCTCCGGGATGCAGAACCGCAGGCCGCCCAGCGCGGGGAAAACCGCGACATAACCCTGGGCGCCGAACTGGCGAATGATGTAGTGCCCCTGCACGCCGAAAACAAAGCCCTGGATCAGCTGGATGAACACCACCACGAAGCCGCTGGACAGGATCATGATCCCGGTCTGGCGGAAAACCTCGCTGGAGTATTTCCAGGTGCGGGGGATGGCGGTGAGAATCTGGCCGGAGAAATAGACCATCTCCACCATGTTCTTGAGCTTGCCCTCGATGCCACGCCAGATCACATCGAGCGGCTGGACACCCTGCCCGGATTCCTCGGGCGGCCGGACCTCAGCGGTCGTAGTCACTTTGAATAACCCTTTACCGGAGAATCTGCAGCTGCGGGAACAGGCCGAGCATGATCATGTTGAACACGCCGTCGATGAGGAAGACCAGCACGAAGGAGAGCACCACGGCCTGGTTCACCGCGCGGCCGACGCCGATCGCGCCGCCGGAGCAGTGCAGGCCCTTGTAGGCGCACACCACGCCGATCACCAGACCGATCATGATGCTCTTCAGCCAGGCCCCGACGAGCTCCACCACGGTGAGGTTCGAGTAGACCAGGGTCAGGTACTCGTTCGCCGGCACGCCGCCGTAGCTGACCGAGCTGATCAGCGCGCAGACCATGCCGATGATCACCGAGACCACCATCAGCATCGGGGTCAGCAGGGTGATGGACACGATCCGGGGCAGCACCAGCTCGCGGACCGGGTCGGTGCCGAGCACCTGGAGCGCGTCCAGCTCCTCGCGGATCTTCCGGGCACCGAGGTCGGAGCAGATGGCCGCGCCGATCACGCCGGCCACCACCATGGAGTTGATCCACGGGGTGAACTCGCGGATGTTCACGATGAAGAAGTACTGGCCGTACCGGTTGCCGGCGCCGAGTGGGCGGGTGAAGTTGAGGCCCACGATGCCGACCATGATCCCGAAGGTGAACACGGCGGCCACGATCGGGAACCACGAGGTCTTGAGCACGAAGTACATCTCGTCGCGCACCGCGCGCCAGTAGCCGACCGGCCGCATGACCGCGGAGGCCAGCACCCGCCCGCCGAGCTGCGTCATGCCGCCCAGCAGCTCGATCGGGTAGAAGATCAGGTTGGGCACCAGCCCGGCCCATCGGCTCTGCGTCCTGGGCACGTAGCCGGCCGACCTCGCCACCGTCACGGCACTGCTGCCGGGCGAGGCGCCACCACTAGCCATTTCCGCTGTCCCTTCTCCCTGGCCAAACGACGCTGCGCGCGGGTTGGACCAGTGCCCCGACCAACAGACACCGCGTGACTCGACGCCACCGTCCCGGTGTCCGGTGAATCCGCGGCTACCGTGATAGCACTTGTCTCAATGCCCGCGTGATCCACCTAACAGAACAACGATCGGCTTACGCAAGAGTTACGCCGAACAGCGCTTGATTTCTTCGTGACCTTTCACCCAGAGCGAGATCTTCGCGGATTGCCGTGAAACGGGCGATTGGCCAGGTCAGAAGCCTAGCAACCCGATATAAATCCCCCCAAAGGGAGACCGCCGACTCCCGCCGATCGAGTGGTTAGGGCTCGCTAGCGGGCATTGTTTAGGTCAGCAATGCGTGACTTTGGGCGTCACGGAGCGCAACGCAAAGACGTTGTGGATGAATAGATAGTGCGCTAGACTTCACAGTGCGTGACCGAGTGGGGTGAGTACTCACCGCCCCGCGAGCAGTGACTCCCGGTTCGGGATGCACGAGGTGCACGCGGTGAATCCCTCTTCCCGCGCCTCGTCCAGGCTGATCTCCTCGGGCTGCTTGCCCTCCAGCAGGCGGCAACCATCCAGGTGGAACCGGCGGCGCCCCGGCACGACGTGCACGACGCGGTCCCCGTTCAGGGTCGTCGCGCGGGTGGTCGAGCCGTTCCCGTTCGCGGCGGCGCGCTTGGTGGGCTTCGCTCCGGCCGGCTTGACCTGGGAAGTTGTGGCTGCACCCGGCTCGCCGGTTGTGGCCACATCCGGCTTCCCGGACGCGGCGGCGGCCGGCTTCCCGGCGCCAGCTGGCTTCTCGGCGGCGGCTGGCTTCTCGGCGGCGGCCGGCTTCGCCGCGGACGCGACCGGCTCGGCCGGCTCGGCGGCGGGCTTCTCGGCGGACGCGACCGGCTCGGAGGCAACCGGCTCAGCGTCGGCGTCTTCGCTGGTGGCGGGCTTGGTCCCGACGGAATCCGCACTGGTCACGGACGCGGCGGTTACCGACTCCGGCTGCCCGGCCCGCTCGGGGCTGGCCGGCTCGGCATCGGCGGACTCGGTGGCGGCCAACTCGGTGGCGGCCGGCTCGGCACCGGCCGGTTGGGCGTCGGCCGGCTCGGCGGCCGTTTCCGCGTTAGTGGGCTCGGTAGCGGCCGTGGTGGGCTCGGTAGCCGTCGTTTCGGCGGTGGAGGACCCGGTGGTGGGCTCGGCGCCGGTCGTTTCGGTGGCGGCCGGGCCGGCTGCCAGGGCTTCGGTGGCCCCGGAGGGCCGGTCGCCGGTCCGCGTGCGTCGCCAGAGCAGTGCGCCGAGGCCCAGGGCACCGACGAGACTGAGGCCGAGCGCGACGTAGACCAGGAGCATGTTCCCGGTCATCAAACCGGCCGCAAGGCAGGCCACCACCGCGACGATCAACAGCACCATCAGCATCCCGAAACCTCCTCTGGCGACGCGGTCGAGCGTCTCACCTGGGCAAACGTGGCGGCGTCTTTGCCGCCGGGAGCGCGCTCACCGGAACCCCGGGCCCTCACACGGTCTCACTCGCCGCGCGCGCCGCCGCGCCGACCCCATACATGCGGCGGGGGCAACTCAAACAGCGTTGGGGCACACGGTCAAACGGCGTTTAGAAACTGCCCACCGCGAGGCCCTCCGCACTAGGTGAGAACGAGGCGCACGAAGGAAGGTTGCCCCCTCCGCAACACCAGCCCGGCCGACCGTCGCCAGCTCGGTCACGGAGCGCGACCCGCGCCGGCCTGGTCGCGCCGGGGTCGCGCACCCCGAGCGGCAGCCCAGTCGCTTTTCGATCATGAGAGCGGGCGACCCTGCTGCCACTCGGCGAAGCCAACCCGGAAACCGGCTACCCTCCCCCCACCCGATCCACCTGGCGGCGGCCGCCGACAGGGGAGCGATCGGGCCAGGCGGAAATCGATCTCAGCGGAAAATTGACCATCCCTTAAGATCAGCCGTGCTCGCCGCTGGGGCGGCGACTCGGGGGAGGTCGGGGAATGGCGGTACGCGCCACACTGCACGATGTCGCGCTGGCGGCCGGGGTCTCCCGGTCGACGGCATCCAGGGTGCTGGCCGGTACGGATCGCAACGTCGATCCGGAACTGGCCCGGCGGGTGCTGGCGGCCAGCGAGCACCTGGGTTACCGGGCCAACCCGGTGGCCAGGGCACTACGCCGGCAGTCGACCGGCAACTACGGAATCCTGGTGCCGTCCATCCGCAACCCCTACTTCGTCCAGCTGGTCGACGCGTTCACCGAGGCCGCGAGGTCCGCCGGGCACGGCGTGATGCTGGCCGAGTCGGCGGACGACCCGGATATCGAGGCGGCCCGGATCGACGGGTTCGGCGAGGCGTTCGTGGACGGCCTGGCCGTGGTGCCCACGTCGATGGCGCGCAGCGGCGTGGCCATCCGGCGCGCCGAGGGCCGTTCCCGGGTGGTGCAGATCGACCGCTGGGCCACCGGCGCGGGCTGCGGCTTCGTCGGGGTGGACAACGACGCCGGGGTGGCCGCCGTACTGGACCACCTGCGCGCCTCGGGCCGCCGGAGGATCATCTACATCGGCGCCGAGCAGGAGGCGTCGGCGGGCGCCGAGCGGTTGGCCGCGTTCCGGTCCCGGGCCGAACCGGGCGACGGGGAGATCCTGCTCCCCCGGTTCTCCACCACGGCCGGCCGGGAGGCCGCGCACCGGCTGCTGAGCCAGGACTCGCTGCCGGACGCCGCGCTGTGCACCGCCGACGTGCTGGCCGTCGGCCTGCTCAGCACGCTGCAGCGGGAGGGCGTGCGGGTACCGGAGCAGATGGCGGTGACCGGGTTCGACGGCACCGACCTGCTAGAGCTGGTGGATCCGCCGGTCACCGCGCTGCGCCACCCGATGGAGGCCATCGCCACCCGGGCGCTGGGCCTGCTGCTCAACCCCACCGAGGAGCACCACCGGCTCGCCCCGGAGCTGGTCGTCCGCGCGTCCAGCTGACCCGCTGACCGCCACCCAGATCGCGACGACCACCACCAGGCAGCCGGCCAGCTGGGCGAGCGTCGGGCGCTCGCCCAGCAGCGCCACCCCGAACAGCACGGCCAACACCGGTTGCAGCAACAACAGCGCGCCGCTGATGTTCGGCGCCAACCGGCGGCTGCCGTAGCTGATCAGCAACCAGGCCACGACCTGGCCGAGCAGGGCCAGCCCGATCAGCCAGGCCCAGGTGGCCGGTGGGTGGTCGAAGGTGAGGCCGCTGGTGAACGGGGCGATCACGCCGGCGGTCGCCGCCGCCGCGAACGTGGCCAGGCAGACCGGCGTGACCAGGTGCGTCGGCCGGCGCCCGGTGGACAGCCGGTTCAGGTACAGGTACCCGGCGTAGGCCACCCCGGCGGCCAGCGAGAGCAGCGTGCCGCGCACCGGGTTGGTCATCCCGGCGCCCGCTCCGAGCGCGCCTCCGGCCAGCGCGACCCCGGCCAGCATCACCGGGCTGGCCAGCAGGAACCGCCGGGGAATCGGCGTGCCGCCGAACATCAGCGCGAGCACCGGGAAGACGATCACCTGGACGTTCACCAGCACGGTGGCGATGCCGGCGCCGACGTCGAAGATCGCCACCGTCCACATCAGGAAGTCCAGCCCGAGCAGCACGCCGGATGCCAGCCCGACGCACACCGTGCGGGCGTCCAGCCGGCCGCGCCGATACAGCTCGTAGCCGGCCATCGGGACCAGCACGACCAGCGCCATGGCGCAGCGCAGGAAGGCCGTCGAGCCCGGGTCGGCGCCGGCCAGCTTGACGAATCCGGCGGATGCGGAGATGCAGGCGGCGCCGGTGGCCACCCACAGCGCGGGAGCGGTGCGAAGCGGGTTCACACCTCGAGGCTGCCATCTGCCGTGCGCAACTTGTACTTCGTATTTATGTGGCTTATTGAGTAGTTTCACTTAGGTGATTTCTTGGGAAAGGCTGCGGGTGTTCGCCTCGGTCGCCGAGCACGGCTCGATCACTTCGGCCGCCGAGGCGCTGCACATCACCGGCCCGGCGGTGTCCCAGCACGTGCGCAAGCTGGAGCGGGAGGCCCGCTGCCGGCTGGTCGAACCGGACGGCCGGGGCATCCGGCTGACCCCGGCGGGGCGCCTGCTCGCGGCCACCGCCCGTTCGATGGTGGCCGCCGTGGCCGACGCCGAGCGGGACCTGGCCAATGCGGCCGACCGGATGGTCGGCCCGCTGCGCATCGGCGCGGTGGCCAGCGCGGTGCGCACGCTGCTGCCCGGCGCCCTGCGCGCGCTCACCGCCAACCACCCCCGGCTGCGCCCGTGGATGCGGGACGGCGAGATCGTGGACATGATTCCCGAGCTGCGCGCCCGCCGGCTGGACGTGGTGGTGATCGAGAGCTGGACGGCCCGCCCGGCCGCCATGCCGCCCGGTGTGCGGGTGACCCCGCTGCTCACCGAGGAGGTCCGGCTGGCGGTGTCCGCCAACCACCCGCTGGCGGAAACCGAGCCGGTCCGCCTGGCCGGGCTGGGCGACCAGGTGTGGAGCGCCTGCGCATCGGGCACCGACCAGCACGACGCGCTGGTGCAGCTGCTGCGCCGGCACGGCGTGGAGCCGGACGTGCGCTACCACGTGTACGACTACGCCACCATGCTCGCCCTGGTCGCCGCCGACCTCACGGTGACCCTGGTGCCGCGCAGCGGCGCGGTGGCCATGCCCGGGGTGCGCTACCTGGCCTGCCGCCCGGCGGTGACCCGGAGCCTCGCGGTGGCGTCCGCGGCGGCCGGCGACACCCCGGCCGTCCGGGCGTTCACCGCCGAGTTGGCCAGGGTGGCCGAGCACGACCTTCCGCCGTGGCCGGACTGAGCAATAACACTGTTACGATCGGCCTCATGACTCCCTACCACCGCTACGTCGCGATCGGCGACAGCCAGACCGAGGGCGTCGGGGACGGCGACGACCGGGTCGGCCTCCGGGGCTGGGCCGACCGCCTGGCCGAGCGGCTGGCCGCCGCCAACCCCGGCCTGGAGTACGCCAACCTGGCCGTGCGCGGGCGGCTGGCCGGGCAGGTCCACGCCGAGCAGCTGGAGCCCGCACTGCGCCTGCGCCCGGACCTGGCCACCGTGGTCGCCGGCCTGAACGACCTGCTCCGGCCGGGCTTCGAGGCCGGCGAGGTGATCGGCCACCTGGAGGCCATGTTCGCCGAGCTGACCGGGGCCGGCGCCCAGGTGGTGACCATCTGCTACCCGGACATCGTCAAGGTCGCCCCGATGGCCCGGCCGCTGCGCGGGCGGGTGTTCGACTTCAACGCCCGCATCCGGGCCGCCGCCGCCCGCCACGGCGTGCTGGCGGTCGAGACCGACGGTGTCCCGTTCAGCACCGACCCCCGGTCCTGGAGCCCGGACCGGCTGCACCTGAGCCCGCTCGGCCACCGGCTGGCGGCCGCCGCCGTGGCGCACGCACTCGGCCTGCCCGACGTGGACCCCGCCTGGCGCGAGCCGCTGCCCGCGCTGCCGCCGCCCGCGCCGTGGCAGACCGCCGCCACTGAGCTGCGCTGGACGGGCAGCTTCCTCGGCCCGTGGGTCTACCGCCGCATCCGGGGCCGCTCCTCCGGCGACGGCCGCACCGCGAAGCGCCCCGAGCTGGCCCCGGTCACCCTTCGGCGGGCGGACTGACCCGTGAGTGATTTGTGTGGCCCTGGCCACACAAATCACTCACGGGTCGAAGATCAGCGCGGGCGCGGTCTCCGGCGCCGCCCGGACCGCCTCGTGCAGCGCGTCCACCGCCGCGCGCAGCGCCCGGTGGTCCGCCGCGAGCCCGGCCAGCTGCCGCTCGTCGGCCAGCGCCGCGCCCTCCTCGTCCACCAGGCCGAACCACGCGAGCTGCGTTCGCACCCATTCGACGTCGCTCATGCCGCCGCCCCCTCCACCTCGGCCGCCGGCCGCCGGTGCCACTCGGTGTGCCGTTGGAACGCGTCGGCCGCGCGCAGGATGGTCGCGTCGCCGAACACCGGGCCGGCCAGCTGCCCGGACAGCGGCAGGCCGGACTCGGCCGGCCCGATCGGCACCGCCACCACCGGATTGCCCAGCGCGTTCCAGTACGGCGTGCGCACCTGCCCGAACAGGCCGGCGTTGTCCTGGTGACCCGCCTCGGTGACCAGCGCGTCGAACGGCGGGGCACCCACCACCGCCGTCGGCGTGAGCACCACGTCCACCCGGCCGAACAGCTCCGCCACCGCCCCAGCCGCCAGCCGGCGCACCCGTTGCGCCTGCACGTAGTCCGCGCCGGTGAAAAGGGCGCCGCTGGCCAGCAGGCCCCGGCTGGCCGGGAAGTAGTCCGCCCAGTGCGCCCGCAGGTCGGCCCGGTGCTGCGCCAGGCCCTCGCAGACCGCGGTCACGATGGTCGCGCCGATCAGCTCGGACCAGTACGGCAGCGTCACCTCGGCCACCTCGGCACCCAGGCGTTCGAACACCGCGACCGCGTCGGCCAACCGGCCGACCAGCGCCGGGTCGCTGCCGAGCGGCAGGTCCCGCACCAGGCCGACCCGCAGCCCGGCGAGGTCACCGCCGTAGCTCCGGTCGTCGTCGAAGGGGGCCTCCGGCGGAGGCACCGCCGTCGCGGCGGGGTCACCGGGGTGCGGCCCGGCGATCGCGGCCAGCACCGCCGCGCAGTCCCGCGCGGTGCGGGCCAGCGGACCGATCCGCCCCAGGCTGTAGCCCAGCGGCACGCTGCCCGACCGGGGCACCCGGCCGTAGCTGGGCAGCAGCCCGGTGACCCCGCAGAACGCGGCCGGCATCCGGATGCTGCCCGCGGTGTCGCCGCCGAGCGCGGCCAGGAACATCCCCGCCGCCACCCCGCTGGCACTGCCCGAGCTGGACCCGCCGGCCCACCGGTCGAGGTCGTACGGGTTGCGCGGCACCGGGAAGGGCTTGCCCGGGTCCGGGATGCCGCAGCCGAACTCCATGGTGGTGGTCTTGCCGGTGATCACCGCGCCGGCCGCGCGCAGCCGGGCGACCACGGGGGCGTCCGCCGCCTCGGGCGGGGCGCCGGCCCGGACCAGGCTCTGCGCGGTGGTCGGCACGCCGGCCACCGCAATCATGTCCTTCACTCCCACCGGGATGCCGTGCAGCGCACCCCGGTCCCGGCCGGCGCGCAGCTCCGCGTCGGCCCGTTCGGCTTCCTCGAGCGCCGACTCGTCCATCCTGGTCAGGTAGACGCCCAGCGCGCCGTCGCGCCGGTCGGCGGCCTCGATGCCCGCTTCTACCAGCTCGACGCTGGTCAGTTCGCCGGCCCGCAGCATGCGCCCGGCCTCGGTCAGCGTGTGTGCCACTTCCTCCCCTTTCGATGAGGTTAGGCTCACCTTGTCCGCTGAACCGTGGTTCAGCTCAACTGGTCGCATGCCGGGAATGAACGAGCTCACCGAGATCACCGAGGCCGCCGGGCGGTTCGGCCTGGCCCTGTCCACGCTGCGTTTCTGGGAACGCCGGGGCCTGCTCGGCTCCCACCGGCGGAGCGGTCGGCGCTGCTACGACGCCGCCCAGCTGTACCGGATCGCCCTGATCCACCTGTGGCGGGAGACCGGCCTGATGAGCATCCGGGACATCGGCGCGCTGGTGAACCGCCGGGCCGCCGATGCTGACTGGCGGGACCGGGTCACGACCCAGATCGATGCCGTGGATGCCCAGGTAGCGAAGCTGAATGCCGCCCGGGAGTACCTCGCTCACCTGCGGGAATGCCCGCACGACGGCCCGCCGGAGGAGTGCGCCGGCTTCCGTGCCCTGGTGAACCACCACAAACGGCGATCAAACCGGTAGGCCACGCGCCCCGACGGATTAACCGGCTCCGCCGTCCAGGCGCCTTTACGACCTGGTCCCGTCGACCAGCCGCCGCACGCCGTCCAGCACCAGCCCCAACCCGAACTCGAACCGCTCCACGGCCGCGCCCTCCCCGCTAGACAACCCCGCCAACGCGCCCAGGAACAGCGGGAACGCCGCCAATGCCTCCGCCCCGGGCAGCCTCGGCGCGGCCGTCTCCCCCGCCGCGGCCGCCCGCACGAAGCCGTTCACCACGACCAGCACTTCCAACCGGCGGGCCGGCGGCAGGCCGGTGGGGTCCAGTGCGCGTAATCCGGCCTCGGTCCATGCGAGCTCGTTCGGCCCCATCATCCGCGGACCGCCGACCAGCGGCAGCACCCACGGGTGCCGGCGGAACACCTCGCGGTTGCCGCGCGCCCACCCGGCCAGCGCCTCCCGCCACGGCGACCCCGACGGCGGCTCGGGCGGAGAGCCGGACGGAGACCCGGACGGCGGCTCGGGCGGCGCGCCGACGGCGGCGTCCAGCATCAGGCTGATCAGCTCGTGCTTGCCGGGTACGTAGCGGTAGAGCGCCATGGTGGCCACGCCGAGGCGTTCCGCGACGCGTTGCATGGCCAGCGCTTCCAGGCCGTCGGCGTCGGCGGCCGCGATCGCCGCGCGTACCACTTCCGCCCTGGTCAGGGACGGTTTCGGCCCTCGGCGCGGACCGGGCTCGGCGCGCCAGAGCAAGTGTTCGGTATCCATCCCGGCCAATTATTGCGTATCTGATACGTAGTTTTCCGGACAGACTTACCGCGTAGCTCATACACAGTTTCTGTCCGGGAGACTCGATGCCCACTCGCCAGCACCTCTGGCTGCCGCCGCTGATCGTGATTTCGGTGGCGTTCCTGGCCTTCTCGCTGCCCCGCTACCTGGGGTTCGACCCGGCGCGGTCGCTGATCCCGCCGCACCCGGGCTACCCGTTGCACTATCCGCTGCTGGTGGGGCACATCCTGTTCGGCTCGGTCGCACTGGTCACCGGCTGCCTGCAGGTGTGGCCGTGGCTGCGCAACCGGTACCGGGTGGCCCACCGGTGGATCGGGCGGCTCTACCTGTTCGGCGGGGTGTTCCCGGCCGGCGTCCTGGTGCTCGGCGTCGCCCCGGTGAGCAGCACGGGCTTCTTCTCCTCGGTGGGCAACACGATGCTGGCCGTGCTGTGGCTGTTCACCTCGTTCGCCGGCTACCGGGCCGCCCGCCGGCGCCGGTACGCCGACCACCGGGCCTGGATGGTGCGCAGCTTCGCGCTGACCTTCTCCATCGTGGTGAACCGGGCCTGGCTGGTGCTGTGGATCGTGGTGCTCGACCCGTTCACCGGCACGCTTTTCGGCGGGGACGAGGCCGCGATGAGCCGGGCCGCCGCCGGGGCCAGCGTGTGGCTGAGCTGGATCGTCAACCTGCTGGTGGCGGAGTGGTGGCTGCTGCGCCGTCGCGGTACGCCAGCCAGGGCAGGAAGAACTGGGTGAGCGGGCCGATGCTCAGCGCGTACAGCACCGTGCCGACGCCGACCGTGCCGCCGAGCAGCCACCCGGTGGCCAGCACGGCCACCTCGATGCCGGTGCGCACCAGGCGCACCGACTTCCCGGTGCGCGCGTGCAGCCCGGTCATCAGGCCGTCCCTCGGCCCCGGACCCAGCCGGGCACCCACGTAGCAGGCGGTGGCCACGCCGTTGAGCACCACGCCGAGCACCATCAGCGGCACCTGCCACCACAGGCTGGTCGCCGCCGGCAGCACGGCCAGCGCGCCGTCCACCGCCACCGCGATGACCAGGATGTTGGCCACCGTCCCGATGCCGGGGCGCTGCCGCAGCGGCCACCACGCCAGCAGCACCAGCGCGCCGACCAGGGCTGTGATGGTGCCGAAGCTCAGCGGGACGTGGTTGGCCAGGCCCTGGTGCAGCACGTCCCACGGGTCGAGGCCGAGGCCGGCGCGGATCATGAACGCCATGCTCACCCCGTACAGGGTGAGCCCGACGATCAGCTGGATCAGCCGGCTCACCGGGCGACGGGCCAGGGAGACCGGGGTCAGCTTCGGGGTCACGGTAGCCACGACCTCGATGCTGCGCGGGAATTGGCCTCGACGTCGAGAGCCAATTCCACATGATTGGCTCTCGCGTGGCGCACGTCACCCTCCTCGCTGGAATTGAGTCGCTTCAGCTCAAGTTATATGAGCGAAAGCTTCGGAACTGGAGGAGATCATGAGCAACGTTTCCCTGTGGAGCCGCCGCGACCCGTTCGCCGACTTCGACGCCCTGGTGCGGCGCGCCTTCGGTGGACCGGTACCCAGCTGGCCGGCCACCCCGAGCGCCTTCGTGCCGGCCGCCGATGTGTCCCGGGACGGCGACGACGCGGTGGTGACCGTCGAGCTGCCGGGCGTGGACGTGACCAAGGACGTCACCGTCGAGGTGGACGGCGACCAGTTGGTGGTGCGCGGCGAGCGGCGGGACGAGCGCTCCGAGGAGCGCGGCCGCGGCGCGCTGCGCGAGGTGCGCTACGGCTCGTTCCGTCGCGCCTTCACGCTGCCGGCGCACGTGACCGCCGAGGCGGTCAGCGCGTCCTACGAGGCCGGCGTGCTGCGCGTGCGAGTGGCCGGCGCGTATGCCGCCAACGGCGGCGCCACCCGGATCGAGGTGACGTCCGGATCCCCGGAGGCCATCGAGACCCCGGCCGGCGAGGGCGACGCCAAGCAGTAACCCATTCACCCGGTTGAGGATCAAGATGAACGGGCGCCGCAGCGCGTTGTGAGCGCCCGATCACGGCCGGATCACGGAGGTCAGCCGGGAGATCGCCGCAGATGGCGGGCGGGGAACGATTTCCTGCCCGCCACAGGCGTGCACACCTCACGCTATAACGATGAGTGACCGAATCACCCGTTTGAGCAACACATCACACTCGGCACGGTGAACACACCGATTACTTTTCTCGCTTTCGTAACAATGCCGATCACGCGCGCGACCTCGTTGACATGAATCTCGGCGAAAAGACTGCCCCCGAATTTGGCACCGGCGTTGGCGCCCAGCGACCTGCCAGCGGCGCCGAGCTGCTGACCGTCGCGGAGGTGTCCAACACCCTGCGCGTGTCCAAAATGACGATCTACCGAATGGTTCATGCCGGCGAGATCCCACATGTACGCGTGGGCCGCTCGTTCCGGATCCCGGCGGACGCCGTCCGGGACATCCTGGGCAGCCGGGGCGCGGCCGGCTGATCCGCATCGGCCGGGTCGATCGACCCGAGGGCGCAGGCGGCCCCGCCGGAATCGGGGGCGACGCCGAGCACGGCCGCCGGCGCCCATCGGCCGATCGACCGGCCGAACCTCAGCGGTTCGCCACCGAGGCGGTCTGCGCGATCAGCGTGGTCACCCCGGCGCGCACCCTGGCCAGGTTGCCGACGCAGCTCGAGGCACCACTGGACGCCGACCCGGTCGGCCCGGAACCACACCCGTCCCGGTCGAACGCATCGGCCCCGGCGAGGGTCTCCGCCGCGGTCCGCTTCACCTCGGCCGCATTGGGCAGGCCGCCGGCCGAGTCGCGCACCGTGGCAACCGCCGACCGCAGCTGGGCCATGAACCGGTCACAGTCCGGGTAGACCTGCTCGGCCGGCCCGGTCTGGCAGGAGTCCTGGCTGATTAGGCCCAACTTGGTCACCGCGCCGACCAGTCCTCCGGTCACCCCCGGCTGCGCCGGCCGTGCCGCCGTCACCGGACTCGGCGGCCCACTCACCGCCGCCTCGGAGCACCCGCCCACCCCGAGCCCGAGCACAACCGCCCCACCGAGCACCGCGACCCACCGCGTCCACATCCCCCCATCATTGCCTCGCCCCACCCCGAGGCCGCCGCCAGGGGTGATCGTCATTTGTGGCGCTACAGCGTCGAAAATCGACGCTGATCCGCCAGAGTCGGCGACCACCCCCACCGCGAGCAGCCGTCATTAACCCGATGAGCCGTGCGCGGCGGCGAGCGGGGCAGCGGGTGAGCGCTTGTCGCTTCCGGCATCAAAACAGCGTTACACTTGCCGCTAGCGGCAACCGCGAATCGACATCCCCGGCCGGGAGAGGCCGCTGGACATCTGGGTCTGTTTGCGCAACTCTGGTCGGCGATCACTCAACCGAGAGGACGGGGCCGCAATGGAGTGGACCGGCGCGCGGTACGCGGACAAGCCGACGGTGCGGGTCGACACGTTCGTCGAGGCCCCACCCGAGGCCGTCTGGGAGATCGTGAGCGACCCCGGCCGGATGCCCGAGATGAGCAACGAGCTGGACGCGATCGAGTGGCTGGACGGGGCCAGCGGACCCGCGCTCGGCGCGCGGTTCCTCGGCCACAGCAGCCACCCGGCCACCGGCGGTTGGCAGGTTCCCTCGGAGATCGTGGAGTGCGAGCCCACGCGGGCGTTCTCCTGGGCGGTGGCCGACGCGGAGAACCCGTCGGCGGTGTGGCGGTTCACCCTCGAGCCGGAGGGCGACGGCACCCGGCTGCACCAGTCGGCGCAGCTCGGACCGGGCCCTTCCATGCTCACCGTGGCCATAACCCGCATGCCGGAGAAGGAACAGAAGATCGTCTTCAACCGGCTGCGCGAGTTCGAGAAGAACATGACCGCGACGCTGGCCGCGATCAAGGAGCGCGTGGAGGGCGTCGGCTGATGCGGACCGCGACCACCATCGAGGCCTCGCACGACTTCCGGGACGTCGCCACGTTCGCCGTCGAGGCGGAGAAACTCGGCCTGGACGCCTGTTTCGTGGCCGAGGCGTGGGGCTCGGACGCACCGTCGGTGCTCGGCTACCTGGCCGGCCGCACCGAACGGATGCTGCTCGGCTCCGGGATCATCCAGCTGGGCACCCGCACCCCGGTGGCCATCGCGCAGGCCGCCCTGACCCTGTCCGCGATGTCCGACGGGCGGTTCGCGCTGGGCCTCGGCGCGTCCGGCCCGCAGGTCATCGAGGGGCTGCACGGCGTCGGGTTCGCCAAGCCGCTGACCCGGATGCGGGAGACCATCGAAATCGTCCGCCAGGTGTTCGCCGGGGACAAGGTGTCGTTCAGCGGGGAGGCGTTCCACGTCCCCCGGCCCGGCGGCGAGGGCAAGCCGATGCGGGTGTCCATGGAGCCCAACCCGGACATCCCGATCTACCTGGCCACCCTCTCCCCGAAGATGCTGGAGCTGACCGGCGAGCTGGCCGACGGGTGGCTGGGCACGAGCTTCGTGCCGGAGGGCTCGGCCGCCTACTTCCGACACCTGGACGCCGGGCTGTCCCGAAACGGCCGCACCCGGGCCGCGCTCGACGTGTGCCAGGGCGCCGAGGTGGCGTTCGCCGAGGACGAGGACGCGCTGCGCACCATGGTGGCCGCGCGGAAGAAGGAGCTCGCGTTCAGCCTCGGCGGGATGGGCTCGGCCAGCACCAACTTCTACCGGGACGCCTACGGCCGGCAGGGCTGGGCCGAGGTGGCGGCGGCGGTCCACGAGCACTGGCAGGCCGGCGACCGGAACGCCGCCGTCGAGCTGATCACCGACGACATGGTGCTGGCCACCACGCTGATCGGCACCGAGCCGATGGTCCGGGAAAGGCTCGCGGTGTGGCGCGATGCCGGCGTGGACACGGTCCGGCTCTATCCGGCCGGGGACTCCGTACCGGCCAAGCTGGACACGCTCGGCCGGGCGATCGACATCGTCCGTTCGCTCTGACCGGGTTGACACCAGGGTTCATTGACGCAACCCTGTAGGCAAGCTGAGTTCTTCTGCGAAACCCTGGGGGTTGTCGGTGACCGAGTGGCACAAGACCGCGTGCAGCCTCTGCTACCTGAACTGCGGGCTGGAGGTGCAGCTGGACGGCCGCGCGATCACCCGGGTGCGGGGCGACAAGGAGAACCCCCGCTCCGCCGGTTACCTGTGCCAGAAGGCGCAGCGGCTGAACTGGCTGGGCAACCACGGCGACCGGCTGACCAGCCCGCTGCGCCGGCTCCCGGACGGCTCGCACGAGCAGATCGACTGGGACACCGCGCTGCGGGAGATCGCCATCCAGCTGCGCGCGGTGCGGGACGCGGACACGGCGGCCGGCCGGCCCGGCTCGTTCGCCTACGTGGGCGGCGGCGGCCAGGGCAACCACTCCGGCGGGGCCTACGGCACCTCGCTGATGAAGTGGATGAACTCCTCCCGATACTTCAACGCGCTGTCCCAGGAGAAGACCGGCGACTTCTGGGTGAACGGCAAGATGTTCGGCTCGCAGGCCTGCCACACCGCCGAGGACATCGAGGAGTGCGACCTGCTGCTGGTCATCGGCTGCAACCCGTGGCTGGCGCACGGCTTCACCAACGCCCGGCAGGCCCTGAACACGATCAAGAACGACCCCAACCGGAAGGTGATCGTGGTCGACCCCCGGCGCACCGAGACCGCCGACGTGGCCGAGCTGCACCTGCCCCTGCGCCCCGGCACGGACGCCTACCTGCTCGGCGCGATCCTCGCCCTGGTGCTGGAGCGGGGCGGCGCCGACCGGGAGTTCCTGGCCGCCCACTGCGACGGGTTCGAGGAGGTCGCGGAGGCGCTGCGGGCGGTCCCGGTGGACGAGTGGATCGCGCACTGCGAGCTTTCCCGCTCCGACGTGGACGCCGCCGTCGACCTGATCCTGGCCGCGAACGCGATGACCGTGCGGGTGGAGCTGGGCATCCAGCAGGGCCGGCACTCCACCCTGAACAGCTACCTGGAGAAGCTGCTGTTCCTGCTCACCGGGAACTTCGGCCGGCCGGGCACCAACGGCATGCACTCCTGGCTGCTGCCGCTGTGGAGCAACTCCAACGGGAAGCGCTCGGAGATCACCGGCTACGAGTACATCGGCGGCTTGCTGCCGGCGAACACGCTGGCCGAGGAGGTGCTCACCGACCACCCGAACCGGGTCCGCGTCGTGTGGGTGGAGTCCTCCAACCCGGCGAACACCTACGCCGACACCGCGTCGGTGGAGCGGGCGCTGCGCGAGTGCGAGCTGTCCGTGGTGGTGGACGTGGCCTACACCGAGACCGCCGCGCAGGCCGACTACGTCCTACCGGCCGCCGCGCAGCACGAGAAGTGGGAGTTCACCCTCTTCAGCCTGGAGTGGCCGACCAACTACTTCCAGGTCCGGCCACCGCTGTTCACGCCGCTGGAGGGCACCCTGGTGGAGGCGGAGATCTACACCCGGCTGCTGGACGAGCTGGGTGTGCTGCCCCCGGCGGCCGAGCTGGACTCCCTGGTCGAAACCGCCCGCGTGGACCGCGCGCAACTGATGCCGGCGGCGGCCCGCCTGATGAAGGGCGACCCCGAGCTGGCCGCGATCGCCCCGGTGCTGCTGTACCGGACGCTGGGGCCGGCGCTGCCGGGCGGAGCGGCGTCCATGGCGCCGCTGTGGGCCGGCGCCCACCGGGCGGCCGCGCAGATGCCCGAGCAGGTTCGACGCGCGCTGGGTTCCTCGGCCGACGTCCCCGCGCTGGGCGAGGAGCTGTTCGACCGCATCCTGGGCAGCACCAGCGGCACGCCGTTCAGCGTGCACACCTACGAGGAGGTCTGGTCGCTGGTGCGCCGGCCGCGGATCCAGCTGGCCGTGCCGGAGATGTTGAGCTGGCTGGGCAGGTTGGACCCGGTGGCCGAGGCGCCGGACCCCCGGTACCCGTTCTCGCTGATCGCCGGCCAGCGCCGGTCACACAACGCGAACCAGATCCTGCGCCCGCCGGCCTGGCGGCGCACCGACCCGGACGGCGCCCTGCGCGCCCGCGCCGCCGACCTGGCCTCGGTCGGGGTCGACCCGGGTGACTGGGTCGCGGTGCAGACCTCGACCGGCCGGATCGTGGCGCGCGCCGAGGCCGACGAGTCGCTGCGCCCGATGCAGGCCGCGCTGCCGCACGGCTACGGCATGTCCTACCCGGACGGCCGGGGCGGCCGGGTGATCAACGGCCCGAGGCTGAACCTGATCACCAGCGCCACCGACCGCGACCCCATCGCCGGCACGCCACACCACAAGGACATCCCCGTCCGCCTGGAACCCGCCACCCAAGCCGAACGCGAAGCCGCCGACCAAACCCACACCCGCATCCGCGAAACCCTCGCCTAACCCACCCCCCGCGAGTCGGGGATCTGGGTACGGTGAGTCGGGGATCCAGGTACGAAAGCCCGACTCACGGGACTGGGCTACGCAAAAGTACTGACGGACGTGGCCAGCAAGATCGGCCTGCAGTCCGCCACCAAGCCGCACTAGCGCTAGGGTGCCAGCACCCGACACACGACGACGCTGGCGAGGCCGCATCGGTGGACGACGAGCTGACCCTTGCCGAGGTGGCCCGGCTCACCGGGCTGACCACCAAGACGCTGCGCTCCTACGAGCGCTCCGGCCTGATCTCCGGAACCGGTGCGCCGGACAACGGCAAAAACGCCAACAACGGCAAGGGCGCCAAGTCCAAGAACGGCGCACGCCGCTACACCGAGCACGACGTGGCCCGGATTCGCCTGCTCGACCGGTTGCGCGCCACCGGCATGTCCACCAGCGAGCTGCGTGAGTACGCCGAACTGACCGGCGACGGCCAGGACGCCGAGCGGCGCCGGCACGAGGTGCTGGTCACCCACCGGGAACAGGTGCTCGCCCGGATCGCCCAGCTGCACCAGGACCTGGCGCTGATCGAGTACCAGATCCAACAGCGGCACGGAGCGAACGGCGTGCCCGGCACTCCGCGCGGCTCCTCGGTGCGCCGGCCATGACCGAACCGACCGTCCGGCGGGCCACCCCGGCCGACCACGCCGCGGTGGCCGGCATCCTGGCCCGCGCCTTCCACGACGACCCCGTCTACCGCTGGGTGATCCCGGACGACGAGGCCCGGCGGCGCCGGCTGCCCGGCCTGATGGACACGTTCCTGCGGCAGATGCTCCCGGACGGATACGTCGAGCTGGCCGGCGATCCGACGGGCGCTCCGACCGGCGCCGCGTTCTGGACCGAGCCCGGCCGGGTGGAGCCCGAGCAGTCCGCGCTGGTGGCCACGCTGCCCGGGCTGCGCGCGCGGCGCGGCACCGGTTCCCCCGCCTGATGCGGATCGGCGACGTGTTCCAGGCCGCCCGCCCCTCGACCCCGCACTGGTACCTGTTCCACCTCGGCGCCGACCCCCAGGCGCAGCGCCGGGGCGTCGGCACCGCGCTGCTGCGATCCATGCTGCCCCGCCTGGACGAGCGGGAGCTGCCGGCCTACCTGGAGTGCAAGCCGGAGCTGGTGTCGTACTACGGGCGGTTCGGGTTCGCGGAGACCGGCACCCTGCCGGTGCGCGGCCTGGAGGTGGTCATGCGCTCGATGTGGCGCGAGCCCCGGGCAGGCTAGGGCGCCTCGCCGGAGCGCAGACCGGCGATCACCACCGCCAGGCCCCGGCCGAACTCGTCCTCCGGGGTGAGCCCGGCGGCGGCACGCGCGGTCTGCGCGATCAGCGGGCAGTCGTCCATCGCCAGCGCCTCGGTGCCGGCGCCGGACAGCGCGCCGTAGTACTCCGTCTGCAACGCGCCGAGCAGGTAGCTGACCAGTGTGCGCTGCGCGATCACCCGCCGCGCCCCGGTGAACCCGCCCCGTTCCAGCGCACCGAGCGTGGCCTCGAGCCACCGGCGGGAGGCCGCCGATTCGTGCCGGCGGCGCAGCAGCAGCGGGATGACCGCCGGGTGTGCGCCGACCGCGTCCCGCACCCGGCCGACCAGCACGTGCAGCTCGGCGCACCAGGAGAGCCCGGCCGGCGGCCGGGGGTCCACCTGGGCCAGCAACCGCTCCACTACCAGGGACTCCAGCCCGTCCCGGTCGGCCACGTAGCGGTACAGCGACATGGTGCCCATGCGCAGCTCGCCGGCCACCGCGCGCATGGACAGCGCGTCCAGCCCGTCCCGGTCGATCACCGCCAGGGCGGCGGCGACGATCACCTCCGGGTTGAGCGAGCGCGGGCGGGGCATGACTTGACAGCGTACGGCCTACGCGCATACTTGGTAGGAGTACAACGTACGCCTACGCGGAGGTGCCCCCATGAAGATCCAGCCCGGCGACCAGGTGCCCGCCCGCGACCTGGTGGACATCCACGGTGAGAAGGTGGCGGTGCCGGATACCGAGCGGCTCGTCCACCTGCAGTTCCGGCGGTTCGCCGGCTGCCCGATCTGCCACCTGCACCTACGCTCGTTCGTGAACCGGAACGAGGAGGTGGCCGCCGCCGGGGTGCGCGAGGTGGTGCTGTTCCACTCCAGCGCGGAAGAACTGCGCCGGACGGCGGCCGAGCTGCCGTTCGCCGTGGTCGGCGACCCGGAGAAGGCGCTGTACCGGGAGTTCGGCGTGGAGCACGCGCCGCGCGCGCTGTTGAACCCCCGCGCGCTGCGCGCCGTGGTCGCCTCCGTCACCGAGGTGCTGCGCGGCCGGCTCCCCCGGCCGCCGGTCGCGGCCGAGGGCGGCCGGCTGGGCCTGCCCGGCGACTTCCTGGTCTCCCCGGACGGCCGGGTGCGCGCGGCCAAGTACGGCGAGCACGCCGACGACCAGTGGTCGGTGGAGGATGTGTTGGCGCTGGCGCGCCAACACTCGTGAGTGGCGAGTAGCGCTATGGCGCTACTCGCCACTCACAGGCGCGCCGCTAGGCGCGCATCCCGGCCAGGCGCTTGCCGATGATCTCCTCGGCATCCGCGACGATCTGGCGAACCACCTCGGCGCACGGGGCCACCTCGTTGATCAGCCCCTGGGCCTGGCTGGCCCACCACATGCCGCCGTCCATGTCCCCCTTCTCCAGCACCTCGGTGCGGCCACGAGCACCGGCCGCGAGCGAAGCGATGTCGTCGAAGGTCGTCCCCTCCTGACGCTCGATCTCCACGATCTGGTCGGAGACCGAGTTGCGCGCGCACCGGGCGGAGTTGCGGAACTTGCGGAACACCACGTTGGTCGCCCGCTCGTCGTTGGCCACGATCTGGTTCTTCACGTTCTCGTGGATCGGCGCCTCGGTGGTGGCCATGAACCGGGTGCCCATGTTCACCGCGTCCGCGCCCAGCGCCAGCGCACCGGCCAGCCCGCGCCCGTCCGCGATGCCGCCGCTGGCGATGATCGGGATGGACAGCCTGGCGGCGGCCGCCGGGATCAGCACCAGCCCGCCGATGTCGTCCTCACCGGGGTGGCCGGCGCACTCGAAGCCGTCGATGCTGATCGCGTCCACCCCCAGCCGCTCGGCCTTCAGCGCGTGCCGCACGGCCACCGCCTTGTGGATCACTTTCACGCCGGCGGCCCTGAACGTGGGCAGGTGCGGCTCCGGGTTCGACCCGGCCGTCTCCACGATCTTCACGCCGCCCTCGACGATGGCGTCCCGGTACTCGTCGTAGGGCACCGGCTTGATCGTGGGCAGGATGGTCAGGTTCACCGCGAACGGCTTGTCGGTCATGTCCTTGACCCGCTGGATCTCCTTGGCCAGCGCCTCCGGCGTCGGCTGGGTGAGCGCGGTCAGACAGCCCAGGGCGCCCGCGTTGGCCACGGCGGCGATCAGCTCGGCGGTCCCGACCCCGGTCATGCCCCCGCACACAATCGGGTGCTGGACGCCGAATTCCTCGGTGAAACGCGTGGTCAGCAAGGTGAGCTCCGAAGGTTCGATTGCGGTCGAATTTTGAAGGCCCATTAAAGCATCGCGGGGGTGCGGGCACCGGGTGACGCCGGTAACGTCACAGCCCTATGACGGGTTATGTCGTCGGCACGTTCGACACCAAGGGCGCGGAGCTGCGCTACGTGGCCGAGCTGCTCCGGGCGGCCGGCGTACCGGTGACCACCGTCGACCTGTCCACCCACGACCCGGAACCACGCGGCGCCGACGTCGCGGCCGACGAGGTCGCGGCCGCCCACCCGGACGGCCCCGAAGCGGTGTTCACCGGTGACCGGGGCAGCGCGGTAACGGCCATGGCGGTGGCCTTCGAGCACTGGCTGGGCGCGCGGGACGACGTCGGCGGGGTGCTCGGGCTGGGTGGCTCGGGTGGCACCGCACTGATCTCCCCGGCACTGCGCGCGCTACCGGTCGGCGTGCCGAAGTTCCTGGTCAGCACGGTCGCTGGGGGCGACGTGTCGGCGTACGTAGGGGCCAGCGACATCGCCATGCTGCACTCGGTCACCGACGTGGCCGGGCTGAACCGGATCTCCCGGCGGGTACTGGGCAACGCGGCCCACGCGCTGGCCGGCGCGCTCACCCACCGCATACCCGAGGCCGCCACCCGGCCGGCCGTGGCGCTGACCATGTTCGGGGTGACCACGCCGTGCGTCACGGCGGTGGCCAAGCAGCTGACCGGGGAGTACGACCCGCTGGTGTTCCACGCGGTGGGCACCGGCGGCCGGGCGATGGAGAAGCTGGCCGACGACGGCCAACTCCACGCGGTCCTGGACATCACCACCACGGAGATCTGCGACCTGCTGGCCGGCGGCGTGTTCAGCGCCGGGCCGGAGCGGCTGGACGCGATCGCCCGCACCGGCGTGCCCTACGTGGGCTCCTGCGGCGCACTGGACATGGTCAACTTCGGCGCCCCGGACACCGTGCCGCCTCGGTACGGGGACAGGCTGTTCTACCAGCACAACCCGCAGGTCACCCTGATGCGCACCAGCGTGGAGGAGAACCGCGCCACGGCCGAGTTCATCGCCGGCAAGCTGAACGCCTGCTCGGGCCAGGTCCGGTTCCTGCTCCCCGAGGGCGGGGTCTCGCTGCTGGACGCCGAGGGGCAGCCGTTCTGGGACCCGGAGGCCGACGCCGCCCTTTTCGACACGCTGGAGCAAATGGTGGAGCAGACCGACCGGTGCCGACTGCTCCGGGTGCCGCACAACCTGAACGACCCGGAGTTCGCCAACGCGCTGGTCGCCGCGTTCCGGGAGGTAACCACATGAGGGCCGAGCTGATGGAGCGGTTCGCCGAGATGGCCCGGCGCGGCGAGCCGATCGTGGGCGGCGGCGCCGGCACGGGCCTGTCGGCCAAGTGCGAGGAAGCCGGCGGCATCGACCTGATCGTGATCTACAACTCCGGCCGGTACCGGATGGCCGGGCGCGGCTCGCTGGCCGGCCTGCTGGCCTACGGGAACGCCAACGAGATCGTGGTGGAGATGGCCGCCGAGGTGCTCCCGGTGGTCGAGCACACCCCGGTGCTGGCCGGGGTGAACGGCACCGACCCGTTCCTGCTGCGCGACCGGTTCCTGCGCGAGCTGCGCGACCTGGGCTTCGCCGGCATCCAGAACTTCCCCACCGTGGGCCTGATCGACGGGGTGTTCCGGGCCAACCTGGAGGAGACCGGCATGGGCTACGCCCTCGAGGTCGACCTCGTCGCCGCCGCCCGGGCCCAGGACCTGCTGACCACCCCCTACGTGTTCTCCGAGGAAGACGCGGCCGCCATGGCGCGCGCCGGCGCGGACATGATCGTCTGCCACATGGGGCTGACCACCGGCGGCGCGATCGGCGCGGAGACGGCCAAGACGCTGGACGACTGCGTCGCGCTGATCGACTCGTGGTCCCGAGCCGCGCTGGAGGTAAGGGAGGACGTGCTGGTGCTCTGCCACGGCGGGCCGATCGCCGAGCCGTCGGACGCCTCGTACGTGCTAGCCCGAACGGAGCACTGTCACGGCTTCTACGGAGCGAGCAGTATGGAGCGGCTGCCAACCGAGCGGGCGCTCACCGAACAGACCCGTGCGTTCAAGAACGTCCGACCCTGAACTGAACCCGAAGGAGAACTCATGCCAAGGCCGTACGCCAGCGGTGTCGTGCCCGCGTCCGCCGACGAGGTGTGGGCGCTGGTCCGCGACTTCAACGGGCTGCCCAGCTGGCTGCCCGCGATCACCGCCAGCGAGATCGAGGGCGGCGGTTCCGGGATGGAGGTCGGCTCGGTCCGCCGGCTGAGCCTGGGCGACGCGGGCCAGGTCGCCGAGCGGCTGCTGACCCTGGACGACGACGACCGCTCCTACACCTACGAGTTCACCGACGCCGGCCCGTTCCCGGTGCGCAGCTACAAGTCCACCATCCGGATCGCGCCGATCACCTCCACCGGCCAGGCCTTCGTGGAGTGGTGGTCGCACTTCGACGCGGACGCCGAGCACGAGGCCGGCCTCATGGACACCTACAGCAACGGCGTCTACGGGGCCGGCATCGCCGCGCTGGTCAAGCACTTCGGCGGCTGATCTCCTCGAGCGACCCAGGTCGGCCCGGTTCGTTCAGACCGGGTCGACCCGGGTCCAGAAGTCGGTGAACTCGATCGTGTCGAAGAACGCGATCGCCTCCACGATCACCCCGTCACTCAGCCGCATGTACCAGGTGTAGGTGTTGCGGTAGGGCTTGCCGTCCCGGGCGGTCGCGGTGCCGTCGAACAGCGCGATCACCCAGTCGCCGTCGGCGAAGAGGTGGCGCACCTCCGGCACCAGCGGCTTCTCCATGCGCGCGCCGAACGGCTCGATGACCGTGTCCAGGAAGTCCTTGCGGCTGGTGTAGGTGCGCGACACCGGGGCGTTGCCCACGATCGTCCAGGTGGCGTCCTCGGCGAGCAGGGCGAACACCCCGCCGATGCCGGCCGCCCATTCGTCGAAGGCGCGCCGGATGAGGTCCTTGTTGGCCTGTTCCCGCTCGAGATCCCGTTCGGTCATGGCCGAAGACTATCGACAGTTGTTGTGAGCGGTAACACAGCTCTCAACTACTTCGATAGTTCTTAATGTCCGCGTTTTCGCCCGACCTCGGGGACGCCAATGACTCGCCAGCCGCGCCGCTACCAGCCGACCCGGCCGCTGCCGTACCCGCCGGTGCCGCCGGGCGCCATCCCGGGGCAGCGCCGGCCGGCCGAGTACCGGCCGGTGCCGCGCAACGGGTACGGCATCACCGCGCTGATCCTGGCGGTGGCCGGCCTGGTGTTCGGGGTGGTGCCGTTCACCGGGCCGCTGGCCCTGCTGTGCGGCGGGCTGGCCGTGCTGTTCGGGCTGCTCGGTCTCGGCCGGGCGCGGCGGGGGATCGCGTCCAACGGCACCATGTCGATCGTCGCCTCGGTGCTCGGCGGGCTGGCCGCGCTGCTCGGCGCGTGGGGCGTGGTGCTCACCCTGCAGGCGGTCAGCCAGTTCGGCCGGGACCTGGACGCGCAGCCGCGCACCACGCTGCCCGGCCGGCCGGGCCAGATCCCCGGCAACGGCCGGTTCGTGGTGGGCACCGACATCCAGCCCGGCACCTACCGCACCCGGGGGCCGGCCGAACTGCTCTGCCGCTGGGACGCCGGCGACGACTTCGGCACGATCATCACCAACGAGGGCAACCGGGGCACCACGGTGACCATCGACCCCACCGACGGCGTCTTCGAAACCACCGGCTGCCAACCCTGGACCCGCATCAACTAACCCCCACCACCCCTGATTCAGTGACTTCAGCACGGTGATTCAGTCACTTCAGCACGGTGATTCAGTGACTTCAGCACAGTGGTTCAGTCACTTCGGCAGGCCGAGGTGGTCGCGGAGGGTGTGGCCGGTGTACTCGGAGCGGAACACGCCCTGTTCGCGCAGGATCGGCACCACCATCCGCACGAACTCCTCGAACGCGCCCGGCAGGTGCGTCGCGGCCAGCACGAACCCGTCGCAGGCCTCGCCGTCGAACCATTCCCGCATCTGCCCGGCCACCCGATCCGGGGTGCCCACGAACCGCGGCCCCTGCAGCAGGGTGGCGCGGTGCGCGGCCAGGTCACGCACGGTCAGGTCGTCCCGGCCGAGGTGCCGGCGCACGCCCTCGAACAGGCCCCGGATGCCCGAGCTGGCGTCCAGCATTGCCGGGGTGACCGGGTCGTCCAGACCGTGGCGGCCGAAGTCGTAGTTGAGCACCTCGGAGAGCAGCGTCAGCGAGGCCACCGGGTGCACGTAGGCGTCCAGGAACAGGCGCTCCTTCTCCTCGGCGATGGCCTGCGTCTCACCGACCACCGCGTAGGCCATGGGCAGGATCTTCACCGTGTCCGGGTCCCGGCCGGCGGCCGCGATGCGTTTCTTCTGGTCCCGGTAATGCTGCCGGGCCACCTCGATGCCCGGGTCGCCGGTGAAGATCAGGTCCGCCCACTCGGCGGCGAACTCCCGACCCCGCCCGGACGAACCGGCCTGCAGCAGCACCGGCCGGCCCTGCGGGGTGCGCGGCACGGTCAACGGGCCGCGCACCTTGAACCACTTCCCGGCGAAGTCGATCTCGTGCACCTTCTCCGGGTCGGCGAAGATGCCCGATTCCCGGTCCATGACGAGCGCGTCCGGCTCCCAGGAGTCCCACAGTGCGGTGACCGCCTCGAGGAACTCGTGCGCCCGGTCGTACCGCTCGTCGTGGCCGAGGTGTTTCTCCAGGCCGAAGTTCTGCGCCTCCGAGTCGTTCACCGAGGTCACCACGTTCCAGGCGGCCCGGCCACCGGACAGATGGTCCAGCGTGGCGAAGGTGCGCGCCACGTGGAACGGGTCGTAGTAGGTGGTGGAGTAGGTGGCACCCACCCCGATCCGGCTGGTCGCGCCGATCACCCCGCCCAGCACGGCGGTCAGGTCCAGCTTGACCGGCCGCGCGCCGTAGCGGACCGCGTCGGCCACCGAGTTCCCGTACACCCCGGGCATGGCCAGCCGGTCGTCGAAGAAGACCAGGTCGAAGCCGCCCTCCTCCAGCGTGCGGGCGATCTTCGCGTAGTAGTCCAGGCTGAGGAACCCGAGCTCGGCGGACGGGTAGCGCCAGGAACCGGAGTACACGGTCACGTTGCCGGCCTGCATGAAGCCGACCAGCGACATCTGGCGGTTGGTCACGACGGGCTCCCTTGGGAAAGGCCGAGCAGCTCCGCCCGGCGGGTGATGTTGTCGGCCAGGCGCAGGTGGGCGGCGTCCACCAGCATCCCGTCCAGGCCGGTCGCGCCCCGGCCGGTGGCCTCGGCCTCCCGGTAGGCGGCGACCGTTTTCTGGGCCTGCGCGATCTCCTCGGGCGTGGGCGCGAAGACCTGGTTGGCCGGTTCGATCTGGCTGGGGTGGATGGCCCACTTGCCCACGTAGCCCATCGCGGCGGCCCGTTCGGCGGCGGCGCGGTAGGCCTCCGGGTCGCGGTAGTTGGGGAACGGGGCGTCGATCGCGTCGATCCCGGCGCTGCGGGCGGCCACCACGACCCGGGCGCGGGCGTAGTGCCACATGTCGCCGGGGTAGTCCACGACCGGGTCGAAGTTGGTGTCCACCCGGGCGCCCTGGGAGGCGGAGAAGTCACCGGCGCCGAAGATGACCGCCTCCAGCCGGGGGCTGGACCGGGCGATCTCGCCGACGTGCTCCAGCCCTTCCGTCTCCTCGATCAGCACCTCCAGGGCGATGCGTTTGGTCAGGCCCAGGGTCTGTTCCAGCTGGGTGAGCAGCACGTCCACCCACCAGACGTCCCTGGCCCGGCGGACCTTGGGCACGATGATCACGTCCAACGCCTCGCGCGCGTGCGTGACCACCTCGATCACGTCGCCGTGCGCCCAGCGGGTGTCCACGCCGTTCATCCGGATCGCGCGGGTGGCGCGGCCCCAGTCCAGGTTGCGCAGGCCGTCGGCGGCCTTGGCCCGGGCCGCTTCGCGCTCGGCGGGCGCGCAGGCGTCCTCCAGGTCCAGGAACACCAGGTCGGCACCGCTGGCGGCGGCCTTGGCGAACATCCAGTCGTTGCTGGCCGGGGTGGCCAGCTCGGACCGGCGGGCCCGTACGTTCAATGTGTCCTCCCTGCGGTCGGGCTTGTGAGTGATTTGTGTGGCTATAGCCACACAAATCACTCACAGGTCGTCAGATGACGCCGGCGGCGCGGAGCTGGGCTCGCCGGCCCGGGTCGAGGCCGAGCAGCTCGGCGAGAACCTCGTCGGTGTGCTCGCCGAGCGCGGGGCCGAGGTGGTTGACGGCGCCCGGGGTTTCCGACATGCGCGGCACCGGGCACTGGATCCGCATCCGGCCGAGGTCCGGGTCGGGGAAGGTCGGATAGGTGCCTCGGGCCTCCAGCTGCGGGTCTTCGAGCAGCTGGGCGGCGTCGTAGACCGGGGCGGCCGCGACCTCGGCGTCCTCGAACACCGCCATCGCCTCGTCCAGGGTCCGCCCGGCCACCCAGTCCGCCATGATCTGGTCGACCTCGGCGGCGTTGCGCAGGCGCTGCTGGGCCTCGGCGAACCGGGGGTCCTCGGTCAGCTCGGGGCGGCCGACCGCGCGCAGGGCCCGCGCGGCGATGGTCGGCGCGCTTCCCGACATGGCCAGCCAGTGGCCGTCCTTGGTCCGGTAGGTGTTGCGCGGCGCCGAGATGTCCCAGCGGTTGCCGGTGCGGGTGGGCACCGTGCCGAGCTGGTCGTAGGTGAGCACCGGCTGCTCGATCAGCCGGGCCAGCGGCTCGATCAGGTTGATGTCGATGAACTGGCCCTCGCCCCCGCGCACGTCCCGGTGGTAGAGCGCCATCAGCACCGCGTAGCTGGCGGTGAGCGCCGCGCAGCCGTCGGCCAGCATGAACGAGGGCAGCGTCGGCGGGCCGTCCGGGTGCCCGGTGAGGTGCGCGAAACCGCTCATCGCCTCGCCCAGCGTGCCGAACCCGGGCCGGTCGCTCTTCGGGCCGCCCGCGCCGAACCCGGTCACGTGCAGCATCACCAGCCTCGGGTTCACCGGTTTCAGGTGCTCGTAGTCCAGCTCCCAGCGGTGCAGGGTGGACGGGCGCAGGTTCATCACCAGCACATCCGCTTCCGCGGCAAGGCCGCGAAGGAGCTCCCGGCCGGCGGGTTCGCGCAGGTTCAGCGTGATCGACTTCTTGTTCCGGCCGACGCTCTTCCACATCAGCCCGACGCCGTCGCGCTGCGCCCCCCACTGCCGCAACGGGTCCCCGCCGTCCGGCTGCTCCACCTTGATCACCTCGGCGCCGAACTCGCCGAGGAAGGTGGCCACCAGGGGACCCGCGGCCAGCGTGGCCGCGTCGATCACCCGGATGCCGTCCAGCGGACCGGTCACGCCGGCGCTCCCACCGGCGCCTCCACCCGGGCGCGCATGCCGAACGCCCAGATCAGCCCGCCGACCAGGGCCAACCCGGCGGCGACCACCAGCGGCGCGACGAACGAGCTGGTCACGTAGGCCAGCCAGCCGGTGACGATCGGCCCAAGGATGCCGCCGACGTTGCCCAGGGCGTTCACGAAACCGGTCGCCGAGCCGGTCAGGTTGAGCTGGCGCATCACGTCCTGGGTGGCGGCCCACACCGCGCCGTTGGCGAAGATGATCCCCGAGGTGGAGATGGACAGGCAGACGATCGCGGTGACCGCCGACTCGGCATAGGCGGTGCCCACGATGGCCAACGCCGCGACCATGCCGCTGACCAGCACGATCTTCCGCGAGTTCAGCGTGGACATGCCCCGGCGCAGCGCCAGGTCGGACACCCGGCCGGCCAGGATGCCCACCGCGAACGCGCAGATCCAGGGCACCGAGGTGGCCAGCCCCGACTTGAGCACCGTCATGTGCCGGTCGGCGACCAGGTAGCCGGGCACCCAGGTGACGAACGTGTACAGGATGTACAGCAGGCAGAAGTAGCCGCCGGTGAGCGCCCAGATGTCCCGGTGCTTCACGATCGAGCGCCAGGGCGCCCGGCCCTCCTGCTGGTACGGCTCCTGGTCGGCCTCGATCAACGCCCGCTCCTGGGGGGACAGCCGTTGGTCCTCGCCGGGGTGCCGGTACCAGGCGTACCAGATGACCGCGGCCAGCAGGGACACCCCGCCGGACACGATGAAGCAGCTGCGCCAGCCGTGCTCGCTGACCAGATACGCGAGCGCCGGCGGGCCGACCGCGCTACCGAAGGCCACGCCGGAGATGAACATGCTGCTACCCATCCCGCGTTCCTTCTTGGGCAGCCAGTCGGACAGCGTGCGGATGGCCGCCGGCGCGAACGGCGCCTCACCGATCCCGAGCAGCAGCCGGGGGCCGAACATCGCGCCCAGCGAGTTCACCGCCGCGGTCAGGAAGCTGGACGCCGCCCACACGGTGAGCGCCGCGGAGTAGAGCACCCGGGTGCGGATGCGGTCCACCAGCATGCCGGCCGGCAGGTTGCACAGGGTGTAGGTCCAGGTGAAGCTGGACAGCAGCAGCCCCATCACGGCGGTGTTGGTGCCGAACTCCTTGGTCAGCACCGGCGCGGCGATCGAGAGGTTGACCCGGTCGATGTACGCGATCGCGGTGATGACCAGCACGAACGTGGCGACCAGCCAGCGCCGGTTGTTCCGGAACGGCATGCATGTCCTCCTTCGGCTTCGTTGCCTCTGCTGAGTTGCTAGGCGGGCGGCGGGCCGGTTGACCCGGCGTTCACCAGCTCGGGTTTGACCAGGTAGGGCCGGGGTTCCACCGGCTCGCCGTCCAGCCGGCGCTGGAGCAGGGCGGCGGCCTGGTCGGCCAGCTCGGCGTAGCCGACGACTACCGTGGTCAGCGGCGGGTCGCTCAGCGCGAACCAGGTCGGGTCGCCGTAGACGATCAGGGACAGCTGTTCGGGCAGGCGCAGTCCGGCGGCGCGCACCGCCCGGGCGGCCCCCTGGGACAGCGACCCGCCGCCCACCAGCAGCGCCGTCGGTTTCTCGGCGGCGCCGAGGAGCTGATTGGCGCCGGTGTAGCCGTTCTCAGCGGTCGGCTCGCTGAGGTGGGTGGCGCAGTTGCGCTCGGTCAGCCCGGCCAGCTCCAGGCCGCGGCGCAGGCCGCGCAGCCGGGCGGCCCCGTTGGACAGCTCCCGGGGTGTGCCCAGGTAGGCGATCCGGCGGTGGCCCAGCGCGGCCAGGTGCAGCACGCACTCGGTGATCACCTGCTCGTCGTCGGAGAACACACCCGGCGCGGCGATCCCGCTGGCCCGGTGCAGCTCCACCACCGGCGCGTTGCGCAGCAGCTCCTTGCTGGCCCGGGTGACGTAGGTGCTCGGCGAGACGATCAGCCCGGCGACCCGGCTGGCCAGCAGCTCGCGCAGCTGCCGGTGCTCCCGCTCGGGGTCGTTCTCCGTGATGCTCAGGATCATCTGAGTGCCGTCCCTGGACAGCAGGCGGGCGCACTCCGCCGCCACCGCCGAGTACGCCGGCGTGTCCACGTACGGGATGACGAAGCCGACGAAGGCCCGGCTGGTGTTCGCGGACAACGCTCGGGCCAGCCGGTTGGCCACGTAACCCCGCTGCTCGGCGTACTCGCGCACCCGCTGCGCCAGCTCGGGGCGCACCGCGTCGCTGCCGTTCAGCGCGCGGGACACGGTCGCCGTGGACACCCCCAGCTCCCGAGCCAGGTCGACCACGCCGACCCCGCCCCGCCGCCCCCGCGTCCCCGCCATCCTGAAAACCTTTACACTAGAAATGTAAACGTTTACACTCGCTTCAATTCCGAGTACACCACGCCACCCCCACCCGGTCAACCCTCCCCGCGAGTCGGGGATCTGGGTACGGCGAGTCGGGATCTCGGGTACGGCGAGTCGGGACTTCAGGTACGCAAAACCGCCCCGAGCCCAATGAGCGGCTCGGGGCGGTTCGAGTCGGAGAACCCCTAGCGGGCCGACTTGTCCTTGATCATCGACGGGATGGTCCGGGCCAGGATGGACAGGTCTCCGGCCAGGTTACGGGTGCGCACGTAGGTCAGGTCCAGGTGCAGCATCTCCAGCGTGCCCATGGTGGACCGGCCGGACACCTGCCACAGCCCGGTCAACCCCGGCCGCACGGAGAACCGGGGCTGGAACCGCGCCGGGAACATCAGCGCTTCCCACTCCAGGCACGGCCGCGGCCCGACCAGCGACATCTCGCCGCGCACCACGTTGATCAGCTGGGGCAGCTCGTCCAGGCTGGTCTTGCGCAGGAACGTGCCGATCGCGGTGACCCGGGGGTCGGCATCCAGCTTGTGACTGCCGTTCAGCGTGGTGTCCTCGCCCCGCAGCTCGGCGGCGATCAGCTCACGCAGCAACTCGTCGCCGGCGTCGATGCGCATGGTGCGGAACTTGTACATGGTGAAGGTGCGGCCACCGAGGCCCACCCGGCGCTGGCGGAACAGGGCAGGGCCGTCGCTGGAGAGCCTGATCAGCAAGCCGATCAGCAGCATCGGCACCGCCAGAACCAACAACCCCAACAGGGCCAGCGTCAGGTCCACGGCTCGGCGCAGCACCGCTTCCCAGCTCGCCGTCGCCGGCCCGGCGGCCAGGCCGTCGGGTATGGCGAAGGCGCCGGTGTCAGCGGCGTCGAGGGGGCGCATCGCGTTCTCCAAGTTGGTGGTCGGGGCCACTGGACCTATCGGGACCTCCGGGCACGCCGTTACCCGATCGAGGGATGTTCCGCACGGGTCATATCACAGATCAACTTCACGCAGGTCTCCGTAGACATCCTGGTGCTGTCCAGAAGCATGTCGTAGTGCCGGGGATCGGCCGGGTCGGTCCGGTAGAAGTGACGGACGTAACCCGTCCGCGCGCTGTCGTTCCGCTCCATGGCATCCCGTGCCTCCTCCTCCGAGAGGTCGAGCGTGCGCATCGCGTGGCGCACCCGCCGCTCGACGGGACCGTCCAGCCGGATGTGCCTTGCGGTCGGGTGCTCACGCAGCACCAGCGCGGCGGCCCGGCCCAGGATGACGCCGCCCCGCTCGGCGATCGTCGCCCGGATCGCGGCCTCGGTACACGCGACGAACTCGGTGTCCGGCAACAGCGCCGTCCTCGGCGGCGCGTAGCCGATCATGAAGTCGCTGGACAGCGGCGCGGCGGCGCTGAGCACCCGCTGCAGCCAGCCCTTGCACTGGTCGTCGTGCTCCAGCGCATCCTCCAGCGTGACGCCCAGATCGGTGGCCACCCGCGCCGGAATGGCGCGGTCGATGAACGGCACCCCGAGGCTTTCCGCGACGGCGGGACCGATGATCCCGCCCCCGGCGCCGTAGGCGGCAGACAACGTGACCACGTACATCGCCCGCTCCTTCCATCCGTCGATGGGGGTCAAGTGTGACACCCAGCACGCCAAGTCACGTCTTACGACCCCAATCGGGGGAAACTGGTCGCGTGGCTGTCCCGTTGCGCCCGCACGCCGCGCGCGGCCCTTCGCTGACCTCGAGCTACCGGACCTACCCGGCCTCGCCGCCGCTACGCCCGTTCGCTCGGCTCGGCTGGACCGGTGACCCGGGCTGGCCGCGCAGCCTCCGGCTGCTCCCGGACGGCTGCGTGGACCTGGTGGCCCGCGACGGCCGGATGGTGGCGGTCCTCCCGACGCCGGGGGTGCGGCGGGTCGAGCTGCGGGCCACCGACCGGCCCGTCGGGCTGCGGCTGCGCTGCGGGACGGCGGGCACGCTGCTCGGCCACGACCTCAGCCGGCTGCCGGCCGGCGGGGAGCTCGATCTCACCGAACTGTGCGGCGGGGTGTTGCGGGAGCTTCCCTCGATCGGACCGGACACCGTGCTGGCCGCCCTGGCCCGGGCCCGGCTGGCCGAAGGCGCGCTCCCCGACCCGGCGGTATTGCGCGCGGTGCGGCTGTTGCGCGCGCCGCGGGCCCGGGTGGACGCGGTGGCCGCCGAACTGGGCCTCAGCCCCCGCACGCTGCACCGCCGGGTCGCCGCGCAGGTCGGCTACGGCCCGAAGCAGCTGCAGCGGGTGTTCCGGTTCCAACGGTTCCTGACCGCGCTCCCCCGGTTGGCCGAGCGCCGGGGGAGCGCGGCGCTGGCCGAGCTGGCCGCCGAACTCGGCTACGCGGACCAGTCACACCTCGGGCGCGACTGCCGCGAGCTCACCGGGACCAGCCCGGCGCGCCTGCTGGCCGGCTGGTCGGGCCACTGACCGAAACGTCCCACACGTGTCGCCCTGCGGATGGGGCAGCCCCCTACCGGGTCGGAGTGGCTGTCACCTTTCGCGCCACCGTGGACGTTCGGCTGGACGACGTGGACGTCAACGGGCCCATCCGAGGTCCGGCGCTGCTGGCCTACGCCGACCACGCCCGCTGGGCCTGCCTGCGCGCGGCCGGGCTCTCGCCGTCCGACCTGCGAACCCGGCGGATCGGGCCGGTGAACCTGGAGACCACGGTGAGCTTCCGGCGTGAGCTGCTGCCCGGCGAGCGGGTGGAGATCACCTGCGAGTTCGAGTACGGTCCCGGCCGGACGTCCCGGGTGCACCAGGAGCTGCGCACCCCGGACGGCACGCTGATCGCCGAGGTCAGCGGCGTATCCGGACTACTCGACCCGGACCGTCGCCGGTTACTCGAGAACCCGGCCGACCACTGGCGAGCACTCGCCCCCAACCCCAAGCCCCTAGGCCTCTAACCTCCCGCCAGGAATCCCCCAAAGCACGCGAGTCGGGGATCTGGGTACGGCGAGTCGGGGCTTCAGGCACGGTGAGTCGGGGATCTGGGTACGGTGCCGGTTCCAGAGAGAGCTTGGACGGCCGCCGAGGCGGTCTCCCGCGGCCCGAGCATGGCCCGTCACGTCGCGTCGAGGTGAGGCTCGAGTCTGTCACGCACCGTGGTCGCGGGTAGGTGACGGCAGTCGTTCGCTCACCGAGACCTACATCAGCGGGCTTTGATCTTGAGGCAAGCCCCGCTGCGGTAGATCTCGGCGAACAGAAGTCGCCATGTACCCCGGAGCCCCTCCCCCCGCCGTCACTCTCCGTAGCCGCTGAGCCGGAGGCCTGGCCAACCGCGCGGGAGTGAACGCGACGGGCGCCTCCCGAGGGGCCGAAGACCGTCAAAGCCGCGCCGCCCAAGCGTTCTCTGGAACCGGCACCGTACCCAGATCCCCGACTCACCGTGCCTGAATCCCCGACTCGCCGTACCCAGATCCCCGACTCGCCGGGGAAGGGGAGGGGGAGGGGTTAGAGGCGGTGGGTGGTGGTGGCGTCGAAGAGGTGTACGCGGTCCGGGGGGGCGGTGATTTGTACCTTGTCGCCGGCGGACAGGCGCTCCGACGCGTCCACCTGGACTACCACTCGGCCGGGGAGGCCGGGCAGTTCGACGGTGGCCAGGCCGTACTCGAGCAGGTTCTCGTAGACCAGGACGGTGGCGGTCACCGAGGTCGCGGCGTCGACGGTGGTCAGGCGGCAGTCCTGCGGGCGCAGGCCAACAGTCACCTCGGTGCCGGACGACAGGTGCGCCGCCGTGGGAAGTGTGCCGGCGTCGCCCAGGCGCACCTCACCGGTGCCGCCACCCACCCCGGGCAGCAGGTTGATCGGCGGCTCACCGACGAAGTCGGCCACGAACCGGTTCGCCGGCCGGTCGAAGATCTCGTCCGGAGTGCCGAACTGCTGGATCTCGCCGGCGTCCATCACCGCGATCCGGTCGGCCAGGCTGAGCGCCTCCAACTGGTCGTGCGTGACGATGATCGTGGTGTAACCGAACTCGCGCTGCAGCACCTTCAGCTCGCGGCGCACCCGCTGTCGCTGGCCGGCGTCCAGGTGGGACAGCGGCTCGTCCAGCAACAGGACCGGAGGGTTGCGCACCAGTGCGCGGGCCAGCGCGACCCGTTGTTTCTGCCCGGAGGACAGCCCGGCCGGGCGCAGCGGCAGCAGATCGGTCATCTCCAGCCGCTCGGCGATGGCGTCCACCTTACGCAGCGCGTCGGGGTCCCGGCGGGCCTTCAACCCGTACGCCAGGTTCTCCCGCACCGACAGCGGCGGGTACAGCGCGTAGCTCTCGAAACCCACGCCCACGTTGCGCCGGCCCGGTGGCAACGACCCCACCGAACGGTCACCGATCAGGATGCGCCCGCCGGTCACCGTCTCCAGCCCGGCGATCATCCGCAGCGTGGTGGTCTTGCCGCAGCCGGACGGCCCGAGCAGCGCGACCAGCTCGCCCGGCTCGATGTCCAGGTCGATGCCCTTGACCGCCTCGAACGGATCGCGTCCCCGCGACTGGTAGATCTTGCGCAGGCTTTCGAGGCGCAGCCGCTGCGCTGCCGCGGCCGCGGTCACCGGGCACCCCCGGCCGCCACCGCGGCCCCGAGCCGGGGTGCGTCCCCGTTCGGGCCGCCGAACAGGTGCACCCGCGACCACTCCACCGCCAGCGTCACCTCATCGCCCTCCCCGACCCGCTGGTCGGAGGTCATCGCGATCAGCGTGTCACCGCCGACCGCCACGCTCAGCTCCACCGACCGGCCGAGCCGCTCGGCCAGCGTGACCTTCCCCCGCAGGGTCAGCCGGTCCGTCGGCGGCGGCCCGGAAACCACCAAGAGGTCGCGGGGCCGGATGCCCAGCCGCACGGACTCCGGGCACCCGTCCGGCACCCCCACGGTCACTCCCCCGCCGGCACTCCGAGCGTGTGCCGAAGTAACTGAATCACCGTGCTGAACGCACTGAATCAGGTGGGCGGGGAGCAGGTTCATCTCGGGTTGGCCGAACATGCGGGCCACGAAGGTGTCGGCCGGTTCGTCCCACACCTGGGACGGGGTGCCGACCTGGACCAGGCGGCCGTCGCGCAGGACACCCACCCGGTCGCCCAGGGCCAGCGCCTCCTGGTAGTCGTGCGTGACGTACAGCGTGGTGGTCCGGGCCATCTCGCCCAGCTGTTTCAGCTCGGCGCGCATCGACGCGCGCAGCTTGGCGTCCAGGTGGGACAGCGGCTCGTCCAGCAGGTACGCCTCGGCCGGCCGGACCAGCACCCGGCCCAGCGCGGTGCGCTGGCGCTGCCCGTTGGACAGCTCGCGGGGGAACCGCCCGAGCAGGTGCGAGATGCCCAGGGTCTCGGTCACCGCACGGATCCGTTCGGTCTGCTGGGCGGCGGTGTACCGGCCGGTACGCCCGGAGCGCAGCGGGGACGCCAGGTTCTGCTCCACGGTCTGCTGCGGGTACAGCGCATAGGACTCGAACGCCATGGCCACATTGCGCTGGTAGGGCTCCACGCCCGCCATCGAACGGCCGGCGATGCGCACCTCCCCGGCGACCGAGTCCACCAGCCCGGCGACGCTCTTCAACGTGGTGGTCTTGCCCGCGCCGGACGGCCCGAGCAGCACGAAGAACTCGCCGTCCGCGATGTCCAGCTCCAACTCGGACAGCGCGACCGTCTTCCCGTAGCGCGTCGTCACCCCGCGCAGTTCCACGGACCCCATCTCTACGACTTCACCGCCCCGAAGGAGAGCCCGCGCACCAGGTACCGCTGGATGGACAGGGCCACCAGCAGCGGGGGCAGGGCCGCGATGATCGCGGCCGCCGCCGTGAGGCTGTAGAACACCTGGCCACCGCCGCCGAGGAAGCGGGTCACCGCCACGGTCACCGGGGTGTGCTGGCTGCCGGTGAGGATCAGCGGGAACACGTAGTTGTTCCAGGCGAAGATGAACGCGAGCAGCGCCGACGCGGCGATACCCGGCCGCACCAGCGGCAGCGCCACCATGAGGAACGCCCGCCGCCGGGTGTAGCCGTCCAGCAGCGCGGCCTGTTCCAGTTCCGCCGGCAGGTCCTGGAAGTAGGAGCGCAGGATCCACACCACCAGCGGCATGGTGACCAGCTGCAGCACCCAGATCATGCCCACGTTGGTGTCGAACAGCCCGAGCTGGTTGTAGATCACGAACAGCGGCACGATCACCATCAGCTCCGGGGCGAACCGGAAGGACAGGATGGTGAACATGACGTCGTTGGACCCCTTGTACTGCCAGCGTCCGGCCGCGTAGGCCGCCGGCACGCCGATCACCAGGGAGACCAGTACCGCGCCCACGCAGTTGAACACGCTGGTGAGCAGCGCGTCGGCGAAGTTGACGCTGGTCAGCCGGGCGCCGTCGGCGGAGAGCACGGTGACGAAGTTGGACAGCGTGGGCGTGAACGAGAAGTAGGTGGAGATCTGCTCGGCCTCCGACTTCAGCGACAGCAGCACCAACCACACCAGCGGGAACAGCGAGAACACGAACCAGCCGAGCAGCAGCAGGTCCGCGCCCACCGAGGCCGGGGAGAACCGCCGCTGCCCCGGTTGCAACTCCCGGCTCATGCCTCCGCCCCCGCCGCCCGGCGCTGGGCCCGGCCCAGCACGCTGACCAGGTACCGCGCAGTGAGGAACACGATCGCCCACAGCAGGAACATGTAGGTGCTGCCCAGCGAGTAGTTGAAGTTGATGATCGAGTTCTGGTAGGCGCTGATCTGCAGCGTGCGGGTGGCGTCACCCGGCCCGCCCGCGGTCAGCACGAAGACGTGGTCGAAGATCTTCAGGCAGTCCATGAACCGGAAGATCACCGCCACCAGGATGTACGGCCACATCATCGGCAGCATCAGCCGGCGGAACATGTAGAACCACGACGCCCCGTCCACCGCCGACGCCTCGAACGGCTCGCGCGGCAGCGACCGGATGCCGGCCAGCACCAGCACCGCGACGAACGGCGTGAAGATCCACACGTCCACCAGCACCACGGAGAACAACGCCAGCCGGTCGGACAGCCAGTCGAACGTGGAGCCCAGCCCGAGCACGTGGTTGAGCACGCCGAACTGCGGGTTGAACATCAGCTTCCACAGCACGCCGGCGATCACTGGCGCGATCATGAGCGGCAGGATGAGCACCCGCTCGAAGATCCGTCCCACCAGCGAGGACCGGTTCAGCAGCAGCGCGATGCCGATGCCGAGCACGGTCTCCGCCACCGTGGCGGACACCGCGTACACCAGGGTGACCCGCACGCTGGACCAGAACGCCGGGTCCGACAGCACGGTGCCGAAGTTGCGCAGCCCCACGAACACCGGGTTCGGCACCACCGCCGCGTAGTTCAGGAACGCGTAGTACGCGCCCAGCGCGAACGGGTACAGGATGCCGACGATGATCAGCACCGCCGGCAGGGACAGCACGTACGGCCGCAGTCCCCGCCGCCAGGCCGGCACCGCCTTCGGCTTGGGCGGCGCCGCCCCCGGCGCGGCCTCGCGCGGCGGCGCCTCGGTCGTCACCGGGCCGCCCTTTCGCGCACCGGTCGGCGTACCTCAAATCCCGACTCACCGTGCACGAAAGCCCGACTCACCGTACCCAGATCCCCGACTCGCCGGGTCATGCGACCGCGGCGGTGGACGCTGTGGCCAGGGCGTCCAGGCGGGTCTTGGCGTCCTGGCCGGAGTAGATGTCCTGTAGGGCGACCGCCCAGTCCTCGGTGGTCTTGAAGAACTGCTTCTGCGGGGTGAACTTGATGTCCGTGGACTGGATCACCCGCTCGAAGGTCTCCTGGTAGCCGGGGAAGTTGCCCAGCGTCTGCTTGAACGCGCCGTTGAACACCGACGCCCGGGTCGGGTCGGCGAAACCGCGCTGCCCGGTCTGCACCGCCTTGGTCTGGGCCTGCTTGCCGGTGGCCCACTGGATGAACAGCCAGGCGGCCAGCTTCTTCTTGGAGGCCGCGTTCATGGCCAGCGACCAGGTCCACAGGTTGGTGCCGTAGTTGCCGTCCGGGCCGGCCGGCCCGGGGTGCCAGGCCAGGTTGCCGGCCTGCGCGGAGTTGCCCTTGATGTTCTGCGGGTAGGTGGCCGAGTCGGCGTCGTAGACCATCATCGCGGTGCCGGCGCCGAGGTCGGCGGTGCAGTTGGGGTACTCGTAGGTGGTCCACGAGGTCGGGCCGGCGGCCCGGGCCAGCTGCACCCACTTGCGGGTGAAGTCCACCGCGGCCGGGGTGTTCATCGTGGCGGTCAGCTTGCCGCCCTCGCTGGTGTAGTCCTTGCAGCCCTGCCGGGTGAACTGGGTCATGAACCCGGGGTGGATGGTGGCCCAGGAGCGGGAGCCGCGGAACGCCACGCCGTACCGGTTGTTGGCCCGGTCGGTGAGGTCGGTGGCCAGCTGGATGAAGTTGTCGAACGTCTCGGCCGGCTTGATGCCGCGCCGGTCGAACTCGGCCTTGTTGTAGCAGACCACGTTGGTCTCGAAGCCCCACGGAATGGCCCACTGGCCACCGGTGCCCAGCGGGCTGCCGGTCTGGAAGTCCCACGAGGTGGACCGGCGCAGGCCGGGGTAGATGTCCTCGAAGTCGTAGTCCGGGGAGGTGGCCGAGCTGTTGGCCAGCCACGGCTTGAGGTCCTCCATCCAGCCCGGCGGACCGTAGGTCCAGATGAAGTAGGCGCCGGTCATGAACGCGTCGTAGTTGCCGGCGCCGCTGGCCAGCTCGGTGTTCAGCCGGGTGAAGTAGTCCGCCTCGGCGACCAGGTCGGCCTTCACGGTGATGCCGGTGAGCTGGGTGAACTCGGCCAGCAGCGGCTGGAACGCCACCTGGTAGGGGTGCGGGGTCTGCAGGATGGCGATCTCCGTGCCGGCCGCCTTGCGCCAGTCGAAGCCGCCGGTGATCTGGTTGGCACCGTTCTCCTGCCGGGGGCCGCCGCCGGTGCCGACGCCACACGCCGCCAGGGCGCCCGCCGCGCCGGCGGCCGCGCCTCCGATGCCCAGTAGCCGCAGCAAGTCTCGACGGGAGTGGGTCATCGGGTCCTCCGGGTATGTGCGAATACCAGCGCCATTGCCTCGGCCGGTGCGCGTAGTGACGCGTTGTGACCCGCTTCACCGGCCGCCGGTCGGCGTCACCGTATGACGCCCGGACATCTCAGGTCAATATGTGCAACTAACATTGATACGCGTGATGTTTGCGTGGCGAAACCCGCCGAAGCCGGTAAAGATCACGTCGTCAAGTGTGAAATTAACACTTTGACTTGACGAAACTTCTCCGGCGCGATGTGATGCGAGTCGCAAGCGTGAGCGTCGGCGCCGATTCACGGGGAGGCCGCTGTTGACCAACGCGGAACGGCTGACCCCGGAACGCCGGCAGGCCCAGATCACCGAACAGGTGCTGACCTCGGGCGCGGTGTCCGCCCAGGAGCTGGCGGAGAGCTTCGGCGTCTCGGTGATGACCATCCACCGGGACCTGGACGAGCTGCAGCGGCAAGGCATCCTGCGCAAGGCGCGCGGGGTCGCCTCCGCCCAGCCCAGCGGCACCTTCGAGTCCAATGTCCAGTTCCGCTCCAAGGCCAACGTGGACGCCAAGCGGCAGATCGCGCGGTACGCCTGCCGGCACATCGAACCGGGCATGTCGGTGCTCCTGGACGACTCCACCACGGCCACCGCGATGATCCCGTACCTGGCCGGCATCGGCCCGCTCACCGTGGCCACCAACTACCTGGCCGGGCTGCGCGAGCTGGCCGGCAACCGGGAGATCGAGATCATCTCGCTGGGCGGGCACTACGACACCCACCACGACTCGTTCCTCGGCACGCTGTGCGTGGACAACATCCGGGCGCTCCGGTTCGACCTGGCGTTCGTCAGCACGTCGGCGATCCGCGAGGGCTACGCCTTCCACCAGGAGGACCGGATCGTCGCGGTGAAGCGGGAGATGGTGGAGGCGGCCAGCCGCTGCCACCTGCTGATCGACCACACCAAGCTGGACCGCCATGCCATGCACCGGCTGATGCCCATCCACCGCTTCGAGTCGATCGTGGTGGACGCCGGCGTCGGCGAGCAGAGCCTGGCCAGCCTGCGCGAGCACGACGTCCGCGTGGACGTGGCTACCTAGTTACGGGAGGAAACACTTGCTGCTCTACGACGAACGCGCCGAGCTGGTCGAGTTCTGCCTGCGCATGCAGGACGACGAACTGACCGTCGGCACCTCGGGCAACCTCAGCGTCCGGCTCGGCGACCACATCGCCATCACCCCCAGCGGGGTCGCCTACGACGACCTCACCCCGGAGGCGATCTGCGTGATCGACCTGGACGGGAACAAGGTGGAGGACGGCCTGGACCCGTCGTCCGAGGTGCCCATGCACACCTCCGTCTACCGGGCCACCGACGCCGGCGCCGTGGTGCACACGCACCCGCTGTACTGCACCGCGCTGTCGGTGACCATGGACGAGGTGCCGCCGGTGCACTACATGATCGCGCTGCTCGGCGGGCCGGTGCGGGTCGCCCCGTACGCCACCTTCGGCAGCCCGGAGCTGGCCGAGAACAGCATCGAGGCGATGCGCGACCGGTTCGGCGCGCTGCTGCGCAACCACGGTGCCACCACCTACGGCGACACCCTGGCCAAGGCGTACACCCGCAGCCTCTACCTGGAATGGGTGTGCCGGCTCTACCACCAGGCCAAGCTGATCGGCGAGCCCACCCTGCTGCCCCCGGACGAGATCACCAAGGTGGCCCAGGCGCTGAACAGCTACGGGCAGACGGTGCCCGCGCGGTGAGTGGCGCCCGGCTGGGGGTCGACGTCGGCACCTCGGTGGTGAAGGCGGCGCTGTTCGACGAGAACGGCGCGGCGGTGGCCGTGCAGGGCCGCCCGCTGGAGCTGCGGCACGGCCCGAACGGCGCCGTGGAGCAGGACCTGGAGGAGATCCTCACCGGCCTGAGCGAGGTGGTCCGGGCCGTGCTCGGCTCGGCTTCCGGGGTGCCTCCCGCGTTGGTGGCGCTGACCGGGCAGGGCGACGGCTGCTGGCTCACCGACTCGGAGTTCCGCCTGGTCCGGCCCGCATTGTCCTGGCTGGACGGGCGGGCCGCCGAGCTGCTGAACCGGTGGTCGGCCGACGGCGTGGTGGAGCGGGTGTTCCGGGCCAACGGAAGCGCGCTGTTCCCCGGCGCGCCGGCGCCCCTGCTGGCCTGGCTGGACCGCTACGAGCCGGCCGCACTGGACGCCGCCGCCACCGCCGGCTACTGCAAGGACGCGGTGTTCGGCCGGCTCACCGGGGTACGCGCGACCGACCCCAGCGACAGCTCCATGCCGTTCGGCGACGGCACCGGCACCGGCTACAGCGCCGAGGTGCTGGACGCCACCGGGCTCACCCACCGCCGCGAGCTGCTCGCCCCGATCGCTTCGCCGGTGCCGTCCGCGCCGTTGACCGGCGCGGGCGCCGCACTGCTCGGGCTGCCCGAGGGGCTGCCGGTGAGCGCCGGGCCGTTCGACTTCCCGGCCTGCGGCTTCGGCGGCGGGCTGACCGAGGTGGGCGACGCGCTGCTCATCGTGGGCACCACGCTGGGCTGCCTGGTGCGGGCGGACAGCCTGCACACCTCGGGCGAGCCGGCCGGTTTCCAGGTGGCCACCGGCGAGCCGTCCCGCTGGCTGCGCGCCATGCCGGCGATGGTCGGCACCGCCTCGCTGGACTGGCTGCTGCGCACCCTCGGGGTCGGCCTCGACGCGGTCGGCGAAGCGCTGGCCACCAGCCCGCCGGGGGCGCGCGGGGTGTCCGTGCTGCCCTACCTGGCGACGTCCGGTGAACGTGCGCCGTTCGTGGACCCGGCGGCGTCCGGGCAGATCACCGGCATGCGGCTGACCACCGACCGGCACGACCTGGTCCGCGCCATGTGCGAGGGCCTGGCCTACGCGGCCCGGCATTGTTTCGAATCCGCGCGGCGCCCGGCGGACGGGCGGCTGGTGGTGTGCGGCGGGGGTACCCGGTCGGTGGCCTGGCTGCAGGTGTTCGCGGACGTGCTGGGCGTGCCGCTGGAGCTGGCCCGCACGCCGGAGGTGGGGGCGCGCGGCGCGGTGCTGGTGGCCGCGCGGGCCCGGGGCGAGGAGCTGGACGTGCCGGCCTGGACCGCACCCGAGGCGGTGGTCGAGCCCGACCCGGCGCGCCGCACCCGCTACGACGACGGCTACCAGGACTATCTGAACCACGTGGATGCGGCCCGCCCGCTGTGGCCGCGCGGGCCGCTGGACCAGGAGGACAACTGATGGACGCCATCCGGCGCGAGCTGGTGCGGCTGTCCCGCTCGCTCGGCGACCCGGCCGCCGACCTGGCCATACTCGGCGAGGGGAACACGTCGGCCGCGCTGGGCGACGGCACCTTCCTGGTCAAGGCCAGCGGCACCTCGCTGAACACGGTCGACGAGGACGACCTGGTCCGGCTGGAGCACGCCGCCGTGCTGGACCTGATCGACGACCCCCGGCTGGCCGACCACGACGTCGCCGGCCTGTCCGCCCGGATGCGTTCCACTCTCGTCGGGTCGGTGACCGGCCGGCCGTCCATCGAAACGATGCTGCACGCGCTGAGCCTGGAGCTGCCGGGCGTCGAGGTGGTCGGGCACACCCATCCGACGGCGGTGAACACGCTGCTCTGCTCCGACCGGGCGGCCGAGCTGGTCGCCGGCAGCCTGTTCCCGGACCAGGTGGTGGTGTGCGGGGCGAACGCGCTGCTGGTGCCGTACGCCGAGCCCGGGCTGCCCCTGGCCCGCGCGGTGCGCGACGGGCTGCGCTCGCACATGGAAGCCCACGGCACCCCGCCGCGACTGGTCTACCTGGGCAACCACGGAATCGTGGCGCTGGGGGCGAGCACTGCGCAGGTTCTGGCCATTACCTCCATGTCGGTGAAGGCGGCCCGGGTGCTGGCCGGCGCGCTGGCCGTGGGCCGGCCCCGCTACCTGGACCCGGCCACCGTGCACCGGCTGACCCACCGGCCGGACGAGAAACACCGGCAGGCCCTCATCGCCGGCCGGGGCCGGCGATGAACCCGATGAACGCGCTGAACCCGGCCCAGCGGGCGGAGGCGCTGCGCGCGGCCAAGGAGTCCCGGCACGACCTGGTGGTGGTCGGCGGTGGGATCACCGGCGCCGGGGTGGCCCTGGACGGCGCCGCGCGCGGGCTTTCCGTGGTGCTGCTGGAGGCCGGCGACCTGGCCGGCGGCACCAGCTCGCGGTCCGGCAAGACCGTGCACGGCGGGCTGCGCTACCTGGAGCAGCTGAACTTCTCGCTGGTCGCCGAGGCGCTGCGGGAGCGGGACCTGTTGATCAGCCGGCTGGCCCAGCACCTGGTGGCACCGGAGCCGTTCCTCTACCCGCTGACCAGGCGCTGGGAACGGCCGTACATCGGCGCCGGGGTGGCGCTGTACGACGCGCTGGCCCTGGCCGGCCGGCGGGGCGCCAACAAAGCGGGGGTGCCCTATCACCGCCACCTCACCCGGGCCGCCGCGCTGCGCGCCGCGCCGGGGCTGAACCCCGAGCTGGTGCACGGCGGGCTGCGCTACCACGACGGCCGGATGGACGACGCCCGCCTGGCCCTGGCGGTGGCCCGCACCGCCGCCGGCCACGGCGCGCGGATCGTCAGCCACGCCCGCGTGGTCGGGCTGCACCGCTCCGGCGGACGGGTCACCGGGGTGGCCGCCGAGGACACGCTGACCGGCGAGCGGTTCTCCGTGCGCTGCTCGGTGGTGGTCAACGCGGCCGGCGTCTGGGCCGCCGACGTGGCCGCGCTGGCCGGCCCGCCCAGCTTCCGGGTGCAACCGGCCAAGGGCGTGCACCTGCTGCTCGAACCGGGCGCGTTCGACTCCACCACCGGCATCCTGGCCCGCGCCGAGGACTCGGTGATCATCCTGCGCAAGTGGTTCGGGTACTGGCTGCTCGGCACCACGGACACCGCCTACGACGGCGACCGCGCCAACCCGGCGGTCGAGTCGACCGACGTGGACTACCTGCTGCGCAACGTCAACCGTTACCTGGCCAAGCCGCTGGACCGGTCGCACGTGCTCGGCGCCTACGCCGGCCTGCGCCCGCTGCTCGCCCCGGCCTCGGACAGCGCGACGGTGACGTCCGCGCTCTCCCGCGACCACACGGTGCTGGAGGAACCGAACGGGCTGGTCACCGTGGTCGGCGGGAAGTACACCACCTACCGGCTGATGGCCGCCGACGCGGTCGACGCGGCCGGCCGTTCGCTGCGCCGCACCCTGCCGCCCTCGCCGACGGCCGAGCTGCCGCTGGTCGGCGCGGCCGGCTGGCTGGCGGTGGCCAACCGGCTGCCCCGGCTGGCCGAGGAGTTCGACGTGCCGGAGCCGGTGCTGGGCCGGATGCTGCACCGCTACGGCGACGAACTGCCGGCCGTGCTCGCCCCGATCACCGACGATCCCGCGCTGGCCACCCCGCTGCCCGGCGCGGAGGAGTACCTGCCCGTCGAACTGCGCTACGCCGCCACCCACGAGGGCGCGCAGCGGCTGGCCGACGTGCTGGACCGGCGCACCCACCTGTCCATCGAGCGCCGCGACGGCGCCCTTTCCGCCGCCCCCGCCGTTGCGTCCCTGCTCGCCCCGCTGCTCGGCTGGGACAACGCCCGCCGCGACCGCGAGCTGGACCACTACCAGTCCCGCCTGCACCTGACGGTAGACCGCTCCCGAAGCGGGTAAGCCCTAGTCGACAAGGACTAGGGAGGACGCGATGCCGCTGTTGCGGACCATGGCCGTCGGTGTCCTGCTCGCGCTCGCCTCGGCGGGCCTCACCGGCTGCGGCGGGGATGCGCCGCCACCGCCGGAGCCCAGCTCGCCGGTGCACGAAGGGCACAACCCGGCCGACGTCGACTTCGCCCGGAGCGTGGTCGCGCTGCACAGCCAGGAGATCCAGCTGGCCGACCTGGCGGGCCGCCGGGCCGAGTCCCAGCGGGTGAAGGACCTGGCCGAACGGATCGAGCCCCGCCGGCGCGGCGAGCTGGAGCGGGCGGAGGAGTTCCTGCGCGACTGGCGCGCCCCGGGCCCGGACACCGCCGCGCCGGACGCCGGTGCCGGCCAGATCCCGGGCGTGGCCACCGAGGCCCAGCTGAAGGAGCTCTCCGACGCGGACGGGCCGGCCTTCGACCAGCGGTTCACCGAGACGCTGCTGAAGCATCGCCAGGGCGCCATCGCGGTGGCGCAGACGGAGCTGCGGCACGGCATCAGCCCGGGAGCCAAGCGGATGGCCATCGAGATGCTGAACACCCAGCAGCGGGAGATCACCGAACTCCGCTGAACACTTACCCGGTAAGCACCTCGTCGCCGTAGTGCGCGGCGATCTCCAGCGCCAGCGCCAGTTCCAGCCGGTCCTGGCCCAGCGGGCGGCCGCGCAGCAGCGCCGCCGCCTCCAGCCGCTGCTGCACGGTGTTGCGGTGGAAGCGCAGCTCGCGGGCCGCCGCCCGGACGTTCTCCCCGGCGTTCAGGTAGGCGCGCACGGTGGCGCGCAGCCGTCGCTCCCGCTGCCCCGGGGCGGCCAGCCGGCCGAGCGCCCGCTCCAGGTAGCGGGCCAACTGCTCGCGGTCGTCGTCCAGCATGGCCACGGTGGCCAGCTCGGCGTGCCGGGCCACGTCCCTTCCCCCGGCGACCGCGCGGGCGCGCAACGCCTCCCGGTGGCTGGCCCGGAACCCGGCGACGCCGAACCCCGGCTGGCCCACCGAAACCCGCAGCCCCGGGCCGGGCGAAGGGGCCTGCGCGTCCGGCCAGGCCGGCCGGGTGGCACCCGGCACCCAGCCCCAGACCGCGCCGCCGTCCCCGGGCAGCACCAGCGGCTGCCCACCGACCGACCCCGCCCACTCCCGCGCGGCGGCGTCCAGGCCGGTCCAGTCGTCGTCCTCCGCCTCCCGCCAGAGCACGAAGCCGACGTGCCAGCGGTCCAGCGGGTAACCCAGCCGCCGGGACAGCTCTCCCTCATCCCTGCCCGCCACACCCTGCCGGCCCGCCACACCCTGCCGGCCCGCCGGCCCAGTCCGGAGAATGGCCAGCGCGGTCTCCCGCTGCCGCCAGGACGCCCCCCGGCCCAGCGCCTCCCGCTCGGCCGTGTGCACCTCCACGGTCAGCGCCATGCCCACGCTGACGTAGGCCAGCAGCACCTCGCCCAGCCGGGCGGTCACCGCCGCCCTGGTCGCCGGGTCCGGCACCCGCTCGACCACCCGGGCGGACCACCAGATCCACAGCAGCTCGTGGCCGCGCTGGTAGGCCCGGAGCACGGTGGCGGCCGGCATCTCCCGGCGCGCGCAGTCCCGCGCGAACGTCTCGGTGATCGGCGCCACCCGCACCCGGTCCCGGCCGACCGGCGCGGCCAGCAGCTCCTGGATCGCCACCGCGTGCTCGGCGACCACCCGCTCGGCCTGTTCCCCCAGGGCGGCCAGCTCGGGCACCTCGGCCCGCAGGTCGAACGCCGCCGCTCGAGTGAACGCGCCGAACTCGGCCGCGCAGTCCTCGGCCAGCCGGGCAAGAACCCGGTCGACGGCGTCCATCCCTGCACCATACCTGGGCACAGTGCACATACGCGCCGGCGATTTCCGGAGAAACGGCCGGTGCCCGCAGTGCCCCGTCCCGAGCATTCTGTGCCGTATGAACACCGATCTGGCCGAGATTGACCTCACCGACCCGAGCTGGTTCGCCGAAGGCCCTCCGCACGAGCTGTTCGCCCGGATGCGCGCCGAGGCGCCGGTGCGCTGGAACCCGAGCGCCGACGGCCCCGGGTTCTGGTCGCTGACCAGGGCCGCCGACCTCGCCGCGGTGAGCAAGGATGCGCACACGTTCTCCTCCCACCGGGGCGGAATCTGGCTGCGCGAGGACACCCTCGCCCCGCTGGACCTGGCCCGGAACTTGATGATCTTCAAGGACCCGCCGGAACACACCAGGTACCGGGTGATCCTGCGGTCCGCGTTCACCCCGCTCACCGTGGCCAAGCTGGAGTCCGCCGTGCGCGCCCAGGTGGTCGCACTGCTGGACGCGGCGGTGGAGCGCGGCGGCATGGACGCGGTGGAGGACCTGGCGGTGCCGGTGCCGCTGATGGTCATCGCCAGCCTGCTCGGCGTGCCGGACTCGGACATCCCGAAGCTGCGCGACTGGACCGCCCGGCTGGACGCGGGGGTGGCCGACCCGGCGAACACCGAAGGCCCGGCCGCCCTCGGCGAAATGGCGGCCTACCTGGCCGCGCTGGTGCCCGAACAGGCGGAGGACGCGGACTCGCTGGTCGCCGCGCTCCATCGCGCGGAGGTCGACGGCCAGCGGCTGACCGAGACGGAGATCGTGCTGTTCTTCGGCATCCTGGTGTTCGCCGGCAACGACACCACCCGCAATGCCACCTCCGGCGGCCTGCTCGCGCTCGCCGAGCATCCGGAGCAGTTCGCCGCGCTGACCGGGGAACGGATTCCGAACGCGGTGGAGGAGATCCTGCGCTGGACCACCCCGCTGAACTACTTCGCCCGCACCGCCACCGAGGACACCGAGGTCGGCGGGCGGCGGATCAGGGCCGGCGAGCGGCTGGTCATGTGGTACGCCTCGGCCAACCGGGACTCCGACGCCTTCCCCGACCCGATGCGGTTCGACGTCACCCGGGAACCGACCACCCAGCACGCCGCGTTCGGCGCCGGCGGCCGGCACTTCTGCCTCGGCGCCGCACTGGCCCGGCTGGAGCTGCGGGTGATCTTCGAGGAGGTGGTCCGGCGAATGGGTCCGCCCGGGCTGGCCGGCCCGGTCCGGCGAGCCAGCTCGATCTGGGTGAACGGGCTGGCCTCGCTTCCCCTCAGCTGTCCGCCGAAGTGATCCACGGGCGGTGCGCGTGCTGGTCCTCCCGGCCCGGCACGGAGAGCTTCCAGATGTCGCCGATGTGCCGCAGACCCAGCCGCGCCGCCACGCGTTGTGAGGACCGGTTGGCCCGGTCGGTGCTGTAGAACAACCGGCGCGTGGCGTCCGGGAAGGCCGCCGCCCAGCCGGCGGTCACCGCGGCCGCGAGGCCCCGGCCCCGGTGTCCCGGGTGGGTCCACACGCCGGCCTCCGCCCCGACCGGCGCGCTGACCGGGGTGTGGCAGATCGCCACCACCTCATCGCCCTCCACCGCCATCGCCCACGGCCCGTGCCGTCCGGCCAGCAGGCCCACCCACTCGCCGGGCGTCCAGCCCACCGGCCTGGCCGCCCGCACCGCGTCCGCCTCTCCCCCGTCCGAGCGCACCAGTCTTGTCTCTCCCCGGTCCGAGCGCACCGGTTTTGTCGGGCTCGGGTACTCGACGCCCGGCGGCACCAGGTAGCTCGGCCCGCTGGACACCGCGACCGGCCCGAGGCCGGCCGCGAGCAGCGCCCGCGCCCGGACCAGCACGTCCTCGGCGTTCACGGCGCCGGGTAGCAACCCGGTCAGCGCCTCGGCCAGCTTCTCCGGCAGGTGCGCGCCGATCTTCCCGAGCAGCCCTTCCGGGCCGGCCGCGACCACCAGGTGGTGCGCGTCCCCCAGCACCCGCCCGCGCGGGTCGACGTCCCACAACGTCGCCAGCTCGTCCCCCAGCACCGGGACCCGTGAGTGATTTGTATGGCTCTGGCCATACAAATCACTCACGGGGCTCACTCGACCCCCACGTGGGTGTGCCGGCCGTGTTCCAGCCGTTCGTCCAGGTCATCCAGCAGGGTCCGCAGCAACTCGGTGAGCTGGGCGCGGGGCTCGGGGTCGAGCGCGCCGATCAGCTCGGCCTCGCGGCCCAGTACCCGGTCCACCAGCCGCTCCACCAGGGCGTGCCCGTCCTCGGTGAGCGTGACGTTGACCCGCCGCGTGCCGGTCTCCCCGCGCCGGGTGACCAGGCCCTGGCTCTCCGCCCTGGCCAGCCGCTGGGAGATCGCGCCCGCGGTGACCTGGGTGCGCTCGGCGATCTCCCGGGTGGTCAGGGTGTACGGGGCGCCGGACCGGCGCAGCACGCTGAGCAGGTCCAGGGTCGCCGGGTCGGCCCCCTCGGCGGCCAGCACCCGGCGCCGGTCCTCGCCGAACAGCTTGGCCAGCCGCCAGATCCGGGTGACCACGCCGATCCCCTCCACCGGGGTGCCCGGCCGCTCGCGCAGCCAGGCCAGCGCGATGGCGTCCACCGGGTCGTCGGGCCGCGGCTCGTGCACGCTCGGTCTCCCGTCCTCGGGTTTGCGTTCCGGTCTCCGCGGAGTCTACATTTAGCACTAAACGTTTAGACCTAAACAAGGAGCTGTGGAATGTCTCGACACGTAGTGGTCACCGGCGGCGGCACCGGCATCGGGCGCGCCGTCGCCGCCCGGTTCGCCAAGGCCGGCAACCAGGTGTGGATCACCGGCCGGCGGGCCGAGCCGCTGCGCGCCGCGGCGGCCGAGCTGGGACCGGCGGTACGCCCGGCGGTGTGCGACGGCACCGACCCGGCCGCGCTGGCCGACCTGGCCGAACAGCTGCCGGCGACGCTGCACGTGCTGGTCAACAACGCCGGCGGGAACACCGACTTCGACGCCGCCGCCCAGACCGGCCTCACCCGGCTGGCCGGGCTGGCCGCCGGGTGGCGGGCCAACCTGGAGGCCAACCTGCTGAGCGCCGTGCTGACCACCGAGGCGGTCCGGCCCCGGCTGGCCGACGGCGGCGCGGTGATCAGCATCGGGTCGATCGCCGCCGACCAAGGGAACGGCTCGTACGGCCCGGCCAAGGCCGCGCTGCACTCGTGGAACGCGGGGCTGGCCGCCGAGCTCGGCCCGGCCGGGGTGACCGCCAACGTGGTCTCCCCGGGCTACATCGCGGACACCGAGTTCTTCCGCGACAAGCTGCCCTCGGACCGCCGGACCGCACTCATCGCCGCCACCCACACCGGCCGCCCCGGGCACCCGGACGACGTGGCCGGCACGGTGGTCTTCCTCGCCTCGCCGGACGCCCGGCACGTGACCGGCCAGGTCCTCGCGGTGAACGGCGGCGCCCGGACCACCCGTTAGACGGGCGCGCGGATCTCGTCCAGCTCAGTGACCAGGGCGGACGCGGCCCGGTGCAGCTCGGGCACGGCCCGGCCGACCAGTTCGTCGGTCATCCGGATGGTCGGCCCGGAGATGGACAGCGCGGCGCGGGCCGGTCCGCCGTCCAGCGCCACCGCGACGCAGCGCACGCCCAGCTCCAGCTCGCCCTCGTCGGTGGCGTACCCGGTGGATCGGACGTGCGCCAGTTCGCGCAGGTAGACGTCGGGTTTGGTGATCGTCTTCTCGGTGTGCGGGACCATGTCCACGCGGCCGAGCAGGTCGGTCACCGCCTCGTCGCCCATGTGGGCCAGCAGCGCCTTGCCCACCGCCGTGCAGTGCGGCGAGACCCGCCGGCCGACCTCGGTGAACATGCGCATCGCGTGCCTCCCGGGCACCTGCGCCACGTACACCACCTCGGCGCCGTCCAGCAGCGCCAGGTTGGCGCTCTCGCCCAGGGTCTCGACCAGCCGGGCCAGGTGCGGCTTGGCCCAGACGCCGAGCTGCTGGCTCGCGCTCTCGCCCAGCCGGACCAGGCGCGGCCCCAGGGTGTACTCGCGGGACGGCTCCTGGCGCACGTAGCCCAGCCCGACCAGCGTGCGGATCAGCCGGTGGATGGTGGGCAGCGGCAACCCGGAGACGGCGGACAGCTTGGACAGCCCGACCAGCCCGCCCGCGTCGGCCATCGACTCCAGGAGCGCGAACGCCCGCTCCACCGACTGCACGCCGCCCGCCGACCGCGTCGCCCCCGAATCATTCCGCATCTCGGAATCATAGCTTCATTTCTGAGATGCGGCCGTCACCCGACCCGGCGGGAGATCAGTTCCGGCGCTCCGGAGGGTTACGGGTGGCCACGTTCATCCGGTTCCACACGTTGATCGTGGCTATGGCCATGATCAGGTTCGCGGTCTCCTCCTCCGACCAGTGCGCGCGAACCTCGGCCCACACCTCGTCCGAGACTCCCCCGTCGGCGATCCTGGTCACCTGGTCGGTGAGGGCCAGGGCGGCCCGCTCGCGGTCGGTGAAACAGGCCGCGTCGTGCCACGCCGCCACCTGGAACAGCCGCTCGGTGGTCTCCCCCTTGGCCAGCGCGTCGTGGCTGTGCATGTCCACACAGTAGGCACAACCGTTGATCACCGAAGCGCGCAGCTTGATCAGCTCCAGCACGGTGCTGTCCACGTGCTTCACGCAGTACTTCTCCAGCCCCAGCACCACCGGGTACGCGCCGGGAGCCACTTCCACCATGTTCAGTCGCCTGGTCATTTCGTCCTCCGTCGTTTCTTGCCGGTGCAAGCAGGACGCGACGGGGTGGCCGGTTTGTGACCGCCGCGCCGCGTGCGCTCGGTCACACCCCGGGGCGTCCTACGGTGGAGGGCATGCGGATTCCGTTGACCGGCACCGACCTGACCGTGCACCCACTCTGCCTGGGCGGCAACGTCTTCGGCTGGTCCGCCGACGAAGAGGAGTCCTTCGCCGTGCTGGACGCCTACGCGGCCGCCGGCGGCAACTTCGTGGACACCGCCGACTCCTATTTCTGGCGCAAGCCGGGCAACTCGGGCGGCGAGTCGGAGGCGATCATCGGGAACTGGCTGGCGGCCCGGGGCAACCGGGACGACATCGTGCTGGCCACCAAGGTGGGCTCCTGGCCGGAGCGGCCCGGGCTCACCCGGGCCAACATCACGGCCGCCGTGGAGGACTCGCTGCGCCGGTTGCGCACCGATTACATCGACCTCTACTACGCCCACCGCGACGACCCGGACACCCCGCTGGAGGAGACGCTCACCGCGTTCGACGCGCTGGTCAAGGCGGGCAAGGTACGGCACATCGCGGCCTCCAACTACGAGCCCGACCGGTTGGCCGAGGCGATGCGCGTCTCCGCCGAGCACGGATTGGCCCGGTTCGCCGTGCTGCAGCCGCACTACAACCTGATGGAGCGCGACTACGAGCGGGACTTCGCGCCCCTGGTCGCCGAGCACGGCATGTCCTGCCTGCCCTACTACGCGCTCGCGTCCGGCTTCCTGACCGGCAAGTACGCCGCCGACACCCGGGTGGACAGCGTGCGCGCCGAAGCCGTCGCCGCCTACTTCACCGACCGCGGCCGCCGCGTGCTCACCGAGCTCACCGCCGTCGCCGACCGCCACTCCGCCCGCCCCGCGACGGTCGCCCTGGCCTGGCTGGCCGCCCAGCCCACCGTCTCCACCCCCATAGCCAGCGCCCGCACCCCCACCCAACTAACCGACCTCCTGGCCATGCCCGCCCTAACCCTCGACCCCACCGACCTAACCCGCCTAACCACCGCCTCCACCCCCTAACACCGCGAGTCGGGGATCTAGGTACGCCGAGTCGGGCTTTCAGGTACGCCGAGTCGGGGCCTCGTGCTCGGCGAGTCGGGGATCCGGGTACGGCGAGTCGGGGATTTGGGTACGGCGCCGGTTCAACCACGGCATGGACGGCGCGGCGGGGGCAGTCTGCCGCGGCTCCGGTGGGGCCTGCCGCGTTGATCCGTAACAGACAGCCGACAATCCCGCCCGCTACGGCCGGCGACGGCGGATGGGGGACTGAGACGGTCTGGACCACCTCCCCCTCGTCGAGATCTACCTGGGCGGGTTCTGGTCAAGATCAAAACCCGTTGACGTGGATCTCGACGTAGGAGGAACGCCCGGCCACGCACCCGGGGCCACGGTCCGTAACCAGGCCTGCCACACGCCGACAGGAACGCGACGGGCGATGCTCCGCGGCGGAAGACCGCCCCGCCGCGCCGTCCACGCCCTGGTTGAACCGGCGCCGTACCCAGATCGCCGACTCGCCATGCACGAGGCCCGACTCGCCGTACCTGAAAGCCCGACTCGCCGTACCCAGATCCCCGACTCGCCGTACCCAGATCCCCGACTCGCGGGAGGGGGTGGGCCGGGGGGCGGGGTTAGGGTGCGGGCGTGGGGTTGGTGTTGGGGCCGGTTTTGCGGCATGTGGGCCGGAGCAGCGCGGTGGTGTGGGTGCAGACGGATCGCGCCGGCACGGTGAGTGTGCTCGGGCGCGAGGCGCGCACCTTCGAGGTGTCGGGATTCCACTATGCGCTGGTCACCGTGGATGGGCTGGCGCCGGACAGCCGCACCGAATACCGGGTGGAGCTGGACGGCGAGCAGGTGTGGCCACCGCGCGACTACCCCTACCCCACGCCGGTGATCCGCACCAGGGGCCGCACCGGCAACCAGGTGAGGGCGCTGTTCGGGTCCTGCCGCTTCCCGAAGGCCGGCGATCCGGCACTGGACGCGAGGCTCGGCCTGGACGCGCTGGACTGCTACGCCACCCGGATGGTCAGCCGCCCGGAACCAGAGTGGCCGGACGCGCTGCTGCTGCTCGGCGACCAGGTGTACGCGGACGAGCTCACTCCCAGCGCCCGCCGGCTGCTCGCGGCGCGCCGCCGCAACCGCGCGCTCACCAAGCCGAGGCCGCCCAACGAGGTGATCAGCTTCGCCGAGTACGAGCGGCTGTACCGGTCCAGCTGGTCGGATCCGGAGATCCGGTGGCTGATGTCCACCGTGCCGACCGCGATGATCTTCGACGACCACGACATCAGGGACGACTGGAACACCTCGGCGGCCTGGCGGGCGCGGATGGCCCGCACGCCGTGGTGGCCGGACCGGATCCGCGCCGGACTGGCCTCGTACTGGGTCTACCAGCACCTGGGCAACCTCACGCCGGACGAGTTGGCCACCGACCCGACCTTCCGGTCGGTCAGCGGCGCCGGGAACGACACCTGGCCGGTCCTGGCCGATTTCGCCGAGCGCGCGGACCGCGAGGTGAACGGGGCCAAGGGCACCCGGTTCAGCTTCCGCTGGGACCTCGGCCGCGCCCGGCTGATCATGCTGGACACCCGCAACGGGCGGATCCTGGAAGGCCCGACCCGGAAGCTGGTCGGCGACGACGAGTTCGAATGGCTCACCGCACAGGCCACCGAAGACCCGGCCGGCACGGACCACCTGATCCTGGGCACCTCACTGCCCTGGCTGCTGCCGCACGTCATCCACGACCTTCAGGCGATCAACGAGCGCGCCGCCCAGCGCCCCGGCCGGCGCGGAAGAGCGGCCGAGTGGATGCGCCAGGCCGGCGACCTGGAGCACTGGGCCGCGTTCGGCCACTCGTTCCACCGGCTGGCCGAGCTGATCAGCAGGGTCGCCGGCGGCCCCGACGCGCCGGCCACGGTCACCGTGCTCTCCGGCGACGTGCACCACAGCTACGCGGCCCGCGCCGAGGTGCAGTCGAGCGCCACCGACACGGAGATCTACCAGTTGGTCTGCTCGCCGGTGCACAACCGGGTGCCGGCGGTGATCCGGCCGGCGTTCCGGCTCGGCTGGTCGAGGGCGCCGCGAGCGGTCACCGGCTGGTGGGCGCGCCGGTGCGGCGCCGGGCCGCGCGGAGTGCGCTGGACCAAGCCGATCGGCCCGCTGCACGGCAACACCATCGCCACGCTGCGCCTGGACGGCCGGGCGGCCGGTGTGATCTTCGAGCAACCCACCGGCCCGGCCACCCTCGAGACGGTGGCCGAAATGGACCTGACCGGTCAGAACGTCGCGTGCGCCACCCAGTGATCCAGCAACGCCGGGTCGCCGAACACCTGCAGCCGTGAGTCGCCGGTGCCGATCCGGCCCAGGATCACCTGCAACAGGTCCTTGGCCAGGCCGCGCACCGCCACGTCGCCCTTCTGGTGGCCGTGCTCCCAGGTGACCGCCTCCGGGCCGCGCCGGATCAGCCACTCGCCGGCCTCGCCGAGGCTCGGTGAGTCGGTGGCGTGCAGGTGCAGCGTCTCGCCGGAGCCGCGCAGCGCGGCGGCCTGCTCCGGCCGGAACGCCACCAACCCGGGCGAGGTGACCAGGCTCAGCCACTCGGAGATCGCGTCGGCCGCCACGTCGGGGGCGACCTCGTAGGGCGCGTCCAGCGCGATCGCCGCGTCAGCGCGGTGCACGGCGGTCTCGTGGCACATCCGGCGCAGCCAGAACGCGGCCCTCGGGTCGCCGCCGGAGAAGTTCCACACCGGCTCGTCGGGACCCGCCGAACGCACCGCCTCCACCACCCGGGCGGCACCCTCGCGCAGCCACCGGACCCGCTCGGCGGGGTCCTCGGGCAGCGTGGGGCGGGGCGTCCCGGAGTAGTCCGGCGGACCCTCCGCCCGGGTCTCCACCATGTGCGCGCCGTGCCGGTGCGCCTGGCCGAGGTGCTCCACCAGCTGACGCACGTCCCAGTCCGGACAGGTGGGCACCCGGCGGCTCAGGTCGGCCCCGTCCAACAGCCCAACAAGTTGCTCCGCCTGCTCCAGCAGGGCCTCGCCGTAACGCCGCACGGTCAGTTCCACCATGACCGTTACGTTACCGCCGTCACATACCGGGTTTCGCTCTCAGCGGGTGAAACGGCCGGCAAACCAGGCCTGAACAGGTAATTCATTGCCCTCGCAAGGGCTGGCGAAAGTGTTACCGCACTGCCCGTTTCAGGTGAATCCCCGGAAAAGGTGCCACATTTCGAGGGCCACCGGCGATGACATGAACGTAGGACATCACGGGCCGGTTCGGATGCCGGCTCGGGCCACCGGGGAGGGCTGAAGGATGAATGAAATCTCGGGAGCGGACCGCGTCAGCCAAGACATGTTCGCCATCCTGTACGGGCAGGAGACGCCGCTGTTGACGCGGTGGACCTTCCAGGCGGACGACCCCTTCGCCGTGATGATGTCGATCAGCCGCCCCAGCGGGCGCTGGATCGACTGGCTGATGTCCCGCGACCTGCTGATCGAGGGCCTGAACCACCCCGCCGGCATCGGCGACGTGCGGCTCACCCCGTTCCGGGACGAGGAGTTCGACGTCGTGGAGATCCGCATCGGCGACGAGGAGGGCTTCGCGGCCCTGGAGTTCGACCGCGACCTGCTGGAGCGGTTCCTGAACGCGACCTACGACATCGTGCCGTCCGGCGCCGAGTCAAGCATGATCAACATCGAGGCCGAGCTGTCGAAGGTCACCAACAGCCTGTTCGGCTGAAACTGGCTTAGCCGTCCCCCGTGGGCCGGTGGGCTCAGCCGCGAATGCGGCTCTGCTCACCGGCCCATTCCTTTTCCCGCAGCTCGAACTTCTGCACCTTGCCGGTGGACGTCTTGGGCAATGCATCGACGAAGTCAATGTCCCGGGGCGCCTTGTACCGGGCAATTTTCTCTTGCACGTGTGCAAGCAGCTCCTCGGCCGAAACGCTTCCGCCGGGTTTGAGCACCACGAACGCCTTCGGCCGCTCGCCCCACCTCTCGTCCGGCACGCCGATCACCGCCGCCTCCAGCACCGCCGAGTGGGAGACGACCGCCTGCTCCACCTCCACCGTGGAGATGTTCTCCCCGCCGGAGATGACCACGTCCTTGGCCCGGTCGCGCAGCTCCACGTAGCCGTCCGGGTGCATCACGCCGAGGTCACCGGAGTGGAACCAACCACCGGCGAAGGCCTTCGCCGTGCCTTCCTCGTCGTTGAAGTAGCCGGCCATCACGTTGTTGCCGCGCATCACGATCTCGCCCATGGTCTGGCCGTCGGCGGTCACGTCGTTCATCTCCGCGTCCACCACCCGCAGCCACTCGGCGGTCAACATGCCCACGCCCTGCCGGGCCTGTCTGCGCGCCCGCTGCTCGGTGTCCAACTCGGCCCACTCGGCCTGGAACTGGTTCACCGAGTACGGCCCGTAGGTCTCGGTGAGGCCGTAGACGTGCACGATGCGGAAACCCATCGACTCCGCCTGGGCGATCGTGGTGGGCGATGGCGGGGCGCCGGCGGTGGTCACGACCAGCGAGTAGTCCAGCTTCACCGCCTCCGCCGCGTTCATGATCGTGGTGACCACGGTGGGCGCGCCGTTCAGGTGGGTCACCCGGTGCTCGCCGATCAGCCCCCAGATGACGTCGCCGCGCACCTCGCGCAGGCAGACGTGGGTGCCGCCGATCGCGGTCACCGCCCACGGCGTGCACCAGCCGTTGCAGTGGAACATCGGCAACGTCCACAGGTAAACACTGTCCGGGCTGTGGGCGGAGTGCACGATCTCCGACAGCGAGTTCAGGTAGGCGCCCCGGTGGGTGTACATCACGCCCTTGGGCCGGCCGGTGGTGCCCGAGGTGTAGTTGATCGAGATGGTGGCCCGCTCGTCGGCCACCTCGAACGGGATCTTCTCGCCGTCGGCGCCCCGGGCGACGAACTCGGTGTACGAATCCGGCACCTCGCCGGGCGCGGCCGGGTCGCGCACGGTTATGACCTCGGTGACGGTCTGCAGCTCGGCCAGCACCGGTGCCACGGTCCTGTGCAGCACGGAGTCCACGACCAGCAGCTTCGCCCCGGAGTGGTCCAGGATGTACCGGACCTCCTCGGTGGACAGCCGGGTGTTGATGGCCACCAGCACCGCGCCGGCCAGCGGCACCGCGAAGTGCGCCACCAACATCTCCGGCAGGTTCGGCAACAGGTAGGCCACCCGGTCGCCGGGGCCGATCCCGGATGCGCGCAAGGCCCGCGCCACCCGGGCCGCCTGGTCGGCGAACTCGGCGTAGGTGACCCGCCGCTCGCCGTAGACGATCGCGGTCTTGTCTCCGAATACCTCCGCGCTGCGCCGCAGATAGGACAGCGGGGTCAGCTCGGTGGTGAACACATCGCTAGCCACGCGCCTACGTTATGGGCCCGCCGCGCCGCGCACCATGTGCGACTGGCCCAAATTGTCCGGTTGGGCGCGGAGCGGGTTCTAGAGACCGCTTGGACGGCGCCGCGTGACTCGGTCTGCCGTGGCTCGAGTGCCGCGCGTGGCGTCCGGTACCTGGCCGGTCGGCCACGGTCGGTCCGGGCCATGATCGCCGTCCGCGGCGGTCGTTCGGGGGGTGATCGCCGTTTGCGGCGGTCGTTGGGGGGTGATCGTCGTCTGTGGCGGTTTAGCCTCGATTTTCGACGCCAAACCGCCACAAACAGCGATCTCCCTCAGCACGCGACCGCCCAACCCCGGAGCACACTCAAAACGCAACCGGCGGCACTCGAGCAGCGGAAGACCAGCCCGCGCCGCGCCGTCCAAGCGTCTACAGATCTTTAAACCGCCCCGAGGCCAACGCAAGATCGACTGTCAGGCGCCGGCGGGTACCTGCTGCTCGGCCAGGAAGGGCAGCACCTCGGCCAGGAACTCCTCGGTGCGCTCCAGGCCGACGGCGTGGCTGGACCCCGGGCCGGTGAAGATCTTCAGGCGCGCGCCCGGGATCAGCTTCGCGACCGCCTCGCACTGCCAGGGCGGGGTCAGCAGGTCCTGCGCGCCACCCAGCACCAGGGTGGGCTTGTCGATCTTCGGCAGGCGGTCGGCGGTGTCGTGCGCGAGGTCGGCGTCCCACTGCTCGACCACGGTCCGGACCTGGGCCTCGGTCTGCGGGAACAGCGGCAGCATCTGCTCCATCATGGCGCCGAAGTCCGGCGAGTTGAGCAGCTCCGGGGAGAACGCCAACCCCAGAGCGGCCAGGGCGGTCTGCATGTCGCCGGTGGTCCACGGGTAGCGCAGCGCGGCCAGCCCGCAGGTCTGGAACCCGTCGACGCGCGGCCAGGTGCCCCAGAGAACCAGCGAGGCAACCCTGTCCGGGTGCGCCAGGGCGAGCTCCTGCGCCACCGCGCTGCCCAGCGACCAGCCGAGCACGTGCGCCCGGGTCACCCCGACGGCGTCCAGCACCGCTGCCGCGTCCTCGGCCATGCTGGCCATGGACAGCGCGCCGTCGCCGCGCTCCGAGTCACCGATGCCCCGGTGGTTGTAGGTGATCACGTGGTAGCGCTCGGCCAGCCCGGTGGCCAGCGCGCCCCACAGGCCGTAGTGCTGGCTGGTGCCGCAGACCAGCAGCAACGCGGGGTTCGCCGGGTCACCGCTGCGCACCACGTCGAGCCGGGCGCCGGTACTGATGTCGAGCAACATCGGGTGGACTCCTCACTGCGCTGGCGATCTCAACCAGTGCGGAGTCTGCCAGTGGTCGCCCCACACCGCCCGGAACGCCGTTATGATTCGCGCATGGACCTGCTCAAACTGGCCGATCGCTCCTGGCCGTTGCTGAGCCGGCTGGCCGCCGGACACACCACGGTGTACCGCGCCACGCAGGGCGCGGTGGGCCATCACTTCCCGTTCATGCCACCCATGCTCCTGCTGGAGCACACCGGTGCGCGCAGCGGCATCCTGCGCACCACTCCGCTGGTCTACACCACCGACGGGGACGACATCGTGCTGGTCGCGTCCAAGGGCGGCTACCCCAAGCACCCCGCCTGGTACCACAACCTGCGCGCCAACCCGGACACCGTCGTCCAGGTGGGTGCCGAGCGCCGGAGGGTTCGTGCCCGGGTGGCCGGCCCGGAGGAGCGGGGCCGGCTGTGGGAGTTGGTGCTGCGCACCTACTCCGGGTTCCAGTCCTACGCCGACCGGACCGGGCGGGAGATCCCGCTGGTCGTGCTGGAGCGGGTATGAGCGGGCTGGGTGAGAAGTTCCGCGCGGCCGTCGAGGCCGGCGACATCGGGGCGGCGGTCGACCTGTGCGCCGAGGACGTGACCTTCCTGAGCCCGGTGGTGCACAAGCCCTACCGGGGCAAGGCGCCGCTGGGCGCGATCCTGCACGCGGTGTTCAGCGTGTTCGAGAACTTCCGCTACGTGGCCGAGTACGGCGGTGACGACGGGCACGTGCTGCGGTTCACCGCCTCGGTGCGCGACGCCGAGGGCCGGGACCTCGCGCTGGAAGGCGTGGACATCGTGCACGGCACCGAAACCGAGATCACCGAGCTGACCGTGCTGGTCCGGCCCTACTCCGCCGCCACCGCGCTGCGCGCACGGATGGCCGCGCTGCTCACCGGTTAGTCCATGCTGATCGGGTGTTCATCCTCGACCTGATCGGCGTGGCGGTGTTCGCCGTGTCCGGTGCGGTGGCCGCCGCCAGAGCCCGGCTGGACGTGTTCGGCATCGTGGTGCTCGGCGTGATCACCGCGCTGGGCGGTGGCGTGATCCGGGACCTGCTGCTCGGCATCACCCCGCCCAGCACGCTGCGCCAATGGCCGTACCTGCTGGTCGCCGGGCTGGCTTCGCTGCTCGCCTGGATCCCGCCGGCCAAGGGGCGCAGCCGGGAGGTCACCCGGCGCACGGTGCTGGTCGCCGACGCGCTGGGGCTGGCGCTGTTCGTCACCACCGGCACCGCCACCGCGTTCGCGGTCGGTGCGCCCGCCGTGACCGCCTGCCTGGTCGGCGTGCTCACAGGCGTCGGCGGCGGGGTGCTGCGCGACGTGCTGCTGCGCGAGATCCCGATGGTCCTGCACCGGGACATCTACGCCCTGCCGGCCATCGCGGGCGCGCACCTGGTGGCCGCCGGGCACTGGCTGAGCTGGCCGGAACCGGTCACCCTGGCCGCCGGCGCGGTCTCCATCGCGGCGCTCCGGCTGCTGGCGATCTGGCGGGGCCGGGACGCGCCACGCCCACCGGAGAGGACTCAGCCGGACGAATTAACAGGACACTGATCCGTCCAATCCGACCGTTCGTCGCAGGAACCTGCCGCCCACCGAGGCCGCTAAGCGTTATACCCAGCCGGTCAACGGAAAAAACCGCACGACCAGCGACGACACACCGGGGCCCCAGTTGGTGTGACGGGGGACTCCTTCGTAAGCTCTCGGCACAACATCACGATCCGATCTCGCCCCTGAGCGACGGAGCCGGCTCCCCACCGGCTTCCCGGACCCCGAACCGGATGCTCAGGCGCGGACCGACGATCGCGGAAAGGCAGACAACGTACGTGGGTCGTCACCGCTCCCCAGGCGGCCGCGGCACGGTACCGGCGATGACGTCGGTACCCAGCCCGGTCGGCATGCGCCACACCGGCGCATACGCGTCGCACGACGCCGAACGCACCGTGGCCATGGCCGACGCCGTGCGGACCAGCCAGCACCGGCGGGTCCCGGCCAAGCCCCCGATCCGAGGCAACACCGTCGTCACCACGACCGCCGCGCTCGGCGCCGTGGTCACCGGCACCCTGATGGGCGCCGATCCCGGCCACTCCGCGAACACCGCCGACGCCGACGAGGCGAGCACCGCCACCGGCACCATGGCCGCCGCCAGCAAGCCGCTGCGCATCGCGCCGGCCAGCGCCGCGACCAGCGACCTGGACCCCAAGCTGGCCCGGGCGGCCGCGCACGCGCTCGCCCCGGTGGCCATCCCCGGCAACCGGGTGGCTTCGGCCGACAAGCGGGACGTCGAGGCACTGCACAAGGGCGAGCGCCTGGCCGTCGAGGCCGCCGCCGTGCACGCCGCCGCCGTCAAGGAGGCCGCCATCCTGGCCGGGGGCGGCAACCTGAACGACTGGATCAGCGTCGCGCTGAACAAGATGAACCTCAGCCAGTCCTACTCCGCCGGCCTGAAGAAGATCATCATGGCCGAGTCCCGGGGCAACCCGAAGGCGATCAACCGGTGGGACAGCAACGCGCTGGCCGGCCGCCCCTCGCAGGGCCTGATGCAGGTCATCCCGAGCACCTTCCGGGCCTACGTGCTGCCCGAGCTCAAGAACCGGCCCATCACCGACCCGGTCGCCAACATCACCGCCGGCGTTCGCTACATGATCGCCAACTACGGCCTGGACACCCTGGCCAGCGGTGGACGCAAGGCCGCCGCCGGCCACTACATCGGCTACTGAGCAGTTTTTATCGCTGATTAGGTAAAGTCGGGCTCCCACACCAGCAAAGGAGCCCACGGTGCAGCGCGACTTGTACGAGGCCGACCACGACGCGTTCCGGGAGACGGTGCGCGCCTTCCTGGACCGGGAAGTGGTACCGCACCTGGACAAGTGGGATGCGGCCGGCATCGTGGACCGGGGACTGTTCGCCACCGCCGGCAAGGCCGGCCTGCTGGGCATGGAGGTGCCCGAGCAGTACGGCGGCGGCGGGGTGGACGACTTCCGGTTCAACGCGGTGATCGGCGAGGAGGCGGCGCGGGCCGGCGCGGCCGCCGCCGGCCTCGGCATCACCCTGCACAACGACATCGCGCTGCCCTACTTCCTGCGCTACTGCACCGAGGAGCAGCGGGACCGCTGGCTGCCGGGCATCGTCAGCGGCGAGCTGATCACCGCCATCGCGATGACCGAGCCGGGCATCGGCTCCGACCTGGCCTCCATGTCCACCACCGCGCTGCGCGACGGCGACCACTACGTGGTGAACGGCGCGAAGACCTTCATCACCAACGGCATCAACGCCGACCTGGTGATCACGGCGGTGAAGACCGACCCCGCCCAGAGGCACAAGGGCATGAGCCTGCTGATCATCGAGCGGGGCATGCCCGGCTTCGAGCGCGGGCGCAACCTGGACAAGCTGGGCCAGCACGCGCAGGACACCGCCGAGCTGTCGTTCACCGACGTGGCGGTCCCGGTGACCAACCTCCTCGGCGACGAGGGCCAGGGTTTCCTCCAGCTGGTGGCCAACCTGCCCCAGGAGCGCCTGTCCATCGCGCTGTCCGCCGTCGCCGCCGCCCGGGTCGCGCTGGAGCAGACGCTGGAGTACGTGCGGGCGCGCAAGGCGTTCGGCCAGCCCATCGGCGCGTTCCAGAACAGCAAGTTCGTGCTCGCCGAGATCGCCACCGAGGTGGACATCGCGCAGCAGTACGTGGACCGGGGCATCCGCCTGCTCAACGCCGGCGAGCTGACCGCCGACGACGCCGCCAAGGCCAAGTGGTGGTGCACCGAGCTACAGGGCCGCGTGATGGACCGCTGCCTGCAACTGCACGGCGGCTACGGCTACATGACCGAGTACCCCATCGCGAGGGCCTTCGCCGACGCCCGCATCACCCGCATCTACGGCGGCACCACCGAAATCATGAAAGAAATCATCGGCAAATCCCTCGGCCTCTAGCCCACCCCGCTCGCCGAACGCACCGCCGAGACCAAGCTGAGTCCGGTTTCGATCAAGAAATGACCGGACCCAGCTTGGTCTCGGTGCGGATTTGCCGAAACGGCTCCGCTGGGCGGGCCGGTGGGGCAGGGTTGGGGAGTGTTGGAGGGGCCGTTTCGGGGTAGTGAGGCGGTTCGCGCGGGGGTGCTCACTCGGCACCAGCTGTACGGGCCGCGGTTCCAGCGGGTGTTCCCGGACATCTTTCTGCCCGCCTCCGCCCCGCTGGACCTGTTCACCCGGTCCCGCGCGGCCTACCTGCTGGTCCGCGACCAGGGCGGGGCGCTGGTCGGATACTCGGCGGCACAGCTCCTCGACGCGGACTTCGCCCCCGCGAATGCCCAGGCAGAGGTAGCGGCACCGCGCTTCATGTACCGGCCACGAGGACTGCGGACGTGTGGGGACCGCATCGAGGCGGCCGACCTGGTCCAGGCGCACAACTGCCGCGTGACGACCCCCGTGCGCACCGCATGGGACCTGGCACGCCGCGTCCCCCTGGTCGAGGCGGTCGTGGCGGTGGACGCCTTGGCGCGCCGAGCCGGGTTCGAGCCGACGGATCTGCTGGATTACCGGGCGAAACATCCGGGCGCCCGGGGCTGCCGACGGCTGGACCGCATCGTCGCCCTGGCCGACCCGAGGGCCGAGTCGCCGCCGGAGACCAGGCTGCGGGTCGGACTGGTACTGGAGGGCCTGCCCACCCCCGAAACCCAGTACGAGATTCTCGACGAGTTCGGCTTCCTGTTGGCCAAGGCGGACCTTGCCTACCCGCCCGCGAGGCTGGCCATCGAGTACGACGGCCGCATCCACCTGGAGCGCTGGCGCTGGGAAAGGGACCGGGAGCGCGACACCCGGCTGGCCGGATACGGCTGGGAAACCCTCCGCTTCGGCCACAACGACCTGCGCGCCATCCACCAGACCGCCAGCAAGGTTCGGGGTCTACTCGCGCGCCGGGCACCGAGACCAAGCTGAGTCCGGTTTCGATCAAGGAATCACCGGACTCAGCTTGCGCTCGGTGGGGGTGGTTAGACGCCGGCTAGTTCGAGGGCGGCGGACCAGGGTTTGCTTTGCATGATCAGGCGGCGGTATTTCATGATCTGGGCGGGGCGGTCGATGCTGATGCAACCGGTGATCCGGTCGCCCCGGCGGTACAGCGCGAGGAACTTCTCCTCGCCCAGTTCCTCGCTCACCACCCGGATCTCCTCCGCCTGCGGGACGCCGACGAACTGGATCCGGCTGCCGTACCAGTCCGACCAGAAGTAGGGCACGGTCGCCGAGGGCTTCGCCTCGTCCGGGGCCAGCGCGTTGCGCGCGGCCAACATGCCCTGCTCGGAGGCGTTGGTCCAGTGTTCCAGGCGCATGGACAGGTCGTCGAACAGCGGGTTGGGGAAGTGCACCAGGTCGCCGGCGGCGTACACCCCGGGCAGCCCGGTGCTCAGGGTCGCGTCGCAGATGATGCCGCCGTCCCGCTCGTGCAGCTTGACGCCGGAGTCGACCAGCCAGTCGGTGCACGGCTTCACCCCGGTACCGACCACGACCAGGTCGGCCGGCACCACGCTGCCGTCGTCCAGCGCGACCCCGGTGACCCGGCCGTCCGAACTCTCCAGGCCGGTGACCATCACCCCGCAGCGCAGGTCGGTGCCGTGGCCGCGGTGCAGGTCGGCGCACGCCCGGCCGATCTGCTCGCCCACCGAGCGGACCAGCGGCACCGGCAGCGCCTCCAGCACGGTGACCGAGACCCCGTGCTTGCGCGCGCTGGACGCCACCTCGGAGCCGATGAACCCGGCACCGACCACCACCGTCCGCGCGCCCGCGACCAGCGCCGCCCGGATGGCGTCCGCGTCGTCCCTGGTGCGCAGCGTGTGCACGCCGGCGATGCCCTCGACGCCGGGGAGGTTGCGGGCCGCCGCGCCGGTGGCGATGACCAGTGCGCCGTACGCCAACTCCTCGTCACCCAGTTTGACCACCTTGCGCCCGGCGTCCAGGCCGGTGGCCCAGGTGCCCAGCCGCAGGTCCAGGTCCAGCTCGCCGCGCAGCTCGTCCTCGGTGCGGTAGGTGGGGTCCTCCGGCTCCCCGCCGTCGGGGCCCTCGGCCTCCAGGTAGGCCTTGGACAGCGGCGGGCGGTCGTACGGCAGGTGTTCCTCCCCGCCGACCAGGGTCAGCGGGCCGGTGTGGCCGGCCTTGCGGGCCGCCTGCACCGCCCGCAACCCGGCCAGCGAGGCCCCGACCACGACAAGACGTTCGGTCACTGGAAGGTCCCGGTCCTCTCAGTCCTCAACGATGGACAACGCCTCGGTGGGACAGCCGTCGACGGCCATCTCGACCGCCTCCCGCAGGTCCGCGCCGGGCGTTTCGTTGAGTATCACCAGCGTCCCGTCGTCCTGCACCTCGAACACGTCCGGGGCCTCCGCCTCGCACATGCCCAGCCCCGTGCACCTGGTGCGATCCACGACGATGCGCATCCTGTCCACCTCACTGTGTCCCGCACGCGCCTAACTGGGCGCGTGCTCTGCCGCGTTCCGCGTCATCTCTCCGGTGTGAACCTGAAGGGTAGGCGCTTCACGCCGCGCATGAAGTTCGTACCCAGCAGGTCCGGCTCGCCGGCCTCGAAATCCGGGATCCGGGTGAGCAGTTCCTTGAACAGCGCGCGCAGAGCGCTCTTCGCCAGCCCGTTGCCGAGGCAGAAGTGCACGCCGCCGCCGCCGAAGCCGACGTGCGGGTTCGGGTCGCGGGACAGGTCGAACCGGTCCGGGTCGGCGAACACCTCGGGGTCGCGGTTGCCGGACGGGTAGAACAGCACCACCTTGTCCCCCGGCATGATCCGCTTGCCGCCCAGCTCGGTCTCCCGCACCGCGGTGCGGCGGAAGGTCATCACCGGCGAGCCGAACCGGACGAACTCCTCGACGGCGGTGCCGATCCGGTTGTCGTAGTCGGCGCGCAGCCAGTCCCGCTGGTCCGGGAAGTCGGTCATCGCCTTCACGGTGAGGCTGGAGGTGTGCTTGGTGGTGTCCGTGCCGGCCACCGACATGAGAACGAAGAACGCGCCGATCTCCGCGTCGCTCAGCTTCTGGCCGTCCACCTCGGCGTCCACCAGGTTGCTGAACAGGTCCTCGGTGCGGTTGCGCCGCCGCTCGGCCAGGATCTGGTGCGCGATGCCGTGCAGCTCCTGGCAGGCCCCGAGCATCACCTCGGCGGCCGGCCGGTTGCCCAGGCGCTCCGGGTCGGCCCAGGAGACCACGTCACCCGCCGCCTTGGTGGTCGCCGCGCGCAGCTCGGTCGGCACCCCGAACATGTCGCAGAACAGCCGCACCGGCAGCGGCTCGGCGCACCGGTCCACGAAGTCGATCTCGCCGCCGGAGTCCCGGGCGAAGCCGTCCACCACCTCGCGGGCGGCCGTCTTGATCTGCTCGTCGATCCGGGCCACCTGGCGCGGGGTGAACGCCGCGCTGATCAGCCGGCGCAGCTTGGTGTGCTTCGGCGCGTCCATGGCCAGGAAGGACTGGGACATCTCCAGCCCCTCGGGCGGCAACATGTCGAACTGCACGCCCTGGCCCGAGATGTAGGTCTTGTTGTCCCGGCTGACCTCGACGATCTCGGCGTGCCTGACCAGCGCCCAATAGCCGGGGTCGTTCGGGTCGGGGACCACCGCGTCCTCCACCGGACGCTGCCACGAGACCGGGTCCTGGGCGCGCAGCTGCGCGAACCGCTGGTCCCTTTCCTCCGACGTCTGGTTCCAGAACGCCTTGGAGGACACATCGATCGGCGAGTAGTCCGGCTTGTTCTCGGCGGTGGCCGGGTAAAAGTCAACACCTGTGGTCACTTTCGGCCTCCATTCCTCCCGTGGATGACTCAGTGTGGCGCGCCGACCACGAACCGGCATCTCCCTCGCTGGCGGAAGGCGTACCCCTATCGAGGGAGAACTACCTGGACACCGGGCTGGCGGAGCCGGGGTGGAGGGCCAGGACCTCGGCGAAGCCGTCGACCAGGCACCGGATGAACAGCTCCGGCTCGGTGAAGGAGGCGGCGTCGTAGTTGACCCCGACGCAGGCCACCTCGCCGTGCGTGACCATGGTGATCATCGCCGCGCAGCCGGGCAGCGGGGCGTACGGGTACATCCGCTCGATCTTCGCGCCGGCCAGGTAGAGGTCCTCGCGCACGCCGGGCACGTTGCTGGCCTGCAGGTCGTTGCCCTTGGTCATCGGGCCGGCGATCTGCGCGATCACCGGGCCGGGCAGCCGGGCCAGCGCCGGGGAGAACGCGCCGATGGTGTCCAGCGCCGGCTCGGCGCGCGCGGTGAGGATCACCGAGCGCACCTCCTCGATGCGCGACCTCGGGTCCTTGGTACTCACCGGGCCGGACAGCCGGGCCGAGGCGATCTTGTTGCCGCCCTCCGAGTCGCCGGCCTTGCGCACGGAGATCGGGATGGCCATCGGGATCGCGTCCACCTGGACGCCCATCGCCTCGTGGTAGAGCCGGTAACCGCCCAGCAGGGCGGCCAGGAAGGCGTCGTTGACCGAACCGTTGGCCGCCTTGCCGGCCGCCTTGAGGTCCGCGAAGGGGACGTCCAGCGCGCCGAACCGCCAGGTCATGCCGCGCTTGGCCAGCAGCGGGGAGCCCGGTGCCTCGGGCGGCCGCAACACCCGGAGCAGGGACTGGCCGTACCGGTGCGCGCCGCGCAGCGCCTTGCCCGGGTCGCGCAGGGCGCGCAGCGCCCCGTCGCCGGCGTCGCGCAGCAGGTCGGGCAACGCCTCGGCGTCGTGCCTCACCTGGTGCACCAGCGCGTCCATCGGGCTGGTCTCCTCGGCCGGCACCATCGGCGGCTGCGGCTTGTTCGGGTTGGGCTCGCGGGTGCGCGAGTGCAGCTGGGAGAACAGCTGCATGAAGCCCATGCCGTCGCTGGCCACGTGGTGCAGCTTGAGCAGGTAGGCCGCGCGGTCGCCGGGCAGGCCCTCGAACAGCACCGCCTCCCACGGCGGACGGGTCCGGTCGAACGGGGTCATCATCACCTGCGCGGCCGCTTCCAGCAGCTCCGGCCAGCCGCCGCCGCCCGGCAGCCGGGTGCGCCGCACGTGGAAACGCAGGTCGAAGTCGGGGTCCTCGGTCCATCGGGGCGCGCCGAGGCCGAGCGGCGGCTCCACCACCCGCTGGCGGAACCGGGGCACCATGCGCACCCCCCACTCGTGCGCGGCCAGGAACCGGTCCCAGTCCGGCACCGTGTCCAGCTCCTCCAGCCCGCACACCGGGGAGCGCAGCTTCCGGTCCGACTCGACCCGCCACATCATCGTCTCGAAGGCGTTCATCTCCGCCTCCGCGCCCCAGCCCAGCGGACGGTCCCTCGAGGTCACTTTTCCTCCCCCTTCGGCCAGTTGGCCAGCGTCTCCACGAACAGGCCGCGCACCGCCGCGACATGGTCCGCGAGCGTCTCCACCCGCCAATCCCGGGTGGGCACCGGCGGGAGCACGACCAGCTCGACCGTGCCGGCCCGGATGGCCTGCGCGCCGCGCCACATCACCTCGCCGGCGTTGCGGATCACGATGGGCACCATGGGCACCCCGGCCTGCATGGCGATGTGGAAGGCGCCCTTCTTGAACCGGCCCAGCCGGGGCGTCGCCGACCTGGTCCCCTCGGGCGAGATGATCAGCGAGATGCCCTCGTCCCGGACCTTGGCCACCGCCGGCTCCAGCGCCTTGACCGCCTGTGCGGTGTTGCCCCGGTCCACGAACGCCACGTCGGCGAGCTGGAACAGCTGGCCGAACCCGGGGATGTTCTTGGCCTCCTTCTTGGCCACCCCGGTGAACCCGCCGCGCAGCAGCTTCATCGCGATGATCGGGTCCAGCTTGCTCTGGTGGTTGAACACGAAGACGGCGGGCCGGTGGTCCAGGTACTCGGCGCCGCGCAGCACGTCCACCCGCACCCCGGCCAGCGCCAGGCTGAGGTCCGCGCCGAGCCCGGTGCTCACGTCCAGCATGTCCCGGCGGGAACGGCGCAGCAGCCCCACCCCGATGCCGGCGCCGACGGCGGCGGCGAACCCGCCGTAGAACCCGACCGTGCGCAGCATCTCCACCGGGCTGGGCCGGCCACCCCGGGGCACGCAGCGCAGCACCGGCCAGCCCCGCCGGCCGGCCTCGGCGGCCAGCGCCTCCTGCGGCTCCACGGCCACCGCGCTGCCCACCGTCTCCAGGAACATCACGTCCTCGTCGCCGTTGCTGTAGGCGAACGAGGTGGCCAGGTCGATGTCCTTCTCGGCGGCCAGCCGGCGCACCGCGCGCGCCTTGCCCAGCCCCCACAGCGGGGCGCCCAGCGGGCGCCCGGTGACCATGCCGTCCACCACCTCCAGCTCGGTGCACAGCACGTGGTCCGCGCCGATGTCCTCGGCCATCGGCGCCACCTGGAACCGGGTCGCGGAGGAGGCCAGCACCACGGTGTGGCCCATCGCGTGGTGGGCCTCGATCAGCTGCCACACCTCGCTGTGCAGCGCGGCGGCGATCTCGTGCTTGAACAGCTCGCGGCCCAGCGCCATCAGCTCGTCGGGGGTCTTGCCCCGCCAGGCCGCCAGCGAGAGGTCCAGCAGCTCGCCGAACTCGCGCTCGGTGCGGATGCCGCGCACGCTGGCCCAGCTGGTCTTGGCCAGCTCGGCGACGCCCATGTCCCGGTCCCGCAGGCGTTTGTTGTAGAAGGCCATCGCCGAGTAGCCGGTGATCACCGTGCCGTCGTAGTCGAAGAAGGCGGCCACCTTGGGGCCGCGGGGCGCCGCGTACACGCGGGCGACGAGCTCATCCAACGTCATGTGGCACCTCGGCAACTTTCGCGGGACTGCCAAACCTACCGGGTCGGGGCCGCGATATTTCGAAGTTCACTCGACACGCTCGGAAACAGTCAGATTTGACCGTAAAGCTGTGACCGGCCACACTGTCGGCCATGGAGTGGGAACTGGACCAGCGGGCGTCGGCCCGTTACCCGCTCTATTCGCGTGCCGTGGTCGGCGACCTCTGCCCCGACCCGGTGAGCCCGCTGACCGGGTCGGTCGGCGTCGGCGCCGAACTGGGACCCGCGTGGGCGGAGGCGTACGCGGAGGCCGGGCTGCGCCCCCTGCCCGAACAGGCGGCCGAGCCGGACCCGGTGCTGCGCTTCGGCGGCCGGATGTACCTGAACACCTCGCTGCTGCGCCTGTTCGGCACCTGCGCCGGCGGCGCGGACCCGATGGCGTTCGCCCGCCAGTACCTGGGGGAACGGCCGGACGTGCCGCGCCAGCGGGAGGAACGCCCCAGCCCGGACACCAGCACCGAGCTGCTGCGGTCGTGGACCGAGCGGGTGCTGCGCGGCCCCGGCGACTCGGAGGAGGCGCAGGAGCACGGCCGGCTGGCCCGCCGGCTCACCGAGCTGCAGACCACCCGCCCCGAGCTGGCCGGCTGCACCGACGCCGAGCTGGTGGCCCGGATCAACGGGGTGCGCGGCGAGCTGCGCACCGCGCTGCGCCGGTACGTCCGCGCCGAGCTGGCCACCTCGGTCACCGCCGACCTGCTCACCCGGGCCACCGAGGACGCCGGTTACCCGGGCATCACCGGCGCACTGGTCGCCGGCACCGCCGGCGCGATCACCGAGGGGCCGTTCGGCCAGCTGTACCAGCTGGTCCGGCTGGTCAACCGGTCGGAGAAGCTGACCGCGCTGTTCGACCAGGGCCTGCCCGCCGTGCTGGCCCAGCTGGAGTCCGCGCGCAACGGGGACGTCGGCCGGCTGCGCTCCTGGCTGGTCGCGCTGCGCACCCGCTACGGCCACCAGGGGCCGGCGGAGTGGGAGCTGTCCGCCGACACCTGCGGCACCAACCCGCTGGTCGCGCTGGCCGCGTTGGACGTGCTGCGCCCGGTGGAGCACGGGCCGGACCCGGCCGAACGGATCCGCCGGCAGGCCGAGCACAGCGGGGCGACCGCCGGCCTGGTGCGCCGGGCCCTGGACGGGTCCCCCAGGGCCACCGCCCGGTTCGATGCGGCACTGGCCTCCACCGGGGGCTGGCTGCTGGCCCGCCAGCGCATCCGGTCGGCCTGTTCCGCGCTGCACCACGAGCAGCGGCTGGCCGCCCGTGAGCTGGGCCAGCGGCACGTGCGCGGCGGGCTGCTGGACGGCGTGGAGCAGATCTTCATGCTGCTCGGCGAGGAGCTGGACGAGTTCGTCGCGGACCCGTCCCAGCTGGCCGAGCGGCTTCGCATGCGGGCCTACGACTACTACGCGCTCGGCGGTTACCAGCCCCCGTACGTCACCGTCGGCCAGCCGGCCTCGGTGGTGCACTGGCCGAACGGCAGCACCGCCCGCCCGCTCACCGGCCGCGGCGGGCTGCAGGGCACGGCGGTCAGCCCGGGCACCGGCACCGGGCCGGCGAAACTGCCCCGCACACCGACCGCACCCGGCGCGTTGCGGCCCGGGGACGTGTTGGTGCTGCCCACCGCCGGCCCGAACTGGGTACCGTTACTGCCCATCGCGGCGGCGGTCGTGGTGGACAACGGGGCGGCGCTGTCCGACGTCGCGGTGGCCTGCCGGGATCTGGGTATCCCGTGCGTCACCGCGACCGTGGAGGCGACCAGCCGGATCAGCGAGGGGGTGAGCGTGGAGGTGGACGGTTCCACCGGCATCGTGCGCCTGGTGGGCGTCGGCAGCGGCGCCACCCCGTCACGGCCGATGGGCGCCGCTCGCCCGGCGCACCGCTCGGCCTAGCTCGAAGATGGCCGCACCCGCCCAGCAGCGCCGGGCCCAACGGGGCCGCAGCCGCAGCGAACGCACCGCCGACAGCCGCCAGCTGATCCTGGACGCCACCCTGGACTGCCTCTACGAGCTGGGCTACGCCCGCACCACCACGCTCACCATCCAGGCCAGGGCCGGGGTCTCCAGGGGCCGGCTGCTGCACCACTTCCCATCGCGGGAGGGCCTGCTGGTTGCCGCCTGCTCGTACCTGTCCAGCACCTATCTGGCGGAGCTGGAGGACCGGGCGGCGGAGGCGTGGCGGAACTTCTCCGGCTCGGACGTCGAGCGGCTGGACCGCGCGGTGGATATGGCCTGGTCGACCCACCGGCAGAAGTTCTTCTGGGGGTCCATCGAGCTGTGGACCGCCGCACGCAACGACGAGCGCCTGCGCGCCGCGCTGCACCCGGCGGAGCGCCGCATCGGCACCGCCATCCAGCACCTGCTGAACACCATGTTCGGGCCGAGGTTCTCCAGCCACCCCCGCTTCCCCATGGTCTGCGAGCTGATGCTGACCAGCATGCGCGGCGTGGCACTGACCTACGCCTTCAGCCCGCACGCGCACAGCGACGACCCACATCTGCCGATGTGGCGGGAGATCACGTACCTACTCCTGGACGAGAACAGTCACGCGTGACTGCTGGCCGGCGGTTTTGGTGGGTGGCTGGGTTTAAGACGGCGTGGACGGCGCGGCTGGGTGGTCTGCCGAGGCTCGGGTGCGGCCTGTTGCGCTGGGCCGGGCTACGGCGGGCGTTCACCCACGATGTCAACCACGACATCCACATGGCGAGGGTTTGATCTTGCGTGAACCCCCATGGTGTGGATGTCGTACCGCAACCTGAAACGTATGTGGCTGGTGAGGCCGGGCGAGTGATCGCCCTCCCCCAGCGCAAACGCGACGGGCTGCACCCGAGCCGCAGCAGACCACCTAGCCGCGCCGTCCAAGCCGCTCTATGCGGCACCACCCAGCCAACCGGCACCTACACGAACACCAGCACCAGCAGGAAGACGGCGGCGAGGATCACCACGGCGGCCACCGCCAGCCCGACCTGCCGGGGGTCCACCGCGTAGCCGGCGTCGCTGTCGGTCAGCTTGCCCTTCGCGGTGGTCCCGGCGACCCGGGTCGACTCCTCGTCCAGGACCGCGCGCGCGTCGGCCAGTTTGGGCGCGCCGCTCATGTCGGAGAACTCGAAGCGCCGGTCGAAGTCGGCGGTGTCGTGGATCCCGTCCAGCACGACGGTCGGCGGACCCTGGGCCACGATCTGGCCCTTCACCAGGATGGCCAGCTTGTCGGCCAGGGTCCGGGCCACCTCCAGGTTGTGCGTGGTGACCAGCAGGGTGCAGCCGGTGCGGTCCCGCAGGGCGGCCACGGCGGCCAGCATCGCCTGGGTGTGCATGGTGTCCAGCCCGACGTCGATCTCGTCGAGCACGGTCAGCGGGGCGTCGATGACCAGCGCCCGGGCCAGCGCCAGCCGCTTGGCCGCGTGCGCCGGCAGCCGCTCCGGCAGCCAGTCGGCCACGTCCAGCAGGCGCAGCTCCTCCAGCCGGGCCAGGGCGCGCGGCCGCTGTTCCTCCTCCGGCACGCCGACCATGCGCAGGCTGTAGGTGAGGTTCTCCAGCACGCTCATCGAGCTGAACACCGAGGTGGCGTACAGCGTGCTGCCGCCGAGCATGGCGCCGACGTTGCCGCGCACCTCGCGGCGGCGCTCCGGGTCGGCGTCCCACAGGTCCTCGCCGCCGATGCGGATCTCCCCGGCGTCCGGCTCGAGCAGCCCGACCAGGTTCTTGATCAGTGTGGTCTTGCCGACCCCGGACGGACCCATCAGCACGGTCACCCGCCCGGCCGGGACGTGCAGCGCCAGCCGGTGCAGGATCGGCGTGTTGCCCAGGATCGTGGTGATGTCGTCGAACTCCACGTCCGGCGGGGTGGTCCTCATGTCTGCCATCCTCATCTCGGCGGGGCGGGTGGCGCGACCGGAGCCGCCGGCGGCGGGGGCGGCGGGGGCGAGGTCAGCGAGACCCCCGCGAGCAGCATGAACGCCAGCCCGACGACCAGGCACACCACGGATCCCCGGCGCAACGTCCGCCGCCGCCGCTCCACGATCACCTCGTCCCAGTTGGACGGGGCGCGGACGGTCCCGGCGCCGTACCGCACGCCCCACCAGCCGAGCGCGATCAGACCCAGCCCGACGATGCCGAAAAGTACGATGCCGAAAATCGTCTCGCTCCCTCGCCCGGAACGGTGCGCGCTCAGGCCTCGCGGCCCGGTCCGACGGCGCCGTTGCGCTGGTGTTCCATACCCAACCACCGGGAAACCGCTTCCGCCCGGTTCGCCGCGCCGAGCTTGCGCAGGATGTGCTTGACGTGCGACTTCACCGTGCCTTCGGAGATCACCAGGCGGCGGGCGATTCGCCCGTTGGTGTCACCGGCGGCCATCAGCCGCAGCACCTCCACCTCACGCCGGGTGAGCGTGGCCGATCCCTCGCCGGAGCCGGTGGGGAGGTCGTCGAAACCCGGGTGACGCAGCGGCGCGAAGGCTCCGGGCATCGCGGTGACCCGGCGGGGCGCCCGCACGCCCAGCTCCACCCGCTGCTGGGTGGCCGCCGCGAGCACCCCGGCAACCTGGTCGAACCCGGTGCGGATGGAGGTGAGCCGGTCCATCATCACGGTGCGGCCGAGCGCCTGGCCGACCCCCTCGGCGAAGATCGTGAGCAGCAGCCGGTCGAACTCGTCCATCTCCCGGCCCTGGTAGTAGCAGTCCGCGTGCAGGAAGCCGACCACTTCGCCCTGCGCCAGCAGGGGCACCGCCACGTAGGAGTTGGACAGCGACGCCTCGGCGATCGCCCGGTTCACCGCCGGCCGCTCCTGCACGTCCTGCACCACGATGCCGGCCTTGCGGCGGAGCATCTCGGTCTCCACCAGGCTGCGGTCCAGCACCCTCGGGTTGGCCCGGCCGACCTCCAGCACGTCGTCGGCCCACTTGGGGTCGCGCTCGATCCAGGTCCGGTCGGTGATCCAGGTGGTCTCCTCCACCCGGGACTGGATGGCCCGGTCGAAGCCGAGCACGGCCATCGCGGCCAGCGCCTGGCCGAGCAGCTCGTCGGTGGAGGTGGGCTCGCGCAGCTGGGACAGCGCCTCGGTGACCCGGCCCAGCGCGGCGTCCCGCAGCCGCAGCCGGTCCGCGTACAGCTCCTGGTCCAGGCGCTTCAGCTCGTTCAGCAGGTCCAGGTGCCGGGTGGGGCAGACCGGCGGCTGGCCGATGGCCCCGGCCTCACCGTGCAGCGCGACACTGAGCGCGGCGAACACCCGGTCCCATGCGGTGCGCACGGCCCGCTGCGCGCCCTGGTACTCGTCCACCCCGGCCGGCTCGGGCGCCTCGAACCCGGGCAGCACGTCCGCCACCGTGGTGAGCGCGGCGACCACTTCGTCATGCCGTTGAACGGGCAGCGCGGTGCCTCGCCCTACCCAGTCGATGGACCGCGCGCGTTCGAGCACCGCCGGTCCGCTGGTTGGCGCCATGTCCACTCCTCATCGAACAGACAGATCTGCCCGGGCGCGTACTCCGAACAGGGTAATAGCTTAAATCACTTTAGAATCGGCGCTCGCCGTACGGTCGTCGGACGGCGACGCTGGTGCGCCGCGCGCGGCGTGACACGCGACGGCCGGTCGGAACAACTGACGAGCGGGCCCGAGCTCTCAGCTGAACAGCCGGCCGGCGCTGACCGCGCGCAGGCCCCGGCCGCGCAGGTCAGCCAGGATGTCCGGGATCGCGCGCAGCGTGCCCTGGTGGCCCAGGTGCATGCTCACCACGCTGCCGGCCGTCGCCTTGCGCAGCTGGGCGCGCACGGTCGCCGGCCCCGGGTCGGTCCAGTCCAGCGAGTCCAGGTCGTAGGACAGCACCCTGGGGTAGCCGGCCGCGCCGGCCAGCTTCAGCTGCTCCGCCGTGGCGTGCTGCGCGGCCGACTGCCGGAAGAACGCGCCGGGGGTCCCGGTGAGCTGGTCGATCCGGTCCCGGCAACGCTCGATCTCGGCGCGCTGCTCGGCCACGCTCAGCCGGCTCATCGTACGGTGCGACCAGGTGTGGTTGCCCAGTTCGTGGCCGAGGTCGATGACCATGCGCGCGGCGTCCGGGTACTCGGCCAACCAGGTCCCGATGGCCAGCACGGTGACCTGAGCGCCGCCCTTGGACAGCGCCTCCAGGATCCGCCGGTCCAGCTCGCGGTCACCGGCCCCGTGGAAGGTCAGCGCCACCTCCGGGCGCCCGGTGTGCGCCCGGACCAGCTCGACCGCCGGCCCGCCGTTCGAAGTGCCCGGGGCCGATTCGGGTGGCGTTCCGCCCGGGGCCGAGCCTGGTCTCGCGCCGGCGCCGGGTGGCGCGCCGTCGACACCGGGCGGGTTCGTGCCGGGCTGGCTCCCGGCCGCCCCGGCGGCAGAGTCAGGCCCGGCGGACGCGCAGGCGCCCAGGCCGAGAGCCAATCCGACCGCCAGGCCGCCGCGAAACACCGCGCGCCGGGGCAGTCGCGCCGGGTGGTCACCACTCCGGGAAGGGGTCACCACCCCATCATGGCCCCGGTCGCCACGGCGGCCGGACGCCACCCGGATCCAGCGATGCGAGCACGTCGCGCAGCAGGTCGGCCAGCCGGCGCGCGGTGTCCTCGGGCAGCCGGGCGAGCAGCGCGGACTGCGCCTGGTTCACCGCGAGCACCACTTTCTCGGCCGCCGTCACGCCCGCCGGGGTGAGGCGCACCCACACGCTGCGCCGGTCCGCCGGGTCGGCCTCGCGCAGCACCAGCCCGGCGGCGGTCAGCCGGTGCAGCACGTTGGTGGTGCCGCCGGAGGAGAGCAGCAGCGAGCTGGACAGGTCGTGCGGCTTGCAGCGGTACGGCTCGCCCACCGCGCGCAGCCGGGCGAGCACCTCGTACTCGGCCTTGGTGCGGCCCAGCCGATCCAGCTCGGCCACGGTGACAACGTCGATCAGGGCGGCCAGCCGGCCGGCGCGCTTGGCCAGCTCCAGGGGCAGCCCGGCGACCTCGGGCAGCTCGTCCCGCCAGGCCGCCACGATCCCGTCCACCGCGTCGGCGCGCACGGCTCGGTCCGGACTGGCGCTCATGGCCACCGAGCCTAATCCGGAATTCGACCACCGACCGCCGAGGCCCGCCCCGGACGGCCGTTCGACCTGAGCGTCTCGACCCTGGGGTTACGGTGCGTTACGACTGGCTTGGGTTCCGCCGCCGCTCGGCCCATCGAGATGGACGTGAGTCTGACTCGATCATGATTTACACCAGACTGGCGTCCACCTCGATGAGCCGCGCCCTCGGATCAACCAGCTCCGCCGCCCACCGTCGTCACGGTGCGCGACCAACCCGGGAGGCGCGGGCGGCGGCCCAACCCGCGGCGGATGGGCATGTCGCTGGTGTGGCGCTCGCGTGTGGTACGCGAATGGCCTCGCTGGTCGCCCTCCGCCCCTGCCGGAGGGGGAGATCGTTGTCTCTGGCGGTTTGGCGTCGATTTTCGACGCTCAACCGCCACGGATGGCGATCAACCTGGGAACGTCGGCCGGGCCAGCTCGAAGGGCCCGGGCCTGACGCCGCACCAGCCTCATTCGTCCCGTCTGCATCTAATTCACGTCTCGGACCGACCCAAGCCGCGCCGTCCAAGCCATCGGTAAACCCAACCACCCAACAAGCCGTCACACCTTTCGCTTTTTGTTAAGCTTTATCAAAAGCTTTTTACCGAGAGAGGGGTCGAAGATGCTCGTAAGGAACGGCTGGCTGCTGACCATGGACCCAGACGGCACCGAGCTGCCCGCCGGCGACGTATTGATCGAGGACGGCGTGATCACCACCGTGGGACAGGACCTCGCCGCGCCAGCCGGCACGGAGGTGCTGGATGCCACCGGGATGCTGGTGCTGCCCGGGCTGGTGGACACCCACCGGCACACCTGGCAGACCCCGGTCCGACACCTCGGAGCGCAGTGGTCGCTCCCCGACTACCTGCGCGAGCTGTTGTTCGGCAGCGGGCGGCGGTTCCGCCCGGAGGACGTGTACGCCGGAACCCTGCTGGGCGCGCTCACCGCGCTGGACGCCGGGATCACCACGGTGGTCGACTGGTCGCACATCCAACTCTCCCCGGCGCACTCGGACGCCTCGGTGGCCGCGCTGCGCGACGCCGGCGTGCGCGCGGTGTTCGCGCACTGCGGGCCGATCGGCGCCGAACCGCCGGCCGAGGCCGGGCCGCACCCCGCCGACCTGCGCCGGGTGCGCACCGAGCTGCTCGCCGACGACCAGGCACTGGTCACCGCCGCCATGGGCGCCCGGGGACCCGACTTCACCGGCATCGAGACCACCGCCGCCGACTTCGGCCTGGCGCGCGAGCTGGGCATCCCGATCACCGCGCACGTGGCCAGCGGCCCGGCCGGGCCGCACCAGCGGGGCATCCGGGCCATGGCCGACGCCGGCCTGCTCGGCCCGGACCTCACCGTCGTGCACGCCACCGGGGCCAGCGCCGAGGACCTGAAGATGCTCGCCGACCACGGCTGCACCGTGTCCATCAGCCCGCAGATCGAGCTGACCATGCCCCGGCTGGGCTCGCGGGTGGTGCTGCGGGAGCTGCTCGCCGCCGGCATCCGGCCCGGGCTGAGCGTGGACTCCGAGGCGGCCGCCGCCGGCGACCTGTTCACCCAGATGCGGTTCGCCCTGGCCGCACACCGCGCGGCGACCCCGGACGGCGAGCCCCCGCTGCCCGCCGCCGACGTGCTGCGCATGGCCACGGTGGACGGCGCGCGCACCGCCGGGCTGGCCGACCGGGTCGGTTCCATCGAGCCGGGCAAGGCGGCCGACCTGGCGCTGTTGCGCACCGACTCGGTCGGGCTGGCTCCGCTTCGCGCGGCGGCGGACGCCGTGGTGCTCGCCGCGCACCCGGGCATGGTGGACACGGTGCTGGTGGCCGGCCGGGTGGTGAAGCGCGGCGGCCGGCTGTGCGCCGACACCGCCCGCGCACGAGCGCTGGCCACCGCGACCGCGGAGCATGTACTGGGCGGGTAGGGTGCGGGGCCGGACCAGGGGGATGTGAAAGCTTCGTTGCTCATCGACAACGCTCCGCCGGGGGTCAGCCGTGCCTCACCCCGGACCGCGCCGGCGCGGTCCAGGGCGTTGGACGCGATCATCATCGCCACCTACCTGCTGGTGGCGTTCGGGCTGTACCGGGACCTCTGGCTGACCCTGCCCAACGGCTACCTGACCGACAGCGGCGAGGACCAGAAACTCTTCGAGTGGTTCTTCGCGGTGCAGGCGCAGGCCGTGGCCCAGGGGCACCCGGTCCTGTTCACCGCCCTGCAGAACCACCCGGCCGGCGTGAACCTGATGGCCAACACGGCCATGCCGGGGCTGGCCGTGCCGCTGGCCCCGCTCACCCTGCTGGCCGGGCCGTCCGTCACCTGGGCCGTGGTGCTCACCGGCGGGCTGGCCGGCACCGCCGTCGCCTGGTACTGGGTGTTCTCCCGGCGCCTCACCCGGTCCCAGTGGGCCGCCGCGGTCGGCGGCGCCTGCTGTGCGTTCACCCCGCCGGTGGTCTCCCACGCCCATGCCCACCCCAACTTCACCGCCACCTTCCTGCTGCCGGTGATCGCGCTGTTCCTGCTCCGGCTGTGCGGCTCCGGGGCCCGGACGGTCCGGGACGGGCTGGTGCTCGGCGGGCTGGTCGGCTGGCAGGTGCTGGTCGGCGAGGAGCCGCTGCTCATCTTCGCCACCGGCTGCGCGGTGTGGGCGCTGGCTTTCGTGGCGCTACGGCCGCGCGCCGCGGCGGACATGGCCTCTCGCCTGGCCGCCGGGCTGGGAGTGGCCGGGGCGGTGGCCGGCATGGTCGTCGCCTACCCGCTGTGGGTGCAGTTCGCCGGGCCGGCCAGCTACCACGCGCTGGAGCACGGGCCGGCGGGCAACGACCTGGCCAACTTCGTGCAGCTGCCCAAGCAGTCCATCGGCGGGCAGCTCACCGACCCCGGCCAGGTGGTGGCCAACCCCACCGAGCAGAACGCCTTCCTCGGCTGGCCGCTGATGTTGCTGGTGGTCGCGGCGGCGGTGTGGCTGCGCCGGGAGCTGCCCGCCCGGCTGGCCGTCATCACCTTCGTCGTGCTGGCCGTGCTGTCCGCCGGCGGCACGCTGATCGTGAACGAGTACGACACCGGCATCCCCGGGCCCTGGCTGCTGCTGCAGAAGCTCCCGCTCTACGAGTCGCTGCTCGAGGCCCGGCTGGTGTTCGCCTGCCTGCCCGCGCTGGGGGTGCTGCTGGCGCTGGCCACCGACCGGGCGATGGCCGCGCCGCACGGCGGCTGGTTCACCGCCCGGCGGCTCTGGCCGCTGGGCCTGGTGGTCGCCGCGCTGCCCATCCTGCCCGTCCGGTTCATCGTCGAGGACCGCCCGGAGCCGCCCGCGCCGCTGCGCGACGGCGGTTGGCGCGAGCTGGCCCGGCCGGGCCGCACCATCGTCCCGGTACCGCTGCCGGCGGTCGGTTCGGTCGAGGCGCTGCACTGGCAGGTGCTGGCGAACCTGGAGTACGCGCTGCCCGAGGGCTACTTCGTCGGCCCGATCGGACCGGACCGCCAAGGCACCTACGGCGCCGAGCGCCGGCCCACCTCCCAGCTGCTGGAGCAGGCGGCGAAGACCGTCAACCCGGTCCCGGCCATCGGCCAGGTCGAGCGGGACCAGGCGCGGGCCGACCTGCGCTACTGGCAGGCCGACTCGGTGGTACTCCCGCCGCACCCGCGCCAGGCCGAACTGCGCGCCGTGCTGGACGCCCTGCTGGGCCGGCCCGGTCAGGACCGGGGCGACACCGTGGTCTGGGACGTCCGGGATCTCACCGGCTGACCCCGGCCGCCGCCGCGCAGCAGCACCAGCGCGGTGACCGCGACGGCCAGCCAGGCACCGCCGAGCAGCCAACCGGTGAGCACGTCGGTCAGCCAGTGCACCCCCAGGTACAGCCGGCTCACCCCGACGGCCACCACCGTCACCGCGGCGGCCGCGATCACTCCGGCCCGGGCGGCCCGGCGGCGCACGTGCAGCGCCACCACGGCGGCCAGCAGGCCGAGCACCACGGTGCTGCCCAGCGCGTGCCCGGACGGCAGCGAGTGGCTGGTCAGCTCGTCCAGCCGGTCGATCACCGGCGGGCGGTCCCGGGCGTAGAGGTGCTTGAACCCGGTCACCAGCAGTCCCCCGCCGAACGCGGTCACCGCCACCACCACGGCCCGCGGGCGGCGCCCGCGCAGCCACAGGGTGACCGCGGTGACCGTGGCGACCACGGTCATCGCCACCGTGCCGCCGAGCAGGGCGAGCGCCTTGGCCACGGCGGTCAGGGCCTCGGTGCGGTGGGCCACGAACCAGGCCAGCGTCGGCGCGTCGGCCACGTGCAGGCCGTTCTCGTCGGCCACCGCGTCCACCACGACCGCCTGGCCGAGCAGCAGGGCGGCGGCGGTCACCGAGCCGGTGCGCAGCACCGGCCGCACAGCGCTGGCCGACCATCCCTCACGGTCGGCCAGCCGCACCAGCGGCCAGGCCAGCACCACGGCGAGGAACACCGCCACCGAGGCGGTCAGGGCGAGATCGGCGAACCACACGTCAACCGAAGTTACCCAAACGAACAAAGAACAACCTGAGAAGCACGGATGAACTAGGTCGCGTCGTCGATGCCGATGGCGATCTGTGGTTTCGCCGCCGGGTCCAGCCAGCGCAGCAGGGTGACCACGGTGGTGCGCGGGGCGACCACGCAGCCGGCCGACGCGATGCCCGCGTCGACGTGCAGGAAGAAGGCCGAACCGGCGCCCGGCTTCGGCTTCCCGGTGTTGTAGCCGATCACCGCCGCGTAGTCGTAGCTGGGCCCGGCCTGGCCCAGGTTCTCCCCCGCCTTCTCGTTGAACGGGCAGGTGCCGGCGGTGCAGTGCCGGTAGGTGTTGTACGCGGAGCTGCGCGGGTCGCTCACCCACCAGTCGGCGTTGCCGACCTGCCGGTAGGGCAGCTTGCTGCCCGGGTTGGGCTGCCGGCCGAACGCCTGGGACAGCGAGAACATCCCCCGGGGCGTGCGGTTGGTGCCCTCCTTGGCCTCGCCGACGCCGTCGGTGCCGACCTTCACCCGGACCGGCCCGAGCACACCCCGCCAGGTCCCGTCCGACTCGCGCTGCCAGGCGCGCAGCTCACCGGAGCCGCTGGCCGGCGACGCCACCCGCACGGTCACCACCTGGCTGCCGGACGGCTCGGCCGGCACGCCCGGCGGCAACGCGGCGGCCTGAGCGCGGAACGCGCTAGCCGAGGGCGCGCCCAGTTCGGCGCGCGCGGGCGACACAGCCATGGCCGGCGGCGCGGGCGCCAGCAGTACCAACGCCGCGACCAGGCCGAACAACCACCGGCGGCTCACTCGTTGGTCCCGCACTTCTTGTCCTGCGCCACAGCCTGGCCAACGAACCCGCCGCCGATGAAGGTGTTCCCGGCGAACGTGTTGTGGCAGCCGGAGGTGGCCGGCTGGGTAATCACGTGGGTCTGGATCAGGTCCTTCAGTGCCGAGCTGCGCCCGCTGGTCCGGTTGTTCATCACCTGGTAGCGCACGCCCTTCACGTCGACCACCGAGTCGGCGGAGTTCTGCCCGCTGATCGCCGAGCCGTCGAACACGTTGCCCGCGATCACCCCGCCGCTGGTCTCCTCCTTGACGTCGATGTTCTCCGCCGTGGTGGACCGGAACTGGTTGTACAGCGCGCGGTTGTTGTTGGAAAGGTCGGGGCGGCCGCCGGACTTGCTGGCCCAGTTGGACTTGGCCGAGCCGAAGTAGACGCCCTCGCCGAACTGCGGCTTGGTCTTCCCGGTGTCGTGCACCAGGCTGTGCTGCACCACGTTGTCCGAGCTGAAGTTCAGGAAGTGCACCGCCTCGGAACCGGTGTTGCCCACGGTCAGGTGGGAGAGCACGGCACGGTTGGTGCGGTCGGTCATCACCGCCTTGTCCCCGCCGGAGACGGTGAACCCGACCAGCCGCGCGTAGTCAGCGCCGTCGAGGTGCATGGTGTAGCCGGACCCGCCGGTGCCGCCGTCCAGCACCGCCCGGCAGGAGCCGACCACGGTGATCGGGCTGGCCGCCGTGCCGGCCTTGGCCAGCACAAACTTGCCCGGATACCGGCCGTCGGCCAGCTCGATGGTGTCCCCGGGGCGGGCCGAGGCGAGCGCGGCGGTCAGCCCCTTGGCGTTGGCGACCGGTATCTGGCGCCCGCCGGCCTGACGCACCGCGACCGGGGCGGTGGCGCCGCCGTCGCCGGAGGTGTACGCCTTGGCCGGCCCACTCACGCAACCCGGCCGGCCCGGCGCGGCCAGCGGCCCGTCGGCCGCCGCCACCTCGGCGACCCGGTCGCCGTCCCGCTCCGGCTCGCTCATGCCCGGGATGCCCTGCACGCGGCGCTCTTCCAGGGGAAACCCGCCGGCGTCCACCCGCTGGACCACCGGGTCCGCCTGCTCCGCCAGCGGCCGGGGTTCACCCGGCCTCGGCCAGTCCGCGGCCGGCGCCAGCACGATGAGTGCGAACGCCGGCCCGGTAGCCAGCGCGGCCAGGCCGCGCGTGGTCATGCCCACCGTTGGATCACGGCGCGCCGCCGACGGCCGGCCCCTGGTAGCCCTTCTTCGAGCTGGAGTCCATGCCGACCTCGTAGCCGATGCCCGCCGCCAGCTTGTTGCCGAGCACCTTGGCCCCGGTCGAGCCGATGTCGAAGGCGAATGCCTTGTCCACCTTGCCCACGATGTTGTTGCCCTTCACCGTGACGTTCTGCACGGCCTCGATCATCAGTGCCTGGCCGGCGTGGGTGTCGCAGTAGTTGTTGCTGAACGTCCAGTTGGCCGAGGTGCCGTCGCCGCCACCGCCGTCACCGACGTCGCCCGGGCCTTCGGCCATCAGGCACATGTTGTCCACCCGCTCGCAGCGGTTGCCGTCGATCGTCACGTTCAGGCTGGACGGGCGGCCGCTGGTGAAGGTCTGCATGCAGTCGGCGTGCGCCCCGCTGCCGCCCGGGTTGATGTCGCTGATGGTGTTGTTCAGGATCTTCAGGTTGTTCCCGAAGAACCGCATGCCGTCGTAGTCGCCGCCGGTCGGCTTGCTCACCTTGTTGTTCCGGAACGTGATGTTGTTGCCGGTCAGCTCGGCGCCGGGGGCCTCGCCACCGACCGAGTTGAAGCCGGCCAGCACCACGTTGTTCGTGTCCACGGTGATGCCCTTGACGGTCGTGTTGTCCCCGACCACCTGGATCGGCGCGGCGGCGGTGCCGCCCTTCTTCACGCTCAGCCGGGTGCCGCCCATGTTGCCCACCGCGCAGATCTTCTGGCCCGGCGAGGCGGAGGCGAGGGCCGCGTTGAGCGCGGCGCCGTCGGAGACCTTCTTGGTGCAGTTGGCCAGGGTGGGCTGGGCCGAGCCGGGGGCCGGTGCCGGCTTCTTCGCCGCCTCGGCCTGCTTCTTGGCCTTCTGCCGGGCCTCCTCGGCCGCCTTGGCCGCCGCGTCCGGGGCGGGCGCCGGCGGGGCCGCCGGGGGCGGGGGCGCGGCCAGCGGCGGGTTGGTGCTCGCGTCATCCTTGAACAGGTTGGTGCGGACCAGCGCGGTGCCACCGACCACCAGCCCGACCACGGCCAGGATGACCAGCGCCAGTGTCAAGACGCCGGGCCGGCCGCCGCTGGCCACCTTGGGCATCCGGGGCAGGCTCAGCCGGGTCGACCGCTGCTTGCGGGGCAGCCGGATCTCCGTCATGCCGGACGCGGTGCGGATCAGCTGGGTGGTCGCCTCGACCTTCCCGGCGCCCACCGACCCGCCGTCGACGAACTCCGAGATGACGACCTCGGTCCGGCCCGTCGCCGGGCTGACCAGCTGGGTCTTGGCCTCGGCCTTCTCCGGCTTCTCGGGTGTCCTCGTCCGGTCGACCAGCTCGGTCTTCCGCACCAGCTCGGTCCGCGCGGGCTTTTCGGCCGTCTCCGGGTTCCCGACCGTGCCGGTCGCCCCGACCCGCTCGGTCTCCCCGGTCTTCTCGACCTTCCGGGGCGGCTTTGCCGCCTTCTCGGGCTCTGCTTTCTCGGGCTCGGCCTTCTCGGGCTTCGCGGTCTCCTGGGGCTTCCAGGCCTCGGCGGGGTCGATCGGGTCGAAGATGGACCGCGCGGAGAGCTCGGCCAGGTCGGGCGTGGCCGGCGGCTGGTCGGCCGGGGTCGCCGGGGCCGACCTTGCCGGCGCCCAGGCCGAGTCGGCGGGCGTGACCGGCAGCGGTCCCGAGTGGACCGCCGATCTCGGCGTGGGGATCAGCGGGTCCGCCTGGGGCACCGGGGCACCCTCGGGGTGCTCGGGCGCCAGGAACGAACCGCCGAGCGTCGACGCCGGCAGGTCCATCTCGTTGTCGCGCAGCAAGAACACCGAGGTGTCCCGGGGGTCGCGGCCGTCCCAGGTCGACTCGGTGCTCGGAGCGATGCGCTGTCCGAGCGACGAAGCACGTTGCTGTGGCAGGGCCGCCTCAAAATCGAGCACCGTGCTGGTGTCAACGTCGCGGCCACTTGGGGAGCGGTGCCGTGCCATCTCCTACCCTCTCCGATCTCCTGCGGATCGACGGCCGGGCTGGGCTTCCGGTTCGGGGTCCGGCGGGCGGTTCAGCGGATTGGGGAGTCCGCGCCCATTTCGTTACCCGGCCTTGATCGGTCCGAGAGGAAAGGTATCGGAAGGGTGACGACTTCCAACAGGGAGATACGCTCCGTGAGACCGCCGCGCCGATCCGCGCGGCAAACGGCAGGTGGACCGCCATTCACCCTAAGCGGCGTACCACTGATCGCGGTACACCGCGCGGCCAACGCACGACACAGGGTTACGACTACTGGAGTGATACTGGCTCGCCGGCCGTCTCACTACGGTCGGTGAGCCGCCCGGTGCGGGTCGCCCAGCGCTCGAAGACCACCGTGCCGTACGGCGGCACCCCGGCCAGCACCGCGCAAACACCCACCGGGGACGACCACGGCTCGCGCCGCCACACCACGATCGCCAGCGCCACGTAGGCCAGGAAGAGCACCCCGTGAATGGGGCCGAAGATCTTCACCCCGATCTCGTTGAACACCACCAGGTACTTGAACACCATGCCGATCAGCAGGCCGGTCCAGGAGATCGCCTCGGCGATCGCCGCGATCCGGAACCACCGCACATCCACTCGCGCCATGGCACCCACTCTGCCCGACCTCTCAGCTTCGGGGTGCTTGTCCCCCGTCACATCGACTCAGGGGCTCACATGGGCTCACATGGGCGGGGTGAACCGGCCGTCCACCGCCGTCCAGCCGCCGTCCACCGCCAGGGTTGCCCCGGTGACGAAGCTGGCCGCGTCCGACGCCAGGTAGACGACCGCGCCGGCCAGCTCGGACGGCCGCGACCAGCGGCCCAGCGCGCCCTTCTCGGCGTACGCCCGGTACCAGTCCGGGTTGGACTTGATCTGCTCGGTGAGCGGGGTCTCCACCACGCCGGGGGCGATCGCGTTCACCCGCACCCCCGACCCGCCGAACTCCGCCGACGCGGTGCGCACCAGCATCTCCAGGCCGGCCTTGGTCGCCGCGTACGCCGACTGCCCCGGTTCGACGGTGCGGCCCCTGATCGAGGAGAACGCGATGATGCTGCCGGCCTCGCGCGCCACCATCCGCGCGCCGAACGCGCGCAGCACGGTGAACGTGCCCTTCAGGTTCAGCCCGACCACCCGGTCGAACTCCTCGGGCGTGTAGTCCAGGATCCGCTTGCGCACGTTCACCGCGGCGGTCAACACCACGATGTCCAGGTCCGGGTGCTCGGCGGCGGCGCGCTCGGTGGCCTCGTGATCGGTGATGTCCAGGGTCAGCTCGGTGCCGCCCGCCGCCTTGGCCGCATCGGTGGCCCGGTCGGGATCATTGTCCGCACAGATCACCGAGGCCCCGTGCGCGGCCAGCGCCACCGCGGCCTCCCGCCCGATCCCCCCGCTCCCGATCACCAGCGCCCGCCGCCCGTCCAACCGAAAAAGGTTCCCGTAATCACCCATTCCCCCACGCTATCCCCCGCAAGTCAGCACTTCGATACCCGCAAGTCGGCACTTCACTGCCCGCGAGTCGACGCTCCCGGCACACCGAGTCGACGTTCGTGGCCAGGGTGAGGGCGCTGGTCTGAAGATTGCTTGGACGGCGCGGCCGGACGGTCTCCGGAGCTCGGGTGCGGCCCGTTGCGTTGTGCCCTGGTCTTTCCTGCCCTGGTCACGGAACGTGGACGGGCCGTGAGGGGCCAGGTCGGTCGTCTTCATCGAGTGCCGGCTCGGTCCGGTTTCCAGCGTGATCGAACCGGACTGGACCAGCACTCGGCGAGCAAGTGCGGCACGGCCTCGTTCGGAAACCGCCCGGCCGCCACACTGCGTAGCGAATGGGCCGCCGGCGCACCGATGTCGATCACTTTCGCCTCGACTGTCCGGCGGACGGGCGTGCCGCCCGCGTCGCCTGTGCCGAAAGCGTCGACTCAGTGCGCCGAGAGCGTCGACTCAGGGTGCTGGGAACGCCGACTCGCGGGAGAGCGGGGAGGCGGTGGGGTGGCGAGGTGGTCGCGGAGGGTGGGGCCGGTGTACTCGGTGCGGTAGACGCCTCGGGACTGGAGTTCGGGGATGACCTTGGCGACGAACTCGTCCAGGCCGGTGGGGGTGAGGTGGGGGACCAGGATGAAGCCGTCGGCGGCGTCCCGCTGCACGTAGTCGTCGATCTGCTCGGCCACCTCGGCGGGCGTGCCGATGAAGGACTGGCGGGCGGTGGTCTCGACGATGAGCTCGCGGATGCTCAGGTTGCCGGCCTCGGCCAGCTCCCGCCACTGTTTGGCCAGCGTGGCGGTGTCCCGCTCGTGCCGCACCCGGCCCCGGGTGATGTTCACGCCGGCCGGGTCCGGGTCGACGTCGGGCAGCGGGCCGTCCGGGTCGTAGGCCGAGAGGTCCCGGCCCCACACCTGCTCGAGGAAGGCGATCGCGGTCGGCCCGCTGACCTGCTGCCGGCGTACATGATCCGCCCGCTCGAGGGCGTCCGCCGGGGTGTCACCGAGCACGAAGGTGGCCGCCGGGAGGATCTTCAGGTCGTCCGGGCGCCGTCCGTAGCGGGGCATCCGGCCCTTCAGGTCCCGGTAGAAGGCCTGGCCGGCAGCCAGTGAGCCGTGCCGGGAGAAGATCGCGTCGGCGGTGGCCGCGCCGAACTCACGGCCCTCGTCCGAGTCCCCGGACTGCAGGAACACCGGGTAACCCTGCGGGCTGGGCGGCAGGTCCAGCCGGCCGCGCACCTGGAACTGTTCGCCGCGGTGGTCCACGTCGCCGCCGTCCCAGAACTTCTTGGTCACCTCAAGGATCTCCGCCGCGCGCTGGTAGCGCTGCTCGGGCCGGAGGAACCCGCCGCGCCGGAAGTTCTCCCCGGTGAACGCGTCCGAGCTGGTCACCAGGTTCCACGCGGCGCGCCCGCCGGACAGGTGGTCCAGCGAGGCGAACTGCTTGGCCACCTCGTAGGGCTCGTTGAAGGTGGTGTTGATGGTGCCGCCGAGACCCAGGTGGGTGGTCACCGCGGCGAGCGCGTTGAGCACGGTGAAGGTGTCCGGCCGGCCGACCACGTCGAGGTCGTGAATCTGCCCCCGATGCTCGCGCAGCCGCAGTCCCTCGGCCAGGAACAGGAAGTCGAACAGGCCGCGCTCGGCGGTGCGGGCGAAGTGCACGAAGGAGGTGAAGTCGGTCTGGCTGCCGGAGGCTGGATCGCTCCACACGGTGGTGTTGTTCACCCCGGGGAAGTGCGCGGCCAGGTGTACCTGCTTCTTCACGCCCGGACCTCCGTGAAATGGTTCGCCGGCCGGGCCAGCCCGAACCGCTGGCGCAGCGTTCGCGCCGGCGAAGCCGGCATGGGGCGGGCGCCCAGTTCGGCGCCCGACGGAAACCCAGTCGGCGAAGCCGGCATGGCGCGGGCGCCCGGCTCGGCGCCCGACGGAAACCCAGCCGCCGCTCCGGCGGGCGGGCGCAGGCCGCGGTCGGCCAGCAGCGGCACCAGCTCGTCGGCGAACACCGGCAGCTCGTCGGCCGGCGCCGCCGGCAGCAGGGTGACGCCGTCCGCCGCCCCTTCGCGCACCGCCCGTTCGATGAAGTCCGCGAGCCCGGCCGTATGGGCGCCTGAATGTTGCCTATCTCCACGCAAAGCAAGGGGGGTGGGCACGTCGAGGAGCACCGCCACCGACTCCGGGGAGCGGCCGGCCGCCGTCACCGCGTCGCGCACCCGGCGCCGGGCGGCGGCCGCTTCGGCCAGGTCGGGGGCGGTCACCCGAGCCACGTCGGCCCACCGGCCGACCACCGGCAAGGCGCTCGGCTCGTCGGCCCGCAGCACCACCAGCGGATGCGCCTGCGGCGAACGCGGCGTGATGGACGGCCCCTTCACCGAGAAGAACTCGCCGGCGAAGTCGATGTAGTGCAGTTTCTCCCGGTCGACGTACCGGCCGGTGGCGGCGTCCCGGATGACCGCGTCGTCCTCCCAGCTGTCCCACAGCCGGACCACCACCTCGACCGCCTCGGCCAGCTCCCGCCACAGCGCGTCGGCCGGAGCGGCGGACTTGCGGCCGAACAGCGCCGCCTCCGCCTCGGTACGGGTGACGTCGGGCGCCCAACCGGCCCGGCCCAGGCTGACGAAGTCCAGCGTGCCGATCGCCTTGGACAGGTGGAACGGCTCGGTGTGGGTCACGGTGGCCGTGGGCACCAGGCCGATCGCCGAGGTGGCCGGCGCGACCCGGGCGGCGATCGCCACCGCGTCCAGCTGGCCGCGCCGGAACGAGTCCGGGATCGCCACGAAGTCGAACCCGGCCCGTTCGGCGGCCCCGACCAGCGAGACCCACGACTCGGCCCGGTGTGGTTCCCGCACCACCGCCGGGTCGAGCTGCACGGCCAGGTGGGTCACGCCTTCTCCCCGATCCAGTGCTTGGCCAGCAGCTCGTGGCTGCGCACCCGGTCGGCGTGCTCGGTGGTGATCGTGGTGACCACCAGCTCGTCCGCCCCGGTCACCTCGACCAGCGCGCGCAGCTTCCCCACCACCGTCTCGGGCGAGCCGACGAACTGGGTGGCCAGCCGGTCCGCCACGCCGGCCCGTTCCTCCTCGGTCCACACCCGCGCCCTGGCCTCGGCCGGCGTCACGTAGGGCTTCGCGCCCCGGCCGGCCTTGATGTCCAGCACCCACTGGCCGTACGGCGCGGCCAGCTCGGCGGCGACGGTGTCGTCGTCCGCGACCACCACGTCGGCGGAAACCATCACGTGCGGTTCCTTCAGGTACCGCGACGGCCGGAACGCCTCCCGGTACGCGGCCACCGTCTCCAGCACGAAGGTGGGCAGGATGTGGTAGCTGGCGGCGAACGGCAGGCCGGCGGCACCGGCCGCCCGCGCGCTCTCCCCCGGCGTGGTGCCGAAGACCCAGACCTCCAGGTCGGCGCCCTGCGCGGGCAGCACCGGCAGCGGCTCACCGTCCGGCCCGGGGTAGCGGCCCTCCAGGAAGGCCAGGATGTCGGCCAGCTGCTCGCCGTAGACCGGCCCCGGCTCGTCCAGGCGGTAGTTCAGGAGATCACCGAGCAGTTGGTAGGTCGCCGGGTCGCCGGCGTAGAAGCTCGGCCGGGGCAGCGAGACGCCGTCCACCTCGCGGTCGCCCACGTCCGGGATGCCGGGCGGTGCCCCGCCGCCGGTCTCGGTCTCCCGCGTGCGCCTAACTGGGCGCCCGCTCGGCAAACGGGCCGGCGGCCCACCGCCGGCCCGTTTGTTGAGAATTTTCCGCAGGTCGAACCGGCCCAGGCCCAGGTCGATCCGGCCCGGGTGCAGCGCGGCCACCGTGCCGAACTGCTCGGCGGCGACCAGCGCGGGCAGGTTGGGCATCTGCACGGCGCCGGAGCCGACCCGGATCCGGTCCGTCGCGGCGGCGACCAGCGCGACCAGCACCCCCGGCGCCGAGGACGCCACGCCGGACGCCAGGTGGTGCTCGGCCACCCAGAACCGGTGGTAACCGCACCGCTCGGCCACCTGGGCCAGGTCGACGGTGTTGCGCAGCGCGTCGGCCGCGGTGCCGCCGGCGGGCACCGGGGACAGGTCCAGCACAGACAGCGGAGTGGCATTCACCTTCTCGAGAGTACGCCGCGCTGTGACAAACAAGCACCTTGAACGAACCGAAAGTTGACGGTATTAGTAGAGATATGACGGTGTCGAGAAGGCTCGTGAGTCGTCGGCACCTGGACTACAAGCGCACCTCCAGCGCGCTGTGTCAGCGGCCCCTCCCCAGCTCCTGACCCAGCCCGCAATCACCGGAGGAATCCGTCATGACCGATCGCCAGTTCCAGCGCCACGCCATCACCGAACACTTCCTCACCGCGCTGGAGGACGTGGTCTGGCGCTACCGCGCTCTGTCCCAGCACCCCGAACACGCCGACCTGCGCGCCGAAGTGATCACCGCCGAGGTAGCCCACCAACTCTCCATAACCCGCACCGCCCTAACCCGCGTCGCGCCCACGGGTTAAGGCGGCTGCCGCCGGGTCAGGACCCGGGGTGGTGGTGGCCGTTGGTGGGGAGGTAGACGGTGAACTCGGTGCCGCCGGGGGCGCTGCGCACCCCGATCTGGCCGGCGTGGGCGATCACCACCGCCTGCGCGATGGCCAGGCCCAGGCCGGTGCTGCCGGCGGCGCGGGAGCGGGAGCTGTCGCCCCGGGCGAAGCGGCCGAACACGTGCGGCAGCAGCCCGGGCGGGATGCCCGGGCCGTCGTCGATCACCCGCAGCCAGGCGCCGCTCGGCGCGGCGGCCAGCTCGGCGCGCACCGTGGTGCCCGGCGGGGTGTGCACGCGGGCGTTGGCCAGCAGGTTGGCCAGGACCTGGGACAGCCGGGGGGCGTCGCCGGTCACGGTGACCGCCTCATCCGGGAGGGCCAGCCGCCACCGGTGGTCGGGGCCGGCGGCGTGCGCGTCCGAGACGGCGTCCACCACCAGCTGGGACAGGTCCACCGGCTCGCGGGCCAGCGGCCGGCCGGCGTCCAGCCGGGCGAGCAGCAGCATGTCCTCCACCAGTGAGGTCATCCGCTCGGCCTGGGAGGACACCCGGCGCAGCGCGTGCGCCACGTCCTCCGGGACGTCGTCACCGGGACCGCCGCCCGCCCGCCGGGTGGTCAGCTCGGCGTAGCCCCGGATGGCGGCGAGCGGGGTGCGCAGCTCGTGGCTGGCATCGGCCAGGAACTGGCGCAGCTGGGTCTCACTGGCGTGCCGCGCCTCCAGCGCGGCCTCCACGTGCTCGAGCATCCGGTTCAGCGCGTTGCCCACCTGGCCGACCTCGGTGCGCGGGTCGGTGTCGGCCGGCGCCACCCGCTCGGCCAGCGCCACCTCGCCCCGGTCCAGGCGCAGCTCGGCGACCCGGCCGGCGGTGGCCGCCACCCGGCGCAGCGGGCGCAGCGCGCGGCGCACGATCAGCGTGCTGGCCAGCCCGGCCACCACCAGACCGACCGCCGCGACGGTGATCTCGATGCGGGCCAGGTTGGCCAGTGTGGTGTTCACCGACTCCAACGGCAGGCCGACGATCATCGTCCGGTCCGAGGACCGCTGCACCGCGTACAGCCGGTACTCGCCCAGGTCGCCGACCTGCCGGGTGTGCTGGTCGCCGTCGCTGGGCACGTCGAGCAGGTCCCGGTTGGCTTCCTCGTCGGTCACCCGGGACACCCCGTCCTCGTCGATCACCCCGGCCGGCCGCACCTCGTCGTCCTTGATCCGCGCGCCCAGCGTGCCCACCGGCAGCCCGGAGGCGCGCAGGAAGTACGGGCCGTTGCCGTCCGGCACCGAATGGTGCTCGCCGTCCGGCGGGTGGCTGTAGGCCTGCACCACCCGGTTGCCCACCCCCTGCAGCTGAAGGTCCAGCTGGTCGATCAGGTGGTCGCGCAGCAGCACCAGCGAGATCGCCCCGACCACCAGGGACATCACCGAGAACAGCGCGATCATGGCCACCAGCAACCGGGTGCGCAGCGGCAGGGCGGCCACCCGGCCGCGCCAGGAGGCCGGGCCGTTCATTCCGCCGGGCGTAGGGCGTAGCCCGCGCCACGCAGCGTGTGGATCATCGGCGGGCGGCCGGCGTCGATCTTCTTGCGCAGGTAGGAGATGTACAGCTCGACCACGTTGGACTGGCCGCCGAAGTCGTAGTTCCACACCCGGTCCAGGATCTGCGCCTTGGAGAGCACCCGGCGCGGGTTGCGCATCAGGTAGCGGAGCAGCTCGAACTCGGTGGCGGTGAGCGAGATCGAGTCGCCGCCCCGGCGCACCTCGCGGCTGTCCTCGTCCAGGCTCAGGTCACCGACCACCAGCTGCGCGTCCGCCCGCTGCGAGCCCCGGCCGGCCCGGCGCATCAGGCCGCGCAGGCGGGCCACCACCTCCTCGAGGCTGAACGGCTTGGAGACGTAGTCGTCCCCGCCGGCGGTCAGCCCGGCGATGCGGTCCTCCACGGCGTCCTTGGCGGTGAGGAACAGGACGGGCACGTCCGGCGACTCGGAGTGGATGCGGCGCAGCACCTCGAGCCCGTCGATGTCCGGCAGCATGATGTCCAGTACCACCGCGTCCGGCCGGAACTCGCGGGCCAGCTTCACCGCGGTCAGCCCGTCGCCGGCGCCCTTCACGTCCCAGCCCTCGTAGCGCAGCGCCATGGACAGCAGCTCGGTCAGCGTGGCCTCGTCGTCGACCACCAACACCCGGACCGGGCCGCCGTCCGGCCGGCGGAGCTGATCACGGGCCGCGCCGTTCGTGGCTGCGTTCATGGCGGACATGTTGCCAGTGTGATCACGCCAGTTGTGCTCGCGATGAGGGGAATCTGTGTATTTCCTGTGTGCCGAAAGTTTCTGTCAGGGTGAGTCGGTAGCGTGCTCGGCATGGTGGTGACTACGCAGCCGACGGTTGGCGACCTGTTGCGCAAGTGGCGCCAGCACCGGCGGTTGTCCCAGCTCGACCTCTCGATCCAGGCCGACATCTCCACCCGCCACCTGAGCTTCGTGGAGACCGGTCGCTCGGCGCCCAGCCGGGACATGGTGATGCACCTGGCCGAGCAGCTCGACCTGCCGCTGCGCGAGCGCAACCAGATGCTCATGGCCGCCGGGTACGCGCCGGTGTACCAGGAGCGCGCGCTGGACACGGCACCGATGGCCGTGATCAGGGACGCGGTGCGCCAGGTGCTGCTCGGCCACGAGCCGTACCCGGCCATCGCCGTGGACCGGCAGTGGAACCTGGTGGACGGCAACGCCGCGCTGCCCCTGATGCTGGCCGAGGTGGACCCGGCGCTGCTGGAGCAACCGGCGAACGCGCTGCGCATCAGCCTGCACCCGGACGGCATGGCCCCGCGCATCGCCAACCTGGGCGAATGGCGCGGCCACCTGCTCGGCCGGCTGCGCCGGCAGGTGGAACACACCGCCGACCTCGGGCTCTCCGAGCTGCTCGAGGAGCTCCTCGGCTACCCGTGCGCGGACGAGGTGCCGCTGGTCGAGCACCCCGGGCCGGGTGACGTGGTGGTCCCGCTGCGGCTGTGCCACGAGTCCGGCGAGCTGGCTTTCTTCAGCACGGTCACCACGTTCGGCACCCCGCTGGACGTCACCGTGGCCGAGCTGGCCATCGAGGCCTTCTTCCCCGCCAACCAGCACACCACCGAAATCCTGCGCACCGGCTGAGTCAGGCACTCCTGAGCGGCCGGATCTCCTCGAGCGTGGCTCCGAGGCGATCGCGCTCGACCTCGAGGTCGTACCGGCTCTGCAGGTTCAACCAGAACCTCTCCGAAGTACCGAAATAGCGGGCGAGCCGGAGTGCCGTGTCGGCACTGATGCGGCGCTTGCCGTGCACGATCTCGTTGATTCGACGAGGCGGCACCTTGATACCAACCGCCAGCTTGTGCTGGGTGATGCCCAATGGTCCGAGATACTCCTCGGCCAGAATCTCGCCGGGGTGTATGGGCTCCATCATCACGTGATCACTCCCTTCAGTGGTAGTCAACGATCTCCACCTCCTCCGGGCCTGCGCCGCTCCAGCGGAAGCAGATGCGCCATTGCTGGTTGATCCGCACGCTGTACTGCCCAGCGCGATCGCCCCGAAGCTTCTCCAGGCGATTACCCGGCGGCACCGCCAGATCGTCCAGCGTTTCGGCGGCGTCGAGAATCAACAGCTTCCGGAGAGCAACGCGTTGGATCTTCGGATCCAAGCGCCTGGAGCGCTCCCGGCGCCATATCCGCTCGGTGTCCTTGTCCCCGAACGACCTCAGCACCCAGCAAAGCATAACGCAGCGCGTTAATAACGTCCAGCGTTAGGTCGCGCTCGTGGTGAGGATGCGGCGGATGAGATGCATGGCCACGTCGGTGGAGCGTTCCCGCACGTCGTTGCGGTTGCCGGGGAGTACCCGGTCGCGCGCCTCCACCCGGCCGTCGTCGGTGGTGACGCAGAAGCAGACGTAACCGACCGGCTTGGCCTCCGTGCCACCGCCGGGGCCGGCCACGCCGGTGATGCCGACGCCGATGTCCGAGTGGAAGGTCGCGCGCGCCCCGTCGGCCATCGCCCTGGCCACCTCGGGGGACACCGCGCCGTGCGCCTCGATCAGCTCCGCCGGCACGCCGAGCAGCGCGGTCTTGGCCTCGTTGGAGTAGGCGACCACGCCGCCGACCAGGTACTCGGACGACCCGGCGCGGTCGGTCAGCCGGCCGGCGAGCATGCCACCGGTGCACGACTCCCCCAGCCCGATCCGGTGCCCGGCCAGCAGCCGTCCCACCTGCTCGTCGGTGGGCGTCCCGTCGGTGCTGACCAGGAACGACCCATGCCGGCGGGTGATCTCGGCGGCCAGTTTCTCGGCCACCGCCTCGCCCGCCCCGGACCGGTAGCGCAGGTCCACCTCCAGCTCGGACCGGCGCAGGCAGGTGGTGATCTCCAGCTCGTCCAGATCCAGCTCGGCGCCCACCTCGCGCAGCGTCTGCGCGATCTCCGACTCGGGCAGGCCGAACATCCGCAGGTGGGTGGTGTGCAGCGGCGGGGTGCGGGCGAGCAGCTCGCGCACCTCGGGCGTACCCAGCGCGGCGTCCCACATGCCGCGCACCTCGCGGGGCGGTCCGGGCAACACCAGCACCAGCGGGCCGCCCGCCAAGGAAACCACCAGCCCGGGTGCGGTGCCGACCGGGTTCAGCACCGTGGCGCCCGAGGGCACGGTGGCCTGCTTGCGGTTGGCGGCGACCAGCGCGTCGCCGGCGAACCCGTGGCGGGCCGCCCAGCCGCGCAGGATGTCCGCGATCCGCTGCTCCAGCGCCGGGTCCAGCACCATCGGCACGCCGGCGAACTCGGCGACCAGCTCCGCGGTCACGTCGTCGGCGGTGGGGCCGAGGCCGCCGGTGGTGATGATCAGATCCAGGCCCTGTCCGGCCAGGAAGCGCAGCCCGGCGGCCAGGTCGTCCCGCCGGTCGCCGACCAGCAGCTCGTCCACCAGCTCGATGCCCAGCCGGCCCAGCCGCTCGGCCAGCCATGGACCGTTCTGGTCGACGATCTGCCCGGTCAGCAGCTCGCTGCCGGTGGCAAGGATGCCGGCCCGCACGCCTGGTTCGAACACACCACAGAGCCTACGAGATACCCAGCACTTCCGGCCTGTCGAGCAGCTCGGCCAGCCGCCGGGCCGGCTCCGCGACCAGCCGCCGGGTGCCCTTGTCCAACACGCCGGCCACACAGCTGATCTCGGCGGCCACCACGCCGTCGGACAGCCGGCGCAGCTCGTGCTCGAAGCGGAACGCCTTGCCGGCGCCGAACTCGATCCGCGAGGTCACGTCCACCTCGTCGCCGATGTTGAGCTCCCGCAGGTAGCGGATCGTGGACTCGAGCACAACGGTGCCCAGGTTGCCTTCCTGGTACGCCTGGGCGGAGAACCCGGCCGCGCGTAGGTGCTCGGTCCGGGCATGCTCGCCGTACTGGTGGTAAACGGCCTGGTTCACATGACCGTTGGCGTCGATCTCGTAGCCGCGAACGACGACCCGCACGGTGAATTCCTCAGCCACCATGGCAGCATCGCACGAGCCGTAACCGGATCACTGAGGGAGCCGAAGTGCCGAGCGAGTACGTCGAGCCGAACGATCGTGCCGTCGACCACGGCCTCGACCATGCGGGTGACACCGAACCGGCGTCGGAGACGCTGACCCTCACGACCACGGAGCGGGACGGAGCGCGTGTGCTGCGCGCCTCCGGGGAGATCGACACCACGTCGGCGCCGGCGCTGCGGGGCGCCCTGCTGCCCGCACTCGCCCAGGCCGAGCTGGTGGTGCTGGACCTCACCGAGGTGAGCTTCCTCGGCTCCTCCGGGCTGGCCGTGCTGGTGGAGGCCCGGGAGCACCCGGAACCCGGCACCGACCGGCTGCGGCTGGTCTGCACCAACCGGATCGTGCTGCGCGCACTGGAGGCCACCGGGCTGCGCGAGCTGTTCCACGTGTCCCCCGACCTGAGCACCGCGCTGCGCCGGTAACCGGTCAGAGGGTAAGTTGCCGATGGAGGCGTGAGGGTGCCTGGTGGCCTCCGCGGTCTTCAAAACCGACGTGGCCGAGTAGCTCGGTCAGGCGGGTTCGATTCCCGTCCGCCTCCGCCAACCAGTCATTTCACGCACGGGATGCCTTCCGAGCGAAGGCTGCTCGCCGGCACGGCAGGCGGTGGGCCGGCGGGCTCCGCGGCGGTCCCGGGGTTGGCCGTCGGGCCGGGCGCGTCGTCCGGGTTGAACAGCGAGCGCACCACCGCGCGCACCTGGTCGGGGTCCACCATGTTCACCGCCTGGCCGTTGACCTTGGCGAAGCTCTTCACCGGCAGGGTGGTGAACCGGACCCCGCCGGCGGCCAGGTTCGAGTTGCGCACCACGAAGTCCAGCGGGTCGAAGCCGCCGTCGATCACCACGTCCCGCTTGACCACGTCGATCAGCGCGGCCAGCCGGGTCGGGTCGGCGAAGGTCCCGGTGGACTTCAGTTGGTACGCCGCCGAGGCGAGGAAGGCCTGTTGCCGGCGCGCGCGGTCCAGATCGGTGAAGTTCAGCTCGGGGTGCACGTAGTCCCGGCGCTGCCGGACGAAGGCTAGCGCCTGCGCCGCGTTCAGCCGCTGGTGGCCGCCCTTGAAGTGCGCCCCCGAGTAGCTGTCCTGGGTGGGGCCGGCCAGGCACACGGTGACCGAGCCGAGGGCCTGCGCGAGGTCGTAGAAGCCGACCAGGGTGACCTCGACGAAGTGGTCGACCGGGATGTTCAGGAAGTTGCGCACGGTGGCGATGGCCTGGCGGCGTCCGGCCTCGCGGCCCTGCCGCTCCAGCGTCGGCCGATCGGTGACGCCCTTGGCGCGCAGCTTCCGCTCGGCGTCCGCCTTGGCCAGCCCGTAGCCCTCCTTGATCTTCGCGTGGGTCTCGCCGCTCGGGCTTCCGGGCAGGCGGACGTAGTCGTCGCGCGGCACGGACACCGCCTGCGCCGGGGAGCCGTCGCCGGGCACGTGCAGCACCATCAGCACGTTCGTGTTATAGCCGCCGTCGCTGCTGTCCCCGGCGTGCAACTGGGCGAGCACATCGCGCGGCAGCGGGTTGCCGTCCTGGTCCAGCCGGCTGTCCAGCCCCATGACCAGGATGTTCATCGGCTGGCCCGGTGGCGGGGCCGAGGAGTCGCCGAGCGCGCCGGAACGGGTCAGGCCCTTGGTCAGGTCCCGGTAGGTGTGCCAGCCGTACCCGGTGACCAGCAGCACCAGCGCCGAGGCCAGCGCGGCGGCCACCCGCGCGGACCGCCGGTACGCACCGCCGCCGTAAAACGACATTTTGAATACCTCAGACAGCCCGATTCACATATCTGACAAAATGCTGATAAATCGTTCCGGAGCGCTTTCGAAAACCAATTCAGGAGCATAGCAAGGTCGAATTCAAGCTAATTGCGACGACTCGGCGCCCGGTGTGGCCGGGGTCTCAGGTTCGGCCCAGCACCTGTTCTGGCGACGCTGACGTCAGTGTCCGGACAGCCTGACGCAGGCCAACCGGAACAGACCGGCCAACAGCAGCAGCCAGGCCACCAGCCCCACGGTCTGGCTGACCGCGTCGGCCGTCGGGAAGTGCTCCAGGTGGGTGGCGTGGAAGCCGAGGTGCAGCGCGCCGAACACCAACCCGCTGGCCAGTGCGGCCAGCGTGAGCTGCCGCTGGAGGACCACCGCCGCCCACCCCAGCAGCAACGCCATGGCCAGGTTGAACGCGCCGACGTCCACCACCAGGTGCTGGTTGTACGGCCCCAGCAGCGCCACCCACGGGTGCTCGGACAGCGGGAAGTCCTCGAAGAAGGACCGCGGCGCGAGCAGCTGCCACACCCCGATGACCCCTTGCACCGCGCCGACGAAGACCAGGCCGACCCGGACGCTCATGCCCAGTCCCGGCCCGGGTCGGCCGGCCGGTAGGCCAGTTCGGCGGGTTGCGGGCGGGCCGCGAGGTACTCGGCGAAGGTCCGTCCGCCGGACCGCTGCTCCGGCGTCGTGTGATACCCCGCCCGGTATGCGGCGAACACCCCGCCGGGCAGCCGGAACCCCCGCACCCGGCGGCGGCCGCCGACCGCCCGCAGGTACTCGCCGGCCAGCTCGCACAGCGGCCGGACCTCCGGTCCGCCCAGGTCCGGCACCCGGCCGGCCGCCGGGCCGGTGGCCAGCCCGACCAGCCGGGCGGCCACGTCGGCGGTGTCGATCGACTGCATCGGCATGTCCGGCACGAACATCACCGGCGGCCGGGCCAGCACCGCGCAGGCCACCCGGACCAGGTCGTGGAACTGGGTGGCGCGCAGGATGGTGTGCGGCAGCCCGGAGCGCTCGACCAGGCGCTCGGTATCCAGCTTGTACCGGTAGTAGGGGTGGTGCACCCGGTCCACGCCGACGATCGAGATGTACACCAGGTGCGGGTCCCGCCCGGTCTCGACCAGGTTGTCGATCAGGTTGACGTCCACCGCGCGCCGCATGCCGCTGGTGCAGTGCACGACCACGTCCACGTCCCTCACGGCGGCGTCCAGGCCCCGGTTGCGGCGGTAGTCCACCGTCGCCCATTCCGGCCGCGACCGGTCCGGGGCCGGGCGGCGGCTGGCCACCCGCACCCGGTGCCCCCGGGCCAGCAGCCCACCCACCACCGCACTGCCCATGCTCCCGGTGCCGCCGGTCACCAGGATCGTTCGCTCGCTCTGCACGCGGTATTGACCGGGCAGCCCGCCGCAACGTGACATCTAACCCTTCAAAGCAACTTGACAAGTTAGAGGCGGATGGGGTTTCCTCTGTACTAACTAGTCAGATCCGAGTTAAGGGGTTAGAAAATGGTCGACGTACACCACCGCACCGCGACGGTCGACGGGCACCGGGTCTTCTTCCGCGAGGCCGGACCGGCCGACGCACCAGTGGTCCTGCTCCTGCACGGCTTCCCGACCAGCTCGCGGATGTTCCGCCGGCTGATCCCGGCACTGGCCGACCGCTACCACGTGATCGCGCCGGACCACATCGGCTTCGGGCAGTCGGACACGCCGAGCACGGCGGAGTTCACCTACACCTTCGACGCACTGGCCGACGTCACCCAGGGCCTGCTCGACCAGCTGGGCATCGAGCGGTTCGCGATGTACGTCCAGGACTACGGCGCGCCGATCGGCTGGCGACTGGCGCTGCGCCGGCCGGCCTCGGTCACGGCGGTCATCAGCCAGAACGGCAACGCGTACTCCGACGGCTTCGTCAAGTCGTTCTGGGCCGGGCTGTGGGAGTACGCGGAAGCGCCGAGCCCGGAGACCGAGGCGCCGGTGCGCGGCGCGTTCTCACTGGACGCCATCCGCTGGCAGTACCTCACCGGCGTGCCCGAGCCGAACCTGGTGGACCCGGACACCTGGGCCGCCGACCACGCCGAGATCAGCCGGCCGGGCAACGACGAGGTCCAGCTGACCCTGTTCCGCGACTACGCCACCAACCCGCCGCTCTACCCCGCCGTGCACGAGTACTTCCGGCGCAGCCAGGTGCCACTGCTGGCCATCTGGGGCCGGGGCGACGAGATCTTCGGCCCGGACGGGGCGACCGCGTTCGCCCGGGACCTGCCGGACGCCGAGGTGCACCTGCTCGACGGCGGCCACTTCCTCCTGGAGAGCGCGTTCGACACCGCGCTCGGCTACATCCGGGGTTTCCTCGGCCGGGTGCTCACCGCGCCGGCGGTGTTCCCGTCGGGCGCCGGACTGGGCGCCCGACCCAGTGCGCCAGCTTCGCCGGCGAAGGCCTCATGACCGGCCGGTCAGCCAGGCCACCAACGTGCGCAGCTCGGCGGCCTGGCTGGCCGGGTCGAAGTCGTCGGCGCTCACCGCGAGGAAGGTGGCGTCGATCAGGCTGACGATCCACCGGGCGGCCCGGGCCGGCGGGAACCGGAGTTGCCCGCCGGCGTCGGCGATCCGGGTGAGCAGGGTTTTCAAGGTGCGCAGGGTCCGGGCCTCATCCTCGGCGAGCAGGGTGGCGAACTCGACGTCCCGGTTGGCCTGCAGCAGCGCGGCGGCGGCCAGCCCGGGCAGCAGCGGGTCGGCCAGGTCGCCCACCAGGTGGTCCACCAGCCGATCCAGGCCCCGTTCCGGGACGGGGTCGGCCAGCGCGGCGGCGCAGGCGTCGGCGTTGCCGGCCAGGTCGTCGGCGAACAGCGCGTGGAAGATCTCCCGTTTGGTCGGGAAGTAGTGGAACAGCGTCCCCGAGCCGATCCCGGCCCGGCGGCAGATCGCCGCCGTGGACGTGCCATCCACCCCGCCGGCGGCGAACTCCTGGGCGGCCGCCGCCAGGATCTTGGCCCGCTTGCGCGCGTGCTGCTCGGGGTTGACGGTGCGCATCGCCGATAACCCTACATTAATAGAGTGACTGCTCGGGTAAAGTGGTTTGTGAGACGACCCGAGGAGGCACAGGTGCGCGTGGAGATTCGTCAGCGGCCGTCGTTCGCACTGGCCCGGCTGGTCCTGGGGCCGGAGGAGACCTGCCGGGTGGAGCCCGGCGCGCTGCACAGCATGAGCGACGGGGTCGAGATGACCTCCGGCCCGGGCGGCGGCACGATCAAGAGCCTGCGGCGCGCCCTGGCCGGCGAACCGCTGTTCCTGGCCACCTGCACCGCGCCCGCGCAGGGCGGCTGGGTGGACATCGCGCCCCACCTGCCCGGCGACGTGCGGATACTGGACCTGGACGGCGAGCCCGGCTGGTGCATCAACCGGGGCCGCTGGCTGGCCTCATCGGGCGGCGTCGAGCTGGACAGCCGGTGGACCGGCCTGACCTCGCTGCTCAACGGCGAGGGGTTCCTCAGCCACGCCACCGGGCAGGGGCAGGTGGTGGTCACCTGCTACGGCGCGCTGGAGGCGGTCACCCTGGCGCCCGACGAGGCGGTGACCATCAACACCGGCCACGTGGTGGCCTACCGGGACGACGTGAAGTGCTCCACCCGGGAGGTGGCGCGCGGCCTGGTCGACTCGGTGAAGACCGGCAACAACATGGTCTTCGACTTCGTCGGCCCCGGCCGGGTGCTCACCCAGACCCGCAACCCGGCCGCCCTGGCCGCCTGGGCGCGGGCCAAGAACCCGGTCAGCTGAGCCCGGGGATGCGGTAGATCCGGCCGGTGGTGTCCAGCGCCTCGACGGTCCAGTCGCCGCCGACCCCGGCCACCAGCCAGCGCAGGATCGCCCACAGGTCCCGGTCCACCTGGGCCTCGTCCAGTGGCTCCAGGCCGTCGACCAGCGCGGCGACCCGAACGCCGGCCGGGAACGGCCGGCCGGAGTAGCCGGCGAAGGTCAGCTCGTAGCAACGCCCGTCCACGTCCAGCAGGCCGGGCGGGCCGAACGGGTCTTCCCGCAGCCCGAACGCGTCCCGGAGGAAGTCGCGGAACTCCGGGTAGTGGTCGAGCTGGTGCTCGGCGAGCAGCGGGACGCGGCGGTGCCCCGCCGGGCGGCGGTCGGTGATGCGCACGTCGGTCACCTGGTGCCCCCGACGACGCGCTCGGCGGCGAACCGGGCGAGCAGCCGGCCGATCTCCGGCCCGGAGTCCTCCTGCAGGAAGTGCCGGCCGGTGACCATGTGCGGCCCCTCGGCGTGCGGCCACAGCTCCCGCCAGCGGGCCAGGAACACGTCCGGGGTGAACACATCGTCCTCCCGCCCCCAGATCAGCATCGCGGGCAGCCGCATGTCCCGGACCTTCCGCTCCAGCCATTCGAACCGCTCGCGGGTCCGGTCGGTGTCCCGCCCGAGTGGGATGGACCGGGGCCAGATCCAGGTCAGCGCCCGTTCGTCCGGATCACCCAGCACCTCCACGTGGCCCGCCATCGCCCGCTGGGCGAACGCGTCCCGGTCGACCACCGACAGGTACATGCCCCGGCCCGGCATCGCCGCCTGGCGCCCGAGCAGGTGGGGGCCGGTCAGCGGCGCGTGCATGAGCCGCCACGGCAGCACCCGGTGGTGGAACTCGGCCGACGGCGCCACCCAGGCCCAGGTGGACATGATCGCCACCGCCGCGCCGCGCTCCGGGCGGGTGGCCAGCGCGGACAGCCCGGTCGGGCCGCCCCAGTCGTGGCACACCATGGTCAGCCGGCGCAGGTCCAGCCGGTCCATCAGCGCGACCAGGTTCGCCGCGTGGTTGTCCAGCGTGTGCACGTCGTGGTCGTGCGGCTTCTCGGACAGGCCGAAGCCGATCTGGTCCGGCACCACCACCCGCAGGCCCTCCGCCAGCAGCGGTGGGACCACGTCCCGCCAGAGGAAGCCCCAGGCCGGGTTGCCGTGCAACAGCAGCACCGGCGGCGCGTCGGCCGGCCCCTCGTCGATGTAGTGCATGCGCCGGCCGTTGACGCTCATGAATCGCGACTCGTACGGATACCGCTCCCGCACTTCCTCGGGCAGCTGCGCGATCGTCCGTGCCATCCGGCCCTCCCGGCTCGACCCGGCGGCGCACAAGAAACCGGGACGCCGCACACGTTGCACCATATGCGGCACCCCAGCTTCCCGCGCGGCGCCGAGCATCGACCGGAACACCGAATCAGGCGCGGCGCCGGTCGCCGGTCGGGGCGCCGGATCAGGTGCGGTGTCCCGACCTCCGGGTCAGAAGTCGCCGAAATCTCCGAAGTCGCCGAACCCCCCGTCGTCCGCGCCGGCGTCCGCCTCCGGCTCCGGCTCGGCGGCGGCCATGTCCTCGCCACCACCGGGCTCGTCGTCGAAGAACGCGTCGGCGATCGCCGTGCCGATGAACGCGCCGGCGACGCTGGCCAGCAGCGTGCCGGCGATCATGCCGCCCATCCCCATGCCCATGCCGCCGCGCCGGCCGCCGCCCAGGGTGCGTTCCATGGTTCCGGGCTGCGCCATCTCCGCCCGGGTGGCCATCCGCGCCAGGTCTTTCGGCTCGGTGGAGGTGGCCCGCTCGGACGGCGGGACCGTCGTGCTCATCTCGTTCAGCACCTGTTGGCGCTGCTCCGGGGTGAGCTTGGCGAACGCCTCCGCGTGCGCCTGCTCGATGGTTTCCGGCGGCGCGGTCTTGAGCATGTACCGGTAACGCTCGATGGCCACCTCGTCCGGATCCCTACTGCCCGCGGTGGGAGCAGCGGGGGCGGCGGGACGCATCCCGGCGCCCTGCTGGTGCGGCGCCGCCGGTGGCGCGAGCCGCTCCTTGATCTTGTCGAACAGCCCCATCGGACCAATGACCTCCGTACGCTGAGAAAAGGTTGAGACGTACAGCGAGGCAACGATCACCGCGAGTGCACGGTTCCCGGGTCGGGAGCGCAGTGGCGGGTTCGGATGTCAGTGCGTGCGGGCCAGCACCATCGTGTGCGACCACTCGTCGTAGAGGGTCCGCCGGCCGGCGCCCAGCACGGCGCCGATGCAGTACAGCCAGCCGAGGCCGAAGGTGGCCAGCCCGAGCAGCACCGCCAAGCCCTGATAGGCCAGCGCGCGTAGGGCCATCCGGGACCGGTCGGCGGGGCGGTTCGTCCAGCTGTCCACAACGCACACACCGAGCAGCCGCTTGCCCGGGGTCTCACCGCTGGCCCAGCAGTGCCACGTCCAGGCCAGCCAGCCGAAGCCCAGCGTGCCGGCGAACAGCACCACGTCCAGCAACCATGCGCCGAGCCGGCGGCGTCGGCCGGCCGGGGGCCAGTCAACCGGGTTCATTCGCTGGGCGACTCCGTTCCGCTAAGGCTAGCCTGCTCTCTAGTTAGGCGAGACTAACTCGGACGGAGGTTGGGTGTCGAGCGAGCTGCTCACCGCCGGCGGCGACCACCCGGGGGCGCGCAACGGCCACGTGGACACCCCGGCCCGCCGCCCCAGGCGGGCCAAGGCGCGCCGCCCGCACGGGCCGGTGAACCGCTGGTGGATCCGGCTGCACCGGTGGACCGCGCTGGTCCTCGGCCTGCTGTTCCTGGTGGAGGCGACCACCGGCGCCGTTCTGCTGTACGGCAACGACCTCGCCGAGCTGGCCCACCCCGAGCGCTACCGGGCCACCCCCAGCGACAACCCGTTGCCGCCCCTGGACGCGCTGCGCATGGTCCAGGCGCGGCATCCCGGACTGGGCGCCACCGGTGTGCAGCGCTACGGGGACATCTATCTGGTGCGCGGGGCCGGCGAGGGCCGCCGGTACACCGATGCGTTCGTGGACCCCGGGTCCGGGCGGATCAACGGCATCGGCGGCGAGCTGCCGGAGTTCGTCCTCCTGATGATCAATATCCACGACTGCGGGCTGACCTGCCCCGGGTTGCCCGGCTACCAGGAGTGGATGACCGCCAAGCTGCCGCCGCTGTTCGGCAAGGAGATCTCCGCCGGGTACTACCTGCTGGGTCTGCTCGGGGTGCTGGGTGTGTTCCTCGCGGTGTCCGGGGCGATCGTGTGGTGGCCGGGGTTGCGCGCGCTGGCCGGCGGGTTCCTGGTGCGCCGGGGGCGCGGCGCGTACACCCGTGACCTGGACCTGCACCGGGTGATCGGAATCGTGGCGGTGCCGTTCCTGCTGATGTGGGGGTTCACCGGCGCGGCCTTCTTCTACGATTGGCCGGCGCGGGCCTACTTCGCCGCGCTGCCCGGATCGGCCCGGCCGGACCCCGCGCCACCGACTCCGGGGACCGGACCGCTGCTCACCTTCGAGCAGGCGCGGGACGTGGCGCTGGCCGCGCACCCGGACGCGCGGGTGGCCGGGCTCGACTCCGTACATCCGGAACAGCCCGGCGGGATGTACACGTTCCGGCTGGCCAGGGGGCACGATCCGTACGAGTACTGGAACTGGTCGGGCTCGATCTCCGTCGCGGTGGACAGCCACGGCGGCGGCATCCAGGACTACGCGCCGACCGGGCCGGACACCCCCGCCACCCAGCGGCTGTGGGACGAGGGTTTCTACTACGGGCTGCACTTCGGCACCCTGGTCGGGCCGGGGCCCCGGGTGATCTGGCTGCTGTTCGGGCTGACCCCGATACCGCTCGCGGTGACCGGGCTGACCGTGTGGCTGACCAAGCGGCGCAGCGCTCGCAACCGCCGCCGCCGGGCTCGCGCGTCGACGTTGTGACCGGGCTGCTCGGCTTCTTCGCCGCCGGCTACGCCGGGCTGCTCGGGTTGTGGGCGCTGACCGCCGCCGGGTCGGGCGCCCGGCTGGGCGTGGCCTTCCTGGCCAGCCTGGCGCTGCTCGAACTGACCCTGCTGGTCCGGGCGGGGTTCGCGGTCGCCGGGCTGGCCTCCGAGCGGGTCTACGCCGAGCCGGCGGTGCACCTGGCCTACGCGATCGCCTCCGTCACCCTGCTACCCCTGCTGGCCGCCCTGACCCGCCCCGGATCGGACCCTCGGTCCCGCCCGGGCGACCGCTGGGACGCCCTACTGGCCGCCGTGGCCTGCGCCGCCATCATCGTGATCACCCTCCGCCTAACCGCCACCACCCGCTGATTCAGTCACTTCAGCAGGCTGATTCAGTCACTTCAGCAGCGTGATTCAGTCACTTCAGCAGGGTGATTCAGCCACTTCAGCACACTGATTCAGTCACTTCAGCCGCCAGAACGCACTGAATCAACCGCCAGAACGCACTGAATCAGCCGCCAGAAGGCACTGAATCAGGGGGGAGGGGGTGGTTAGTGGAGGTTGATGCGGCCGGTGCCGGTTTGGATGCGGCCGATGATCGCGGCGGTGCCACCTAGGCGGGCCACCGCCTCGGCCGCGCGCGCGGGCTCGGCGCCGAAGAGCAGGCCACCGGAGGTCTGCGCGTCGGCCAGCAGCAGTTGGTCCAGCTCGTCGGTGTCGCCGGGGTTCACCCGGTCCGCCGCCCAGGCCAGGTTGCGGCGCGTGCCGCCGGGGACCACGCCGGAGGCGGCCAGCTCGCGGATGCCCGGCATGATCGGCACCGCCGCCACGTCCAGCGTCACGTCCACCCGGGACGCCTCGGCCATCTTGCGCAGGTGCCCGAGCAGGCCGAAGCCGGTCACGTCGGTGGCCCCGGTGGCGCCGGCGGCCAGGGCGGCGGCGGATGCGGCGGCGTTCGGGGTGATCATCGAGGTGGTGGCCCGCTCGACCACGTCGGCCGGGGCGACCCCGGCCTTCACCGCCGAGGTGGCGATGCCGGTGCCCAGGGCCTTGGTGAGCACCAGCGCCTCGCCGTCGCGCAGGCCGGCGTTGGTGAGGATCCGGTCCGGGTGCACCTCACCGACCACGGCCAGCCCGTACTTGGGTTCCGGGTCGTCCACGCTGTGCCCGCCGACCACGGCGAACCCGCACTCCCGGCCGGCGTCCGCGCCGCCGGCGAGCACCTCGGCCAGCAGCTCCGTGGACAGCTCGGTGGACGGCCAGGCCACCAGGTTCAGCGCGAACAGCGGTCGCCCGCCCATCGCGTAGACGTCGGAAACCGCGTTGGTGGCGGCGATGCGGCCCCAGGTGCGCGCGTCGTCGACCAGCGGGGTGAAGAAGTCGGTGGTGGCCACCAGTGCGCGGTCCGCGTCCAGCCGCCACACGGCGGCGTCGTCGCCGGTCTCGGTGCCCACCAACAGGTCGGGGTGGGTGTGGGGGGTGAACGAGGCGAGCACCTCGCTGAGCAGTCCGGGGGCCAGCTTGCAGGCGCACCCCCCGCCATGGCTGAACTCCGTGAGCCGCCGCGTTTCCGATGTCGCCGTCACCCCTCGAGGTTAGCCGCATAGGGTGCGCAAGGTGGGTGACCTGGTGACGATGCTGCGCGCCGCCGGCTGCGTGTTCGCCGAGGAGGAAGCGCGGCTGATCACCGAAGCCGCCGGGACGCCCGGCGAGCTCGCCGCGATGGCCCGGCGGCGGTCCGGCGGCGAACCGCTCGAGCAGGTGCTCGGCTGGGCGGAGTTCGCCGGCTTGCGGATCGCGCTGACCCCCGGGGTGTTCGTGCCCCGCCGGCGCACCGAACGACTGGTGGACCGGGCCGTCGAGGTCACCGCGGAAACCGGAGCCGTGGTGGTCGACCTGTGCTGCGGTTCGGGCGCGATCGGAGCCGCACTGACCGCCCGGCTCGGCCGGCCGGAGCTGTACGCGGTGGACATCGACCCGTCGGCGGTGGACTGCGCCCGGCACAACCTGCCGGGCGCGCGGGTCTACCTGGGCGACCTGTACGAGCCGTTGCCCGCCGGCCTGCGCGGCCGGGTGAACCTGCTGGTGGCGAACGTGCCGTACGTGCCGACCGGGGCCATCCCGCTGCTCCCCCCCGAGGCGCGGCTGCACGAGCCGCGCACCGCGCTGGACGGCGGCGCCGACGGGTTGGACGTGCTCCGGCGGGTCGCCGCCGAGGCGCCGCGCTGGCTCGCCCCCGGCGGCCACGTGCTGTTCGAGGTCGGTGAGGAACAGGTCGGCGCGGCGACGACGGCGATCGCGCTGGCCGGGCTCGCCCCGGCGGTCGCCCGCGACGCCGACTCGTCCGGCGCCGTCGTACTGGGCACCGCGCCGAACCCCGCCGCCGAAGTACCGCAAATGTGAAGCCGTCGGAAGTGAACACCAGGGCGGCGCCTAATCCCGGCCAGGCCACAGGAGCGTGTAGGGTGACATTGTCCTAATTTATGAGAGTACATCGAAGCGAAATCATTCGACATTTGGCATCTTCACCCTGATTTTCGGAGGCATCTTTGCGCAAGCGACCGGAACGTGAACCAAAGAAGAAGGTGTGCATGCTTTGTCGAGACAAAGCATGGGACATCGACTATAAAGACACGGGGTTGTTGCGAAGGTTTCTGTCCGATCGAGGCAAGATTCGCTCACGCCGGATCAGCGGTAACTGCCGCCAGCATCAGCGCGACGTCGCGGTCGCGGTGAAGAATGCGCGCGAGGTGGCGCTGTTGCCGTACTCCTCGGTCGGCCCCCAGAAGAGCGGTGGGTCTCGGCGAACCTGACACCCGCATCGAGCCCACCCGCGTTCACCCTGATGGGGCCGTTCCACAACGAGCCCCCACCGCCACCAGCGTAGGCTGACAACGTCCTGGTTGGAGGGCACCTCTCCGATCTGCCCAGCCAGGAGCTCCACGTTCCCGTCGGCCACGCCGACGGAGTGAGGCCGCCGCAATGACGACCGGCTCGAATGACAGCGCGCCCACATCCAAACCCGACGCGTGCCAGGCGTGCGACCACGACCAGGCATCCCACGACGCCACCGCGAAACGATTCTGCGAATCAACGCTCAGCCAGGCGTTGGACCGAAACTGCATCTGTCGCATTGCCGAACCCGCCAAGCATTCGCGAGCACCAATGTACGGCCGAGGCAGATTCAGCGGGGCATGACCGGGTTCTGGCGGATCCGGGTGGATCGGTCACCCGGATCCGCTCAATTGACGGCTTGATTACCCCCGGCGCTCGCGATGTCGTTGCCCGGATCAGCCGCGGAGGCCGCGACCAGTAGCTGTGTCGGGTCCTCGGCATTGTTCGCCGCCGAGGCCCGCGCCAGCGCATCGTGGCCGGCCGCCTGGGTTGCCCCCGGAGGTATCACCAGCAGGGTGATCCGATGTACGCGGCCGAGCACGTCCACCGTGTCGGCGTGCTGGTGGCGGTAGCCACCCAGCCGCAACAGCGCCCCGTCGACGCGGAACTCGCGGACGGCCGGTTCCCACGCAACCGGGTTGTAGCTGATCCGCTCGGCGCCACCCAACATGCCTCGCAACGCCTTGGCCAGCACCGGGACTTCCGCGACCAGATCGCGGGAATACGGCCACCAGGCACCGTCGACGTAACCGGTCGCCGATATTCCTCGGCCGATGTCGGGCTTGAGCGTCAACCTTAATGGCCGGAGCAGCTTCCACGCCGCGGAAATTGCCACAACTCGCGGGACCGACATCATGTCGGCACTTCCCGTCCTCAGCCGTCTCACGACCGATATCAGCGAGACCCGGAAACGATGTCGATTTGGGCACCGACACACGAAATACTTCCGGCCTCTCCGAGCCTACGCCACCGAGCCGCCTCGGACTCGCGTTCAATGTCCTGGGCGTTTGGATTCGACGGCCGCCGCCGGGTCGGCCGCGAGCGGACCCGGCGGCGGTCGCCGGGTCTTCAGGCCTTGCTACGGGTCCGGCCGGCGCGAGCGTCCAGCCCGAGCATGGCGAGCAGTTCGATGCAGTCGTCTATGCCGCTGGCCCGGGACGCGATAACCTGCGCGGCTTTGTCATTCTGGATGGCGATGTTGTACTCGTAGGCGGCCTGCGAGCGGGCGTAACGCGTGTTCTCGTGAGACACGCTCCGCGCGTTCATGGAGCGGTGCGTCATGCCGTCCCCCGGTCGCTCGACGAGCCCCGGGTCAGATCGTCGGCCTTTTTCTGTTTTTTGATCGCACGCTTTTCTTTGATCGATTTGGCGGATTTCTTGCTCAACGCCTGGCGGGGGGACTTGTCAGACATCGCGCTCCTCAACGAGACCGCCACTTCCACGCGGCTCGCACTGATCGGATTCGGCCGTCGGTGATCGACCCGGATGCTGCCGGTCCCTCCCAAGTCCGAGCGCGACATCAAAACCACTGGGGCGGTTCCGGACGGTCGCGGTGCCCACAGTACGCGCCCTCGTGCTGGACAGCTCTAGGCTCAACGAGGTGGGCGTACCCGACAACGACGTGCGCCGGCTGGTGCCGAGGACCGACGCGGTGCTGGCGGAGCCGGAGCTGGCCGAACCCCTGCACCGCCTGGGCCGGGCGCTGGTGAAGCGCGCGGTCAACGACGCCCAGCGGAGGGTGCGGGCCGGCGAGCTCGCACCGGAGCGGGTGACCGAGGCGACGCTCGACGCGCTGCCCGAGACCGCCGCGCCCAGCCTGACCAGGGTGCTCAACGCCACCGGGGTGCTGCTGCACACCAACCTGGGCCGCGCTCCGCTCTCGGCGGCGGCGGTGGCGGCGCTCCAGCTGGCCGCCGGCACCTGCGATGTCGAGCTGGACCTGGACACCGGCGCTCGCGGCCGCCGGGGCCGGGGCGCGCTGGGCGCGCTGGCCGAGGCCGTGCCCGACGCCGGCGCCGTACACGTGGTGAACAACGGCGCGGCCGCGCTCGCCCTGGTCGCCACCGCGCTGGCCGGCGGCAACACCAACAAGGAGATCGTGATCGCCCGGGGCGAGCTGGTGGAGATCGGCGACGGGTTCCGCATCCCGGAGCTGCTGGCCAGCACCGGCGCCCGGCTGCGCGAGGTGGGCGCCACCAACCGGGTCCGGCTGGCCGACTACGCCGACGCGATCGGCCCGGAAACCGCCTTCCTGCTCAAGGTGCACCCGTCCAACTTCCGGATCACCGGCTTCACCTCGTCGGTGCCGGTCGCCGAGCTGGCCACGCTGGAGCCGCCCCTGGTGGTGGACATCGGCTCCGGCCTGCTCGCGCCCGAGCCCCGGCTGCCCGCTGAACCGGACGCGGCCACCGTGCTCGGCCAGGGCGCCGACCTGGTCACCGCGTCCGGGGACAAGCTGCTCGGCGGCCCGCAGGCCGGCCTGCTGCTCGGCGGGCCGGGCGACGGCGCCGAGCTGGTGCAGAGGCTGCGCCGGCACCCCATGGCCCGCGCGCTGCGGGTGGACAAGCTGACCCTGGCCGCACTGGAAGCCACCCTCACCGGCCCCCCGACCCCGACCGCCACCGCCCTGCACACCGACCACACCACGCTCCGGTCACGAGCGGAAGCCCTGGCCGGACGACTGCGCACGGCGGGCGTCGACGCACACCCGAAGGACACCGAGGCCACCGTGGGCGGCGGAGGCGCGCCCGGGGTGACCCTGCCCAGCGCGGCCGTCGCGCTGCCCGAGCGCTACGCCGAGGCACTGCGCAAGACCCGGCCGGCGGTACTCGGCCACCTCGACGGCGGCCGGTGCCTGCTGGACCTGCGCACGGTCAGCCCGGAGGACGACGAGCGGCTTTACGAAGCGGTCAGAGCATGCACGTGATCGCCACCGCCGGGCACGTGGACCACGGCAAGTCCACCCTGGTCCGCGCGCTCACCGGGATGGAACCGGACCGCTGGGCGGAGGAACAGCGGCGGGGCATGACCATCGACCTGGGCTTCGCCTGGACGACCCTGCCGGGCGGCCAACAACTGGCGTTCGTGGACGTCCCCGGGCACGAGCGGTTCGTCAGCACCATGCTGGCCGGCATCGGGCCGGTGCCGGCGGTGATGTTCGTGGTGGCCGCCGACGAGGGCTGGATGCCGCAGTCCGGTGAACACCTGGACGCGCTGGCCGCGCTCGGCGCCACGCACGGGCTGCTCGTGGTCACCCGGTCCGATCTGATGGAACCCGAGCTGGCGCTGGCCGAGGCCCGGGAGCACCTGGCCGGCACGCCGCTGGCCGACATGCCCGGCATCGGCGTCTCCGGGGCCACCGGCGCCGGGCTGGACCAGCTGCGCGGCGCCCTCGCCGAGCTGGTCACGCGGTTGCCCGAGCCGGACCCGGATGCCGATGTCCGGCTGTGGGTGGACCGCGCGTTCACCATCCGGGGCGCCGGGACGGTGGTCACCGGCACGCTGGCCGCCGGCACCCTGCGGATGGACGACGAGCTGCGGCTGGAACCGGGTGGCCGGGCGGTCACCGTGCGCGGCCTGCAGTCCCTCGGCGAGCCGGTGGGCGAGGCGCGCGGGGTGTCCCGGGTCGCGGTGAACCTGCGCGGGCTGCCCCGGGACGCGGTGGGCCGGGGGCATGCGCTGGTCACCCCGGACCGCTGGCTGACCAGCGAGGTGATCGACGTGCGGCTCACCTCCGCGCCACCGCCCGGCGAGCTTCCGGCCGAGCTGACCCTGCACATCGGGGCGGCCTCGGTGCCGGCGCGGGTGCGCCCGCTCGGCTCCGGTGACGACACCGACACCGCGCGCCTGACCCTGCGCACCCCGCTGCCGCTGCGCATCGGCGACCGGGCGCTGCTGCGCGACCCCGGCCGGCACCGGATCGCCGCCGGGTTGACCGTGCTGGACGTGCGGCCGCCCGCCCTGCGCCGGCGCGGGGCGTCCGCCCGCCGGGCCGACGAGCTGCGGGCGGTCGGCGAGACCCCGGACCCGGTGAGCGAGCTGGCCCGGCGGGGCCTGGTGCGGCGCGGCGAGCTGCTGGCCATGGGCATCCCGCCGGCCGCCCTGGATGCGGCGGCCGCCGAGACCGCGCTGGCGGACGGCGACTGGCTGCTGCACACCGCGACCGCCGGCGAGCTGGCCACCCGGCTGCTGGCCGCCGTCGCCGAGCACGACGCGGCCGACCCGTTGGACCCCGGCGTGCCGCTCGGCGCGGCGCGACGGGCGCTGGACCTGCCGACGAACCGGCTGGTCGAGGCCCTGGTCGCGGTGGAACCGGCGGCCGGGCGGCTGGTTTCCCGGGACGGCCGGATCCGGCGGGCGGACGAGGACAGCGCCGGACTGCCCGAACCGCTGCGGGCCGCGCGGGACCAGCTGCACACCGAGCTGACGGCTAACCCGTTCGGCGCACCCGACGCGAACCGGCTGGCCGAACTGGGACTCGGCGCCAGGGAGCTGGCCACCCTGGTGCGGGCGGGCGAGCTGGCGAAGGTCGCCGACGGGGTCTACCTGCTGCCCGGCGCCGAACGGGCGGCGGTGGAGGTGCTCCGCACGCTCGGCACCGGGGAGTTCACGCTCAGCGAGGCCCGGCTGGCGCTGGACACCACCCGCCGGGTGGCCGTCCCGCTGTTGGAGCGCCTGGCCCGCCTGGGCCTCACCGAACGCACGCCGGAGGGACAACACCGGGTGCGCGCAACGCGTTGAGCCGAACGTGCCACAAGTTGTTCCGCCGCCCCGACCGGCATACCGTCGGCCTCGTGACACAGCAGTCGACGGAGAACCCGATCAGTGTCGAGCTCGACGTGCCCGCCGAGGGCATCGCGGTGTTGCGGGTCGCCGGCGAGGTCGACATGCTCACCTCCCCCACGCTGCGTCAGCGCATCGCGGAGGCGTTCGGCGGCGGTTTCCGCCGGGTGATCCTGGACCTGGACGCGGTGGACTTCATCGGCACCAGCGGCCTGGCCGCGCTGGTGGAGGCCCGTTCCGAGGCGGGGCGCCAGCAGATCGACCTGTGGCTGGCCTGCTCCGCGCACCGGATCCTGCGCCCGCTGGAGATCGCCGGGCTGCTCGAGCTGTTCCAGATCACCGACGCGGCCGGCCGGGTTCTGGGCGACCCGGCCTGAGGAAACCTACTGTGACGTAAACCTCTCCTGGTCCGGAGGTTTGACACCGCCCCGGCCGGGGAACAACCCCGGCGGGGTCGCGGCGTGCCGACCGGACGAAAAGAGGTGGATTCGTGACTGACTTCTCCCGCTTGCCGGGGCCGTCGGAGCATGAATGGCAGTGGCAGCGGTTGGGCTCCTGCCGGGGCATGGACAGCGGCACTTTCTTCCATCCCGATGGCGAGAGGAACCCGTCCCGCGCCCGGCGCACCGAGCGCGCCAAGCAGGTTTGTGCCGGGTGCCCGGTGATCGTGCCGTGCCGTGAGTTCGCCCTGCGCACCCAGGAGCCGTTCGGCGTATGGGGCGGCCTGGCCGAGTCCGAGCGACGGGCCATCATCGAACGACAGCGCGAGACCCGCCACCCCGAACCGGTGGCCAGCTAGCCAGCTCCTGGGGGCGGACGAGCCCCCGGCGGTCAATGCCGACCGTCGGGGGCTCCGTTTTCCTCAGGCCCGTTCGGGCCTCAGCCCATGCCGAAATGCTCCAGGCGCCCGCTCAGCGGGGTGACCTGGGTGGCGCACGCGTCCAGCGCCGCGCACTTGCGTGTCCATTCGGCGGTGTCCAGCTCCAGGTCGGTGGCCGAGCCGCCCGGCGTTGCCGGGTAGCGCAGCAGCGGCAGCTGGTAGACCTCGCAGATTCGTTCCGCGGCCTCCGCCAATGCCTCGCCCGACCCGCCGCCCATCGCCGGGGCCATGCAGAACACCCCGGGCTCGGGGTCGAAACCGACCAGCTCGGAAAGCCCGGCCAGCAGGTCGTCCACCCGGTCGGGGCCGATCGGCAGCGGCAGGGCCAGCCGGTGCCGGCGCACCCCGGGGACCTCGAGACGGCTCAGCGCGATCGCCGCCGACCGGTCGGCGGCCGGTGCGGCATCCGCGGCCACCAGCACGTCCACCTGGATCTTCGCCGCGGCCAGCCGCTGCAGCAGGCCGGCGGTGGCCAGCAGGAACTCGGGCAGGTGCACGGTCACCGCGACCACCTGCCGGGCGCGGCGCAACCGCGCCGGCAGCCGCATTCGGGCGGACGGCGGCGGCGTCAGCGTGTCCAGCGCGCCCGGCGGAGAGGTGTCACCCGAGGACGCTCGTCCCCAGGCGATACCGCCCGCGTCGCCCGCAGTCATGCCATCCCCCCTGCTTGTTGATACTTACTTAACTCTGCGAACGGCTTCTCATGTGCCAATTGGGACGCAATGCGACAAACGGTCTCGAAAGATCCACGAACGGTCGCCAGGCGGACCCATCCCCAACGGGGTCGTATGCTGCCGCACGTGTCTTTCCCCTCGCCCGACGGCCCAACGGTCGAGATCCGCATCTCGGCCCGGCCAGAGCTGATTCCCACCGTTCGCGCGGTCGCCTCCGACCTGGCCGGGAGGGCCGACTTCGATCTCGATGCCATCTCGGACCTGCGCATGGCCGTGGACGAGGCGTGCGCCACGCTGGTCGGGCTCACCACCGAGGACCGGGTGCTGAGCTGCCGGTTCTTCGTGGGCAAGGAACACATCGAGGTGGTCGCCAGCAGCCCGGCGGTGCCGACCGAAGGGGAGGTCAGCACGGCCAGCTTCGGTTGGCGGGTGCTGCAGACGCTGGCCGACGAGGTCAGCAGCAGCCGGGGCCTGGACGGCCAACCGGATGCGGTGGTCATCCGCCTGGTCAAGCACGCCGGCGCGGCCAAGTGAGCTCGCCCGACTCGCCCGATCCGCCCAACGGCCCGACCGATCAGCCGGACGGCGCGGCGTCCTCGGCGTCGTCCGTGTCCTCCTCGGAGTACGAGCACCTGGTCCCGCTGCTGTCCGAGTACGCCGGGCTGGACCCGGACGACCCGCGCCGGGAGAAGCTGCGCGACCAGCTGGTCACCGGTTACCTGCCGGTTGCCCAGCACATCGCCCGCCGGTTCGCGCACCGGGGCGAGCCGCTGGAGGACCTCACCCAGGTGGCCACGGTGGGGCTGATCAACGCGGTGGACCGGTTCACGCCGGAACGGGGCACCGACTTCTTCTCCTTCGCGGTGCCCACCATCAGTGGTGAGGTGCGCCGGCACTTCCGCGACCAGAGCTGGTCCATGCGGGTGCCCCGGCGGCTGAAGGACCTGCACGTCTCCATCAACGCGGCGGTCGCCGAGCTGTCCCAGCAGCTGGGCCGGGCGCCCAAGCCGAGCGAGCTGGCCCGGCGGCTGGAGCTGCCGGTGAGCGAGGTGCTGGAGGGCCTGGAGGCGGCGCAGGCCTACCGCAGCTCGTCGCTGGACGAGATGCTTTCCACCGACGAGAGCGGCACCACCCTGGGCGACCTGCTCGGCGCGGCGGACGCCGAGCTGGACCGGGTGGACTACCAGCAGGCGCTGCAGCCCCTGCTGGCCGAGCTGCCGGACCGGGAGCGCAACATCCTGATGCTGCGCTTCTTCCTGAACATGACCCAGACCCAGATCGCCGACCGGGTCGGGGTGTCCCAGATGCACGTGTCCCGGCTGCTCACCCAGACCCTGGCCAAGATGCGCGAACGCCTGGAGACCAACCCGTGAACCAACCGGCCGGCGGGACGCTGCGGATGGGCCAGGCCGGCGGGCGCTGGGTGCTCACGGCGGCCATCGGGGGCTCCGGGCTGGCCATGCTGGACGCCACCGTGGTGAACGTGGCCCTGGACCGGATGGGCCGCGACCTCGGCGCGGACTTCGCCGCGCTGCAGTGGATCGTCAACGGCTACTCGCTGTCCCTGGCCGCCCTGATCCTGCTGGGCGGCGCGCTGGGCGACCGGTTCGGCCGGCGCCGGGTGTTCGTCATCGGGGTGGTCTGGTTCGCCGCCGCCTCCGCGCTGTGCGGGCTGGCGCCGGACGCACCGCTGCTGATCGCCGGGCGGGTGCTGCAGGGCATCGGCGGGGCGCTGCTCACCCCGGGCAGCCTGGCGCTGATCGCCGCATCCTTCTGCCCGGAGGACCGCTCGCGGGCGATCGGCGCGTGGTCCGGGCTGGGCGGTCTGGCCGGCGCGGTCGGGCCGTTCGTCGGCGGCGCGCTGGTGGCCTGGGACTGGCGGGCGGTGTTCTGGGTGAACGTGCCGGTGGCCGCCGCCATCGTGGTGATCGCGCTGCGGCACGTGCCGGAGTCGCACGACCCGGACGCCACCGGCGGTATCGACGTGCCCGGGGCGGTGCTCGGCGTGCTCGGCCTGGGCGGGGTCACCTACGCACTCACCGAGGCCGGATCCGGCCTGCGCCCGTCGGTGCTGGTCTCCGGGGTGGTCGGGGTGCTGGCGCTGGCCGGGTTCCTGGTCGTGGAGGCGCGCTCGCCGCACCCGCTGGTGCCGCTGTCGATGTTCCGGAACCGTTCGTTCAGCGTTTCCAACGCGGCCACGCTACTCATCTACGGCGCGCTGGGCGTGTTCTTCTTCCTGCTGGTGCTGCAGCTGCAGACGGTGTCCGGGTTCTCCCCCACGGTGGCCGGCACGGCGATGCTGCCGGTCACCGCGCTGATGCTGCTGCTCTCCGCGCGGGCCGGCGGGCTGGCCGACCGGTTCGGCGCGCGGCCGTTCATGACGATCGGGCCGCTGCTCGCCGCCGGCGGGTTCCTGCTGGCCACCCGGATCGGGCCGGGCTCGGGTGATCTGACCGGCTACCTGACCGAGGTGCTGCCGGCCACCGTGCTGCTCGGGCTGGGCCTGGCCGCCACGGTGGCGCCGCTCACCGCGACCGTGCTGGCCTCCGCCGACGCCCACCACGCGGGCGCCGCGTCCGGGGTGAACAACGCGGTGGCCCGGTCCGCCGGGCTGCTCGCGGTCGCGGTCATCCCCGGGCTGGTCGGCCTGATGGGGGCGGACTACACCGACCCGGTCGCCTTCGACGCCGGTTTCACCGGCGCCATGCTGATCGGCGCGGGGCTGCTGGTCGCGGCCTCGCTGATGGCCCTGTTGCTGACCCGCCCCGCACCCGCACCCGAGCCGACGCCCACGCCGACCGCCGCGCCGAAGCTCAGACTGGCGGAGTGCGCCCACTGCGGGGTGGCCGCCCCGCAGTTGCACCCGAGGGAATGATTACCGCCATGACCCCGTTGCGCGTCACCGCGCTCACCATGGTCAACAAGCCGGCCGCCGAGGTGCACACCGCGCTGCTCGACTACGAGCAGGTGCGTCCGGCACTGCTCACCGAGGAGTTCACCGACTACCAGGTGCACGGGACCGAGGTGGGCTGGACGCTGCTCGTGGACGAGCGCCGCCCGAAGTTCCTCTACCGGATGTTCGGCGCACACAAGCGGCCCACCTGGGCCTGCCGCGCCCACGTCGAGGCCGGGGAGCTGAGCGTGGTGGAACGCGACACCGAGCGCCCCCTGGTCACCACCTGGACCGTCACCCCGAACGGCGAGACGCGCTGTGTGGTGCAGGTCCAGCTGGACTGGGAAGGCCCGGACGGCACCCGCGCCCGCCTGCGCGAGAAACTGGCCCTGCGCAAGACCTACGAAACCCTGCTCAGCAACCTGCACGAACACTTCGAACCCAAACGCCCCCGCAAGTAGCGCCGCTCCCCGCCTCGCCTCACCCCGAGCCGACCCGGCGGTCGTCGCAACGCCGTTTGGTTATGGGTGCAAGTAGTTGGTTGACGGCTTGGGCCTTGGTTACGGACCGTGGTCGGCCGGCTCGGTCGTCTTCATCGAGCGCTGGCACAGTCCGGTCTCCTCCGTGATCGAAGCGGACTCGGCCAGCGCTCGACGGGCAAGGATGGCGCGGATTCGCTCGACAGCCACCCCGGCCATCACGGTGCGTAGCGAAAGAGCCGCCGATCACCGTCCGTAGCGGCCGAAACGCAACAGGCCGCACCCAAACCTCGCCAGACCCCAAGCCGCGCCGTCCAAGACGATCTTTAAACCGACACCGCGCCCTACCTGACGCCGCACAGCCCACACCTGGTGCGGCGTCACGGTTACCCAGGGAACGGCGCGGAGACGGTGCGGTGGGTTTATGCCGTGAGCACCCGGGGGGCGGGGCGGCGGGTGCGGAGGCGGGCGTGCAGCTCCAGGGCGCGCTCGGCCGACTCGGGGGCCGGGGCGAGCGTGTAGGGCTCAGCGGCGGCCAGGTCCACCTGGTAGCCGAGGTCGCCCATGCCGGCCACGGTGAGCGCCGAAAGCGGGTTGCCCGGGGTGGCGATGTAGCCGGTCATCAGCTCCAGGCCGAACGTGGACTCCCGCCAGTGGCCGTCCCGGGTGCCCTGGCCGCCGGTGTTCTCCACCGGCACCGAGGCGGCCTTCCGGTCCCCGGAGAGCTCCCGGTAGGCGGCGACCGCGCCGGCCCCGCTGAACGCCGGATTGTCGCCGCCGGCACCGGTGATCAACCGCTTGCGGGTCCAGATGGTGCCGAAGCCGAGGACGTGCCCCATCTCGTGGGTGATCACGTCGTGCAGCGTGCCGACGCGTTCCATCTCGGCCAGGTCGTCCGAGTCGAACTCCATCGTGCCGGCCGCCGGCAGGTACGCCGCCGCACCGGCCGAGGCGGGGCGCAGCTGGGTCGGCCCGGCCTGCCCGAGCACGCCCGCCGGGCCGTCGATCGAGCTGCCGCTGGCGTCGATGCGCACGTCGTCGACCTCTTCACCGTCCACCACGGCGGTCGGCAGGTCGCCCACGATGACCTTGGCCCAGCGGTCGGCCGCCGCGGTGAACGCCTCCTGCTGGCGGTCCGTGAGGCCGCCGTGGAAGCGCACCTCGATGGCGAACGGCGAGTCGGTCGCGGCCAGTTCCCGCGCCCTGGCCCGGTCCGCCACCGCCCGGTAGACCTGCATGTTTCCCCTTATGGCAGCTCGTCCAGCAACGCGTCGGCGACCCGCGCGAGAGCGGGCACGATACCGCTCAGCTCGGCGTTGTGCTCGTTGCGGCTGTCGCCGGCCAGTGCCCGGTTGGCCAGCTGCTGGTAGACGGTGGCGGTCTTCCATTTGGCGAAGGCCAGGTACCAGGTGACGCCGCCGACGTCGGTGCCGGTGCGTTCGGCGTAGCGAGCGGCCACCTCGTCACGGCTGGGCAGCTCGAGCTCCGGCGGGTAGCGCACCGCGCCCTGCAGCTCCGGCGGGTCGCTGGCGTCCGGCACGTAGTTGAGCAGCGTGCCGAGGTCCACCAGCGGGTCGCCCAGGGTGGCCATGTCCCAGTCGAAGACCGACTTCACCCGGTCCGGGTCGCCGAGGTCGTACTGACAGTTATCGATCTTGAGGTCGTTGTGCACGATGCCGTCCGACTGGGTGGCCGGCAGCGTCGCGGCCAGCCGCTCACCGACCTGGGCCATCGCCTCGGCGGCCGTGCCGCCCTCGGGGGCGGACAGCTCCCATCGGCGCGCCCACCCGGAGACCTGCCGGGCGACGAAGCCCTCCGGCCGGCCGAGGTCGCCGAGGTCACACTCGTCCGGGTCCACCAGGTGCAGGTCGGCCATCGCGTCGACCACCCCGAACATCAGCCGCCGGCCCAGGTCGGGCTGGCCGCGCAGCTCGTCGGGGAGCACGTCCCGGATCACCGCGCCGTCCCGGTACTCCATGACGAAGCAGTCCGCGCCGGCGATGGAGTGGTCGTCGGTGAACGCGTACGCCCTCGGCGCGCGGTCGTAGGACCGCCACAGCCGGGACAGCACCTTGAACTCCCGGCCCATGTCGTGCGCGCCCGGCGCGATCTTCCCGAACGGCGGCCGGCGCAGCACCAGCCGGGTGCCGCCGATCTCGATCAGGTAGGTCAGGTTGGCCCGGCCGTGCGGGAACTGCAGCACGTTCAGCGGGCCGGACAGTTCCGGCACCTCGCCACGCAGCCAACGCCCGATGGTCGCCCAGTCCAGCTCGTCGCCCTTGCGCACGGCCGACGCCGCGGCCGGTCGATCACTCGCCATGCCGAGACGTTATCCGCGAACGCCCCACCCCGCGACCCGTCCCCCTCACCCCCTCCCACCTGATTCAGTCCCTTCAGCACGGTGATTCAGTCACTTCAGCAGGGTGGTTCAGTCACTTTGTGCACTCCGGGTGCGCTCCGGGCGGCCCAGGCGGCTGGCCAGCATTACTGAAGTGACCGAACCACCGTGCTGAAACCACTGAACCACCGTGCTGAATCCACTGAACCACCGTGCTGAAGCCACCGAACCACCGTGCTGAAGTGACTGAATCAGGTGGAGGGGGGATGGCAGGAAAGGTGGGGGTTGTGGCGTTGTGGACGCGGGCGGGTGGGGGCAGGGTTGAGGGGTGCGGGTGCTCGCGGTGTTGTTCGACGGGGTGCAGAGCCTGGACGTGACCGGGCCGCTGGAGGTGTTCTGCGGGGCGAACATCTGGTGCGAACACCGACGGGCCGGCCCCGCGTACCGGATCCGCACGGCCAGCCTGGGCGGCCGGCCGGTGCGCGCGTCCAACGGCCTGCTCATCACCCCGGATGCCGACCTGCTGGAACAGCCCACCCCGGACCTGCTGCTGGTGCCCGGCGGCGCCGGCACCGCCGGGCCGGACCCGGCACTGGTCGACTGGGTGCGCACGGTCGGCGCGCACGCGGCGCGCCTGGTCTCCGTGTGCACCGGGGCGTTCCTGCTGGCCGAGGCGGGCCTGCTGGCCGGGCGCGGCGCGACGACGCACTGGGCGTACTGCGCAACGCTGGCCGCGCGGTTCCCGGACGTCACGGTGCGACCCGAACCGATCTTCGTGCGGGACGGCCGGCTGGCCACCTCGGCCGGGGTCACCGCCGGCATCGACCTGGCGCTGGACCTGGTGGAGGACGACCTCGGGCACGAGGCCGCGCTCACCATCGCCCGCCACCTGGTGGTCTTCCTGCGCCGGCCGGGCAACCAGGCCCAGTTCAGCGCGCAGCTGGCCACCCAGCTGGCCCGCCGGGAGCCGCTGCGCGACGTGCAGCAGTGGATCCTGGAGCACCCGGACGCCGACCTCTCCGTCGCCGCGCTGGCCCGGCGGGCGCACCTTTCGCCCCGGCAGTTCGCCCGGGCGTTCGCCGCCGAGGTGGGCATGCCGCCGGGCCGCTACGTGGACCAGGTCCGGCTGGAGGCCGCCCGCCGCCGGCTGGAGGACAGCGGCGACGGCATCGCCGAGACGGCCGCCGCCTGTGGTTTCGGCACGCCCGAGGCGATGCGCCGGGCGTTCCTGCGCAACCTCGCGCTCAGCCCCGCCCAGTATCGAGACCGATTCCAACCAGGAGGACGCCGTGCGGATCGCCGTGCTGTTGTATGACCGCTTCACCACGCTGGACGCGATCGGCCCCTACGAGGTGCTGTCCCGGCTGCCCGGCGCCACCGTGACGTTCGTCGCGGCCCGCCCCGGGCCGGTGCGCAACGACGTGGGCAGCGTGGCACTGCTCGCCGAGGCCGCGATGGACGAGCTGACCGACCCGGACATCGTGCTGGTCCCCGGCGGCCCGGGTCAGGGGGACCTGATGGACGACGCGCCGACCCTGGACTGGCTGCGCACCGCCGACGCGACGAGCACCTGGACCACCTCGGTGTGCACCGGTTCGCTGCTGCTCGCGGCGGCCGGCCTGCTGACCGGCCGCCGGGCCACCACGCACTGGTTCCTCACCGAGGCGCTGTCCCGGTACGGCGCCACCCACGCCGTGGGCGAGCGGGTGGTGATGGACGGCAAGTACGTCACCGCCGCCGGGGTGTCCGCCGGCATCGACATGGCGCTCACCCTGGCCGGCAGGATCGCCGGTGACGAGCTGGCCCAGGTCGTCCAGCTGGCCATCGAGTACGACCCGGACCCGCCCTACTCCGCCGGCTCGCCGGCCAAGGCGCCCGCCGAGGTGGTGGACGGCCTGCGCGCCAACATGGCCGTCCTCCTCGGCAACTAGTTAGGAGATCCACTCCTTCACCTGGGCCAGCAGCTTGGCCGGGTCGGAGCCGATCGGGGTGACGTGCAGGTGGGTCACCCCGGCGGCGCGCAGCGCGGCGATGCGGTCGCGGACGAACTCCGGCGGGCCGATCAGGTTGGAGTTGGCGATGAACTCCTCGGGCAGCGCGGCGGCCGCCTCCTCCTTGCGCTTGTCCAGGTAGAGGTCCTGGATGAGCTTGGCCTCGTCCGGGTAGCCGTAGCGCTGCATGACCGTGTTGTAGAAGTTCTTGCCGCGCGCGCCCATGCCGCCGATGTACAGCGAGGACACGCCCCGGGCGAAGGCCCGCGCGCCGTCGAAGAACTCGGGCTCCAGCGCCAGCACGCCGCCGCCGGTGAACTGCAGCTCGCCCAGCTCGGGGGCGCGCTTGGCCTTGCCGGCGCGCAGCGCGTCGCCCCACACCTGATCCAGCCGTTCCGGGTAGAGCAGGAACGGCAGCCAGCCGTCGGCCAGCTCGGCGGTCATCTCCACGTTCTTGTCGCCCAGCGCGGCCACCCAGATCGGGATGCGGTCCCGCACCGGATGGTTGATGATCTTCAGCGGTTTGCCCAGGCCGAGTCCCTGGCCGGGCGGCAGCGGCAGGTTGTAGATGCCCTTGTGCTCGACCACCTCGCGGCGCCAGACCTTGCGGCAGATCTCGATGACCTCCCGGGTGCGGGCCAGCGGCTGGTCATAGGGCACGCCGTGCCAGCCCTCGATGACCTGCGGCCCGGAGGCGCCGAGCCCCAGGATGGCCCGCCCGCCGGAGACCGCGTCCAGGCCGGCGGCGGTCATCGCGGTGAGCGTGGGGGTGCGGCTGTAGATGGGCAGGATGCCGGAGCCGATCTCCAGCCGCTCGGTCTTCGCGGCCAGGTAACCCATGACGGTGGGGGCGTCGAAGCTGTACGCCTCGGCGATCCACGCCGTGTCCAGGCCGGCCCGCTCCATCGCCTCGACCTGGGCGAGCGTCTCCACCGGGTTGCCGCTGTACATCACCTGGGAGCTCAGTTTCATACGGCAACCCTATTCGGCCGGGCGCGCAAGTCAATAACAACGTTACGAGAGGTGCCTCTCACGGAGCTCCCTCTTGAGCACCTCACCGGCGTGGTTGCGGGGCAGCGACTCGACCGGAGGTATAACAGCTACCGGTTGGTAGGTAAGCCGGCGGCCCGCCAGGCGTGGAAACCCCCGACCAGGTCGGTGGCCCGGTGCAGCCCCAGTTCCTGCAGCGACGCGGCCGCGAGGCTGGAGGTGTACCCCTCCGAGCAGAAGATCACCACCGGCACGTCGTGGCCGGTGGCCTGCTCGATCCGGGCGTCGCTGGTCGGGTCCAGGCGCCACTCCAGGTGGTTGCGCTCGATCAGCAGGGCGCCCGGGATGCTGCCCTCGGTGCACCGCTGCCAGTCCGGCCGGATGTCCACCAGCAGCGCGCCGGCGGACACCGCGCGGGCCGCCTCCGGCGGTTCCAGCCGGTGCAGGCGGGCGCGCGCGTTGGCCAGCATCTGGTCGATCGTGAGGTGGCTCACGCCCCCACCGCCTCCGGTTCGCGGGTGAGCTCGCTGCGCGTGCGGCGCAGCCGGCCGTCCGGCTCGACCCGGTAGTAGGACATCGCGGTCAGCGGCGGCGAGTAGGCGTGCACGCTGACCGCGGGGACGGGCGCGACGTTCGTCACGTCGTGCACGTGGCCGGCCTTGAACCCCACGCTCACCCCGGCGGGAAGGGTACGCGTGCGCAGGCCGCGGCGGTTCCACGCGTGTTCGGTGAGCACCCCGGAGACCACGGTCAGCGCGCCCAGCGAGCCGGCGTGGTCGTGCAGCTCGGCGATCTGCTCGCGCGCCCAGGAGATCAGCCAGACGTCCACGTAGCCGTCGCTGGACAGCAGCTGGTACCAGCGGCGTTCCGGATCCACCTGGACCTGGTGCCGGCCGGCCCGGACGTCCTGGGCGACCTGCATGGTGAGTTGGCGCAGTTCGGGCACGGTGAGCACGGGGAGAACTCCAGGGCTGAGAGAAACGACGGCGGGGCGGAAACGCTCAGCCGCGGCGACAGCACTGGTCGAAATGGTGCGCGCGACGCCCCACCCAGAAACCCTCGAGCAACTCACCGGCGCGCATGAGGTCATTTCACCACAAAACTGGTTAAGTTTTCCACCCGGGTCGGAGGGCGGACGAGGTCACGGGTCGCCATCAGGCAAGATGGGCCCGATGAACGGCGGCGGAAACGACGGCGGACAGAACAGCGCCGGAGACGGCACCGGGCGCATCGTGGCGCGCAACCTGTCCAAACGGTTCGGACCCGTGCAGGCGGTGCGCGACCTGAGCTTCGTGGTGGAGCCCGGCCTGGTCACCGGCTTCCTCGGCCCCAACGGGGCCGGCAAGACCACCACCCTGCGGGCGGTGCTCGGCCTGGTCACGCCCACCGAGGGCGAGGTCACCATCAACGGCGTGCCGTACACCCGGCTGGAGCGCCCGGGCACCGTGGTCGGCGCGGTGCTGGACTCGAACGGCTTCCACCGCTCCCGCAAGGCGCGCGCCCACCTGCGCATGTACTGCGCGGCCATCGGCGTCCCGGACGCGCGGGCGGACGAGGTGCTCACGCTGGTCGGCCTGTCCGACGCGGCCAACCGCAAGGTGGGCGGGTTCTCCCTGGGCATGAAGCAGCGGTTGGCCCTGGCCACCGCGCTGCTCGGCGACCCCAAGGTGCTGATCCTGGACGAGCCCGGTGCCGGCCTCGACCCGGAGGGCGTGGCCTGGCTGCGCGGGTTCCTGCGGTCCTTCGCCGCCGGCGGGCGCACCGTGCTGGTGTCCAGCCACCAGCTGGCGGAGATCTCCCAGACCGTCGACCAGGTGATCATCATCAGCCAGGGCTCGCGGGTGTTCGGCGGGCCGCTGGAGGCGCTGCGGGTGCACCAGGGCGACCGGGTGCACGTGGAATGCGCCGACCCGGCCAAGCTGGCCGCCGCGCTCGCCGAGCGCGGCTTCGCCGACATCCAGTCCGGCTCGGACGGCAGGCTGACCGTCACCGGCGTGCCGCGCACCGTCGTCGGCGACGCCGCGCTGGCCGCCGGGGTGGCCATCTACGGACTCACCCAGGAGGAAGCCGACCTGGAACGCCACTTCCTGGAGCTCACCTCCGGCCAGTACCGCCCGGTGGACGAGCCGCTGGACCGGGCGATGCCCGGCATGGCCGAAGTACTCGGCCTGCCCGGCACCGACACGCCGAACGCCGCGCCGAGCCATTCCGGGCCGGGACAGTCCGGGACGACCGCACCCGGGCAGGCCGCACCGGGACAGTCCGGCACCGCCGGGCCGGGAGCGCTCGGGCCGGGACACGCCGGGCCGGCCGCGCCGGGGCAGTCCGGGTCGGACGCATCGGGGCAGTCGTCGGCGGACGAGTCGGAGCCGTCCCCGTTCGCCCGTCCGGCCGGCCGCTCCCCGTTCGAACAGTCCGCGCCGGGAACGCCGCCCGGCCGGGACGAACCGCCCTCCAACCATGACGCCCCCGACCGGTCGGCCTCCGGACAGCCGGTGTCCGGCCAGGAAGGAGCCCGCTGATGCCCGCGCTCGGAATGGTCGGCCTGGTCAACGCCGAGGCGCGCAAGACCTCCTCCACCGCCGCCTGGTGGGCGCTGCTCATCCCGGCGGTTCTGCTGTGCCTGCTGGTCACCGCGATCTCGGAGAGCAGCGCGGCGGTGGCCGTCGCCAAGGCGCTGGTGTTCGTGGCACCGTTCGCCGCCGTGTTCGGGGTGGTCTGCGCGGCCGCCGAGTTCAGCCACCGGACCATCACCACCAGCTACCTGACCGCGCCCGGCCGCGCCCAACTGGTGCTGGCCAAGGTCGCGCTGGCGGCGGGGGTGGGCGCCGGCTACGCGCTGGTGTGCGTGCCGTTCGGGCTGCTTGGGATCGTGCTCGGCGGCAACGAAATGGGCAGCGGCGCGTTCTCGACCGTGCTCGGGCTGACCCTGGTCGGCATGGTCGTCTACGCGCTCTGGGCCATCGTCGGCGTGGGCATCGGCATGCTGATCGGGAACCAGATCGCCGCCGTGCTGACCGTGGTGCTCTACCTGACCCTGGTCGAGCTGATCGTCGAGCTGATGGCCATCTGGGTGTTCAGCCTGGAGAACGTCCGGGAGTTCCTGCCCAAGGGCTCCGCCGACCAGACCCTGGCCGGGTTCGCCGGGGATGTGTCGATCGACCGGCTGCTGGAGGCGCCGACGCTGGACGTGACGCCGTGGTGGGTCACGCTGCTCGTGTTCTGCGGCTACGCCGCGGTCGCCGTACTCGGCGGCATAGCCGGCGCCCAACACCGCGACATCACCTAGTGCGGTGACCACAAACGTTCACCGCACTTGCCCCGAACCATGGTCATCAGGACACAGCGGCCACCCCGGGCGCCTTGAAGCAGCCACCATGCCCTGCTGATCATGGATCGGGCCTGACGGCGGCGCCACCGGTCGAGATGCGGCTGAGGGTCGGCCCGGCCTTGACCAAACAGCCGTGAGCCGCATCTCGGTGTGCCGGGCAGCGCGAAACCGCCGGGCCGTTGCTCTTTTGCGCGCAGAGCAAGGGTGACCGGCGGAGGAGGCCGGCGCGGCGGGCGTCGTTGGCCGCCGCGCCGGCCAAATCTCAAACTCCCTGGCTGGGGACGATCGCGAAGCGCAGCTGCTGCTCGCCGTTGGGCTCGGTGTACTGCTCGACGTCGAGCGTCTTGTCACCGAGCACCTGCGCCGCACCCTGCTCCAGGAAGACCGTGGCGCCGGCGTTGCTCACCACGGCGTCGTTCTCCGCCGGACCGGCCACCAAGGCCAGCTCCAGTCCCTCGCCACCCTGGTCCGAGGCAATCCGCGCCCCGGATCCTTCGGGCAGTTCACCCTGGGAGACGAGGGCGTTGATGGCCTGTGCCGCATTCTCGGTAATTGCCAACATCCGCCCGACCGTAGGGGGAAGCCGCCTCGCGCGCAGCGTGGGGCCCGCCGGATATGTCGGAACCTCCCATAATCTGGTTACCGTGGTGGCGGCGTGTTGACTCCGAGGAAATCGAAACCCGGCTGGGTACGGCTGCTGGCGGCCGCCTGTTGGCGGCACCCCGGGGTGACCGTGTCCGCGCTCACCGCTTCCGTGTTCGGGGTGGGCCTGGAAGCGGCCGGCCCGCTGCTGAGCAAGTTCGCGGTGGACGACGCGGTGCGCGGGGTGACCAGTGCGCTGCCCGCGCTGATCAGTGCGCTGGCCGGGCTGGCGCTGATCCGGTTCGGCGCGGCGTTCCTGCGCCGCTACCTGGGCGGCCGGCTGGCCCTGGACGTGCAGCACGACCTGCGCCGCCAGGTGTTCGCCGCCGTGCAGCGGCTGGACGGCCCCAAGCAGGACAGCCTGCGCACCGGCCAGGTCGTCTCCCGCTCGATCAGCGACCTGCAGATGGTGCAGAGCCTGCTGTCCATGGTGCCGCTGGTCAGCGGGACGGTGGTGCTGCTGGTCGCCTCGTTCGTGGCCATGCTCTGGCTGTCCCCCACGCTGACCCTGATCGCGCTGATCATGCTGCCGCTGGCCGTGCTGATCACCGCGCGCACCCGGCGGATGATGTTCCCGGCCACCTGGTCGGCCCAGCAGCGCGCGGCCGACGTGGCCCAGCACGTGGAGGAGACGGTCACCGGGGTCCGGGTGGTCAAGGGCTTCGGCCAGGAGGCCCGCGAGGTCGACACGCTGCGGAAACAGGCGCTGCGGCTGTTCGCCGAGCGGTTGCGCGCGGCCCGGCTGACCGCGCGGCTGTCCCCGCCGATGTCCGTGCTGCCGTCGCTGGGGCTGATCGCGGTGTTCGGCATCGGCGGGCTGCTGGCGCTGCGCGGCGAGATCACCATCGGCACGTTCCTGGCGTTCTGCGCCTACGTCGGCAACCTGATCGGGCCGGCCCGGATGGTGGGCAGCCTCTACGTGTCCGGGCAGCTGGCCCGGGCGGGCGTGGAGCGGGTGTACGAGCTGATCGAGTCGCAGCCCGAGGTCACCGACCCGATCGACCCGGAGACGCTGCCCGAGGGGCCGCTGGCCGTGGAGCTGGACGGCGTGCGGTTCGGCTACCGCCAGGACGACCCGGTGCTGGACGGGGTCTCGCTGCGGGTGGCGCCCGGGGAGACGGTCGCGCTGGTCGGCGCGGCCGGTTCCGGCAAGTCGACGGTGGCCATGCTGCTGCCCCGGTTCTACGACCCGCAGGCCGGGGAGATCCGCATCGGCGGCCGGCCACTGAACCGGCTGCGCCTCAAAGAGCTGCGCCACGAGCTGGGCGTGGTTTTCGAGGAGGCCTTCCTCTTCTCCGACACCATCCGGGCCAACATCGCCTACGGCCGCCCGGACGCCTCCGACGAGGAGGTGCTGCGGGCGGCCCGCGCGGCCCAGGTGGACGAGTTCGTCGCCGGGTTGCCGGACGGTTACCAGACCCTGGTCGGCGAGCGCGGGCTGACCCTTTCCGGCGGGCAGCGGCAACGGGTGGCCCTGGCCCGGGCGCTGCTCTCCGACCCGCGCGTGCTGCTGCTGGACGACGCCACGTCGGCGGTGGACGCGGAGACCGAGGCGGCCATCCACGCCACGCTGCGCGAGGTCACCGCCGAGCGCACCACCATCCTGATCGCGCACCGGCAGTCCACCCTCTCCCTGGCCGACCGGATCGTGGTGCTCAAGGACGGCCGGGTCGCCGCCGCCGGCACCCAGGCCGAGCTGCGGGCCAAGGGGCTGCTGGACGAGGTGCTCGGCGAGCCGACCGACGCCCAGCCCGCCGACCTCTGGCCGGACCCGCCGGAAACGCTGGACGGCCGTTCCCCCGCGATGCCCTCGGCCGGCGGCGGAGGTGGCGGAGGTGGTGGCGTACCCGCCGCCGGACACGTGCCGCCGTCCCCGGAACTCCTCGAGGCCGTGGCCGCGCTGCCCCCGGCCACCGACCAGCCACAACTGCGCGGCGACCCAGACCCGACCGCGCCGGACCCGGACTTCGCCCTGCGCCCGCTGCTGCGCCCGGTGCGCGGCCTGCTCGGGCTGAGCATCCTGCTGGTCGCCACCGGAGCGCTGGCCAGCGTGGCCTACCCGTCGCTGGCCCGGCTGGCGGTGGACGGCGGCATCCTCGGGAAGGCCGAGTCGGTGCTCGCCATGGCCGCCGCGATCGGGGTGGCGGTGGCCGCCGTGGACTGGCTGGTCTCCTGGGCGCAGACGCTGGTCACCGCGCGGGCCGGGGAGAGCCTGCTCTACCTGTTGCGCATCCGCAGCTACGCCCACCTGCAGCGGCTGGGCCTGGACTACTACGAGCGCGAGCTGGCCGGCCGGATCATGACCCGGATGACCACCGACGTGGACGCCCTGTCCACCTTCCTGCAGACCGGTTTGGTGCAGGCGGTGGTCAGCCTGCTCACCGTGTTCGGCGTGACGTTCGCGCTGCTCGCCACCGACCTGGAGCTGGCGCTGGTCGCGCTGGCCGCGCTGCCCCCGCTGATCGTGGCCACCGTGGTGTTCCGGCGCCAGGCCTCGGAGGCGTACGCGCAGGCCCGGGAACGGGTCAGCGCGGTGAACGCCGACCTGCAGGAGAACGTGTCCGGGTTGCGGGTCTCCCAGGCGTTCGTGCGGGAGGAGCGCAGCGCGGCCGAGTTCGGCGAGCGCAGCGCCGCCTACCGGGTGTCCCGGCTGCGCGCCCAGCGCTACATCGCGATCTACTTCCCGTTCGTCATGCTGCTGTCCGAGCTGACCCAGTCGGCGGTGCTCGGGGTGGGCGCCAGCCGGGTGGCCGGCGGCGACCTGACCCCCGGCGTGCTCGCGGCGTTCCTGCTCTACCTGGGCATGTTCTTCGCCCCGGTGCAGGCGCTCTCCCAGGTCTTCGACGGCTACCAGCAGGCCAAGGTCGGGCTGACCCGGATCGGCGACCTGCTGCGCACCCCCACCTCGGTTCCGGATACCGACGACCCGGTCCGCATGCCGGAACGGCTGCGCGGCGAGGTGGAGCTGGACCGGGTGCGGTTCCGCTACCCGGGCACCGAGCGGGACGCGCTGGACGGGCTGTCCCTGCTCATCCGCCCGGGCGAGACGGTGGCGCTGGTCGGCGCCACCGGCGCCGGCAAGTCCACCGTGGTGAAGCTGCTCGGCCGCTACTACGACGTGACCGAGGGCCAGGTCCGGCTGGACGGGGTCGACCTGCGCCGATACCCGCTGGCCGGGTTCCGGGGGCGGCTGGGCGTCGTCCCGCAGGAGCCGCACCTGTTCACCGGGGACGTCGCCAGCAACATCGCCTACGGGCGCCCGGACGCCGGCCGGGAGGAGATCGAGGCGGCCGCCGCCGAGGTCGGCGCGCTGGACATGATCGCCGGCCTGCCGGCCGGGTTCCGGCAGCCGATCGGCGAGCGCGGCCAGGGCCTTTCCGCCGGCCAGCGCCAGCTGATCGCGCTGGCCCGGGCGCAGCTGGTGCGGCCGGACCTGCTGCTGCTGGACGAGGCCACCGCCGCGCTGGACCCGGCCACCGAGGGAGCCGTGCTGGCCGCCGGCGACCGGTTGCGGGCGCGCCGGACCACCGTGCTGGTGGCGCACCGGCTGGCCACCGCCGCACGGGCGGACCGGATCGTGGTGCTCGCCGACGGGCGGATCGCCGAGCAGGGCACCCACGCCGAGCTGCTCGAACGGGGCGGGAGGTACGCGGCCTTCTGGCGGGCCGGCGCACCCGACTGGGCGGACAACGTTAAGCCTTCCCTCGGTCCCACCTCGGCAACTACGCGGTTTAGCGGGTAACGGCTAACCTGAACAGCGACCCGAACTCGTTCAAGTGAGGCGATCTTCAATCGTGGCCACGAGCAGCTTCTCCGGCGCGTCGAACCCGCCCTTCCCAACCGCCCAGTTCGGCACCAACGAGTGGCTCGTCGAGGAGATGTACCAGCGCTTCCTGGACGACCCTTCGTCTGTCGACTCGGCCTGGCACGACTTCTTCGCCGACTACCGGCCGGCCCCGAACGCGGCGCCGGCCACCGGGAAGAGCGACGGCAACGGCGCGACGGCCACCACCCAGGCGACGGCCCCGAAGGCCAAGCCGGCCGAAACCAGGCCCGACGACGCCCGGCCCGCCGACGGCAAGTCGGCCGACGCCAAGCCGGTCGACGCGAAGCCGGCCGCCGGCAGCGGCTCCCGGGCCGCCAAGCCGGCCGCCGCCCCGGCGGCGCTGGACGGCGAGGCGACCCAGCTGCGCGGCGCGGCCAACGCGGTGGTCAAGAACATGGAGACCTCGCTGACCGTGCCGACCGCGACCAGCGTTCGCGCGGTGCCGGCCAAGCTGCTCGCGGACAACCGGATCGTGATCAACAGTCACCTCCGGCGCACCAGCGGCGGGAAGATCTCCTTCACCCACCTGATCGGCTACGCGGTGGTCCGGGCACTGGCCGACTTCGCGGTGATGAACCGCCACTTCGCCGAGGTGGACGGCAAGCCCAACGTGGTCCAGCCGGACCACGTGAACCTGGGTCTGGCGATCGACCTGCAGGGCAAGAACGGCCAGCGTTCCCTGGTCGTGGTGTCGATCAAGGGCTGCGAGGCGATGAGCTTCGCGCAGTTCTGGGCGGCCTACGAGGAGATGGTGCGCAAGGCACGGGTGGGCGCGCTGCAGGCGGCCGACTTCGCCGGCACCACGATCAGCCTGACCAACCCGGGCACCCTGGGCACCAACCACAGCGTGCCCCGGCTGATGGCCGGTCAGGGCACCATCGTCGGCGTCGGTGCGATGGAGTACCCGGCGGCATTTCAAGGGGCCAGCGATGAGCAGCTGGCCAAGTTCGGCGTCAGCAAGATCATCACGCTGACCTCCACCTACGACCACCGGATCATCCAGGGCGCCGAGTCCGGCGACTTCCTGCGCCGGGTGCACCAGCTGCTGCTCGGCGAGGACCGGTTCTACGACGACGTCTTCGCCTCGCTGCGGGTGCCCTACGAGCCGGTCCGCTGGGTGCAGGACATCCCCGAGGGCGTGGTCGACAAGACCGCCCGGGTGCTCGAGCTGATCGAGTCCTACCGCACCCGGGGCCACCTGATGGCCAACACCGACCCGCTCAACTACCGGCAGCGCCACCACCCCGACCTGGACGTGCTCTCCCACGGGCTGACCCTGTGGGACCTGGAGCGGGAGTTCGGGGTCGGCGGGTTCGCCGGCAAGCAGCACATGAAGCTGCGCGACGTGCTCGGCGTGCTGCGTGACGCCTACTGCCGCACCATCGGCACCGAGTACATGCACATCGCCGACCCCCAGCAGCGGGCCTGGCTGGAGGAGCGCATCGAGCGGCCGCACCAGAAGCCGCCGGTGGCCGAGCAGAAGTACATCCTGTCCAAGCTGAACGCGGCCGAGGCGTTCGAGACCTTCCTGCAGACCAAGTACGTCGGGCAGAAGCGGTTCTCCCTGGAGGGCGGCGAGACCGTCATCCCGCTGCTGGACGCGATCCTGGACTCGGCGGCGGCCGACGAGCTCGAAGAGGTCGTCATCGGCATGCCGCACCGGGGCCGGCTGAACGTGCTGGCCAACATCGTGGGCAAGCCGATCAGCCAGATCTTCCGGGAGTTCGAGGGCAACCTGGACCCGGGCCAGGCGCACGGCTCCGGCGACGTGAAGTACCACCTGGGCGCGGAGGGCAAGTACTTCCGGATGTTCGGCGACGGGGAGACCGTGGTCTCGCTGACCGCCAACCCCTCGCACCTGGAGGCGGTCGACCCGGTGCTGGAGGGCATCGTCCGGGCCAAGCAGGACATCCTGGACAAGGGCCCGGACGGGTTCACCGTGATGCCGGTGATGCTGCACGGCGACGCCGCGTTCGCCGGGCAGGGCGTGGTGGCCGAGACGCTGAACCTGGCGCTGCTGCGCGGCTACCGCACCGGTGGCACCGTGCACGTGGTGGTGAACAACCAGGTCGGCTTCACCACCGCCCCGGAGAACTCCCGGTCCAGCCAGTACTGCACCGACGTGGCCAAGATGATCGGCGCCCCGGTGTTCCACGTGAACGGGGACGACCCGGAGGCCTGCGTCTGGGTGGCCCGGCTGGCCGTGGAGTACCGGCAGCGGTGGAACAACGACGTGGTCATCGACATGATCTGCTACCGCCGCCGAGGGCACAATGAGGGCGACGATCCGTCGATGACCCAGCCCGCGATGTACGAGATCATCGACGCCAAGCGCAGCGTGCGGAAGAGCTACACCGAGTCGCTGATCGGCCGTGGGGACATTTCCATGGAGGAGGCCGAGCACGCGCTGAAGGACTTCTCCAGCCAGCTGGAGCACGTGTTCAACGAGGTGCGCGAGCTGGAGCGGGGCAAGGTCACGGCCAGCCCCTCGGTGGAGCAGGAGCAGGCGCTGCCCACCAAGCTGGAGACCGCGGTCCCGCTGGAGGTGGTCCAGCGGATCGGCGACGCGCACACCGACCTGCCCGAGGGCTTCACCGTGCACTCGAGGGTGCGCCCGGTGCTGGAGCGACGGCTCAAGATGTCCCGCGAGGGCAACGTGGACTGGGCGTTCGCCGAGCTGCTCGCGCTCGGCTCGCTGGCCATGGACGGGCGGCTGATCCGGATGGCCGGCCAGGACACCCGGCGCGGCACGTTCGTGCAGCGGCACTCGGTGGTGATCGACAAGAAGACCGGCGAGGAGTACTACCCGCTGCGCAACCTGTCCCCCGAGCAGGGCCGGTTCCTGCCGTACGACTCCGCGCTGTCCGAGTTCGCCGCGCTCGGCTTCGAGTACGGCTACTCGGTGGCCAACCCGGACGCCCTGGTGCTCTGGGAGGCGCAGTTCGGCGACTTCGTGAACGGCGCCCAGTCGGTCATCGACGAGTTCATCTCGTCCGGTGAGGCCAAGTGGGGGCAGACCTCGGACGTGGTGCTGCTGCTGCCGCACGGCCTGGAGGGCCAGGGGCCGGACCACTCGAGCGGCCGCATCGAGCGGTTCCTGCAGCTGTGCGCCGAGGGCTCGATGACGGTCGCGCTGCCTTCCGACCCGGCGAACTACTTCCACCTGCTCCGCCGGCACGCCATGGACGGCGTCCGGCGGCCGCTGGTGGTGTTCACGCCGAAGTGGATGCTGCGGGCCAAGCAGGTCGTCAGCCCGCTGGAGGCGTTCACCCACGGGGCGTTCCGCTCGGTGCTGGACGACCCCCGGTTCGCCGCCGCGCGCGGGCCGCAGCCGGGGGTGCGCCGGTTGCTGCTGTGCTCCGGGAAGATCTACTACGAGCTGATGGCCGCGCTGGAGAAGGCGGGCGGCGCGGAACGGACCGACCTGGCCGTCATCCGGGTGGAGCAGCTCTACCCGCTGCCCAAGAAGAAGCTGCTGGCCGCGCTGGAGCGTTACCCGAACGCCACCGACATCCGGTGGGTTCAGGAGGAGCCGGCCAACCAGGGTGCCTGGCCGTTCTTCGGTCTGGCGCTGCCGGAGCTGTCCCCGGACCGCCTCGGCCGCCTCCGCCGGGTCTCCCGCCGCCGGATGGCCGCCCCGGCCGCCGGCTCCGGCAAGGTGCACGAGTTCGAGCAACAAGCCCTGATCGCCGAAGCCCTCGGCGACGACTGACCGACCCCAACCTCCCGACCTGGTCCGCGGGTACAGTCCGACCCTCGAGATCGTTTAGGTGCGGTGCCGGACTGGATTGCTTGGCCGGCGCGGCACTGGCCGACCATGCCGAAACCCGTCACGGTAAGCAGCGAAGACGAAACGCGACGGGCGGCGTGCAGCCGGCGGGAGACGCCGGACCGCCTACCGTCGGCCGAATTCGTGATCGACATCAACCTCAAGCACCTTCTCCGCCCGGTGCAGGTGCGTGAGGTTGATGTGGATCTTCAGCTGAGTGGGGTGCCCGGCCCAAGGATGGCTTGGAGGGCGCGGCTGGGCGGTCAGCCGCCGCTCGGGTGAGGCCCGTTGCGCTGGGTCCGGGCGTCGGCGGCCCGTTGCGTTGCGCCCCGGTCTCACATGGCCCGTTCTCATGCGTCCCGTTCTCATGCGTCCCGGTTTACGGTCCGTGGTCGATCCGCGAGCGGCTAACGCCTCCGTCTTCGTCGAACGCAGGCTCAGTCCGGCTCCGGCTTGATCGAAAGCGGACCCAGCCAGCGCTCGACGAGCAAGGCAGGCGCGGACCCGTTCGGAAGCCCTCCCGACCGTCACGGTGCGTAGCGAAAGGGCCGCCGGCGCCCGGACCCAGCGCAACGGGCCTCACCCGAGCGGCGGCAGACCGACCAGCCACGCCGTCCAAGCTGATCTTTGGACGCACCGATCCGCCTAACGAAGATCGACACCAACCACGGTGTTGCAACGAACCCCTGAACCCAAGCCTCCAGCGGGGCATCTGAGGTTGATGTCGATCAAGTTGGCGCGCCGCGGCTGGGCGGGTCAGGCGTACCAGAGGATGCTGCGCAGGTCGGAGCCGCGCAGCACCTGCACCCGCCACGGGTCGATCCGGAGCAGGCCGTACTCCGGGTCGGCCGGCCCGCCGCGCCAGTAGGCGATCGGGTCGTAGCCGACGCCGGGCGGGCTGCCCGTCCGGTACAGCCGCCACACCCTGGCCTTCTCCTCGGCGTCCTCAACCCAGGCCGCCGTGGCGTCCACGAACACCGAGTTCTGCTTCGGGTCCCAGTAGGAGAACGTGGTGTGCGGGTTGTCCGCCAGGTGCGCAACCTTGACCGGTGTCCGGTAGGCGGCCAGCCAACCGACCGGCCCGGCCTCGGTGAGCTCCCAGATCGGCAGCAGCACCCGCGCCCTCGGCCGGCCCTTGGCGTCCACCGTGGTCATCGTGGCGTACTTGATGTCAGTCACGTATCGGACGAACTCGCCGGAGATCTCGTCAAACCTGCGCGCCCGCTGAGTCATCACTACCGCCCTTCGACCGGCCGGCGCAGGCCGGTGGCGATGATCAGGGCGGCCAGGGCGGCGCCGGCCAGGGGTATCCACAAGGCGGCGCGGAGGGCGTCCAGGCCGGAGTCGCCGGGCGTGCCGGCGGCCACGCTGACCGCCGTCACGGCGGAGAGCCCCAGCGCGGTACCGAACTGGATCGAGGTGTTCAGCAGGCCGCTGGCCAGGCCCTGCTCGTCCGCCGCCACGCCGTCCGTGGCCGCGATCGTCAACGGGCCGTAGACCAGCGAGAAGGCCAGCCCGAGCAGCAGCGTGCTGGGGAACATGGCGAGGTAGGTCCAGTCCAGCCCGACCGGCAGGAACAGCAGGTAGCCCAGCGTGCCCAGCAGGATCCCGCCGAACACCACCCGCGCCGTGCCGAACCGGTTCACCAGCGGCGGCGCCAAGGTCGGCGCGAGGATCGCGTCCACGCCGGCCAGCACCAGCACGGACGCGGTCTGCAGTGCCGACCAGCCACGCAGCTCCTGCAGGTACAGCGTGACCAGGAAGAAGAACCCGAAGAACGACCCGACGAACAGCAGCGCGGCCAGGTTGGCCCGCACCAGGGGCGCGGACGCGAAGATGCCCAGCCGCACCAGCGGCGCCGCCGAGCGCCGCTCCACCAGCACGAACACCCCGACCAGGACCAACCCGCCGAGCAACGCGCCCAGCGACCCGGCCAGCCCGTGTTCCAGCCGCACCACCCCGTAGGCCAGCAGCAGCATCGCCGAGGTGATGGTGATCGCACCGGCCAGGTCGGTCCGCCCGTCCGGCCGCGCGACCACCCCGTCGCGGGGCAGCACCGCCAGCCCCAGCGCGAGGATCAGCCCGGACAGCACCGCCGGGGCGAAGAACACCCATCGCCAGTCCACCGCCGCCAGCAGCGCACCGATCACCAGGCCCAGCGAGTAACCACCCGCGCCGACCCCCGCGTAGATCAGCAGCGCCCGGTTGCGTTGCCGGCCCTCCGGTACGGCGGTGGTGATCAGCGACAGCCCGGCCGGCGTCATGAACGCGGCCGCGACGCCCTTCACGAACCGGGCGACCAGCAGCGTCCACCCCTCCCCGGCGAACCCGCCCAGCGCGGAGAACACCAGGAACACCGCCAGCGAGGCCAGGAACACCCGGCGCCGGCCGAGCAGGTCGGCCACCCGGCCGCCGAGCAGCATCAGGCCGCCGTAGCCGAGCACGTAGGCGCTGACCGCCCCGCTGAGCATCGCCGTGGAAAGCCCGAGCTCGGCGCGTACCGCCGGCAGCGCCACGTTCAGCATGGTGATGTCGATCGCCTCGAGGAAGATCGCGCCGCACAACACGAAGAGTGCGCCGATGCCCAGGCGGCTCGGCTGCACACGAGTCACAGTCACTGAGAAGCTCCTTAGTTCCTTCTTGTAACTGATCGCACTATGCGTCACCATGGACCGTTGTGGAAGAAGGCACTTTGAACTCACCGAGTCACCTGGACTGCACCAACGACCCGTACGGGGCGCTGCAGTGGGACACCCGGGAGGACTGTGAGGTCCGGCAGATCCTGGACCGGATCGCCGACAAGTGGTCGTTACTGGTGATCTCGCTGCTGGACCGGGACACCATGCGCTTCACCGAGCTCCGCCGCAGCATCGACGGGATCAGCCAGCGCATGCTCACCACCACGCTGCGCCACCTGGAGCGGGACGGGCTGGTCCGCCGCACGGTGCACCCGGTGGTGCCGCCCAGGGTCGACTACGAGGTCACCGATCTGGGCTGCACGCTGCTGGACACCATCCAGGCGCTGGTCAGCTGGACCGAACGGCACCAGCACGAGATCGCCGCCGCGCGCGCCGCCTACGACGCGCGCAACGTTCACCTGCCGGGATAGACGCAGAGGCTCTGCATGGCCTCGGACGTGTTCGCGGTCATCTCGGTGACCTCGCGCCCCGGGCTGACCGTGCTGAGCACCAGGTGCTGGCCGCCGCTGAAGAACTTCACCGCCTGGCCGCTGGTCTCGGTGCGGGTGTTGTTCACCACCGAACGCACGCCGGCCGGCAGGACCGCGCGCAGGTCCAGCGCCGGCTTCCCGTCCTGGCAGAACATCTGGTCGTGGTGGTACTCCACCTTGTCGCCGGTGAAGTTCGGGCCGGAGTAGAGGCAGAACGACCCGTAGGTGCAGTAGGCGTCGGCGGCCACGGTGATCGCGCCGGCGGCCATGCCCGCGCCCGGCACCATGGCCACCGCGAGCAGGCTCAGCACACCCAACCCGGGCGGCACCCGAGTCTGTGTGGTCTTGCTGCCGGGCCGAGGGGGTGGCGGCGCCAGGAGGGCGCGCGCCGAGGCGAGCCAACCGGCCAGCCGGTCGCCGAGCAGCTCGACCCCGGCCGGCTCGGCCGGGCGGGACAGCGCCCGGGAGCGTTCCTCCCCCGGGCGGTGGCCGTTCGTATGGGGCGCGCCGGGCTGTTGCGTGCTGGGCTGGGGGGTACCGCCCGGCGGCCGGCTCGGCTCCGGGGAACGGCCGCCCCGCCCGGGTAACGCCCTGGTCGGCTTGTCCGGCTCGGATAACGAGCGGTTCGGGCGAACCGGCTGGCCGAACTGGCGCGCGATCGGCTTGCCGCCCGGAGGCCCGACCAGCGCCGAAGGCGACCCGGGAGCGGCGTTCGGTGCGGCGGAAGGGCCTATGCGGGGCCTGGGCGCGACCCTCGGCGGCTGCCCCGGCAGGCTCGGCGAGCTGGGCGGCCCGGAGTGCGGGGCCGGGGCCTTCGGTCCCGATCCGTTCGGCGCCAGCCCATTGGATCCCGGGCCGTTCGGTGCCGGGGCCTTGGGTGTCGGGGCCTTCGGCCTCGCGCCATTCGACGGCCCGGCGGGTGGCGCCGGAGAGTGCGGCGCCGGGGGTTTGGGCGGCGAACCGTTCCGCGCGCCGGGGGGCGGCGGGACCGGGCCGTTCGGCGACGACAGCGGGTTCGGCACCGCCCGGGGCACCGGGGCCGGCTGGCGCGCCGGCGGCGCGCCGGTCACCCGGCCTTGCGGCGGCACCGGCGGCCCCCCGGGCACCCGCGCCGGCCGGGGGGCGGGAGCGTTGCCCTGGGATGGGTCCGGCCGCTCGGGGGCCTGGTCAGACATGCAGGATGCCGCCGGCCAGGATGCGATCGGGGCTGCTCAGCTGCGGGTTCATTCGCATCAGCTGATCCAACCCGTGCCCGGAACGGCGTGCATAGTCACTCAGGGTACGTCCCGGCTGGATTACCTCCACACCGGGCGGCTTCGGACGGATGACCAACCGCTGCCCGACGCGCACTCGGTTCGGGTTGGTGATGCCGCTGTCCGCCGCGATCTGCTCGAACGGCACGTCGTAGCGCAACGCGATCTTGGCCAGCGTCTCGCCGCCCCGTACCACATGTTCCCGCACCTCGGGCACCGTACTCTCCGGCGCCGTGGTGGGCGGCTGGGCGGCGGGCGACTGCGTGGTGGGCGGCTGGGCGGCGGGTGGCTGGGCGGCGTCCGGGCCGCCCGGGGAGGTCGTGGTCGGGGTGTCCGGGCGGGGCGGGGCGCCCGGGACCGGCGGCGCGCCCGTGGTCTGGCTGGTCTCCCGCTCGGTGGTGCGCGGCGTGCTGGCGATCGCCGGCGCCTGGTTACCCGGCTGGCCCTCGGGACTGCCCGGCTGGCCCTCGGGGCCGCCGCGGCCGGCCAGCACCCCGGCCACCACGCCGAGTACGATGATCACCATCACCGCGACGCCGCCGAGGCGGGCCACGCGGGGCATGGCCGCGAACCGGACCCGTAGTGAGCTGGCCGCCCGTGCGCCGGAGTCGCGTGCGCCCTCGGCGAGCACGGCAAACTTCTCCCGCAGCTCGTCCCGGCTGGGTGGTGACATGCGCTCCCGCTCCGGGTCTCGGGCAAGATAGTCAAGCGTTGATCGACCTACTGAACCGTAGCCCTCCGATCGAGTGACAGTCAAGATGAACTGGACGCCCGAGGACCCAGATACCCGCTGGTATTAGGGTCACCACGTGTACTTCACCGATCGGGGCATCGAGGAGCTCGAGCAGCGCAGGGGCGAGGAGCAGGTCACCCTGGAATGGCTCGCCGAACGGCTGCGCGCCTTCGTGGACCTGAACCCCGACTTCGAGGTGGCGGTGGACCGGTTGGCCACCTTCCTGGCCCGCGACGACTTCGACGACGAAGAGTGAGTAGCCCTCAGCGGCGGCCGAGGACTCGTTTGCGGATGGCTTCCTCGAGCGCTTCGTAGCGCTGCTCCACGACGGCCTCGTAGTACTCCAGGTCGCGCGGGGAGGCCCGGGGGTCAGGCTTGGGCAGCGGGCTCAGGGTCAGCCACTGCTCGTGCCAGAGGTGTTCCAGCGCGGACTCCCAGCGCAGCGCGGCGCCGAGCTCGGAAAGGGCGGCGCGGTCGGCCGCGGCCTCCATCGCGTCGTGCAGCTCGACCAGCGCCTTCTCCAGGGCGGCCGCCCGGGTGGCGTCGTCGTGTCGCAGCCGTTCCACGGCCTCGGTCATCCCGCCGATGATGTCCTTGTAGCGGCGCGCGGCGCTCATTCCGGCGGCTCCGTGACGTCCGGCAGGATCAGGACCTCGGGCCGGCCGAGGGTGTAGCGGTCGAACAGCAGCCCCCGGGCCGGCCGGGGTGACCAGTTGACCATCCCGGGCGCCAGGGTGCCCAGCTCCGAGCCCTGCACGTCGAACGCCACCCAGCAGCCGACGTCGTCCACCCCCGCGCCCATGGAGAGCACCGAGCGCAGCCGCTGCACGCTGCGCCACCAGCCGACCAGGTGCAGCCCGGTCTCGGGGCCGCCGCGCAGCACCTGGCGGAGAGCGTCCAGGCCGCTGCGGAAGGTCGCCGGGTCCTTCTGCTCGAGCACGCCGCTGGCCCCGTCCACGCCGAACAGGAACAGGTAGTGCGGGTCCGGGTCCGGGGCGCCGCCGGCCAACCGGGATACGACCCGCGACGACAGCGAGGAGATCAGCTCGCCGAAGCCGTCCAGGGCCAGCGTCTCCACCCGGTGCCCGGACAGCCGCCGGGCCAGCTCGGCCACCGGCGCCGCCGCCTCCGGCACCAGCGCGACCAGGGTGAACCGCGCGGAACCGGGCGCGTGCTGGTGGGCCAGCGACACCCCGGCGGCGGCCAGCACGGCCGAGGCGTCGGCCACCGACGAGGAGATCACCGCGATGTTGCGGCCCGGGGTGCGGGCCATCGGCACCGAGGCCGCGCTGCCGGCCACGTCCACCAGCTGGCCCAGCACGGCCACCGGCACGGGCGTGTCCGACCCGGGCATCAGCGAGGCCAGCGACGGGGTCCGGCCGGCGTCGAACAGCCGCGGCACCGTCAGCTCGGCCGGGCGCCGCCGCCACAGCCGCTCCTGCAGCTCGTCCAGGGTGCCCTTCGCCGTGGCGTCCGGGATCCTCACCACCTCGTTGCCGTGCCGGATGCCGGACTCGTGGTTGAGCACCGCGTGCCAGCGGGGCAGGGACAGCGCCTCGTCGTTCAGGTCGGCCAGCACGCGGCGGGACCGGGGCAGCGCGATGCGCAGCACGAACTGTTCGAAGATCGCCGGCCGGCCCCAGAACGCCTCGATGCCGGACACGTCCTGGCTGGAGAGAACCAGGTGGATGCCCTGCGAACGGCCGCGTCGGGCCACGTCCTCGAGCAGCCCGACCGCCTCCCGGGTGACCGCGTCCCGTTCGGCGAACAGGAACTGGAACTCGTCGATCACCGCCACGATCCGGGGCCACCGGCCGTCGCGGTCGGCCGCGCGCAGCTCCTCCAGCTTGGTCACCTCTTGCGCCTTGGCCGCCTCCGCCCGGCGGCGCATCTGTTCGGCGAGAAAACGCAGCAGCGCGAGCCCGAACTCCCGGTCGGTGTTGATGTTCACGCCGACCAGCCGGGCGTGCGGCAGCCAGGAGGGGTCCCGCCGGCCCGGGGTGAACTGGGCGAAGGAGACGCCCTCCTTGAAGTCGAGCAGGTACAGCTCCAGCTCGTCCGGCGAGTAGCGGGCGGCCAGCGAGCCGATCATGGCGAACAGGAAGTTGGTCTTGCCGGAACCGCTCGGGCCGCCGACCAGGGCGTGCGGCGACGCGTCGCACAGGGCGACCTCCACCGGCACGCCGTCCCGGAAACCCACCGGCGCGCGCACCCCGGAGGCGGACCCGGTCGACCACCACTCCCCGGTGGGCAGCAGGTCGCCGAACGCGCCGACCCGGGCGCGCAGGTGTTCCAGCTCCTCGGCGATGGCGTGGCAGGCGGTGGTGACCCGCTCGCGGGGCAGCGGCTCGTCCATGGTCACCGTGGCGTACGGGCCGCTCATCGAGCAGCGGGCGGTGACCGGCTCGGACAGGTGCGACGGCTCGGCGAAGCGCACCGACTCCACCGGCGCACTGATGGTCAGCGGCACGTCCAGCAGGATCAGCTGGATGCCGCAGGCCAGGCCGCCCCGGGCGATCCGCTGCAGCGCCTTGCGCTCGTCGTCGGGCAGCGCGGCGTGGTTGCCGACCAGCGCGGCCACCACCCACGGCTCGGTGCGGGAGCCGGTGGTCCCGGCCAGCGCGCGCAGCGAGGGGTGCCCGTCCACCAGCACCCTCGTGTGCAGCCGGCGGATGTGCTCGGACAGCTCCTCGAGCAGCTCGTCCAGCCGGCCGGGATCGTGCACGGTGAGCAGCCCGCCCCGGGTCAGCGGGTACAGCCCGGGCAGCGCGCCGGCCAGCTGGCCGACGTCCCACACGTGCAGCGCCACCATCCCCGGGCGGAAGTAGCTGACCACCCGCAGCAGCAGCGACTCCATCAGCGACTCGGCCGCGTCCCGGGTGGCCGGCGTGGAGGTGATCTCCAGGTGCGACTCGTCCAGCAGCGGGACGGCCACCGGGAACGGGAAGTGGTCGGGCGCGCCGTCGGCCTGCGCGGTGCCGATCCGCCACAGCTCGGGCACCGGACCGGTGCCGTCCACCTTGCCGATCTCGCCCAGCCACCGCCCGTGCGGCTCGCCGGCGGCGCCCGGTGCCGCGTCGGTGACCAGCTCGGCCAGCCGGTCCGGCTCGCTGGCCACCCAGTCGCCGAACACCGCCCGCTGGTCGGTGAGCACGTGGTGCAGCGGCTCGGCCAGCAGCGGGTTGCGCATCGCCCGGGACAGCACCGGGTGCTCGGCGGCGTGGTCGACGCCCTTCTCCCGCAGGATCAGCTCGAACAGCGCTGAGGCGTGGGCGGTGACCGCCTGGTCCCGCAGCGCGAAGGCCGCGCCGCGGGACGCGCCGACCGCCACCCGGAACGCCTGGAAGGCGCGGGCGATCCGGTCCCGCCGGTCCTGGCGCCGGGACACTAGAGGCGGGCCTCGACCGCCGCCACGGAGTCCACGCCGCCGCTGATCAGGCCCAACCCCCGGGTCAGTTCCTCGTCGGCGCGCAACAGCTCGGGCGGGACCAGCGACTCGTGGTGCGACCGGTCCAGGTCGGTCAGCACGGCAACCGCCTCGGCAATGCCCTTCGCCGCCAACCCGGCGCAGTGGTGGGCCTGGTACAGCCGCTGGCTGACGTCCGCGAGCGCCGCCCTGATCTCACCGAGGGAGTCGTCCATCGCGGGTCGCTACAGCCGCTGGGAGATCCCCTCGGCGGTGTCGATCGCCGAGCGAACCTGGTTCTGTACCTCGGACAGACTGCTGATCGCGTGCTGCAGCTGGTTGACCGCGTCGTTCACGTCGCCCTGCGCGCTGCCCTCGGTGACCCGGGTCAGCGAGTTCTGCGCCTCCTCCAGCTGGGAGTGCGCCTGTTGCAGCGCGCCGAGGCTCTCCGAGGCCTTCTGATTGGCCAGCGCGATGCCGGACTGCACCTCGCCAATGCTCGCCATGCCCACAAACCTCCGCTGTCCCACGTCGTTCGCGGCGCAAATGTAACGCTCGCACCCGCCGGGAAAGCCCCGCGACATGCGGTCCGCGGCGGGTGTCATCCGTACGGCCCGAAGAAATGACGCGGAACGCAGCCGCGATCACCCGTATGGTCGGCCCGGTGGATGCGGTGACACTCTGCGGGCGGGTTCGGGACGATCTGCGCGAGGTCGAGCAACAGATCCGGGACAACCGGTGGCTGGCCGACCTCGAGGCCGGAGCCCTGGACCGGAAGGCCCTGCGGGGCTTCGCCGGCGAGCAGCTGTTCGTGATCCCCAGCGACCGGCGCAGCTTCGAGGCGCTGGCCCGGCGGCGCCCGGACGAGCCGGCGCACGGCTACCTCACCGGCATGGCCGCCGGCGAGGGCGTCGCCCTGGCCGCACTGGACACCCTGGCCGCCGCCGTCGGGCTGACCGACACGTACGAGCCGACCCCGGGCTGCCAGGCCTACCCGAGCTACGTGGCCCGGCTGGCCCGGGACGGCAGCCCGGCCGAGGTGGCCGGCGCATTCCTGGTCAACCTGGAGGCCTGGGGCGGCGCCTGCGCGCGCATGCACGCCGCGTTGACCCGCGGCTACGGGCTCGGCGACGCCGAGTGTGCCTTCTTCGCCCACTTCTCCGGGCCGACCGGCGAGCTGGAGCGGATCAGCCTGGCGGTGATCGACGCCGGCCTCGCCGAGGGCGTCGAGCCGGCCGCCATCGCCCGGGCCGCCCGGCTGTTGCAGGCCTACGAGCTGCAGTTCTGGCAGAGCCTGCCGCGCTGACCTACTTGTTCAGGTTGTTGGACTCCGCGAAACCCGGGCGGGAGGTTTCGTCCAGCTGGGAGAGCCCGAAGGTGCCGAGCAGGATGTTGTCGGAGAGCTTGACGCCGGTGGCTCCCCGTTCGGCCAGCACCGCCGTCCGGTAGTCGGCCGCGAAGGTGGTGCCCCGGACCACCACGTTCGGGTAGGCCTCCAGCCGCACCCCCTCGGTGGAACCGGTCTGGCAGTAGTTGTTCAGGAACTGGATGGTCGCCTGGGCGCCCAGGTTGGAGCCCTCGGTGCCGCTGGCCAGCAGGCACCATTCGTCCGCATCCACGCAGCGGTTCCGCTGCACGGTCACGCCGTAGGTGGCCCGCACCGCCGCCGCCGTCCGGCTGGCCGACGATCCCGCGCCACCCTCGTCCGAACCGCGCTCGTTCGAACCACCCTCATCCGAGCCGCCCTCGTCCGAACCGCTTCCGCCCGAGCCTCCCCGGTCCGAGCCGCGCTCGTCCGAACCGCTTCCGTCCGAGTCTCGGTCCGAGCCGCCTTCGTCCGAGCCCCGCTCGCCGGAGTCCGGACCGGAACCGCGGTCAGGGTCGGAGCCGGGGTCCGGGTCGGAGCTCCGGGAGGGTTCGTCGGAGTCCGCGTCCGGGGAACGGCCCCGGCTGGAGAGCGACGGGCCGGGAAAGGTGCGGAAGCAGCTGCGCCGGCCGATGTCGTGCACCCGGTTGTTCTCGATGTTCAGGTTCACGCCGAAGAACCGCACGCCGTCGCTGTCCGGCTGGGCCATCCGGCCGGTCCCCCGGATGTCGTTGTTGATCACCGCGATGTCCCGCCCGGCGACCTGCACACCGGTGCCGCCGACCCCGGACACGGTGTTGTCCACCACGGCGGCGTGGACGCAGGGGGCGCACTCGATGCCGTCCCCGTCGGCCCCGCGCACGTCGTTGTTCCGGATGACGATGTCGGTGCCCTCGGCGTGGATGCCCGCCCCGCCCCGGGTGTTCAGGCCGTCGACCAGCACGTGGTCGGCGATCACCGTCACGCTGGCAACGGTGGAGCCGCCGGACATCAGCTCGATCGGCTCGCCCGGGCTGCCCGAGCGGTCCAGGCGCAGCTCGGTGCCCGGCGGGAACTCCCCGCGCAGGCACAGCCGTTCACCGGGGTCGGCCCGGTCCAGGGCGCCCTGGGCGCTGTCCGCATCGGTGAGCGTGCGGGTGCAGTTGGCCGGGGCGGGCACCTCCCGGGGCGGTGACTCGATGGCCGGCGGCGGGGCGTAGGGCGGGATCGCCGGCACCGCGCACCCGCCGGCCAGCAGCGCGATCACCGCCAGCGCGGTGGCCGCCGGAACTGGTCGGCTCATTCCCCGCGTCGCCGCGGTCGCCCGGTGACCACCAGGCGCATGCTCACGACCAGCAGCAGCACCAGCAGCACGGCCGAGATCGCGATCAGTGCCGGCATGGGCAGGAACGGCGAGCTCACACACGCGCCATCGGCACACTGCGCCCCGCCGGACGCCCCGTCCGCGCCACTCGGCCGGCCGGGATGGCGGAGCTTCTCCTGCTCCGGGTCGGTCACCCCGCCCGGGTCCGAGCGGCCCGGCGCCTCGGCGTTGTTGCCGAACCCGAGGGCCTTCTTCAGCTCGGTGAACCAGCCGGTCTCGGCGGTCGTCGCGGTGTCCGCCGGCGGGGCTTCGAACTCGTACCCGGAACCGACCGAACCGGGAGAACCCGCACTCCCGCCGGGCCGGGGGAGGTTGCCCGCGCACGAACCGTCGGCGCAGCCGCCGCCCGGGTCACCTCCACCGCCGTCACCCCCGCCGGGCTGGGCGAACGCCAGCACGACCGGCGCCGACGCACCGGCATCCGTGAAGGCCGGGTCCGCGACCGCCGGTAACGAGGCGGCCACGACCAGCAACACCGCGAACGCACACCGCAGCCCAGCCGTCGCCATCATCGACACCTCAGAGCAATCCGCCGGTCAGATCAGGCGTCCAAGGTAGTACACACTGGTTTACTCCACCCAGCGCCGCAACCGGCTGCCCACCAGCCGCATGCCCACGTAGAACGTCGCGCAGATCAGCACCGTTGCGCCGAGGACCACCACCCAGGCGGGCAGGAACGGCATGGTCACGCAGGCGCCGTCGGAGCACTGGACCCGTCCGCCCGCGGCGCCGGCACCGGCCGACCCCTTCCGGTTCTCGTCGTCATGGGTGTACAGGACCTCGGCCGGGCGCTTTCCGCCGCTCTGCGCCGGGGGCGCCGAGTTGCCGGACTCGGAGCTGCCGGAGCCGGCGCCGCGCTGCTGCTGGGCGTTGTCCCGCCCGTCGCCGCCCGAGTTGCTCGCCACGGCGGGCGCGGCACCACCGCCGCCACCCCCTCCGCCACCGCCGCCGAGCACCGGGGGCTTGCCACCGGTATTGGGCTTGTTGCCCACCGGGATGGGCACGTTCCCCCCGGGCGAGCCACCGGGGTTGCCGACCGGCCCGCCGGGCTGCGGCAGGTTCCCGGCACCGCAGGACGGGTCGGCGCAACCACCGGACCCGTTGCCGTTCCCGTCACCGAGCCCGCCGTCACCGGTCTGGGCGGGAACCGGCAGGGCGCGTTGCTGCGCCACCGGGACCACCGGGTCCGAAGTCGCCACGCCGGCGAGCGCCATGGTCGAACCGGCCGCCATCACCAACAGCACGAAGACATGCCGTACCAATGTCTGGGCCAACGACGTCATCCCGGCACCCCTCAGTCAGCCGTTCCAGGGACAACGGTAATGCACGGCGCCGCCGATTCCTACTCCGAGAGCTCAACCGCCAACCGGCGCAGTACGGCTTCCCGGGTCTCCCCGGTGGCATTTCGGACCATGCCGAGGAGCTGTTCGCTGACCGTCCAGTGCGCCCGTGACTGCCGGTTGTACAGCTCCCCCACCGCGGCGGTGAACTCGCCGAGCGCCTGCCGGTCCCGCGCGGACACCGCGGTTTCCAGCTGGACGCTGAAGTTGCGCCGGCCGATCGCGTTCACGACGGGCCGGTCGGCCCGGCCGGCCAGCTGCTCGCCCATCACGGTCAGCACGGCCAGCCACTCGTCGAGCAGCTCGCGCTCGGTGGGAAGGGTGATCGACATCCGCCCTACCCTAGGCCGTTGGCGGTGAGCCACTCCTTCGCCACGGTGCGGGTGTGCGGCTTGTCCGCGGCGTTCACCGCGCGGTTCAGCTCGATCAGCAGCTCGGTGGTCAGCTTGGCCGAGACCTGGTTCAGGATCTCCCGCGCCCGCGGGGTCGCCTTCTCCGAGTTGATCAGCGGGACCACGTTCTGCGCGGCGAAGTTGTTCTTCGGGTCGTCCAGCGCGATGAACTCGTTCTCCTCGATCGCCGGGTTGGTGGTGAAGATGTCCGCCGCCTGCACGGTGTCGTCGGCCAGCGCCTTCACGGTGACCGGGCCGGTGTCCAGCGCGCGGAACTCCCTGAACTTGCAGCCGTAGGTGCGCTCGATGCCGGGCATCCCGTCCGCCCGCTGCTGGAACTCCGACGGCCCGCCGAACACCAGATCGCCGCACATCGGGGCCAGGTCGGCGATGGACCGGACGTTGTTGCGCTGGGCGAACGCCTTGGTCACCACCACCGCGTCCTTGTCCTCGGCCGGCGACCGGTCCAGCACGGTCAGCGGGGCGGGCACGGTGCGCTTCAATGCCTCGTACACCGCGTCCGGCGTGGTCTCCTCGGCCTTCTTGTTCAGGAACTGCAGCAGCGTGCCGGTGTAGTCCGGGATCAGGTCGATCGAGCCGTCCCGCAGCGCCGGCACGTAGGCCTCCCGGGTGCCCAGGCTGGCCCGTTCCACCTTGATGCCCTTGGCCCGCAGTGCGCCGGCGTAGATCTCCGCGATCAGCTTGCTCTCGGTGAAGTCCGCCGAGCCGACCCAGAGCGTGTCGCTGTCCCGGCCGCAGCCGACCAGGGCCAGCCCGGCCACGCCCAGGGCCGCTATCAGCGCGGTGATCCGCCGGTTCACGAGGCCACCCCCGCCGGCTGGGTGGTTTTCTGTTTCTCCGCCTGCTTGTACGTGCGCCGGCCGGACGGGCGCAGCCCCGGGGAGACCACGACCCGCTGCACCCCGGCCAGCACCCCCTCCACCACCAGCGCGAGCACCGCGATGAGCACCGCGCCGGCCCCCATCTGCGCATAGTCGCCGTTGCGCTGGCCGTCGATGAGCAGCCGGCCGAGCCCGCCGAAGCTGACGTACGCGGCGATCGCGGTGGTGGCCACCACCTGCAGGGACGCCGAGCGCAGGCCGCCGATGAGCAACGGCAGCGCGTTCGGGAACTCCACCTTCAGCAGCACCGCGCGCTCCCGCATGCCCATGCCGCGCGCGGCGTCCACCACCGCCCGGTCCACGTTGCGGATGCCCGCGTAGGTGCCGGCCAGCAGCGGCGGCACGGCGAGCACGGTCAGCGCCACCACCACCGGCAGCAGCTGCACCCCGACCAGCAGCACCAGCAGCACCAGCAGGCCGAAGTCGGGCAGCGCGCGCAGCCCGTTGGCCAGCCCGACCAGCAGGAACGAGCCCCGGCCGGTGTGCCCGACCAGCGCTCCGACCGGGACGGCGACGAGCGCGCCGACGACCACCGCCAGCGCGCTGTACCAGAGGTGCTCCAGCACCCGGGCCAGCACGCCGGTGGACCCGCCCCAGTTCGCCGGGTCGAACAGCCAGGCGAAGATCTCCGGGATGCTCATGCCGTCCTCGCCTTCGGCCGGTGCTGTGCCGTCTCCCAGGGGGTGACCAGCTTGCCCAGGCTCAGCAGCACCGCGTCCGCCGCCAGTGCGAGCACCAAGGACAGGGCGATGCCGGTGACGATCTCGGTCGGGTTGTCCGCCTGGTAGCCGTCGGTGAACAGCTGGCCGAGCCCGCCGAAGCCGACCAGTGCGCCGATGCTGACCAGGCTGATGTTGGAAACCGTGGCCACCCGCAGCCCGGCCACCAGCACCGGCACGGACAGCGGGAACTCCACGGTGAGGAACCGGCGCAGCGGCCGGAAACCCATCGCGGTGGCCGCCGCGATCACCGTGTCCGGCACGGCGGCCAGCGCGTCGGCGACCGAGCGGACCAGCAGCGCCACCGTGTAGATGGCCAGCGCGACCACCACGTTCACCGGGTCCAGGATCTTGGTGCCCAGGATGCCCGGCAGCACGATGAACAGCACCAGCGAGGGCACCGTGTAGAGCACCCCGGCGCTGGGGATGAGCACGGCGCGGGCCGCCGTGGACCGGTTCGCCAGCCAGCCCAGCGGGATCGAGATGACCAACCCGATCACCACCGGGATCAGGGACAGCCAGAGGTGCTCGGCCAGCGCGTCCACGATCACGTCGAGGTTGCGCGGCACCCAGCCCCAGATCACGCGGCGTCACCCTCCTCGTCGTCGGCGCGTGCGGCGGCCAGCCGGTCCAGGACGTCGTCGGCGGCGATCGAACCGACCACCGCGCCGGCGCCGTCCACCGCCACGCCCAGCCCGGACGGCGAGGACAGCGCCGAGTCCAGCGCCCCGCGCAGCGTGTCCGACTCGGTGTCGTACAGCGAGCCGCCGGGCACGATGTCCTCCTCGGCGACCGGCTTCTCACCGTGCTTGGCCGCGTCCACCCAGCCCAGCGGCCGGCGCTCGTCGTCGACCACCAGCGCCCAGCCCTCCTCGGGCGTCGCCGCGCCTACGGCCACGGTGCGCAGCTCGCCGATCGGCAGACCGTCCCCGGAGCGGAAGCCCAGACCCCGGTAGCCGCGGTCCTTGCCGACGAAGCCGTCCACGAAGTCGTCCGCCGGACGGGCCAGCAGCGCGCCGGGCGAGTCGTACTGGGCCAGCGTGCCGCCGACCCGGAACACCGCGACCTTGTCCGCTAGCTTGATCGCCTCGTCGATGTCGTGGCTGACGAACACGATCGTCTTGCCCAGCTCGTTCTGCAGCCGCAGCAGCTCGTCCTGCAGGCTCTCCCGGACCACCGGGTCGACCGCGCTGAACGGCTCGTCCATCAGCAGCACCGGCGGGTCGGCGGCCAGCGCGCGGGCCACGCCGACGCGTTGCTGCTGACCGCCCGACAGTTGGCCGGGGTAGCGCTTGGCCATCTCGGGCACCAGCCCGACCAGCTCCATCAGCTCCAGCGCGCGGGTGCGGGCCTTGTGCTTGTCCCAGCCGAGCAGCAGCGGCACGGTGGCCACGTTGTCCACGATGGTGCGGTGCGGGAACAGGCCCGCCTGCTGGATCACGTACCCGATGCCCAGCCGCAGCAACGCCGGGTCACCGGCCATCACGTCCTCGCCGTTCACCAGGATGGCTCCCTCGGACGGCTCCACCATGCGGTTGATCATGCGCAGCGAGGTGGTCTTGCCGCACCCGGACGGCCCGACGAACACCGTGATGCCGCCGGACTCGACGGTCATGCTCAACCGGTCGACCGCCACCGTGCCGTCCGGAAATCGCTTGGTCACTTCCCGGAACTCGATCACCCGGGCGCCCCCATCCATCTCCGCCGGCCCCTTGCCGGCCGCCGCGATCGGCACAGGCTAACCCGATCAGGGCAGGCGAACCAGGACCCATCCCGTGGATCGGGACCCAAACCACACTGGTTCGGTCAGATTTCCGGCCGGGTCCCCCCACAAGATCGACACGTCCGGGTATCCCGCGGCCGCCGTGCCTAGAACGGTGGTGGCTCGGGTTCTGGGTCGGTGATGCGTTCTCCTCGGGTGTGGTAGCGGCGCCCGAGTCGGCTGATCCAGATGAACCTCCCTGGTTGGGGTTGGGTGACGATCCAGCCTCCTTCGTGCTTGAGCCGATGGTCGTGTTTGCACCCTGGTCCGAGGTTGGTGTGGGTGGTGGGGCCGCCGTGTTGGTGGTCGACGGTGTGGTCCTGCTCGGATTGGGTGGCGGGGCGTCGGCAGCCGGGCGCGGTGCAGGTGCGATCCCGGATCTGCACATACCGGCGCAGCCCACACCCGGGCAACCGTCGCCCCGGTTGGGCATTCGGGTCGGCGCTCGGCGTGGCGCGGGCGTGTTGGTACTGGGTGGCGATGTCGCCGATCACCCCGGCCCAGGCGGGTGGTGGGTCTGTGGCCAGTCGGGCCAGGACGGTGGCCGGGATGGCCAGCTCGACGATCCCGCCTTCGGCTTCGTACGGGGGTGGTTTGGTGATGGGTCTTCGGCGGGTGAGGCCTTCGGCGAGCAGGTAGCCCTCGTGGTCGGTGACCGCCCACCGCCACTGGCCGTGGTGCTGTCGAGCCACTGCCCGACGCGCGGTCTGGGCGGGGATGGGTCCCCAGCCGGGTAGTTCACCGGGTAGCTGGTTGATGCCGGCGAGGCTGTCGAGCCGGGCACGGACCTCGATACCGGTCACCGACCCGAGGGGTTCGTGCTCACTGACCGCCGGTCGAGGCGCGGCGGCCGGCTGGTGGTCGTGCGGGCCGGTGTCGTTCGGCTCGGGGCACGCGGGGTCTTCGGCCGCCACGGCGCCGCCCGTGGAGACTTCAACGGGTGGTGTTTGGGTCTGTCTGACTTCGGCGAGGAGGGCGGTGATCATTTCTATGCGGGTGAGGTGGTGGAATCGGCCATCCAGCAGGCGCAGGTAGATGTCCGCGCGCAACTGATCCACCCGACCCGGGTGTCCCGCCCGTTTCGCCGCCCGGGCCAACCCCGCGATCCGCTCGGTCGCCGCGGCCGCCTCGTCCGGGGGTAGACCCGAGGCGCTGATCACCGCCGTCCCGTCGGGGTTGAGATAGCCCACCACCGCGCGCTCGGCCAACGCCCGCTCGTAGGCATCCTGGGCGTGGTCCGGATCCACCGTGATGATCAGTTTCAGGATGCGGGCGCGGAGCTGCCCGGTGGTCAACCCGGGCGCCGCCGCCAGGACCGCGTTCAGCACCTTGGCGACCAGCTCGGCCGGGAGGCCGGCGAGGTGCTGGACGAACACCCGTGCCCGGTCCCGGTCGACCCGACCGGCCAGCATCTCCTGATGCACCGCCGGCAGTCCCCGGCACAGGATGTAGGCGAACTCGGACTCGTTCCACCCCTGACGGCGGGTCATCACCAACGCCGCCCGCACCTCGTCGGGCGCATAGCGATCCGGCTCCGCCAGACAAGCCACCGAACCAGGGCCGGCGGAAGGGTCACGTTCCAGAGTCGAGGCCACTGCCCCGAGATACACCCCATCGGCATGCGCCCGCTGCCGGGCCGACGCCTGCAACACATCGATGATCGAACCGTTCGGCACCGCCGTCACGTCGATCGACGCCAACAGCGCGGCCAGCTCCGGACCAACGGGCATCCCCGCCAGCCGCTCACCGAAGCGGTTGTCCATGCATTCGATTATATGTTCGAGCACCGACAGTTTCCGGGAACCACCGGGAAATTCTGCCGGTCAGTCCTTGGAGGTGGGCAAGTCCGTCGACTCGTCATCGCTGAGTTCGGCGATGCTGCTGGCCAGCCACTCCTCGAGCTCGGTGAACCGGTCGAGCTTCGGCTCCGGTACCCCGTCGGCGCCCTTGCCCGGCTGCTCCGGGCCGGCCGCGGCCGGGGTGTCCAGGGGGTTGGCGTGGCGGGGCTTGGTGACGTCCTCCGGTTGCGCCCGGCGCGGCCGGTCGCCCTCGGTCTCCGGGCGCCGCCGCTTCCCCTGGTGGCCGAGTTCGGGCCGTTCCGCGGCGGCCCGGCGTCCCTCGCCCCGGTCAGACCCGCCACGGCCCGGCTCGACGCGGCTGGGACCGACTCGGCCCGGTTCGGCCCGGACGGCCTCGGTCCGCGCCGCTCCGGTCTCCGTCCGGGCGGGCGCGACGCGGGTGGCCTCGTCCGGTTCCGGGCGCCGGCGCTTGCCGCCACCGCCCGCGCGGCGCTCCGGCGCCACCTGGCCTGCCTCGGCCCGGTCGATCGCGGTCCGGAGGGCCACCACCCGCGCCGGCTCGGCCCGGGCGGTCTCGGTCCGCGCAATACCGGTCCCGGCCGCCTGGGCCCGGGCCGGCTCGGCACCGCCGGACCCGGCCCGGCCGCTCTCGTTACGGGCGTTCTCCGCGCGGGCCGCCACCGCCGGGGCGGCCTGCGCCCCGGCCCGGCCCTTCTCGGCCCGGACCGCCGTCGTCGGGGCGGCATCCACCCGGGAGGCAGCACTCTCCGCGCGCGCCTTCTCGGCGCGAACCGCCATGGTCGGAGCGGCATCCACGCGACCGCTCTCCGCCCGACCCACTTCGGCGCGAACCGCCGTCGTCGGAGCGGCATCCACCCGACCGCTCTCCGCCCGACCCGCTTCGCCGCGAACCGCCTTCGCCGGGGCGGCATCGGCCCGGGTGTTCCCCGCGCGACCCACTTCGGCGCGAACCGTCGTCGTCGGGGCGGCATCCACCCGAGCGGCGGCACTCTCCGCGCGACCCGGCGTCGCCGGAGCGGCGTCCCCGCGAACCGCCGTCGTCGGGGCGGCGTCCGCCCGCGAGGGCTCGGCCCCCTTGGCCTCGTCCTTCGCACTCCCGCCCTTGGCTTCCCCCGCCTTACGGGCCGCTTCGGCGCGGCGCATCTTGGCGCGGGCGGCGTCGGTGCGCAGCGCCTGGGTGGCCAGGCCGTCGGGCGGCGAGGCGGGCTCACCGGACGGGACGGTCATCGGCGGGGCGGACAGCATCTCCCGGAACGCGGTCGGCTCCTGCGCCTTGGCGAACAGCCAGCCCTGGTAGGCGTCCACGCCCAGGCCGCGCAGCGCGTGGAACTGCTCGGCCGTCTCCACACCCTCGGCCACGCAGTAGCGGCCCATGGCGGCGGCCATCTGCACCACCGCGCGGGCCACCGCGAAGTCGGCCGGGTCGGAGCTGATGTTGCGCACGAAGGTGCGGTCCACCTTGACGATCTGCGCCGGCAGCTCCTTGATCCGGGACAGCGACGAGTAGCCCGTGCCGAAGTCGTCCACGGCGAACCGCACGCCCAGCCCGGAGAGCTCGCTCATCGCGGCCAGGGTGCGCTGCGGCAGCGCGACCAGGCTGGTCTCCACCAGCTCCAGGATCAGCCGGTCACCGGCCAGGCCGCTCTCCGCGAGCGCGGCGCGGACCGCCGGCAGGAAGTCGGCGTCGCCGGGCAGCAGGCCGGCCAGGTTCAGCGCCACGCTCACCGGGCGCCGGTTGTGCGCGGGCCAGGCGGCGGCCTCCCGGGTGGCGGTGCGCAGCACCCACTGGTCCAGCTCGTGCATCAGCCCGCCGCGCTCGGCCACCGGGATGAACTCGCCGGGGTAGAGCATGCCGCGCTCCGGGTGCACCCAGCGGACCAGCGCCTCGGCCGAGCGGATCGCGCCGTCGGCCCCGACCACCGGCTGGTAGTGCAGCTCCAGCTGGTCGCACGCGATCGCCTCGCGCAGCTCGTCCTCCAGGCGCAGCTGGTGGTGCGCGCTGGTCGCGGTGTCCTCGGTGACGAAGCCGAGCTGGTTGGCGCCGCGCCGCTTGGCGTCGTACATCGCCGCGTCGGCCAGGCGCAGCAGATCCTCCGCGCTGCCCACGCCGCCCCGGCCGTCGCCGTCCTGCGGGGTGGCCACGCCGATGGCGGCGGACACCCGCATGGACTGGCCGTCCACCTCGACCGGGCCGCGCAGCAGCGCCGCCACGGTCTCGCCCAGCCGGTTCACCCCGCCGACCGCCGAGACGTCGTCGCAGACCACCACGAACTCGTCACCGGACATCCGGGCCGGCGAGCAGCCGACCGGCAGCTCGCGCTGCAGCCGGGTGGCCAGGGTGACCAGCACCTGGTCGCCGGCGGCGTGCCCGAGGGCGGTGTTCACCCGCTTGAAGTCGTCGAGGTCGCAGCAGAGAACGGCCAGCTTGTGCCGGTCCGGGCCGGCCAGCAGCCGGCCGACCGTCGCGGTCACGCTGGACCGGTTGGGCAGCCGGGTCAGGTCGTCATGGGTGCCGGACCGGCGCAGCACGTCGGCCGCGCGGCGCTGGGCGGAGATGTCGGTGAACACGACCAGCCAGAACGGCCGGCCGTCGTCGCCGATGGAAACGGTGACCGACAGCTCGCACCAGACCGAGGTGCCGTCCGCGCGGCGCACCGCGTACTGCGGCACCCGGTAGCCGTAGCGGGCGCCGGGCGGGACCTGGCGCAGGAAGGCCAGCTCGCCGGTGCCGGTCGGGTCCAGGGACAGCTCGCGCGCGGACACCCCGCGCAGCCGCTCCCCGGAGACGCCGAGCAGCGTGCACAGCGAGCCGTTCGCGTCCACCAGGTGGCCGGTGCGGTTGAACACCGCGACGCCGACCGGGGCGATGGAGACCAGGTCCAGGTAGCGCTGGGTGGCCCGGCCGATGCGCTGCTCGGCCTGCCGCCGCTCGCTGACGTCCTGCACGGTGCCGACCAGCCGGATCGGCGTGCCCTCGGCGTTGCGCTCCACGCTGGCCCGGCAGGACAGGGTCTGCCCGCCGTTGGGCGCGGTGCGGTGCTCGATGTGGTGCTCGTCGGGGTTCTCCGGCTGCTGCTCACGCTGCGCCGCGTCCCGCAGCGTGGCGCAGAGCAGCGCCACCTGCTCCAGCTCGATGGAGCCGCCGGGGCGGCCGTCCGGGACGATGTTCAGCTCGCGGTACAGCTCGATCAGCGCGGGGGTGCGGTGCAGCGCGCCGGTGCGCAGGTCGTAGCTCCAGCTGCCCACCCGGGCCAGCCGCTGCAGCTCGGCGATCTGCCGGGAGGTGTCGTCCCGGTTGGTGACCGACTGCGGCACGTCGGTGAGGTCGATCAGCATGACCGCGCGGATGCCGGCCAGCGGACCGGTGCCCGGAGCGCCGGGTCCCAGGTCGGGCAGCGCCCAGCGCACCACGCGCACCCGGGCCAGCGCGCCGTCCGGGCGGACCAGGCGGGCGTCGGTGTCCGGCCCGGCCAGCAGCTTGCCCAGGGGCTGGCCGATGAGGCCGTCGTCGGCGGTCGGCTGGCGCGGGTCCCGGCCGGCCATGCGCAGGAGCGCGGCGTTCACCCGCAGCACCCGGTCGGCGCCGTCGCAGAGCAGGGTGGGGGCGGTGGGCAGGGCCAGCGACTCGAGCAGTCCGGCCGGCTTGACCGGTTTGGCCGGGCCGGCCTTCGCGGCCGGCTTGGCGGGGCGCGCCGGGGAGTCGGTCACCGGGGCGATGAAGCCGGTCAGTTCCTCGTCCGAGTCGGGCGGCACCTCCGCCACCGGGTTGGGGCGGGAGTCGGTGAGCTGACTCGGCATGGCGAACTTCCCGGCCCCCACACGCGCACCCGTCACGGTTCCCACTGCCCCCCGTCCGAAGGCCCTGCCTCGATCGTCCAACTCGGTCCCGCGCCGGGGATCGAGCCTCTGTTCGAGGTCAGCCACTCGGTTACCCCTCACGATTGATACCCACACCTGAGCACGGCGTGTTGTTGTCACCACGGTCAACGAGCAATTGTTGCTGACGATCCGGGTCATTCACTCATGTAGGGGAAAGCCGATCAGCCGGAAGCACGGGTTCACCGTAACGGTGTGTTACTTGCTGTGAGGGCGTTCAGATTTGCCCTGGTGAGCCTGGTCCAGGAGGCTACCCTCCGTAATCATGCCGGTCGAGGCCGGGTAACGACACGGCAAGTGCGACACGCCGAAAGGACCGAGAAAGGCCCTTCACCAGGCGCACCGTTGCCCGGTCGAGTTTCCGCGGCATCACCGGCGTCACGTCCATTTCGCCCCGACAGTCCCACTCGCACCACTGGACGAGTAATTCCCCATCTTCTCCCCCGGAAGGCGCACGTGATGTTGACGGTCCGTCACCCGCGAGCGGATGACAGCGCGCGGTACTCGGGGGAAGATCGGCAGATGCGGCGATCGTTTTCCCGGACCGTCACCGCGCTGGCCGCCGGTGCGCTACTGATCGTGATCACCGGCTGCTCGGCGGGTTCCACCTCGCGCGCCCCGGCGGGCCGCGACACGATGACCATCGGGCTGTTCGCGGAACCGGCCAACCTGGACTTCACCCGCACCGACGGCGCCGCTATCCCGGAGGCGCTGCTGGACAACGTGTACCAGGGCCTGGTCCGGCTGGACCAGGCCACCGGGCAGGTCGTCCCCGCGCTGGCCGAGTCCTGGACCACCAGCCCGGACGGCCGCACCTACGAGTTCGCGCTGCGCCGAGGCGTCACCTTCAGCGACAAAGCGCCGTTCACCGCCGAGGACGTGAAGTTCAGCATCGACCGGGTCCGCTCGCCGGCCTGGACGATCTCCCTGAAGGACGGCATGAGCGCCGTCGAGGCGGTGGACGTGCTGGCGCCGGACCGGGTGCGGGTCACGCTCAACCAGCCGAGCAACAGCTGGCTGTTCCGGATGACCACCCGGATCGGCGCCATGTTCTCCCGGACCGGGGTGGCCGACCTGGCCAACCGCCCGGTGGGCACCGGCCCGTACCGGGTGGCCGAGTTCCGCCGGGGCGACGCGCTCACCCTGACCGCCCGCGACGACTACTGGGGTCCAAAACCGGCGATCAGGACCGTCACGCTGAGGTACTTCAAGGACGCGACCGCCGCGACCAACGCCCTGCTCACCGGCGGGCTGGACGTGATCGGCACGGTGCAGGCGCCGGAGTCGCTGGCCCAGTTCCAGCGGGACGACCGGTTCCAGATCATCGAGGGCACCACCAACGGCGAGGTGACCCTGGCGATGAACAACGCCCCGGGCCACCCGACCAGCGACGTACGCGTCCGGAAAGCCATCGCCATGGCCATCGACCACAAGGCGGTGCTGGACACCGCATGGGCCGGCCGGGGCGCACTGATCGACACCATGGTGCCGCCCACCGACCCCTGGTTCGAGCGGCTGCCCGACGTCACCCCGTTCGACCCGGCGGCGGCGCGCGCACTTCTCGCCCAGGCCGGCCAGCCCAACCCCGCGCTGCGCCTGCGCATCGCCAACCTGCCCTACGCGGTGGCGGCCGCGCAGGTGGTGCAGTCGCAGCTGCGCGCGGTGGGGGTGGACGCCCGGATCGAGCCGCTGGAGTTCCCCGCGCGCTGGCTGGAAGAGGTGTTCCGGAACGCCGACTACGACCTGTCGATCGTGGCCCACGTGGAGCCCCGGGACATCCGCACCTTCGGCAACCCGAACTACTACTGGCGCTACGACAACCCGGAGGTGCGCAAACTGCTCGCCGAGTCGGAGACCGGCCCGGCCGACCAGCAGTCGGCCGGGCTGCGCCGGGTGGGCCGGCTGATCGCCGAGGACGCGGCGGCCGACTGGCTGTTCCTGCTGCCCAACCTGATCGTCGCGCGCAAGGACGTGGCCGGGCTGCCCCACAACCGGATCGGCGAGTCCCTGGACCTGACCGCCTTATCCCGGACTCCTTAGGCGAGCCGTGGTCCTCAAGCTGCTCGGTCTGACGGCGCTGTTCGCGGCCAGCCTGCTGGTCGCGACCCTCGCCGTGTTCGGGTTCATGACCGTGCTGCCCGGGGACCCGGCCCGGGTGGCGCTGGGGGTGAACGCGACCGACCAGGCGGTGGCGGCGCTGCACGCCGAGTTCGGCCTGGACCGGCCGCTGGACGTGCGCTACCTGGACTGGGCGACCGGGCTGCTGACCGGGGACTTCGGCCGCTCCTACATCACGCACACCGACATCGGCCCGCAGATCCTGGACCGGTTCCTGGTCACCGGCTGGCTGGTGACGGCCGGGATGCTGGTCGCGGTGTGCGCGGCGGTGCCGCTGGGCATCGCCGCGGCGCTCTGGCATCGACGACCCGGCGGCACCCTGATCTCCGGGCTGAGCCAGCTGGGCGTGGCGGTGCCCAGCTTCCTGGCCGGCATCGGGCTGGTCACCGTGTTCGCCGTGTGGCTGGGCTGGTTCCCCTCGGGTGGCTGGACCCCGCCGGCCGAGGACCCGGTCGCCTTCCTCCGCCAGTTGGTGCTGCCGGCGCTCTCGCTGGGCCTGGTGCAGGCGGCGGTGCTGACCCGGTACGTGCGCACCGCCGTGCTGGACGTGATGCGGGAGGACTACCTGCGGACCGCCCGGGCCAAGGGCCTCACCCCGGTGCGCGCGCTGGTCCGGCACGGGCTGCGCAACGCGGCCATCCCGGTGGTCACCGTGCTCGGCCTGCAGCTGGCCACGCTGCTCATCGGCGCGGTGGTGATCGAGCGGGTGTTCGTCATCCCGGGCCTGGGCAGCCTGCTGCTGGACGGCGTGGCCAACCGGGACCTGCTGCTGGTGCAGGGCGTGGTGATCGTGCTGGTGCTGGCGGTGCTGGTGGTGAACTTCCTGGTGGACGTGGCGTACACGCTGCTGGATCCCCGGCTGCGGGCGCCATGACGAACTTGCGGGTGGGGGCGGTGCTGGTGGGGCTGGTGGTGGCGGCCGCCGTGTTGTCGTTCCTGTGGACCCCCTACGACCCGCTGCTGGTCGATCCCACCGCCCGGCTCACCGGGCCGGGCGCGGCGCACTGGCTGGGCACCGACGTGTTCGGCCGGGACGTGGCCAGCCAGCTGCTGGTCGGCGCGCGCACCACGCTGTTCGTCGGGGTGGTCGCGGTGGGCATCGCCGCGGTGCTCGGCACCCCGCTGGGCATCCTGGCCGGCATGCTGCCGGGCTGGTTGGGCGGCATCCTGATGCGCGTGAACGACCTGCTGCTGGCGTTCCCGGCGCTGCTGCTGGCGGTGATGTTCGGCGCGGTCTACGGGGCGAGCACGCTCACCGCGATGATCGCCATCGGGATCGCCACGGTGCCCTCGTTCGCCCGGATCGCCCGGGCCGGCACGCTGCGGGTGATGAGCACCGAGTACGTGCTCGCCGCCCGGGCCGCCAACCGGCACCCGCCGGCCATCGCCGGCCGGCACGTGCTGCCCAACATCGGCGGCCTGTTGTTGGTGCAGGCCTCGGTGTCGTTCGCCATCGCGGTGCTGGCCGAGGCGGCGCTTTCGTTCCTCGGCTTCGGCACCCGCCCGCCCACGCCGACCTGGGGGCGGATGCTGCAGGAGTCGCAGCAGGTGCTGTACGCCCATCCGGCGCTGGCCCTGTGGCCCGGCCTGGCCATCGGCATCGCGGTGCTCGGCTTCAACCTGCTGGGCGACGGGCTGCGCGACCGGCTGGACCCCCGGTTGGCGGATGCGCGATGAGTCTCCTGGAAGTGCGCGGGCTGTCGGTGGGTACCGACACCACCCCCCTGGTGAAGGACGTGTCGTTCGAGCTGGCCGAGGGCGAGCGGGTGGGGCTGATCGGCGAGTCCGGGTCGGGCAAGTCGCTCACCGCCGCCGCGCTGCTCGGGCTGCTCCCCGACGGGGTGCGAGCCACCGGGTCGGTGCGGCTGGCCGGGGTGGACCACGACCTGGTCGGCGCGTCGGAACGGGCCATGGCCGCCGTGCGGGGCAAGACGGCGACGATGGTCTTCCAGGAGCCGATGACCGCGCTGAACCCGGTGATGCGGGTGGGCGAGCAGGTGGCCGAGGTGATGCTGCTGCACGGCACCCGGCCGGACCGGCGCGCGGCCCGGTCGGCCGCCGTCGAGCTGTTCACCAAGGTCCAGCTGCCCGAGCCGGAGCGGCTGGTCCGGGCCTACCCGCACCAGCTCTCCGGCGGCCAGCGGCAACGGGTGATGCTGGCCATCGCGCTGGCCAACCGGCCGTCGGTGCTGCTGGCCGACGAGCCCACCACCGCGCTGGACGTCACCGTGCAGGCCCAGATGCTGGAGCTTCTGCGCGCGGCCGATGCTGCGGTCCTGCTGGTGACCCACGACCTCGCGGTGGTGGCCGGGGTGTGCGCCCGGGTGCTGGTGATGTACGGCGGGCGGATCGTGGAGTCCGGGCCGTCCCGGGGAGTGCTCACCCGGCCCCGCCACCCCTACACGCGGGGGCTGCTGGAGACCTCCGACCTGACCGCGCGCACCCCGGAGGGCCGGCTGCGTACCATCCCCGGCACCGTGCCGCCGGCCGGCCGGTTCCCCGACGGCTGCGTGTTCCGCAACCGCTGCCCGAAGGCCAGCCCGCGGTGCGCGGTGCTGCCGGAGTGGCGGGAACGGCTGGACGGCGGCGGTTACGCCTGCTGGCACCCGGTGGGTTCGCATGGATGAGCCGCTGATCGCCGTGCGCGACCTGCACCGGGTCTACCGCCGCCCGCGCGCGTCGTTGTTCGAGCCGGCGCCCACCGTGGACGCGCTGCGCGGGGTTTCCCTGGAAATCGCCGCCGGGCAGCGGTTCGGGCTGGTCGGCGAGTCCGGTTCGGGGAAGTCCACGCTGATCCGGCTGCTGTCCGGGCTGGACCGGCCGACCTCGGGAACCATCGCCTTCGAGGGCCGCCCGGTCGGCCGCCGGGGGCTGCCGAGGGGACGCCTCGGCGTGGTCTTCCAGGACCCGATGGGGTCCCTGGACCCCCGGATGCGGGTGCACGACATCATCGCCGAGCCGCTGGTCGGCGCCCGGGCGCCGCGTGACCTGCGCCGGCTGCTGGTGACCGAACTGCTGGAGGACGTCGGCCTGGAACCCGAGGCCGGCGGGCGGTACCCGCACCAGTTCTCCGGCGGGCAACGGCAGCGCATCTCGCTGGCCCGCGCGCTGTCCACCCGGCCGTCGGTGCTGGTGGCCGACGAGCCGGTGAGCGCGCTGGACGTGTCGGTGCGGGCGCAGATCCTGAACCTGATCGACGACCTGGTGTCCGGCTACGGGCTCACCCTGGTGATGGTCTCGCACGACCTCTCGGTGATCCGGCACAGCTGCGACACCATCGGGGTGATGCGGCGCGGCGAGCTGGTGGAGGTCGGCCCGGCCGCCCGGGTGGCCGGCGAACCGGCCCACCCGTACACCCGCGAGCTGGTCGCCGCCGTGCCCGATCTGCGGAAGGCTTTGGGAGGAACGTGAGTTTCAAGATCGACGATGACGCCGTCATCGAGCTGACCCAGGAGCTGGTCCGGCTGCGCACCGTGCAGGAGACCGGCGAGGCGCCGGCCGCCGAACTGGTCGCGGCGACCATGCGCGGCTTCGGCTGGCAACCGGAGGTCACCGAGGTGGCCCCCGGCCGCCCGAACGTGGTCGCCGTGCTGGACGGCGGCGGCGGGCCCGGCCGGACGCTGGCCTTCGAGGGGCACACCGACGTGGTCACCGAGGGCGACCGGGACCGGTGGACGGTCGACCCGTACGGCGGGGAGATCCGGGACGGCCGGCTCTATGGCCGGGGCTCGGCGGACATGAAGTCCGGCGTGGCCGCGATGCTGCACGCCGCGCGGGCGATGCAGCTGTCCGGGCCGTTCCCCGGCCGGATCGTGGTCTGCGCGCTGGTCGACGAGGAAGGCATGATGCTCGGCGCCAAGCACTTCGCGGCCACCCCGCTGGCCGCCGAGATCGACGGCGCGATCATCTGCGAGCCGGAGGAGGGCGAGATCTGCACCACCGCGAAGGGCGCGGTGCGGATCCAGGTCGATCTGCTCGGTGCGATGGCCCACGGCGCGATGCCCCGGCACGGCCGCAACCCGGTGTCCTCGGCCGGCCGGCTGCTGGTCGCGCTGACCTCACTGGAGCGGAAGCTGCAGGCCTCGCATCCCGCGCATCCACACCTCGGCGAGGTCTACCTCACCCCCACGGTCGCCCAAGCCGGCTCCACCGACCAGATCAACGTCATCCCCGCGCGGGCCCGCGTGTGCGTCGACGCGCGCACCATCCCCGGTCTGGCGCACGCCGACCTGGTCGCCTCGGTACGAGCCCTGGCCGAGGAAGCCGGCGCACCGGACGGAGTGACCACCGAGGTCACCGTGATCGACGACCGCCCCTGCGTGCAGATCGAACACGACCACCCCCTGGTGGTCGCGCTGGCCGGCGCGCACGAACGGGTCACCGGCGAACCGCCCCGCTACGGCGGCGTCCCCGGCGCCACCGACGGCACGATCCTCACCCGGGACGCCGGCATGCCCACTGTGGTCTACGGCCCCGGCGGAAAGTGGATCGCCCACCAGGCCGACGAGTACGTCGAACTAACCGACCTGATCCGCTGCACCCACATCTACGCCCAAGCCGCCCACCACTTCCTCCACGCCCCAGCACCTTCCGCACCCTGATTCAGTGCCTCCAGCACCCTGATTCAGTGCCTTCAGCACCCTGATTCAGTGCCTTCCGGCGCGTGATTCAGTGCCTTCCGCACCTTGGTTCAGTCACTTCTGGCGGGTGATTCGGTCGTTTCCGGCGGGTGATTCAGTCACTTCTGGCGCGGAGCAACTGCTGAAGTGACTGAACCAAGCGCCAGAAGTGACTGAATCACCCTGCTGAAGGCACTGAATCAGGGTGCGGAAGGCACTGAATCAGGTGGAGGAGGGGGGTCAGTCGGTGGCGGCGCGGGCGACGGCGGCGGCGACCGCGGTGGCGACGCGGGGGTCGAAGGGGCTGGGGACGATGCGGTCGGCGGCCAGGTCGTCCTTCGCCACCTCGAAGATGGCGTCGGCGGCGGCCAGCTTCATCTTCTCGGTGATCCGCTTGGCGCCGGCGTCCAGTGCGCCCCGGAAGACGCCGGGGAAGGCCAGCACGTTGTTGATCTGGTTGGGGAAGTCGCTGCGCCCGGTGGCCACGATCGGCGCGTAGCGGGCGGCGATCTCCGGGTGCACCTCGGGGTCCGGGTTGGACAGCGCGAACACCATCGGCTCCGGCGCCATGGTGGCCAGCAGTTCCTCCGGCAGCGTGGCGCAGGACAGCCCGATGAACACGTCCGCGCCGGGCAGCGCGTCGGCCACGCCGCCGGTGATCCGGCGTGGGTTGGTGCGCTCGGCCAACTCGGCCTTCACCGAGTTCATGCCGGCCCGCCCGGGGGCCAGGATGCCCCGCGAGTCGATCACGATGATGTCCCGGACACCGGCCGCCTGCAGGATGTTCGCGCAGGCCACGCCGGACGCGCCGGCACCGGTGATGACCACCCGCTGCTCCGGCAACGAACGCCGCATGACCTCGGAGGCGCCGCGCAGCGCGGCCAGCACCACGATGGCGGTGCCGTGCTGGTCGTCGTGGAAGACCGGGCAGTCCAGCTCCTCGACCAGCCGCCGCTCCAGCTCGAAGCAGCGCGGCGCGGAGATGTCCTCCAGGTTGATCGCGCCGAAGCTGGGCCGCAGGCGGACCAGCGTCTCCACGATCTCGTCCACATCGGTGGTGTCCAGCACCAGCGGGATGGAGTTCAGCCCGCCGAACGCCTTGAACAGCGCCGACTTGCCCTCCATGACCGGCAGCGCGGCGCGCGGGCCGATGTCGCCGAGGCCGAGCACGGCGGTCCCGTCGCTGACCACCGCGACCAGTCGCTGCGACCAGGTGTACCGCGCGGTGAGCGAGGCGTCCTCGGCGATCACCCGGCTGACCTCGGCCACCCCGGGGCTGTAGGCGATGGAGAGATCGCGCGCGCCGTCCAGCGGCACGGTGGCCGCGATGTCCAGCTTGCCGCCGTGGTGGGCGGTGAGGATCTCGTCCAGCTCCAGGTCCAGGCCAGGGGCCGGTTCGGTCTCGTTCGGCATGATCCGCTCAGGCACGATGGTCACAGTAATGTCCCCTTGAAATACCGGTGCAGTTCGTATGGCCGTGCACCGGTCCGCGGGGTATCGCGCTGTAACGGTGCCCGACAGGCCCCTCGAACCGGCCGCGGGATCGCGCGGCGGCCGAACGGGCTCGGTGTCAGGTAGATGAACAGTGTGACATCTCCGACGCCGCCGTGTCTGCCCCGGTGCGCCAGAATCACACTCCGTGCGGAGCAAAGCCTTGTCCATCCCCGGTGCGTGGATCTTCGAGCCGACCCGGTTCGACGACGACCGGGGCCATTTCGCGGCGCCCTACCAGGAGGCGGTGTTCACCGAGGCGGTCGGCGAGCCGCTGCGGGTGGCCCAGGCGAACCACAGCGTGTCCCGGCGCGGGGTGATCCGGGGTGTCCACTTCGCCGACGTGCCACCCGGGCAGGCGAAGTACGTGTACTGCCCGCGCGGGGCGCTGCTGGACGTGGTGGTGGACATCCGGGTCGGCTCGCCGACGTTCGGCCGCCACGAGGCGGTCCGGCTGGACTCGTCCGGGTACCGCGCGATCTACCTGGCCGAGGGCCTCGGCCACGCCTTCTGCGCGCTGGAGGACGACACGGTCGCCGGCTACCTGTGCTCCACCCCGTACGCCCCGGCCATCGAGCGCACCGTTTCCGCGCTGGACCCCGCGCTCGGCCTGCCCTGGCCGGCCGACCTCACCCCGGTGCTCTCCGACCGGGACGCCGCCGCGCCGACCCTGGCCGAGGCCGAGGCCGCCGGCCTGCTCCCCCGCTGGACCGGCTGAGCTCAAACCGAGCCGATGGCCTCCTTGACCAACGTGGAAAGCATCTCCTGGGTGATCTTCGGGGAACCGGTGAAGATCATCGCAACGGTCTTGCCCTGCGCCGGCTTCGCGGCGGCCAGCATGGCCACCCGCTTGGCCTGGTCCACGCTGTAGATCGCGGCGTCACCGACCCCCGGGACCGGCTGCGCGGCCGGCAGCTTCTGCCAGGCCTTCGCCACCTGCGCCGGGCTGACCGTGGAGTCGGTCACCGTGACCAGCAGCGTGCCCAGCGGACCGTTCTGCGCGCGGTACTCGCAGACGTAGTTGGCCCGGCCGTTCGGGGTGTTGACCGGTGGCTTCTCCGCGCTGGCGATCTTCTTGATCGAGAACACCTTGCTCACCGTGTCGTTGCTCAGCAGCGTGCACGGCTTGGTCAGTTCCGGGGCGGCCCGGGGCGCGGCCGGAGCCTCCGTCGAAGCCGAGCCCCCGCCACCACACCCGGCCAACAACGCACTGGCGGCCAGCACCGTGACGACGCTCCAGATCTTCACCATGCCCAGGATGCTATTGCGCGGGCGCGAAGCCCCGGCACTCGCCCGCTACCGGAACCGCCGGGGCGACGGCCAGAGGCGGGCGCGGACGACGCCGAGCACCTCGGCCGGGCCCAGCTCGCGGGAGTCGGTGCTGCCGTAGGGGTTGTCGCTGTGGACCGCCCAGGCGCCGTTCTTCTCGCCGACGGCGCGCTTCACCGAGAGCTGGCCCGGGCGCGCGGGCCAGCGGACGAGCACCAGGTCACCCGGACGGGCTACCGCGCCGAACGTGACCAGCACCACGTCCCCGTCCCGCAGGGTCGGCGACATGGAAGGTCCGCGCACCAGAACGCGCCTCCACCGCACGCCACGACCGTGCCACACACCGTGCGGGAGCCAGCCACCCGGAGGGGCGCGGAGTAGGGTCGTTTCTGTCGGAACGATCACCATAGTCGGATCGAGGGAGTAAGCATGGGACTGCTGTCTCGCGTTCTCCGTCCGCGGCTGGAGGCCACCGCGCACTGCGACCTCCCCTGCGGCGTGTACGACCCAGCACAAGCCCGGATCGAGGCAGAGTCGGTCAAGGCGATCCAGGAGAAGTACCAGTCCAACGAGGACGCGGCCTTCCGGGCGCGCGCCATCGAGATCAAGGAGCAGCGCTCCGATCTGGTCAAGCACCACCTGTGGGTGCTGTGGACCGACTACTTCAAGCCGCCGCACTTCGAGAAGTACCCGGAGCTGCACGAGCTGTTCAACAAGGCCACCAAGGCCGCCGGGGCGTCCGGCACCAAGGGCTCGAACGACCCGTCCACCGGCCAGGAGCTGCTGGACTACATCGCCCAGATCGACAAGATCTTCTGGGAAACCAAGCAAGCCGCCTGAGCCTCGCCCCAGCGTTCGGCGCCGACCAGCGATCTCGACAGCTCGCCGGTCGGCGCCGTTCTCGTCTCCAGGGACGCTAGGCCCGCGACGGCACCGCCGACCCGGCGCGCAGGTCGGCGCGGAAGCGGCGCAGGAGAAGCGCCGCGGTGGCGCCGAAACCGACGCACAGGCCGAGCCAGACCCCCGGTCCGTGCCAGCCGGCCACGTAGCCGAACAACCACATCGCCGGGGTGCCCACCGCCCAGTAGCCGACCAGCGTGGCGCGGAACCCGCCCTTGGTGTTGCCCAGCCCGCGCAGCAGCCCGACCGCGATGTTCTGCGTGCCCTTCAGGAACTGGTGTGCGATCCCGAACAGCAGCAGCGTGCCGGCCAGCGCCAACACCCCCGGTTCGGCAGCGCCATCGGGGGCGTCCAGGAACAGCCGCAGCACCGGTCCGGGCAGCACCAGGTAGATCACCCCGAACACCGCCATCGCGGCCGCGCCCAGGCCCAGTGCGGTGCGCGCGATCCGGCCGGCCTCGGCCCGCCTCCCCTGCCCGACCGCCCGGCTGACCAGGATCGACGAACCCTGGGAGAGGCCGATGTTGAGCTGGTAGACGATGTAGGCGAGCTGGTTCACCACGTTGTGCGCGGCCAGCGCGGCCGGGCCGAAGCCGCCCATCATCAGCGTGGCCACCGAGGTGATCCCGGCCTCCGAGCCGTAGGTCAGGCTGATCGGCACCCCCAGCCGGACGACCTCCCGGACCGTCGCCGCGTCGGCCCGCCACCCCCGCACCGAGAGCAGCGGCGCCAACTGCTCGTCCCGGCGCAGGATCGCCCAGAACGCCAGGCAGTTGACCAGCTGCACCAGCGTGGTGGCCAGCCCGATCCCGGTCAGCCCGAGCACCGGGAAACCGAACCAGCCGTAGGCGAACCCGCCGTCCAGCGCGGCGTTCAACCCGATGGACCCGATGGTGACCCCGAGCAGCGAGCCGGGCCGGCGCAGGCCCACCGCGAACTGGCGCAGCACGTTCAGCCAGAGCATCGGCAACAGGCCGGGGGCCAGCGCCAGCATCATCGGCCGGGCCAACGCGAGCACCTCGGCGTCCTGGCCGAACCAGGCCAGCGCGTAACCCAGCCCGACCAGCACCAACCCGCCGAGCAGCCCGACCAGCGTGGCCACCGCGAACGCCGCCCGGCCGACCTGGCGCACCTCCTCGACGGCCCGCCGGTCCAGCTGGACCCCGCCGGAGCGGGCCTCGCCCCGGCCGGCCGCACCGGCGACCAGGTTGGAGACGGCGGTGACCACGCCCACGCACATGGTGCGCAGCTGGTTGTACAGCGTGATCGCCAGTCCCCCGGCGGCGATCGCGCCGACGCTCAGCCAGCCCATCATCACCAGGTCGGTCGTGGTCAGCGCGACCTGGGCCAACTGGATGCCGGCGATCGGCCAGGACAGCGCGAGCAGCTGCCGCGCCCCGGGAAACCGGCTCATACCAGGAACTCCGTTCGGGAGCGCGGTTCGCGGTCCGAGCGCGGGACGCCCCGGTAGCGGTCGAGCAGCGCGACCACCGCCGCCTCGGCCGCCGGGTCGAGCAGGCCCTTCTCCCGCAGCCAGTCGTCGTTGAACACGGTGTCCAGGTACTTCTCGCCGGCGTCGCAGACCAGGGTGACCACCGTGCTGCCGGCCGGCAGCGACGCCAGCCGGTGCAGCGCGACGTGCACCGCGGCCCCGGTGGAGCCGCCGATCAGCAACCCGGTGCGCCGGGTGACCGCCCGGGCGGCGGCGAACGCGGCGGCGTCCCCCACCCGCACTCCCTCGTCGATCACCGACCGGTCCACGTTGCTGCCCACGGGGAACCCCTCCGGGCTGCCACTGCCGGTCTGCAGGTACGCGCCGCCCGGCCCACCGAAGATGACCGACCCGTCCGGCTCCACCCCGATCGCCCGCACCGACGAACCCAGCCGGCGCAGTTCCCGGGCGGTGCCGCACAGCGAGCCGCCGGTGCCCACCGGCGAGACCAGGTAGTCCACGTCGCCGAAGATGTCGCCGAGCAGCTCGTGCGCCAGTTGGCGGTAGCTGTCCCGGTTGCCCGGGTTGTTGTGCTGGTCGGGCCAGAACGCGCCCTCCCGCCGGGCGATCTCGCCGGCCACCCGGCGCCGCTCCATGGTGCGCGGGATGCCGGCGGCGTCACCGCCCACGTAGAGCAGCTCGGCGCCGAGCGCGGTCATCGCGCGCAGCTTGTCCACGCTGGCGTGGTGATCCACCACCGCCGTGAACCGGTAGCCCCGCTCGATGGCCACCAGGGCCAGCCCGAGCCCGGTGTTCCCGGAGGTGGGTTCCACGATGTGCCCGCCGGGCCGCAGCTGGCCGCCCAGCTCGGCGTTGGTGATCATCCGCTCGGCCATCCGGACCTTGGCCGAGCCGGTCGGGTTGAACTGCTCCAGCTTGAGCAACAACCGGCTGCCGGTCTCGGTCGTGCACAGCTCGAACAGCGGCGTGTGGCCGATCAGGTCGGTCGCCCGGGTGACGATGTTCTCCGGCCGGTGGGTACGCCTCATGACCCGTACCGCCAGCGAAACCCGTTCCCGGACTCCGTGAGCTCCACCCGCGCCGGCAGCGGGAGCTGGTGGAACCGGGTCTCGTTCTTGTCCATCTGGTATCCGGCGGTATTCGGATATACCAGCAGGTCACCGTGTTTCGGCGGGCGCGGGAAGGGTATTTTCCGCCAGCTGAGCATGTCGTATTCCAGGCAACTGGAACCGCCGACGCAGGCAATGACCGGATCGCCGTTTCCCGCCGGCCACAACACGGGCTCGGGCAGGAACTCACTGCCCTTCCACTGCTCGGAGACACTCGCGCTCAGTCCGGCCACCGTGACGATTCCGTACCCGTTGCGTGCTTTGTAGCCCTGCACCGGAAACACCGTGAACCCGGCGCCGTCCAGCAACGCGCGGCCCGGTTCCAACAGCATCCGGGTTCCGGTGCGCACAAATGCCGGGCCGACCTCGGCGAGAATTTCCGAAAGCATGTCCGCGCCGGTCGGCGACTGGTGATAAGGATAGAAACCGGTGAACCGCTTCCCGGCGTGGAACCAGTCGTCCCGGTAGTCCCGCTGGAACCGCGCCCAGTCCGAGGCGTCCACGTAGCTGACCGCGAAGCCGCCACCGATCGAGATCGAGGTCGCGGCCATGCCCCGCGCCCGGGCAGCCACGCACCGGTCCACCAGGCGTGCGGCCAGCGCCGCCCTCGGCGCCACCCGGTACCCGCCGAGGTGGAACGAGAACCCCTCCATCCGTATCCCGGGCGCCGCCGCGCAGCGCTCCAGCGCCCGGTCCAGTTCGTCCTCGCTCAGCCCGAACCGGCTGTGCGGGTCGGTCGTCTCCGGGAGCACCCGCAGCAGCACCCGCGGCGGGCCGGCCGAGCGGGCCAGCGCGACGATCCGCTCCAGCTCGTCCAGCGCGTCCACCGCGACCAGGGCGCCGTGCCGGGCGGCCAGCCAGAGCAGCTCCGTGGCCTTGGCCGCGCCGGTGACCACCAGGTCCTCCCCGCGCACGCCGCCGGCCAGCGCATCCACCAGCTCCGGCACGCTGGCCACGTCCACCCCGGCCCCCTCGGCCACGCAGCCGGCCAGCCAACAGGCCGACCGGTTGGCCTTCTTTCCGTAGAACACCTGGCCGGTGACGCCGGCGCCGGCCAGTGCGGCGTTGAAGGCCCGCAACCGCCGCGCGAACTGTTCCGGGTGGAGCACGTGGAAGGGGCCGCCGACGGCGTGCGCGATGTCGGCGAGCAGCGCCGGGTCGGCCCTGGCCCGGCGCGCCCACGGCGGTTCGACGGCGGGCAGGGAGGGGGCGAGTGGTGCCTGGGTCAGCTCCACAGTTGCACCCGCTGCCCCCGGCCGGCCGCGATGGCCTTCGTGGCCAGCGCGTGCGCCACCGGGATGTCGGTGATCACCATGCCGCTGGAGAACACGAACACCCGGTCGTCGGCGGACCGCCGCACCGGTTTGCGGCCGATCAGCACCTCCGGGAACTCGGCGTCGATCCTCGCTGTCCCGTCCTCGGCGGCGAACCGCGAGCCGGTGACGCCGAGCTGTCCCTCGCTGGTGGCGATGGCGTAGTCGGCCTCGCGCAGCGCCGAGGAGGCCACCCCCTTGCTGGACACGGAGATCATCAGTCCGCCGGGCTTCATCCAGCTCAGCTGAACCTTCGGGTGCGCGGCGCGGCCGGAGGCGACGACCGCCACGTCCGCGTCGGCCACCGCCGCCGGCACATCCTCGACCAGCTCCAGCTCGCGGTCGGGGAAGTGCTCGCGGAAGGTGTCCCGGCAGTTCCGGATGCCCACCGGGTGGGTGCCGAACAGCATCAGCCGCTCCAGCCCCGGCAGCACGGTGAGCAGGTACGGCAACGTGTTGTGGGCCTGCGCGCCGGTGCCGATGAGCAGCGCCGAACGGGCGTCGGGCGCGGCGCAGGCCTGGGCGATGAGCGCGGTGGTGGCCGGGGTGCGGGAGGCGCCGACCCGGTGGCAGTCCATCAGCGCGAACGGCAGCCCGGTGGTGTCGTCGTAGAGGCTGATCGCGGTGTAGTACTTCTCCGGGTTGTCGGTGCCCTGGCGGTAGGAGGTCTTGAACCCCACGTGCTCACAACCCGCGTCGTAGCCGAGCATCGAGTAGGAAACCGCGTCCCGCTCGGTCTTCGGCAACGGCATCATCAGTTTCGTCGGGCAACGGGACTCGCCGCGCGCCAATGCCAGATAGCCGTCGCGCACCGCCGAGATCACCTCGGCCGGACTGATCCGCAAATCCGCCAGATCACCGCGCGTGAAGACATATAGCTCGGGCTGAATCATTCTGCTGACCTACCTCACATTGTTCATTGCCCGGGAACTCAACCACCGGTTTTTACGACAGGCCGTCGTTAATTGCATCGTGATGTGCGCATACGACCCCCATCAGACGACGTCAAAACCGCGCAGGATTCCCTCGACTGTTACTAACTACCTGGTGAGCGGGCGCGTCATCGCGCCCAAGACACGCACATATACAGCGCGCGGCTCTCACCCTAGATGCACTTTTGTGATTTGACCAGACCTCTTAGCAGTCAATCTTGGCCGCACATATGCGAATATTTGAATCTGATCGAAGTCCCCTGTACGGGTCTATCCCGGCCCCAACGGGATACGTAGCGTGTTGAGTTCGGAGTTTTACTCACTCTCGGGGAGGATCACGGTGTCACTCAAGGTTCCAGCCGACCTGCTCGCCCGCGCTCAGGAAGGGCCGATCTCGGACAGCGACTTCATCGAGTGCATCCAGAACTCACTGCCCTACGCCTGGTCGGTGGTCAGCGGCCTCGGCGCCGAGATCGGCCAACCCGGCGCGCGGGTCGCGCTCAACGACAGTGAGCCTCCGGACGAGGCCAGCTGGGGCCAGCTGTTCCGCCTGGTGGGCAGCGACGCGATGCGCGGCGCGGTGGAGCGCCACTTCGGCGTGCGGATGGCCTTCCAGAACTGCTGCAAGGTGGGCTTCTTCGCACTGGACGCCGGTGAGGAGTACGCCGACTTCATCACCCCCCGCGCCCAGGTCCTGAACCAGAAGCCCGAACTCATCAACTGCTAGCGCGGAACTCGACGCACGCGCCCCCGGCCGCCACAGCGCGCCGGGGGCGCGCTGCTTTCTAGCGGCCCACGGGCCTCTTCGCCCACTGATCGCGTGGCTGGTCCGGTGAACCGCGAAGCGCGACGAGGTCGGCCTGGTGGGACGGTGGCCCGGCTAATCCAGGTTCGCCGGCCGAGTCCACGCCGAGTTCATCGCCAGAGACCTTTTTCCAAGATCGAACGTCTCTCAGGGTGAACTCGGCGCGGTCTTCGTTCCCGGCGCAAACCACGGAACGCCCCCGACGTCTCGACAGACTTGGCGCACATCCCATTCGTCACTTTCATCCCAACTGTCACAACAAGTGATTTCCGATTAGCCGCCGTTGCGTATGTCCACGCAGAGCTAGAGGCCTGCCGGGGCGTCAAGGCGCCCGTGGCGGAGGTGATCGTTGTTCGCGGCGATCTCGACGTGGCCGCGCGGTGCATTGTCGTAGAGAATCTTGACGTGGCACGCCATGACGATCGCCTTCCAGACAGTCAGTTGCCTCCGATCAGCCAGCCCGTGCTGATGGACACGCCGAGGTATCACGAGTTGCCGGAGGTTGACGGGGGCGCGCGGTCGGCCTGGGGGGTGTTCGGCGCCGGGGACTGCCTGGGCACGGTCAACCGGCAGACGCCGGAGCGGATAGCGGCGGCGGCCGGGCTGGTCCGGCGCGGGGCGCTGTTCTCGCTGAACGCGCCGCTGGACCTGATCACGCCGGCCATGTTCAACCGGGGTGCCGACCGGCGCACCACCCTGGAGACCACGCCCGGCCGGACCATGGACGACGTGCACGACAACTTCTACCCGCAGGCCACCAGCCAGTGGGACTCGCTCGGGCACGTGGCCTTCCGCCCCGGCGAGTTCTACAACGGCGCGACCACCGAAGAGATCAAGACCGGCCGGCGCAACACGATCGAGCACTGGGGCGCGCGGGGCATCGCCGGCCGGGGCGTGCTGCTGGACATCGCGGCGACCGCGCCCAGCGGCTACCACCCGGGCACCAGCACCGCGCTCACCGTGGCCGACCTGGAACGGGCCCGCGAGGCCGCCGGGATCACCTACCGGCCCGGGGACATCCTGCTGCTGCACACCGGGTTCCTGACCTGGTACGCCGAGCAGGACCGGGCCACCCGGCGGCGCATGGCCAACCGGGAGACGCTCACCGCGGTGGGCGTCGAGCACACCCCGGAGATCGCCGCCTACCTGTGGGACAGCCAGCTGAGCGCGGTCGCCGGGGACAACCCGGCTCTGGAGGTGTGGCCGCCGGAGGACACCGCCGAGGCGTGGCCGTTCGGCTTCCTGCACCACGTGCTGATCGGCCAGCTCGGCCTGGCCATCGGCGAGCTGTGGTGGCTGGCCGGCCTGGCCGCCGACTGCGCCGAGACCGGGGTGCACGAGTGCCTGGTCACGGCGGCACCGCTGAATGCGCCCGGCGGCATCGGCTCGCCGGCGAACGCCCTGGCCCTCAAGTAGTCGTCGCCCGGCTCGTCGACTCGTCCGATGAGCCGTCGCGCATCACCCAGCCGCCCCGCCGGCGCACCCACAGCAGGTAGTACGCGGCCGCCACCACCAGCACCACCGCCGTGACGATCAGGCTGGGCCGGCCGATCTCCGGGTCGGTGGCACTCACGTAGCCGACGTAGGCCAGCGCGGCCATGGCCAGCAGGGGCGGCAGCGGGAACAGCGGCATCCGGTAGGACCCGTGGGCGGTGCTGCCGGTGCGCCGGCCGTTCAGCGCCGCCACGCAGAGCACGAAGTAGACCACCACCAGTGCGGTCCCGGTGAGCACCAGCAGCAGCTTCTCGTCCAGGAAGCAGACGGCGGCGGCGATCGCCCCGGCGACCAGGGTGGCCACCCACGGGGTGCCGAACCGGGGGTGCAGCGCGCGCAGCCCGGCGCTCATCGGCGCCGGCCAGGCCTGGTCGCGGCCGGAGCTGAACAGCATCCGGGCCACCATCAGCAGGATGGCCAGCACCGCGTTGACGATGGCCACCGCGATGCCCAGGCTGACCAGCGTGCTCAGCGTCGGCCCGCCCACCGAGTCCAGGAAGTGCGCCATCATGTTGGGCGCGCCGAACAGCTCGCCCAGGTCCGGCGCGCCGACCAGCACCGCAGTCACCGGGATCAGCTCCACCGCCACGGTGATGCCCAGCGCCCACAGGATGGCCCGGGCGATGTTGCGGCTGGCGTTCTCGGTCTCCTCGCCGAAGTACACCGCGCCGCCGTAGCCGTTGTAGGCGAAGATCGCGACGGCCGTGGCGGTGACGATCACGCCCAGGCTGGCGGGGCTCAGGCCGCCGCCGGTGCCCGCCACCACCGGCGCGGTGAGCAGCTCGCCGACCGACCGGTGCGCATTCCCGAACCCCAGCACGCACACGGCGGCCAGTGCCAGCATCTCGATGGCCAAAAAGATGCCGGTGAGCACGGCGTTGAACTTGATGTCCAGTACGGCGAACGCGGCGGCCAGCAGGCAGGTCACCGCCGCCACCGGTGCGGCCGGCAGCCCGGGGAAGACCACGCCCAGGTAGATGCCCACGCCCAGCGCGATCACCGCCAGGATGAGCAGGTTGGTGAAGCCGATCAGAATCATGATCATGAACCCGGGCAGCCGGCCCAGGGTGCGGCCGACGATGGCGTACTCGCCGCCGGTCAGCGGGAAGGCCGAGGAGAGCTCGGCATAGACGAACGCCATGAAGATCCCCACCACCCCGGCGGCCAGGAAGCTGGCCACCGCGCCGGTGCCGGCGGTGGCCATCACCCCCGGGGCGATGATGAAGACCGACGAAGCCGGCGTGATCGCCGACAAAGTGATCAACAGCGTGCCCAGCACCAGCAGGCCCCGGTGCAGCCGGCGGGGCGAACCGCTCTCCTCAGCAACCACGTCGTCGCCTCCCTCCGAAGGGGATTCTTCGAAAGAAGATTGAAGAACTCGAAGCCGATTTAGTCAAGGTTCGTTGCAAACTCCAAATGGCCTTCGAGATACTCGAGTGCGTGGCGCGACCGAAGAGACAAGAGCGGCGCCGGGCTCAGCTGGTCGAGGTGGCCCGGCGGATCGTGGTGGAGCAGGGCGTGCTCGGCCTGCGGCTGACCGACGTGGCGCGCCGGGCCGAGTTGGCCCCGGCGTCGGTGCTCTACTACTTCGCCGAGCTGACCGAGCTGCTCCGCGAGGTGCAGGACCAGGCGGTGGAGCGGTTCTGCGCGGCCCGCGCCGAGGTGACCGCCGGCCCGGCCGACCCGCGCACCAGGCTGCTCGCAATGATCAACTCCGGCCTGCCCACCGGCGAGGACGACGAGCTGTGCCGGCTGCTCTACGAGCTGGGCACGGTGGCCCGGCGGGACCCGGCGTACGCGGCCCGGCACATCGACCTGTTCCAGCGGCAGGTGACGCTGTACGTGGGCATCCTGGAGGCCGGCGCCGCGCTCGGAGTGTTCACGCTGGCCGACGACCCGACCACGGTGGCCCGCAACCTGGTGCTGCTGGAGGACGGCGCCGGCCTGCACCTGATGCAGGCGGTCACCCCGTTCGACGCGGCCACCGCCACCCGCATGCTGATCAGCTACGCGTCCGCCGCGACCGGCGCCGACCTGCACCAGGAGGCCAAGAGATGAAACCCAGGGCGCGCGAGCTGGGCATCCGCTTCGACGGCGAACCCGGCCGGCACAACGCGCTGACCGACGTGCCCGGCGTCCGCATCGGCTACACCACGCTCTCCGACGGCGAGGTGCGCACCGGCGTGACCGCGATCCTGCCCCGGGGCCGCGAGGACATCGAGCAGCCCTGTGCCGCCGGCTGGTTCTCACTGAACGGCAACGGCGAGATGACCGGCACCGCCTGGGTGGAGGAGACCGGCGCGCTCACGCTGCCGGTGCTCATCACCAACACGCACGCCGTGGGCACCTGCCACCGGGCGGTGGTCGACTGGGTGGCCGCGCACCGGCCGGAGCTGGCCCGGCGGTGGCTGCTTCCCGTGGTCGCGGAGACCTTCGACGGCTACCTCAACGACATCAACTCAGCCGCCGTGCGCGCCGAACACGCGCACCACGCGATCGACACCGCCGCCGGCGGCCCGGTCGCCGAGGGCTCGGTCGGCGGCGGCACCGGGATGACCTGCTACGCGTTCAAGGGCGGCAGCGGCACCGCCTCCCGGCGGGTGCGCTACGGGGACGACACGTTCACCGTCGGCGCGTTCGTACAGGCCAATTTCGGGTCCCGGCGCGAGCTGAGCATCGCCGGCGTGCCACTGGGCCGGCACCTGGCGGACGACAACCCGCAGGAAGCCGGCCACATGCCGCCGGGCGCCGGCTCGGTGATCGCGGTGGTCGGCACCGACGCCCCGCTGCTGCCCGGGCAGTGCAAGGCGCTGGCCCGGCGGGTGCCGTTCGGCCTGGCCCGCACCGGCACCACCGGCTCGCACTTCTCCGGCGACCTGTTCCTGGCCTTCTCCACCGCCAACCCGGGCGCACTCACCAGCGCCTGGCCCAGCGAGTCGGCCCGCACCCAGGCCTACGAGAGCCTGCGGTTCGTGCCCTGGCCCAACCTGGACCCGTTCCACGCCGCCGTGGCGGAAGCGGTGGAGGAGGCCGTGGTGAACGTGCTGGTGGCCGGCGAGACCATGGTCGGCCGGGCCGGCCACCGCTCCCCCGCGATGCCGGTGGACCGGGTGTTGGCGCTGCTCAGAGACCCTGCTCCAGCCGCGATGTGACCAGCTTGACGAACCGCGCCGGGTCGGCCAGCTCGCCGCCCTCGGCCAGCAGCGCCAGCGAGTAGAGCAGCTCGGCCGCCTCCGCGTCGCCCCGGCCCTCGGCCTGCGCGGTGCGCAGCCCGGCGACCAGTGGATGGCCGGGGTTCAGCTCCAGGATGCGCTTGATCGGCGGCAGGTCCTGGCCGGACGCGCGGTAGATCTTCTCCAGGGTGGGCGTGAGATCGTGGCTGTCGCTCACGATGCAGGCCGCCGAGGTGGTCAGCCGGGACGACAGCCGCACCTGCTTCACCTGCTCGCCCAGGGTCTCGGTGAGCCAGGCCAGCAACCCGGCGAACTCCTCCTCGCGCCCCTGGGCCGCCCGCTTCTCCTCCTCGGAGTCCAGGTCCACCTGGCCCTTGGCGATGGACTGGAACGGCTTGCCCCCGAACTCGGGGACCGCCTCCACCCACATGCCGTCGATCGGGTCGTCCAGCAGCAGCACCTCGAACCCCTTGGCCCGGAACGCCTCCATGTGCGGGGAGTTCTCCATGGCCGCCCGGGTCTCGCCGGTGAGGTAGTAGATGTGCTCCTGGCCGTCCTTCATCCGGCTCGCGTAGTCGGCCAGCGTGGTCGGCCGCTCGGCGTCGTGGGTGCTGGCGAACGAGCAGATCTCCAGGATCTGCGCCTGGTTCTCCTGGTCGGCGAGCAGGCCCTCCTTCATCGGCCGGGCGAACTGGCCCCAGAAGGTGGCGTACTTGTCGGGTTCCTCGGCCAGCATGGTCTTCACCGTGGCGAGCACCTTCTTGACCAGCCGGCGGCGGATCAGCTGGATCTGCCGGTCCTGCTGCAGGATCTCCCGCGACACGTTCAGCGAGAGGTCCGCCGCGTCGACCACGCCCTTGACGAACCGCAGGTACTCCGGCATCAGCGCGTCGCAGTCGTCCATGATGAACACGCGCTTGACGTAGAGCTGCACGCCGGCCTTCGCATCCCGCATGAACAGGTCCAGCGGAGCCCGCGCCGGGATGAACAGCAGCGCCTGGTACTCGAACGTGCCCTCGGCCTGCAGCCGGATCGTCTCCAGCGGATCGGTCCAGTCGTGGCTGATGTGCCGGTAGAACTCGGCGTACTCCTCCTCGCCGACGTCGTCGCGGGACCGCGCCCAGAGCGCCTTGCGGGAGTTGACCGTCTCCCCGTCCAGCTGGATCGGCCAGGTGATGAAGTCGGAGTACCGCTTGACGATCTCCTTGATCTTGGCCGGCTCGCTGTAGTCGTAAAGGTGGTCCTCGGCGTCCACCGGCTTCAGGTGCAGCCGGACCTCGGTGCCGCGCGGCGCATCCGGCGCGTCCTCGATGGTGTAGGTGCCCTCACCGGCGGACTCCCAACGAACGCCGGCGTCCGCACCGGCGCGGCGGGTGGTCAGGGTGACCTTGTCCGCGACCATGAAGCTGCTGTAGAAGCCCACACCGAACTGGCCGATCAGCTCGGCGTCCTGGGTGTTCTGGGCTTCCTTGAGCTTGCGCAGGTACTCGGCGGTGCCGGACTTGGCGATGGTGCCGATCAGGCCGACCACCTCGTCGCGGGTCATCCCGATGCCGTTGTCCCGGACGGTGAGGGTCCGCGCCTGGGCGTCGGCCTCCAGCTCGATGCGCAGCCCGGCCTGGTCGACCTCGAGATCCTTGTCCCGGTAGGCCTCCAGGCGCAGCTTGTCCAGCGCGTCCGACGCGTTGGAGATCAGCTCGCGCAGGAAGATGTCCTTGTTCGAGTAGATCGAATGCACCATCAGCCGCAGCAGTTCGCGGGCCTCGGTCTGGAACTCACGGGTTTCGGTCGCCGTACTCACGGCGGAGATCCTACGACTTCAGCTGAACAAGGAACTCGGCGTTCGACTGCGTCTTGCGCAAGCCGTCCAGCAGGGCGTCCAGTGCCTGGCCGGGCTCCCGGCTGTGCAGCGCGCGGCGCAGCGTTGCGATGGCGGCCGCCTCGGCCGGGTCCAGCAGCAGATCGTCGCGGCGGGTGCCGGACTGGGCGATGTCCACGGCCGGGAAGACCCGCCGGTTGGCGCTGGCCCGGTCCAGCCGCAGCTCGGCGTTGCCGGTGCCCTTGTACTCCTCGAAAATCACCGTGTCGCCCAGCGAACCGGTCTCCACCAGTGCGGAGGCCAGGATGGTCAGCGATCCGCCGTTCTCGATGTTGCGCGCGGCGCCCAGGAACCGCTTCGGCGGGGTCAGCGCCGAAGCGTCCACCCCGCCGCTGAGGATGCGCCCCGAGGCGGGCGCGGCCAGGTTGTAGGCCCGGCCCAGCCGGGTCAGCGAGTCCAGCAGGACCACCACGTCCCGGCCCTGTTCGACCAGCCGCTTGGCCCGCTCGACGGCCAGCTCGGCCACCGCGGTGTGGGACTTGGGCGGCAGGTCGAAGGTCGCCGCCGCCACCTCGGCGGGCACGCCCCGGGTGAGGTCGGTGACCTCCTCGGGCCGCTCGCCGACCAGCACCATCATCAGGTGGCACTCCGGGTGGTTCTTGGCGATGCCGTGCGCGAAGGCGCGCAGCACCGAGGTCTTGCCCGCCTTGGGCGGGGCCACGATCAGCGCCCGCTGGCCCTTGCCGATGGGCATCACCAGGTCGGTGACCCGGGCGGTGAGGGCGTGCGGCTCGGTCTCCAGGCGCAGCCGCTCGTCCGGGTGGATAGGCACCAGGTCGGCGAACCTGGGCCGGCCGTCCGCGTGCTGGGGGTGCTGGCCGTTGACCGTGTCCACGTCCAGCAGGGTGGGGTGTTTCTCCCCGTTCCCGTTGCCGGCCGGCTGGACCGGGCCGGTGAGCTGGTCGCCCCGGCGGTACCGGTCGAGCAGGCGCTTGGGCACCCGCACGTCGCTCGGGCCCGGCAGGTAGCCGTCAACCCGCAGCCAGCCGCGGTTGTCGATGACGTCAAGGATCCCGGTGACCCGGGTGGCGTCGATGTTCATGATTTTTCTCATTTCTTTGCGAAGGGAGGTGGGCGCTTACGACGCGCCCGGGAAAGGACTTGGGATAATCGGCGTTATGTCAGACACCGCGAGCGTCCGTGCGTCCGTCGAAACCGGCGGGATGCGGGAGCGGCTGATCGAGGCCACCGTGCGGCTGCTCGCCGAGGAAGGTCCGGGTGCGGTGCAGGCCCGCCGGATCACCCGCGAGGTGGGCGCCACCACGATGGCCGTCTACCACCACTTCGGGGGGATGCCGCAGCTGCTCGCGGCGGTAAGGGAGACCGGGTTCGACCGGCTGCACGCCCGGCTGGTCGAGGTGCCGACCACGGACGACCCCACGCTGGACCTGTACCGGCAGGCGATGACCTACCGCGAGGTTGCCCTGGAGCACCCCAACCTGTACGACCTGATGTTCGGTATGGCCGCCCCCGGGGGCCAGCGGCCGGCGGCGGACGCCACCCGCACCTCGGCGGACCGCACCCGGCAACACCTGCTCACCACGGTCCAACGCGCCATGGACGTGGGTTATTTCCGCCGGGGCGATGCCGACGCGGTCACCGCCCAGCTGTGGACCGTGCTGCACGGGTACGTGATGCTGGAGCTGGCCGGCCACTTCGCCGACCTGCGGGACAGCAAGAAGCAGGTCTTCCTGCCGCTCAGCGAGTCACTGCTCGCCAGCCTCGGCGCCGACACCGAACGAATGCGCCGACACCGAGGCTAGCAGGCGGCGGTTCGTGGGTCGCCCGGTTTAAAGAGAGCTTGGACGGGCGGAGTTGGCCGGTCTGCCGCGGCTCCGGTAGCGCCCGTTGCGTCCGTGGTTGGGCACTTTCTCACGGAACGTGACGGCCTCGGGCCGGTATTCGGGCGGATTCGGCGCTGCCGCTCCTCGACATCGACACCGGTCTGGTCCAGCCAAGATCGAACCAGAATGGTGTCGATCTCGACGCAACGAACCTACCCCGACCGCCTGCCGCTCCGTCACGCACCGTAGGGGAGTACCGAGCGCCCCCGGCCAAACGCAACAGGCGGCACGCCAGCCGCGGCAGACCGGCCAACTCCGCCCGTCCAAGCCGATCTTTAAGACCCGGCCACCCACTCGACCGCGAACGCCCGCGCCGGGTTCCGCACGAACATCGCCCCGGCGAACTCCTCGCCCAGCTCCTCCACCAACCGGGGCCGCAACCGCGTGAGCAGCCAGGTCAACCCCGGATTCCCCCGGGCCGCCGCGCTGGTGGTGTCGGCGCCGAGCAGGAGCTGGTCGGCGTGGCCATCGCCGGCCAGTGAGACCAGCGTGTCGACCAGGCGCCAGTCGGTCTCGTGGTTGGCCAGCGACGGGCCGTCGAAGCCCAGGAATGCGCCGGCTCGGGCCGCCGCGCGGTGCGCGCCGAGGTCGGGGAACCGGTTCAGGTGGCCGAGGATCACCCGCGACGGCGGGACGCCCAGCCCGGCACAGAGCAGCTCGAGCACGTCGGCCGCCGCGCTGCCGTGTTCGAGGTGCACGCCGACCGGCGCGCCGGTCCGGTGGTGGGCCTGCGCGGCGGCGGTCATCACGGTGCGGGTGTGGGCGTCCAGGTGGTGGAAGTCGCCGGCGACCTTGATCAGCCCGGCCCGGGCTCCGGTCAGCGGGGAGTCGGGGTCGTCCTGGGTGTGCAGGCCGGTGGTCAGCTCCTCGACGAACAGGTCGGCCAGCCGGGGATACCACCGCTCGGGCCGGCCGGGCGGGTAGTGCGCGGCGCGGTGCAGGCCGGTGGCCGCGATGACCTGCACACCGGTGGCCCGGGACAGCTCGACCAGCTCCGCCGGCCGGCGACCCATGCCGAACGGGCTCCACTGCACCACCGTCCGGCCGCCGAGCGCGGCGAACCGGCGCAGCTCGGCGGCGGCCGCCTCGGCGTCGTCCAGATCCTGGCCCGGCAGGGCCGCGCTGCGCATGAACAGGTGGTCGTGCGCGTCGGTAATGCCGAGCTCGGCCGGGGGCAGATCGCCGAGCACGGTCCGCACGGCGGTCACACGGGCACGGTCCGCACGGCGGTCACGCCGGGTACGCCGGTCTGGCCAGGCACGCCGGTCTGGCCGGGCACGGCGGTCTGGCCGGGCACGCCGGCCTCGCCGGGCACGGCGGGCGCGGCGGTCATGACGGCTCCTCGGCGAGCGTGGCGGCGGCCACCCGCAGCCCGGCGAGTGCCTTGGGCACCCCGATGTACGGCGCCAGGTGCACGAGCACCTCGACGATCTGCCTCCGCTCCAGGCCGACCCGCAAGCCGGTGCGCACGTGCCCGGCCAGCTGCGGGTCCACCCCGCCCAGGGCGGCCAGCGCGGCCAGGTTGACCAGCTGCCGCTCCGGCAGTGTCAGCCCCTCGCGCTGGTAGGTGCCGCCGAACAGCGCGGTGACCACCCAGTCGGCGAAGCCGGGCGCCACCCCGTCCAGCGTGTCCCGCCAGGCCCGCTGGGTGACCTGGTCCTGCAGCACGCCGAGCAGCCGGTAGCCCTCTTCCCGATCCACGTCGCCTCCTCGCGTAACGCCTTAGCCGTTACACCGATCGTAACGGGCAAGCCGTTACACTGGCAACGTGGAGGACTTCCGGTTCGACGGCGGGGCCACCTGGCTCAACCTGCTGGCCACCCAGGGCCAGAGTTTCGGCGCGCACCCGGTGGAACGGTTGGAGTCCACCGAGCGGCTGGCCGAGTGGCTGGCCCGGGTGGAGCTGACCCCCCGCCTGCCGCCCGGGCCGGAGGACCTGGCCCGCACCCGTACGCTGCGCGAATCGTTGCGTCACGTCGCGCTGGCCGCCGTGACCGGCGCCGCGCCGCCGGCCGACCGGCTGGAGACCGTGCGCGGCTTCCTGGCCGGCACCCCCGCCGCCGGGCCGCACGGCGGCACGCCGCCCGGCGCCGGGCCGCACAACGCCGGGCCGCACGGCGGTGCCGAGGCGGTCCGGGTGGTCGACGGCCGACTGCGGCTACCGGACCCGGCGGACACCGGCGAGGCGCTGGCCCGGCTCGCCGACCAGGCCGTCCGGCACCTGACCGGCGCGGAGCGGCACCACCTGCGGGTGTGCGCCGAGCACGACTGTCGGTGGATCTTCAGCGACCCGGCCGGCCGGCGCCGGTGGTGCCCGGCCCCCGCCTGCGCCAGCCGGGGCCGGGTCCGCGCCATGCGCGCCCGGCGCCGAACTACAGATTCAGTGTGACTCCCTGGGCACCGGGTGCCCGCTGCCGCCGACCAGGAAGTCCAGGTCCAGGCCCTGGTCGGCCTGCAGCACGTGCTCGGTGTACAGCCGCACCCAACCCCGGTCGGCGGCCGGCGGCGGGGGCTGCCACTCGGCGCGGCGGCGCTCCAGCTCCTCGTCGTCCACGTCCAGGGTCAGGGTGCGCGCCGGGACGTCCAGCTCGATCCAGTCACCGCTGCGCACCAGCGCGAGCGGACCGCCGGCGGCCGCCTCCGGCGCCACGTGCAGCACCACGGTGCCGTAGGCGGTGCCGGACATCCGGCCGTCGCTGATCCGCACCATGTCCTGCACACCCTGGCGCAGCAGCTTGGCCGGCAGCACCACGTTGGCCACCTCGGGCATGCCCGGGTAGCCGCGCGGACCGGAGTTGCGCACCACCAGCACGGTGCTCTCGTCCACCGGCAGGTCGTCGTCCTCGCACACCGCGTGGTACTCCTCGGCCGAGTCGAACACCAGCGCCTGGCCCCGGTGCTTGAGCAGGTGCTCCGAGGCGGCCGACTGCTTGATCACCGCACCGTTCGGGGCCAGGTTGCCGCGCAGCACGGCGGTCCCGCTGCCCGTCGGCTGGAACGGGTCGGCCAGCGTGCGGATCACCTCGCGGTTCCAGCACTCCGCGTCGGCCACGTTCTCCCCGACCGTCCGGCCGGTGACGGTGACCGCGTCGGCGTGCAGCAGCGAACCCAGCTCGCGCATCACCGCCGGCAGCCCGCCCGCGTAGCAGAAGTCCTCCATCAGGAACTCGCCCGAAGGCTGCAGGTTCACCAGCGTCGGGATGTCCCGGGCCAGCGCGTCGAAGTCGTCCAGGACCAGTTCCACCCCCAACCGCCCGGCGATGGCCAACAGGTGGATCACCGCGTTGGTGGAGCCGCCGATCGCCGCGTTCACCCGGATCGCGTTCTCGAACGCCCGCCGCGTCATGATCTTCGAGGGGCGCAGGTCCTCGTCCACCATGGCGACGATCCGCTGTCCGGCGCGCTGCGCGGTCTCGTACCGGCGGGCATCCACCGCCGGCCAGGTGGCCGAGTAGGGCAGCTGCATGCCCAGCGCCTCGGCCATCGAAGCCATGGTGGACGCGGTGCCCATGGTCATGCAGTGGCCGTTGGAACGGGCCATGCAGCCCTCGGCGAAGTAGCACTCCTCCTCGGTGATCCGGCCGGCGGCCAGGTCCGCCTCGAACCGCCAGATCTGGGTGCCCGAGCCGACGTCCCGGCCCTGGTACTTGCCGTTCAGCATGGGTCCGCCGGTGACCATCAGCGCGGGCAGGTCGACGCTGGACGCGGCCATCAACAGGCCGGGCGTGGTCTTGTCGCAGCCGGACAGCAGCACCAGGCCGTCCAGCGGGTTGGCCCGCATCAGCTCCTCGGCCTGCATGGCCAGCAGGTTGCGGAACAGCATGGTGGTCGGGCGCATGAGTGTCTCGCCCAGCGCGGTGGTGGGGAACTCCAGCGGGAAGCCGCCGGCCTGCCAGACCCCGCGCTTGACCGACTCCGCGATGCGCTGCTGGTGGGCGTTGCACGGGGCCAACTCGGACCACGTGGTGGCGATGCCGATCACCGGCCGCCCGTCGAACACCTCACCGGAATAACCCTGGTTCCGCATCCAGGACCGGTAGATCATCCCCTGCTTGCCCTCGGCCCCGAACCACGCTGCGCTGCGCCTGCTCATTCATCGGACTATAAACCGATTTCCCGCAGCTCACAGCATGGCGACAATCCGCCTGAACCGGGCAGCGTCAAACCCGGTGGCGAAGCAATCCGGTGCACACCGCCGACGGCCCCCGACCGCCGTCGGCACCTCCTGTCTCCCGCGCCGCGGGAAAGGGTCAGGAGGCCTGGCGCGGACTCGGCGTCGGGTGCACGGCGGCGCGCTGCGCGAGCTCCGCGATGCGCACGACCGTGCACGGCCACCAGATGGCGTCTTCCTGACTGCAGTTGGCACACAAACCGTCGTCGGTCGGTGTGTGGATGGCCAACGCACGCTCGACCGCGCCCGGACTGGCCGCCATCACCCGGGCCGCCCACGGGACAAATCCCGCGTCCGCGACGTGTGCGCTCCCCAACTGTTGATCACTCATGAGTTCGGCTCCAACCCGGGACGGGGACGCTTACGGGGTGCACCTAATATTGTATGCAGCGCTTTCTACAACGACGTAGACTATTCAGCTTTGGCGTAGAAAAGTCAAGCGACGTCTGCACGTGCAGCTACTCTTGGTAACTATACGACAGTGGTGCTGCTGCGTCCAGAGCACACTTCGATACGCCGACCGGCTAGCATCTGGCCGGTGAAAGAACCCGATGAGGTCCCGAGCTCCCGGCGTGAGCTGGTCGAGGCGGAACTCTACGAGCAGGCCAGTCGGCTGTTCGCGGAACGTGGGTTCGCCGGCACCACCCTGCAGCACATCGCCGACGCCATGGGCATCACCAGGCCGACGCTCTACTACTACGTGAAGAGCAAGGAAGAGATCCTGGCCAGGCTGGTCACCGAGACCACCGAGGGCAAGGCCAACGAGGTCGACCGGATCCGCCGGGACGACACGCTCGACGCCCCGACCAAGCTGCGCCGGATCAGCTACGTGCTGGCCTACAGCCGCGCCAGCCAGCCGTCCCGGTTCATGCTCCTCGACCGGTCCGTCGCCCACCTGCCCGAACCGGTTGCCCAGCGCCGACAGGAGATCCGCCAGGAAACCCTGGACAGCCTGGTGGAGACCGTGGAGAAGGGCATCACCTCCGGCCAGTTCCGCCCGGTCAACCCGCTGGCCGCGGCTCGGGCGATCTACGGCATGTGCTCGTGGGTGGTCAACTGGTACCGCCCGGACGGCGACCAGCCACCCGACGAGGCCGCGCGGGAGATTACCGAGCTGGCCGTGGCGATGGTCGTTCAGGTGCCCCGGCGGATGCCGAGCAACTCGGGCCCGCAGGCCGCCGTCGCGCTGCTCCGGCAGGATCTCTCGTTCCTGGAACGGGTACTCGACGAACTGAACGAGTCCTAGAACGCGTCCTAATAAGTAGACCAAAAGGCCAGGTCAGTAACCCACAGTGAAACGCGTTCCAAGGTGCCGCGGACACTCCAGCTCGTCCACCACGGCCACCGCGAGGTCGGCGGCGGAGATCCGCGAGCGGCCCTGCTCGTCGGTCACCAGGGCGTCCGTGCCGACCCGGTAGCGGCCGGTCCTCGGCTCACCCGGCTCGATCGACGCCGGCGGGGACAGCATCGTCCAGTCCAGCCCCTCAGGAGCCGATTTCCGCAGGTAGACCAGGGCGTCCCGAAACCCGAGCGACTCCGCCCTGGCCACCTCGGGAAACTCCGGGGTGTCCACCAGCTGCACGCCGGGCGCCACCTCCAGGCTGCCCGCGCCGCCCATGGTGAACAGCCGCGCGCCGGCCGGCGCGGCCGTGCCGGCCGCGATGCGCATCAGCTCGACGGGTGATCGCTCGTCACGCCCCCGTTGCGCCTCATCACGCATCGCGACCGAACACAGCAAGGTCTCGGCGGCATCTACGAGATCACGCAGTTGTTTCCTAAAGGTAACGTTAAATATGTCACCGACAGTAATCGACAAGCCGAGTCTCTCGGCGGGCAGGCGAGACCGGTTCCGAACCACAGCCGTCACATGGTGACCCCTTTGGAGTAACTCATCCAAGATCGGCCGGCCCACCTTGCCGCTCGCGCCGAGCAGAACCGCTCTCATACGGCGCCCTCCCGCCGGTCGAACCGCACCTTCAACTCCTCCGGTCCGAGTGCCGCCCCGCACGCGAAGCCCACCGGCTCCGGGGTTATCAATCGGAGGTTGGTAACCCGACGCAGCAATTCCGTATACCCGATCTCGATCTGCAGCCGGGCCAGGTGCGCGCCCACGCAACGGTGGATGCCCAGCCCGAACAACGCGTTGCTGACCCTCGGCGGCTCGAAAACCAGCTCGTCGGCGCCGGGGAAGCGGTCCCCGTCCCGGTTCGCCGAGTCGAAGTGCACCACCAGCCGGTCCCCCTTACGCAACCGCCGGCCGCCCAGCTCCACGTCCGCCAGCACCGTGCGCGCCATGACCGCCACCGGGGAGAACCGGCGGAGCAGCTCGTCCAGGTCGTGCCGCACCCACTCCGGCCGGCGCACCCGCTCCTCCAGCCCGGGCACCGTGGCCAGCTGGTAGGCGATGGTGCCCAGCGCGCCCCGGGTGGTGTCCAGCCCGCCGAGGAACAGCACGGTGATCACGCCCAGCCGCTCCTCGTCGGTCATCGGCCGGCCGGCGATGGTGCCCCGGGCCACCGCGCCCAGGATGTCCTCCCGCTCGGTGAGGCCGTCCGCCCGCTCGGCCAGGTACTCGGCAGCCAGCGCGGCCAGGTCGACGAACGACTGCGCGTCGGCCACCGTGCCCACCCGGGTGGTGATGTCCCGCGCCCGGGTGACGCGGGCCGGGTCGGTCTCGTCGAACACCACGGTGGCCAGCACGGCCGACGAGTACGGCATGGCGAACTCGGTGATGAACTCGCAGGAACCCCGGTCGATCCACCCGTCGATGGCCTCGTTGGCGATCCCGCGCATCTGGTCGGCGAACCGCATCAGGTACGACCGGGAGAGGAACGGGTTCAGGATCTTGCGGAACTCCTGCTGCAGCGGCGGGTCGGAGTCCAGCGGCGGCAGCCGGACCGGGGCCTCGTTGGTCGGCGCCGGCACGGCGGAGGAGAACAGCTCCGGGTGCTCCAGCACGAACCGCACGTCGGCGTACCGGGTCACGTGATACTGCCCGCCGTGCGACTCACTGAACGGCACCGGGCACTGGGCCGCCCTGGCCTGCGCGTAGTGCGCCCAGCGCCCGTCCGCGTGGGCCTGGTTGTACTGGTCGTAGCGCCGCCACTCGACCTCGGTCACGGTTACCTCCCTTGTCAGCCGGGGAGCAGGTAGCTGGGCAGCCGCGCGTACGAGTCCCCGCCGACGCCCAGCCAGTTGAACGGCAGGTGGTACAGCATGAGCAGGGCCACCGCGCTGAACCCGATCACCGCGAGCCCCCGCACCGGGGTGCGCAGCGCCGGCCGGAACCGGTGGAAGCCACGCTCGATCACCGACACCCCGTCCGGGTCGGCCAGCGCGGTCAGCCGCACATAGGTGAACGCCACGCCCAGGGTCGCGGTGAACAGGCTTTCGTAGATCGGGAACTGGTAGGCGGCCCCGTCGAAAACGGTCAGCGCGCCGTTGGTGCGGGCGTAGCCGTAGGCCTGGGTGACCCGGATGATAGTGTTCTCCAGCAGGAACCCGGCGGCGAACTCACCGGCGAACACCACGGCCAGCGCCTTCACGTCGGAGATCCCGGGAAACCGCGCGCGCAGCCGGCGCACCACCTGACAACCGATGATCGCGGCGCCGGTGCAGAAGTAGATGTACATCGGCACGCCCCAGGCCAGCCCCTCGGCGTAGCGGGACGACGAGGAGGGCAGGTGAAATGGCATGAACGCCGCCCACACGCCCCGGTTCAGCGAGTGCGCGTTCCAGGCGAAGAGGTAGTCGTACAGGTTCAGCCAGGCGTCCATCACCGAGCCGAACACCCCGCCGATGACGAACATCCCGTCCAGGGACAGCCGCCCGTCCCGGCGCAGCGGCCGGATCACGCAGAACCAGACGAACGCCAGGAGCACCGCCACGCTGGCCGCTTCCAGCACCCGCAGCGCGGCCTCCCGCCAGGCCGGGTAGGCGTCCGGGCCGAGCACCGGCGCCGGGACGAACTGGTCGGCCGACAGCATCCAGCGCACGATCGCCTGCCCGGCGACCACCACCCAGACCCCGCCGAACAGCGCCCACAACCCCACCGCCCCGCCCCGGCCGGTCGCCGTGCTGGTCGGTGTCGTGGCGGGCGCGGACTCTTCGCTGAGCAGCATGCCGGTACCTCCGCAGGCCTGGCCTAACGCCGTTAGCCCGACGAGCGTACCAAAAACCCATCGCTAATTGGTTACCCAACCCCAAACCCGATTCAGTGCCTTCAGCAGGGTGATTCAGTGCCTTCAGCAGCATGGTTCAGTCAACGCTGTTTACTGAATCACCCTGCTGAAGCGACCGAACCAGTGTGCTGAAGGCACTGAATCGGTGTGCTGAAGGCACTGAATCAGGCTGCTCAAGTGACTGAATCGGAGTGGTGGGAGGGCTGGGTCACCGTGGTGATGTGGCGGAAGAGCGTGGGGGTGGCGGTTAGGGAGGCGACGGCGCCGGCGGCTACCCAGAAGGCGGGGGCGTACACCGAGAGGGTGCGGACGGCCCAGGTCATCAGGGCGGGGGTGAAGCCGGCGAAGAAGATCGCGGCCAGGTTGTAGCTGAGCGACATGCCGGTGGACCGCACGGCGACAGGGAAGGCCATCGGCAGGGTGGCCGGCGCCGCGCCGACGAAGACCGACACGGTCGCCGACAGCACCACCTGGACCAGCACCAACACCGCCGTGCTCGGCGCCGCGTGCAGCAGAAGCAGGCCCGGCAGCGGCACCACCAGCAGCGCCGCCGAGCCGGCCACGATCACCCACCGAGCACCGCGCGCGTCGGCCAGCCGGCCGGAGACCAGGCAGCCGGCGATCAGCACCACGTTGCCGACCACGGTGGCCAGGAACGCCTGCTGGTCGGTGAACCGCAGGCCCACGGCCGGGTCCTTGTAGTACGTGGTCGGGTAGATGACCAGCGCATACACCGCCACCGTCCACAGCACGGAGAACAGGAAGCCGGCGCCCAGCGCGCCGGGGTGCTCGGCGAACAGCGTGCGCAGCGGCGACAGCCAGCCGCCGGAGCGGTCCCGCTCGCGTTCGAACACCTCCGGCTCGGGCAGCCGGCGCCGGGTGTAGAGGCCGACCGGGATGATCAGCAGCCCGAGCACGAACGGGATGCGCCAGGCCCACTCGGCCACCGCCTCCCGGGGCAGCAGGGTGGTGATGGCCAGCCCGACCACGGCGGACATCAGGTTGGAGATGCCCATCGACGCCTGCAGCCAGGCGGCGTAGCGGGCGCGCCGGTCCGCCGGCGAGTGCTCGATCATGAACGCGGCCGCGCCGCCGATCTCCCCGCCGGCCGAGAAGCCCTGCAACAGCCGGCCGATCAGCAGCAGGATCGGCGCACCCACGCCGATCACCGCGAACGGCGGCGCGGCGGCCAGGATCAGCGTGCCCAGGCCCATCGCGGCGATGGACAGCACCAGCGCCGCCTTCCGGCCGCGCCGGTCGCCGAACATGCCGATCACCACGGCACCCAGCGGGCGGGCCACGAACCCCGCGCCGAACACCAGGAACGCACCGAGCAGCGCGGCGGTCGGGTCGCCGGAGGGGAAGAAGTTCGCCGCCACGTAGCTGGCGAAGAACGCGTAGACCGAGAAGTCGTACCACTCCATCGCGTTGCCGAAGGACGCGGCGGCGACGGACTTCCGGGCGACCGTACGCTCGGCGGGCGCCGTCACGACCGGTCCAGCCGCAGCAGGGTGGCCGCCAGCACGTGCGCCCCGGCGGCTATGTCTGAAGCCGGGGTGAACTCCTCCGGGCAGTGGCTGCGCCCGTCCCGGGACGGCACGAAGATCATGCCCATCGGGCCCAGCCGGGCCAGGTGGGCGGCGTCGTGCCCGGCGCCGGACGGCACCGCCTTCCACGACAGGCCCAGCTCGTCGGCGGCGGCGCCGATCGTGTCCCGGAGCGCGGGCGCGGTGGGCACCGGGTCCTGGTCGGACAGCCACTCCACGTCGATCTCCACTCCCCGCGCGGCGGCCTCGGCGGCGATCTCGTCCACGATCCGCCGCCGCGCACCGGCCAGCCACGAGCCGTCCACGCTCCGGATCTCCGCCCACAGCCGGGCGTGGTCGCTGATCACCCCCATGGAACCGGGGCCGGACCGGATGTACCCCGAGGTGGCCACGCCGTGCACCGGCGCGCCGCAGCCCACCCGGTCCACGGTGAGCACGGCGGCCGCCGCCGAGACCAGCGCGTCGTGCCGGTCGGCCATCGGCGTGGTTCCGGCGTGCCCGGCCCGGCCGGCGAAGTTCACCAGCAGCCGGTCGATGCCGGCGATCGCGGTGACCACGCCGATCCGCTCGCCCGACCGCTCCAGCAGCGGCCCCTGTTCGATGTGCAGCTCCACGTACGCGTGCACGTCCCCCGCGCGCCACGCTTGGCGCAGAGCAGCGGACGGGTCGACGCCGAACCCGTCCAGGGCGTCACCCAGCCGCACACCGGAACCGTCCACCCGGTTCAGGTGCCCGGCCTCCAACACCCCGGCGACCGACCGGGACCCCATGCAGGAGATGCCGAACTCGTTGGCCTCCTCGCCGAGGAAGTCCACCACCAGCAGGTCGTGCTCCAACACCGTGCCGGTCTCGCGCAGCCGCGTCGCCACCTCGATCCCGGACAGCACACCGACGATGCCGTCGAACCGGCCGCCCAGCGGCACGGTGTCCGTGTGCGAGCCGGTGACCAGCGCCGGACCGCCGCCGCGCGCGCCGGGCAGCCGGCCCACGATGTTGCCGGCCGCGTCCACCACCGGGTCCAGCCCGGCGTCGGCCATCCGCGCCCGCACCCACTCCCGGGAGGCCCGGTACGGCTCGGAGAACACCTCCCGGCTCCACCCCGGCCGGGTGGAGTCGTGGAACTCGGCCAGCCCGTCGATCGCGGCGGCCAGCCGCTCGGCGTCGGGCATGGGCGGAGAGGGCGGGTTCAGGCCCTGCGCGGTCATGCCGGCGCCTTCGCCGGCAGGTAGCGGAGGAACTCGATGCCCAGCAGGTCCTCGCACTCCCCGACCGCCACCGGGTCCAGCGCGGAGGACGACAGCGGCAACCCGGTGGCGTCGGCGGTGACCAGCACCACAGGCATGCCCTCGCGGGCGTGCTCGACGGCCAGCGGCAGGCCGTCGCCCGCGTGCAGGATGGCGATGGTGTCCGGGTAGCTGGCCACCCGCTCGCCGTCCGCGATCACCGCCATGAACTCGTTCAGGTACGGCACGGTGTACTCGCCGATGCGGAACGTGCCGTGGTCGAACCCGCCCCGGGTGTCCAGCGGCACCTCGTGCCGCAGCTCGCCCCGGGCCAGCACCTTCCCGCCGATGGTCGCGCACACCGCGTCGATCACGGCTCCGGCGGAACCGGTGCTTGTTCCGAGGGCGACGCGCTCCATCGCCGCGCCCAGGTCCAGGGCCAGCGAGATCGAGCCCAGCGCGGCGTTCTCCCGCACCCAGGACAGCTCCACCGGGTTGCGCGCCGAGGCGATGAACCCGCCGGTGCGCACCGAGATGTCCCGCAGCACGTCGTCGCAGGTCGCCACGCTGCCCTCGTTGACCGAGAGGAAATGACCGTGCAGCGCCCGGTTTCCGCCGGAGACCACCTGGGTGGTCCGGTAGCCGGGGCGGCTGGTCAGCCCCAGCGAACCGAGCTTGCCGGTCGGGTGCGCCCGCACGTCGCCGGCCGCGTCCAGCACCTTCACCCCGAGCACGGCGGACTGGATCCACCCGTTCACCGTGGTGGAATAGCCGTTCTGCCCGGTGATCACCGCCGCGATGGGGTGCTCGCAGACCTCGATCAGCGTCTGCAGCGCGTGCACGTAGTCGACCGGCTGGATCTCCCAGTTCTTCGAGGCCGGCGCGCCGATCGCGGCCACCGTGGCCACCCACGAGTCGGCGGGCAGTTCGTCCGCCGTGGCCAGCACAGGGCGGCCCATCGAGGTGGCCATCATGCCCATCAACTCACCGTGCCGGCGCCAACCGCCGCCACCACAGGCGAACACCCCGCCGCCGAGCACGGCGTGCCGGGCGTCGTCGCTGGTCAGTTCACGCATCGTCGTTCTCCTTTGCGAGGAACGTGAGATCGGGTGAAAGTGCCGCCTCCGCCTCCGGGTAGCCGGCGGTGGCGTGCCGCAGCACACCCAGGCCGGAATCCAGGTCCAGGGCCAGCCGCAGGCGGCTCTCGGCGGCCAGCGAGCCGTCCGCGACCACGGAGACCCCGGCGGACTGCATCCAGCCGGCGTAGCCACCGCCGCCCGAGTGCACCGCGACCAGGTCGGCGCCGGCGGCGGACAGGAGCATCGCGTCCAGCAGCGGCCAGTCGGTCACTCCGTCCGAACCGTCCCGCATGCCCTCGGTGCCGATCCGCGGGTGCGTCATGCCGGCCGAGTCCAGGTGGTCGCGGCTGAACAGCACCGGCGCGGAGATCCGCCCGGCGCGCACCGCCTGGTTCACCGCCACGGCCAGCCGGGACCGCTCGCCGTGCCCCAGCCAGCAGGACCGCGCGGGCAACCCCTGCGGCGGGATCTGGTCCCGGGCCAGCTTGATCCACTCGGCCACCTCGGGGCGCTCCGGGAAGAGCGTCGCGGCCAGCTCGTCGGTCACCGACAGGTCCTGCTCGGACCCGGACAGGGCCACCCAGCGGAACGGGCCGATGCCCCGGCAGAACAGTGGCCGCAGATAGGCCGGCATGAACCCGGGGATGCGGTCCGCCCCGGGTACCAGTGACTCGACCTGCACCCGCAGGTTGTTGCCGTTCTCGAAAGCCACCGCGCCCCGGTCGGCCAGGGTGAGCATGGCGTTGACCTGGCGCGCCATGGAGCGCCGCGCGCGGTCCTGCACCTGCTCCGGATCCTTCTCGCGCAGTTCATGCCACTCGGCCGGGGTGAGCCCTTCGGGCAGGTAGCCGTAAAGGGCGTCGTGCGCGGCGGTCTGGTCGGAGACGATGTCCGGCGTGACCACTCCGGCGGCGATCTCGGCGAACACCGTCGACGCGTTCCCGAGCAGGGCGACCGCTGTGTTCGTCCCCGCCCGGACCAGCGCCAACGCCTCGTCCAGGGTGGCAGCCACCGCGTCCACCCCGCCGGCCGCGCGAGACTTCTCGATCTTGGCCGGGTCGGCCTCGACGACCAGGCTGGACAGCCCGAGCATGCGCGCGCTGATCGGCTGCGCCGACCCCATGCCGCCGAGCCCGGCGGTGAGCAGCCAACGGCCCTCGCCGGAGGTGGCGGCGAAATCCCGGCGCAGCACCTCGCGCAGCAGCTCGTAGGTGCCGGCCAGCACGCCCTGGCGGCCGATGTACTGCCAGGCGGCGGCGGTGAGCCCGCCCCAGATGGTCTGCCCGTCGCGCATCCGCTGGTAGAACCGCTCCTCGGTGGCCCAGCGGCCGACCGTGTTGTTCACCGCCGAGACGACCATCGGGGCGTGCGCGTGGGTGCGCAGCACGCCGATCGGGCGGCCGGTCTGCAGCACCAGGGTCTGGTCCTCCTCCAGCTCGCGCAGCGCGGCGACGATGGCGTGGTAGGCCGGCCAGTCCCGGGCGGCCTTGCCCAGCGAGGCGTAGACCACCAGGTCCTCCGGCCGCTCACCGACCTCGAGAACGTTCTCCAGCATGCGCAGCAGCGCCTCGGCGCGCCACGTCCGGCAGCGCGGTTCGACGCCGCGGTGGGCGGCGAACTCGGGCTGTGTTCCAACTGCCTCGGGTCGGCCAGGCAGATACGGTCGCCTTCGGCGGTCGTCAGCCATGAGCTCCTCGCTCCTCGGGTGGGGTCCAGGCGATGGCGGGTGAACGGGGCAGCCGGGCGACCAGCTCGCCGGCCGCGTCGCGCAGCAGGGCCACCGCCTCCGCGACCTCGGTCAGCTCCCGGTCCGGGCCGACCAGGGACAGCGCGCACAGGCACGCGGAACCGACCAGCACCGGCACCCCGACCGCGGTCATACCGGGGGTCAGCCAGCCCTGCGACACGTGGTAACCGCGCCGGCGGACGGTGGCCAGCTCGGCCCGCAGCGGTTCGGCGTCCGGAGTGGCGGCGGTGAACCGGTGCAGCCGGCCGGCCAGCACCTGCTCGCGCACCGAGGCCGGGGCCATGGCGAGCAGCGGGGTGGCGCTGGCCCCGGCGTAGAGCGCGAGCACCTCCCCCGGGTGGTAGGCCACGTGGCCGGGGCCGCCGTGCAGGGTGTCCAGGCAGAGCGCGGCGGTGTGCACCCGGACGGTCAGCGCCACCGACAGCCCCGACCGCTCGCGCAGCCGGGCCAGCACCGGGCGGGCCAGGTCGACCAGGTGCGCCGAGCCGGCCGCCGAGGGGTCGGCCAGCCGGCGGCTGGGCAGCAGCTGCCCGTTCACGTCGATGACGAAACCGGCCTCCTTGAGCAGCCGGACGTACCGGTACACCGTCGACGACGGCAGGCCGAGGCCGGCGATGATGCCCGCCGCGTCGGTCTGCCCGTGATCCTGGATGAACGACAGGATGCGCAGGCCCCGGTCCAGCGAGGTCAGCTCGCCCTTTTCCGTCCTCACGGTCACCGCCGGGTCACCTGTGCGCCCCGGCCGGGCGGGCCGAGCAGGCCCTTCTCCGCGCTCCACACCACCTCGCCCCGGGCCACGGTGAGGGTCACCCGGGCACCGGGGGCGTACCGCGCGTACGGGCTCCAGCCGGCGTTGGAGTGCAGCCGCGTCTCGTCGACCAGCCAGTCCTCGGTGGGGGTGAGCACCATCAGGTCGGCGTCGTGGCCGGCTCGGAGCCGGCCCTTGCGGTGGCCGATGCCGTAGCGGTCGGCCGGGTTCGCGGTGAGCGCGTCGACGGCCTTCCCGAACTCCTCGCCCGGGCCGAACCGGCGCAGGCACTCGCCCAGCGTGGTGGCCACCAGGGTCTCGGTGCCCGGCACGCCCGAGTGGTTGTCCAGGATCCGCTCGTGGTCCTTCAGCTCGAGCGGCCACGGCGCGTGGTCGGAGGAGATCACCGTGGCCAGCCCTTCGGCCACCGCGCGCCACATGGCGTCCCGGTTGGCCGCGTCCCGCAGCGGCGGGTTGATCTTCAGCCGGCCGGTCTTCATGTCGTTCTCGGTCAGCAGCAGGTAGTGCGGGCAGGTCTCGAAGCTGACGTCCACCCCTTGTTCGCGGTACCACCGGACCAGCTCGGCCGACCGGCCCAGGGACAGGTGGCAGACGTGCAGCGCGTTGCCCCGGTCGGCGGCGATCTCCATCGCGGTGAGCAGCCCGAGCGTCTCGGACACCGGCGGGCGGGTCTTCGCGTGCACCCGTGGGTCGTTGCTGGCCCGGTTGGCCGGATCGTTGAGCAGGGCCTTGATGATCTCGTTGTTCTCCGCGTGCGTGCACAGCGTGGAGCCGGCGTCGCGCACGGCGGCCATCACGTCCAGCAGCTCGGCGTCGTCGATGCGCGGGAAGCGGAACGGGTCGGTGTCGAACAGCGACACCTTGAAGCCCACGACTCCCTGTTCCGCCAGCGCCGCCGCGCGTCGCCAGCCGCCCCCCGGCTCGCAGGTGCCCAGCAGCGCCACGTCGACCACCGCCTCGTCGGCCAGCCGGTCCTGCTTGGCCTTGAGCCGGTCGGTGTCGTTGACCGGCCCGGTGGCGTCGAACGGCATCTCCACAACGGTGGTCACCCCGCCGGCGGCGGCCGCCGAGGTGGACGCGCGCAGCCCCTCGCCCCCGTGCGAGTAGGAATGCACATGGGCGTCGACGGCTCCCGGCAGCAGGTAGTCCCGGCCGACGTCGATCAGGTCTTCGAGGCCGGTGTACGGGTCGTCGGTGGTGGTGACCTCGGTGATCACCCCGTCCGCGATGTGCACCCGCCCGCGCCGGAACCCGCCGTCCTCGGCGCGCAGTACGCCCGCGACCACCATCTCCCCTGCCATGCCCTCGACGGTAGGAACCCCGGTAGGGAGCTTCCCATCAGATTCCCGTGGATTGGGAATTTCTCGTTATGTTGGTGAGCGGGCCGGGTTCTAAAGACGGCTTGGACGGCCGGAGTTGGTGGGTCTGCCGCGGCTCGGGTCCGGCCCGTTGCGTTCGGCCGGGGCCGCAGGCCGGGTGGCGCTCGTTGCGTTCAGTCGAGGCGCGGGCCGGGCGGCGCCCGTTGCGCTCGGCTGCGGTGCGGGCCGGGTGGCGCCCGTTGCGTTCCGTTGCGGTGCGGGCCGGGTGGCCCGTTGCGTTCAGTCGAGGCGCGGGCCGGGTGGCGCTCGTTGCGTTCGGTTGCGGTGCGGGTCTTTGGCTACGCGGCGTGACGGTCGCTGGGTCCGCCGGCGGGGCGTGGACCGGTTGTGCTCGTCGAGATCCACGTGAGCGGGGTGAACCCCGAGATCAAACCCCGCTCAGGTGGATCTCGTGAGCGGACGACTCCCGAACCGTGCCGGACCCAGCTACGGTCCGTGACGAAGCCAGGCGACGGCGCAACGGGCCCAACCCGAGCGCCGGGCGCCGCTGGGGGTGATCGCCGTTCCTGGCGGTCTAGCGTCGATATTCGAGGCAGAACCGCCACGGCTGGCGATCAAGCCTGGGCCCCGTCCGGCATGGCCGGCCCAGGCCTCCATGCGCGACGGGCCGAGCCCGAGGCGCGGAGAACCTGCCGGCTCCGGCCGTCCGAAGCCTTCTTTGAACCCGGCCAGCTGCCGAAGTGACCGAATCACCCTGCTGAACCGACTGAATCAGCACTGGGGGTTATTGACAAAACTGATTTTTACGTTCAAAGTTGCTTGTGCGATGAGAGACGTCCTGTACCTGGAAGAGCTCGAGCAGGCGGAAACGCTGCTCAAGCCGAAGCGCGTCGAGGTGCTGCGCGAGCTGGCCGAGCCGAGGTCGTGCACCGAGGTCGCCACCCGGCTCGAGCTGACCCCGCAGCGGGTCTACTACCACGTCAAACGCCTCACCGAGGCCGGCCTGGCCAACCAGGTCGCGGAGCGGAGGGTGCGCGGCATCGTCGAGGGCATCTACCAGGCCACGGCACGCGCGTACTGGATGTCGCCCCGGCTGGTCGGCCGGATCGGCGAGCGGGCCAAGCGGGACGCGCTCAGCCTCGGCTTCCTGCTGGACCTCACCGAAGAGGTGCAGGCCGACGTCGGCCGGCTGGCCACGCTGGACCCGGCCCCGGAGCTGCCCTCGTTCGGGCTCTCCGGCGAGATCCGGGTGCCCGCGCGGCGCCGCCCCGAGTTCCTGCGCGAGCTGACCGCCGCGCTGCAAGACCTGTTCGCCCGCTACGGCGGCGACGAGGGGGAAGCCTTCAAGCTCGCCGTGGCCTGCTACCCGAAGGGACCCCCGGATGAGTGAGCCCACGATGATCAAGGTGCGCGCCAACGCCACCCCGGACGAGGTGTACCGCGCACTCACCGAGCCCGAGCGGCTGCGCGCCTGGCTGACCGAGCACGCCGAGGTCGCACTGCCCGAGCGCTACGAGTTCTGGGGGCCGTCCACCCCGGCCGGGGACAAGCCGCGCCAGCGGCTCACCCACGCCGGCCCCCGCCAGCTGCGGTTCGACTGGCCGATCGACGACACCCACACCGAGGTGCAGATCGACATCATCGACACGGCCGAAGGGTTCACCGAGGTCACCGTCAACCACGACGGGCTGCCCGGGTACGACGCGATGGTCGCCGAGCGGGAGACCATCAGCCAGGTGCACACCTTCTGGGCGCTGTCCCTGGCCAACCTGGTGGACCACCTGGAAGGCCGCCCGACCACCCCGCGCTGCGACTTCACCTCCCCGGTGCAGCGCGCCGAGGTGACGATCGACGCCGCGCCGGAGGACGTGTTCCACTCGCTGCTCGACGCGGAGACGTTCTCCCGCTGGTTCGGCGCGCGGGTCGAGGTGGAACCGGAGCTCGGCGGGCGATGGGCGATGGGCAGCTTCGAGGTGGACACCGACCCGGCCCGGATCACCGCGCTGGAACCGGGCCGGGCGCTCACCCTGGCCTGGGCGGAGGGCCTGGTGGCCAGCTGGGAGCTCGAGGGCTCCGGCGGGAAGACCCGGCTCACCCTGGTGCAGAGCGGGTTCGACCAGACCCAGCCGCCCTACGGCGCCTGGATGGGCTGGCTGTCCGGCATCGCCGAGCTGCGCCGATTCCACGAGCTTCCGGAGTGGCGCCCGCTGTTCGCCGGCACGCACGTGGACGGCATGCCCGAGGACCTGCTCACCTACTAGATGGCCCTCCCGCCCACCCCTAGTACTCGTCGTGGCGGCGCCACCAGGAGTAGGGCTCGCCCTGGGGCCACCCGTGAGGGGAGTCTTCCCAGTTCTCCTGGCGGCCCAGCGCGGTGATGTCCAGGTAGCTCCAGACCGTGCCCAGCGCCTCGTCGCCCCGGTTGTCCACGAAGTAGGTGCGGAACACCCGGTCGCCGTCGCGCAGGAACACGTTGGTGCCGTGGTAATCCTCGACGCCGTGGTCGGCCGAGAACTCGTCGGTGGTGGTGAACCAGGGGAACGTCCAGCCCATCCGGGTCCGGTAGCGCTGGATGTTCTCCTGGGGCGCGGCGGAGACCACGACCAGCGTGGTGTCCCGGGCGTGCAGGTGCGCCAGGTGGCTGATCTGGTCGGCGTACATCGAGCAGCCCTGGCAGCCGGCGTCCGGCCAGCCGTGCACGTCCGGGGCGAGGAAGAACCGGTAGACCACCAGCTGCCGGCGGCCGTCGAACAGGTCGAGCAGGGTGGCCGGGCCGTCCGGGCCGACGAAGGCGTAGTCGCCGCGCACCTCGGTCATCGGCATCCGGCGGCGCCGCGCGGCCAGCGCGTCACGCGCCCTGGTCAGGCGTTTCTCCTCGACCAGCAGCTCCTCCCTCGCGGTGAGCCATTTGTCGCGGTCGACGATCGGGGGCAGGTTCATCGGTGCTCCTTTATTCGCGGTCACCGGTATAGACCCGGCCACCCCCGCGAATTCATCGCCCAGGCGGCAACCGGACCACGTCGGCCAGCACCACCTCCTCGTCGGGGCGCCGGTGCTCCGCCGGGCTGTCGTACACCACCAGCAACCGCGAGTCGGGCAACAGCGCGATGCCCTCGGCGTGGTCGTCGCCGTCGCCGTAGGGCAGCTCCAGCTCCACCGACAGCTCGTCGCCCCGGGCCACCTCGGAGGTCTCCGCCACCGCTGCGTCGTGCCAGCGGTACACCCGCACCGGACCGTCCAGGTCCATAGACGGGCCGGCGAGCACCAGCAGGTCCCGGCCGTGCGGGCACAGGTCGCGCACGCCCAGCCCGCCCAGGTCCAGGAAGTGCTTGCGGTAGCGCCGGTCGCCGTCGATCCGGGCCAGCCGCAGCCGCCCCGGCTCGTCGTCCTCCGGCCGCACCTCGATCAGCACGGCGAACCCGCGCAGCACCGGCCCGCGCAGCCCGATGTACAGCGACTCGCCGTGCACCGCCAACCCCTCCACGTCGAACCCGTTGTCCTTGGCCGGGATGGCCAGGAACGGGGCCAGGTGGTCGTCGTCGGCCAGCAGGTCGGCCAGGTTGTCCTCGCCGGCCGCGCCGAACAGCGCGCTGCTCCGGCCGTCCCCGGTGGCCCTGGCCAGCTCGGGAAGGCCGTCATCCCCGGGCTGGACGGCCAGCCGGGCGATCACGTACCGGTTGACGTCCCGGCGGATCTTGCGCAGCCGGCGGATGGCCTGCTTGTCCGAGTGCTCCGCCTTCACCCGCCGGCGCACCAGGCTGTGCGAACCCACCGCCCACAGGTACCCGCCGGAGCGGGCCAGGCCCTCGATGTCGGCCTCCTCCTCCGGTGGCCCCGGCAGGTCGACCAGCTCGGCCAGCGGAAACACCCGCTGCTCGCCGTACCCGTCGGAGTCGGCGCGCAGGCGTTCCACGGTGGCCGTCTCGTCCCCGGCCAGCCACAGGCAGTCCCCGTCGGAGCGAACCGCGGACAGGTTGACGTGGGTGTTCGCCGCGACCGCGTCCGGATGAAAGCGCAGCGCGACCCGCCGCTCGATCTGCATGCCGGTGTTTCTACCTGTGATGGGTGCACCGGTTCACGGGTAATTCGGCCGGCGGTCGGGTGGGAGTGCCGGTTCTAAAGACTGCTTGGACGGCCGCGGTTGGCGTTTTTCGCGGCTTGGGTGCCGGCCGTTGCGTTCGGTTGCGACCTGGGCCTCGCTTACGCGGCGTAACGTCCAGGCGGCCTCCAGCCCGGCCGCGGACCGGTTACGTTCACGAGATCCACCTCAGCGGGGTGAACCCAAAGATCAAACCCCGCTCAGGTGGATTTCGTGGACGAACGACCTCTGAACCGGGCGGAACGCAACTACGGTCCGTGATCGAGTGTCCGAGCCGGCGCAACGAGCCGAGCCCTAGCCGCAACCAAACGCAACGGGCCGCACCCAAGCCGCGGCAGACCGACCAACGCGGCCGTCCGAGCTGTCTTTAAACTCCTACCGCGACATGCGGTTGCGGCGGACTTCGGCGCTGATGCGGCCGCCGCGGACCAGAGTGGTCATGCGCTCCACGTCGTCGGTCATGTAGCGGTCGTCGCCCAGCGGGTCGATCACCGACCGGACCAGTGTGTGCACCCGCTTCGAGCCCGCCCCGAGGGCCAGCCCGGTCATCGCCTCGGCGATCAGGTCCACGCCCTGCGCACTCATCAGCGTGGACACCGCGAGCACCACGTCCAACCGGTCCACGTTGGAGACCAGGTTCCGCACGGACGCCATGGCCATCGTGTTGTGGTCCTCCTGACCGCCCTTGAGCGGGAAGGACAGCGAGCTGACCGGCGTGGAACGGGCGTGCATCTCCGGGATCAGCGACGCGGCCACCGCGTGCACCAGGGTCAGCCCGGAGTTCAACCCGATCTTCCCGCCGGACAGCGCGGGCGGCAGCCCGTAGCTCCACAGGTCCGAGGCCAGCCGGCCGGTCAGGTCCTTGGCCAGCACCGCGAGGTCGGTGACCTGCACGTTCAGCGAGTGGGCCGAGTGCCCGAGTATCGAGCAGTCCCAGTTGCCGCCCATCACGAACTCGTACCCGCCGTCCCCGCCCAGCACCAGCGGGTTGGAGTTGGACGCGTTGGCCTCCCAGGCCAGGAACCGCTTCGCCTCGGCCAGGGTGTGCAGCACGCTGGCCACCTTGTGCGGGGTGGCGCGCACCGAGGTGGAGTCCTGCACCCGCTCGCGCAGCTCGCCCAGCCTGGCCCGGCCGGCCGGGGTCATCCAGGCGCTGCCGCCGATCAGGTTGCGGATGCGGTCGTTGGCCACCACCTGCTCGGGGATGCGCCGCTCGGTGTGCAGCCGGGGGTCGAACGCCTGCCGCTCCGCCCTGGTGGCCTCGCAGAACAGCGCGAAGGCGCCGAGGAAGGTGTCGATCTGCGAATCCACCCGGCGGACCGCCGACGCGTAGCAGGCGGACAACACGCTGCTGCCGCTGATCAGCGCGAGCGTCTCGCCGGCGTGCAGTTCGAAGCGCTCCGGGAGGCCGGCCCGGCGCAGCGCGTCGTCGGCCCAGGTGGTGCCGGAGCGGTCGGCGGCCGGCACCCGCTCGCCGATCAGCATCAGCCCGGCGGCGGCCATCGGCTGCAGGTCCCCGGTGCCCAGCGAGCCGATCTCCGGCATCAGCGGCACTATGCCCGCGTTGAGCACCGCGAGCATCCGGTCCACCATCGCCGGGCGCACCCCGGCGGTACCCCGGGCCAGCGCGTTCGCCCGCAGGATGAGGGCCAGCCGGGCGATCGGCGCGGACAGGTTCTCGCCGACCCCGGCGGCGTGCGAGCGCAGGATGTTGATCTGGAACTGGAGCTGGTCCTCGTCCTCGAGGGGGTAGTCCTTGAGGGGGCCGAGCGCCTGGTTCCAGCCGTACACCCGCTGCCCGGCGGCCAGCCGGCGCAGCGCGCCGTCCCGCGAGCGGTGCATGCGCTCCCGGGCCTCCGGGGCCAGGGTCACGGTGACCGACTCGGCCTCCAGGATGGCCACCAGGTCCGACCAGCGCAGCGAGTCGCCGTCCAGGGTGATCGCCAGGTGCCGGCGGGAGCCGGCGGCCGGCGGCGGCAGCAGGGCCGGCCCCTCGCCATGGGTCAGCGAAGTGAGCCCGCTGTCGACCGGTTCCTCGGGCGCCGGATGGGTGTAGACGCGCAGCTTCTCCGGGATCGGCGCGTGCTGCCCCTTCGGCATTCACTCTCCTCGCAACGGACCAGGTCAGACTCCATTGTGACGATCCCAGTCCGACCGGCTCGCGGCGAGGCCGTTCCCGTGAATCGGGAAGCTCAGCGCGGCCCGTAGACGATGATCGTGTTCCGCCACGGGTCGCGGGCCACGGCGCGAACCTCGTGCGGCCCCTGCTCCGGCGGGCGCACCACCTCGCCGCCCGCCGCGGTGATCGCGGCCAGCGCCGCGGCCACGTCCGGCACCTTGAACGACGCCGCCGCGACGCCCCCGGTGACGTCCTCCGCCGGCCCGGCCAGGGCCAACGTGGTGGTCTGCCCGTCCAGCGCGGCATACCGGTCGCCATCGGCGAACTTGACCGGCAACCCCAACGCGTCCCGATAGAACGCGACGGCGGCGGTCACATCGGCCACCGGATGCAACACGTTCCCGATCTTCACCTGTTCGGCCACGCGTGCGACTCTAAGACGTCCGGGCCAGGCCGGCACGGACCCGGTCGGCGGTGCGGCGCATGCCGCGCAGCACGTCCTCCCGGTGCACCCGGACGACCTGCCAGCCCAGGTCGGCCAGCTCACCCTCCCGCTGCCGGGGCACGTTGGGCTCGTCGGCCACGTATTCGACGGCCAGGCGGGCGCCCGGGTAGGCCAGGTCCACCCGGGCCACCGGATTGTCCCGCCCGTCGCGCACCTCGTACTGCACCTTCGGCGCGGGCAGTCCGGCGCCGAGCAGGCCCACCCGCAGCCGGGTCTCCATCGGCGACGCCGCCCCCGGGTCGGCCAACGCGACCACTTGGTCCAGCCGCCGGCTGCCCCTCGACCCCGGCAGGGCTGCCCGCCGGGCCAGCAGCTCGGCCGGGGCGAACCCGCCCACCCGGGCCAGCGCATCCACCGCGATCACCGCCTCCACCAGCTCGACCCGCCGGGCCAGGTCCCACGCGGTGCGCAGCGGGGTGGTCACCCGGCAGCCGTCCCGCTCGACCGTATCCGCCGGGTCGATCGCGCTGTGCACTATGCGCAGCCCGGTCTTGGCGTGGATGCGGACCGGCACCGCGACCTCGGCCAGCGCATCCCTCGGCGCGCAGTCCGCGCCCAGCAGCTCGGCCGCCGAGTACCCCACCAGCACCCCGCCGCGGCCGCCCACCATCAGGTACGCCGCGCGGGAGCGCGCCGCCAGATCCAGCGCGAGGTCAACCGGGGCGAACACCCCGGCGAACACCCGCTTGAACCTCGGCCCGTACAACTGATCGCGGGTCAGCAGACCGTGGGCGATCGCCTCGCTCCCCCGAAATGGTGCCCCCAACACGACCTCTAGCGTGACCGACTCGTCGCCCTCCGTGGGCCGAATCGATGTACGACTGCACCGAGATGTCGATTTTTCTTCAGTGCTCGGATTAAAGATCAATTAGTTGATCGCTGAGCTATTCCGCGATGCGGATGAGGACCTTGACCTGGTCCGGACGGATCGAGGCCGCATAGGCCTCGCTGGCTTGTTCCAAAGGAAAGACGGCGGTGACCAACTCGTTAGCCCTCAACACGCCGTCGGCCAACAGCCGGATTGCCCGCAACACGTCCTCCCGGACGTACATGAGGCTGCCCAGCACGGCGATCTCCCGGTCCTGCACCAGATGCAGCGGCACGTCGGTCGGCCCGTGCGGCACGCCGACCACGACCACCGTGCCGCCCTTGTCCAGCAGCTCGGCGGCCTGGGCCATGGAGCTGCGCACCGCCACGCAGTCGAACACCGCGTCGGCACCCTCGCCGCCCATCCCACCCTCGCCGCCCCCGCCGCCCCGCATCGCGTCCCGGGCGGCGTCCACCAGGCCCGGGTCGGCGGCGTCCAGGGCCGCGTCCGCCCCCAGTCGCACGGCCCGCTCCCGCTTGCCGGCCAGCACGTCGGTGACCAGCACGGTGGCCGCCCCGGCGGCCCGCGCGGCGACCATGGTGAGCAGCCCGATCGGCCCGGCACCGAGCACCACCACCCGGCTGCCCGGCCCGATCCCGGCCCGGCGTACCGCGCGCACCGGGGTCGCCAGGGGCTCGACCAGCGCGGCCAGCTCGTCGGACATGCCGTCCGGCACCGGGTGCAGCCGGTCGGCCGCGATGGTGAACGCGTCGGCCATGCCGCCGGGCGTCTGGCAGCCGAAGACGGCCAGCTCGCGGCAGATGTTGTACCGGCCCTCCCGGCACTGCCGGCAACGCCCGCACACCAGGTTGGGCTCCACCACCACCCGGTCGCCCGGGGACAGCCCGGTCACCCCTTGGCCGATCGCACCGACCACCCCGACCACCTCGTGCCCCGGCCGGTAGGGCAGCCGGATGAACGGGTGCCGGCCGGCGGCGGCGTGGGTGTCGCTGCCGCAGATGCCGACCAGCCGACTGTGCACCAACACCTGCCCCTCGCCGGGAGCCTCCGGGAAGGGCACACGCTCCACCCGGATGTCGTCGGCCGAGTTCACCAGTATCCGCCGCATCATGCTCATACCCTCATCATCGCGGCCGATCGGGACCGGCGAGCGGATTTCCGCGAAGCCGCCCGGCCGGCGGATCCGACGGCGGGGCGAATCCATATTCGAGAACGGGAAATCCACGCTTTCCCGTTATTCGGCAATCTATGGAGAAAGATCGCCGATCGGACCCATTTCCCTGGTCACCGACCTGGGCGACGCGCTGGGATGACGGCGAATTCTCGCGAACAAATGAACGGACGGCGAACGGACGGTAACCGAGAGTCGCGACTCTAAGGCCGCGGCAGCGGCTCCCGGTCGGACTGGCTGATGGCCGCGACCAGGTGCGCCATCTCCGGGTTCTGGGCCGCCTCGGCAAGCTCCTCGCCCAGCGTCCGGTTGTGCGCCGGGCGGGCGCGCTCCAGCAGCTCGAAGCCGGCCGGCGTCACCTCGCTGTAGATGCCCCGGCGGTCGTCCGGGCAGAGGTAGCGGGTCAGCAGTCCCCGGTCCTCCAGCCGGGTCACCAGCCGGGTGGTCGCGCTCTGGCTCAGCGCCATGGCGGTGGCCAGCTGGTTCATCCGCAGGTGGTGGGCCACCTGGCGGGAGAGCAGCTCCAGCACGCCGTACTCGCTCACCGACAGGTCGTGCCCGGCCTGGAGCACGCGCTCCAGCCGGGCCTCGATCCGTGCGTGCAGAACCGCGAGCAGGCGCCAACCGTGCACCTGGGCCTCGACCTCATCGTCGCGCAGTGTCACGGCTCCTCCTCAACACTTCCTCAGTTCACGATAGCTCAGGCACGCGGGCTACCTGCGTCTACAAGTGCTTCCGCCGGGGCGCTCCGGCGCACCGAGGCGGCGGCCAGGACCACCAGTCCGGCCAGGGTCACCCCGGCGCCCACCCACAGCGGCGAGGTGAACCCGAACCCGGCGCCGATGGCCAGCCCGCCCAGCCAGGCGCCGGCCGCGTTGCCGATGTTGAACGCGGCGATGTTGCTGCCCGAGGCCAGCGTGGGCGCGTCCGAGGCGTACCGCATGATGCGCAGCTGCAGCCCGGGCACCGTGGCGAACCCGGCGGCGCCCATCAGCAGCAGCGCGATCACCGTGGCCACCTTGGACTGCGCGGTGAGCGCGAAGGCGGCCAGCACCACGGTCAGCACGGCCAGGATGGCCAGCAGCGAGGGCACCAGCGCGCGGTCGGCCAGGCGGCCGCCGACCAGGTTGCCGGCGAACAACCCCGCGCCGAACAGGATGAGCAGCCACGGCACCGTGCTGGACGCGAAGCCGGTCACCTCGGTCAACGTGAAGGCGATGTAGGTGAACCCGCCGAACATGCCGCCGAAGCCGAGGATGGTCACCGCGATGGACACCCACACCTGGGGCCGGGCGAACACCCGTAGCTCTGCCCGCAAACTTGCATCAGCCCGCGCCGGCGTGGCCGGGACCAGCAGCTTGATGCCGGCCAGCGCGATGATCCCGATCACCGTGATCGCCCAGAACGTGGACCGCCAGCCCAGTTGCTGGCCGAGCAGCGTGCCCAGCGGGACACCGAGCACGTTGGCCACGGTCAGCCCGGCGAACATCATCGCGATGGCGTTGGCCCGCTTCTCCGGCGCCACCAGGTCGGCGGCCACCACCGAGCCGACGCCGAAGAACGCCCCGTGGCACAGCGCGGCGACGATCCGGCCGGCCATCATGAACGAGTAGCTGTCGGCCACCGCGGACATCAGGTTGCCCGCGATGAACAGCAACAGCAGCGACATCAGCACCTTCTTGCGGTCGAACCGGGTGATCGCCGCACTCAGCGCGACCGCGCCCACCGCGACGCTCAACGCGTAACCCGAGATCAGATAGCCGGCCACCGGCTCACTGACCGCGAAGTCCGCCGCCACCTCCGGCAGCAACCCCATGATCACGAACTCGGTGAGCCCGATGCCGAATCCGCCCACCGCGAGGGCGAACAGCCCCACTGGCATGTCACAGTCCTCCATGTCTCAGCCAATTACCCGCGTCTGCAACGATTGCACACGCGGGATATAGGCGCCAGGAAGTGTGAGCTGAGGAACGCGATCCTGGCGATTTGCGGGTGGGCCGGGTTTCAGGACGGCTTGGACGGCGCGGGCGGGTCGGTCTGCCGCGGCCTGGGTGGCGCCTCTTGCGTTTCGGTCGGCGGGGCCGCTTCATGGTCAAGTAGCAGTGAGAGACCCTTTGCCGGCCGGAAACGTCTCTAGCTGCGACATGACCATGGCAACGGGCCGATGACGTCCCACGCGTCACTCCTGTTTCATGAGGGATACGTGGTAGGGGTCGTGGCAAGACCGAACCCCGATAGCGTGCCGGTCGCGCAACCAGAGTGACAGTTGAGGTGCCGCGGTAGGGGTGATCGCCGTTGGTGGCGGTCAAGCCGCGAAAATCGAGGCTAAACCGCCACAGCCGGCGATCAAGCCCGGCCCGCGCCAGCCCGCCCGGAGCCGCACCAGGCCGCCCGGCCGGCACACCCGAACCGGCCGACACACCCAAACCGGCCGGCGCACCCGGAGCTCGGCGGCGCACCCGAACTGGCCGGCGCACCCGAACTGGCCGGCGCACCCGAGCTCGGCGGCGCACCCGAACTGGCCGACGCACCCGAACTGGGCGGCACGCCCCAGCAGCGCATCAGTCCGGCCGGCGTCCCCGAGCCGAACGCAACAGCGCCGCCTAGGCCGCGGGAGACCGACCCACCCGCGCCGTCCAAGCCGTCTTTGAAGCCCGACCACCCACCCGACGGAACGCGTCTCGTCACCTCCCGGCCACCGAACACCGGTAGCGTCCCGAGAGTGAGCGAGATTCGGCATCGCGTGATCAAGGTGGGCGACCTGGAGATGCGGGTCGCGGAGGCCGGCGAGGGACCACTGGTCCTGCTCCTGCACGGGTTCCCGGAGTGCTGGTACTCCTGGCGCCACCAACTCCAGGCGCTGGCCGAGGCCGGGTTCCACGCGGTGGCGCCCAACCAGCGCGGCTACCCGGGCACCGGCGGGCCGGACGCGGTGGACGAGTACACGATGCTGCACCTGGTCGGCGACGCGGTGGGGCTGATCGCGGCCTGTGGGGAGCGCTCCGCCACGGTGATCGGGCACGACTGGGGCGCCCCGGTGGCCTGGCACACCGCGCTGCTGCGGCCGGACCTGGTGCGCGGCATCGCCGCGCTGAGCGTGCCGCACATCCGGCGCGGCCCGACGCCCACCGTGGCCGCGCTGCGCGAGCGGTTCGGCGAGGACTACTACCAGGTGTACTTCCAGCGCCCGGGGGTGGAGGCGGAGTTCGAGGCCGACCTGACCCGCACCTTCCGGCTGCTGCTGACCGGGCTGGCCGGGGAGAACGACCTGACCCTGCCGCCCGGCGGGGGCGGGTTCCTGGACCTCTGGCGGGACCCGGAGACGCTGCCGGACTGGGTCAGCGACGCGGACGTGAAGGCGTTCGCCGACGAGTTCGCCGGCTCCGGGTTCACCGGGCCGCTGAACTGGTACCGCAACCTGGACCGCAACTGGGCGCTGACCGCCGCCTGGCATGATGCCCCGATCACCCCGCCGGCGCTGATGCTGGCCGGCGAACTGGACCCGACCGTGTCCCGCTTCGACCCGGTCCGCCTGGAACGGAGCATGCGAGCCTACATCCCCAACCTGCAGGGCCTGGAGATGGTGCCCGGCGCGGGCCACTGGCTGCAGCAGGAACGCCCCGACCTGGTCAACGCCCGACTGGTGGACTTCGTCACCTCAACATCTCAGTAACTGAACAGATATTGACCGCGATTGGCGGCCGACGTACCTTTCCTGCCATGACCTCACCTGCCATCGGCCAGTCGCGACCGGCACCCATCGCCATCTCCGAGGGCATCCCGTGGCTGATCGGCGCGGTGCTGTTCGGTCTGCTCCTCTACTACTTCGTCGGCATCGACGAGGGCGCCACCTCGGTGTTCGGCGACACCATGGTGGTGCACGAGTTCGTGCACGACGCCCGTCACCTGGCCGGCTTCCCCTGCCACTGAGGTGTTGAAGTCACTCGTACTCCGGGGAGCCGGAGCCGGTGCGCTGGCCGGGCTGATCACCTTCCTGTACGCCCGGATCTTCGCCGAACCGCTGGTCCAGGCGTCCATCGACTACGAGGGCGCGCGCAGTGAAGCGCTGCACGCCATCGCCATGGCCGCCGGGCACCACCCGGAGGCCGAGGAGGGCGAGGTGTTCAGCCGGGCCTTCCAGATGAACGTGGGCCTCGGCGTCGGCCTGATCCTCTTCGGCGTGGCGGTCGGCGTGTTCTACGCGGTGGCGTACGGACTGGCCTGGGGCCGGGTCGGCCGGTGGCAGCCGAAGACGCTGGCGCTGCTGGTGGCGCTGGGCGGGTTCGTCACGCTGTTCCTGGTGCCGTTCCTGAAGTATCCGACCAACCCGCCGGCGGTCGGCCACCACGAGACCATCAGCGCGCGCACCGGCCTGTACCTGATCATGGTGCTGGGCGCGGTGGCGTTCGCCCTGGTCTCGATCTGGCTGGGCCGGCGGCTGGCCGAACGACTGGGCAACTGGAACGCCGGCGTGGTCGGCGTCGCGTGTTTCGTCGTGCTGTGCGGGCTGCTCATGGCGGTGCTGCCGGCGCTGGGCCACCTGCCGGCCAACGTCGAGGTGTACGGCAACCTGGCCACCGAGACGCCGCAGCCGGTCAGGGACGCGCAGGGCGCGCTGGTGCTGCCCGGCTTCGACGCCGACCTGCTCTACAACTTCCGCCTCCAGGCGGTGCTCGGCAGCGCGCTGTTGTGGACCGTGCTGGCCCTGGCGTTCGCGCCGCTGGCCGAGCGGGTGCTGCGCACCGACGACCGGGCGGTCACAACGGCCTCCAGCTGACCCCGCGCGGGGTCAGCAGCGCCTCGCCCCGGGTGAGCCGGGGCAGTCGCCGGGCCAGCTCGGGCAGCCGGGCCTGGGGTAGGTCCGCGTCGATGCGACCGGCGTTCGCGTCGATCGCGCGGACCGTGCCGCCGGCCGCCGCGAGCGCGCCGAGCACCGGGTTGAGGGTGTCCGGCGGGACCTCCAGCTCGATCCGCCGGACCGGCAGGTCGACCCGGGTCCCGGCACGCTCTACCGCGAAGCGCGCCAGCTCGGCGGCCAGCGCGCGGAAGTCGCCGGCGGTGCTGATCGGGCTGGCGAAGCCGGACCTGGTGAGGGTGACCAGGCAGTCGGTTACCGGCCAGCCGTGCGGTCCCTGACGGAGCGCGGCGCGTACGCCCTGCTCGATGGCGGCGTGGAAGGCCAGCGGCAGCGAGCCCAGCTCCACCGCGAGCCGGTAGCCGACCCCGGTGCCCGGCTCGACGCGCAGCCCGACGGTGGCCCAGGGGTCGGTGCGCTCCCGTTCGTCGATCGCCCGGGCGGCCTCGCCGACGCCGGTCACCCGCTCCCGGTGCACCGTCCTCGGCTGGGCCAGCACCGGCTCGACGCCGAACTCGGCGGCCAGCTGCGCGGCGATCACCTCGCCTTGCACCTCGCCGTACAGGCGCACCGAAAGCTCGCCGTCCCGCTCCACCAGGGTGATCAGCGGGTCCCGCCGGGCCAGCTCGCGCAGCCCGGTGGCCAGCCGGGGCGCGTCCGCGGGTCGGCGCGCGCCGACCACGGCCTCCAGGACCGGCGGGGCGAACAGCTGGTCCGCCGGGTTGTCCGGCGGAGCGCCCAGGGAGTCGCCGATCCGCGCGTCGGCGAGCCCGGTGAGCCGGGCGATCTGGCCCGGACCCACCCGACCGGCCGGCCGGAACCCGCCGGGCTCGGCCACGGCGATCGCGGTGACCTTCCCCAGGTGCTCGGTCGGCGGCCCGTCCAGGTGCCGGCGGCGCAGCGCGACAACCTGCCGGGCGCGCAGCTCGCCGGAGTAGACCCGCAGGTAGGCACCATGTGAGTCGATCTTGAACAGTCGTCCGGCCAGCGGGCCGCCCGGTGCCGCCGAGGTGGCCGGCAGAAGCTCGCCGAGCCCGTCCACCAGCTCGGCGATCCCGGCTCCGGTCACCGCCGAGCCGAAGAACACCGGGTGCAGCCGGCCCGCACGGGTCCCCTCGGCCAGCTCCTCGCGGATCGCCGCGGGGTCGAGCGTGCCGTCCAGGTAGCGGGCCACGAAGGCGTCCCGTCCGTCGGCGGCGGCGAACTCGGCGAGCGCGTCGCCGTCCGGGACCAGCGCGCGGACGCCGGCCCGGGGCGTGCCGGCGTCATGCACCTCACCCAACGGCACCGCCCGTGCGGTCAGCCTGGTCAAGACGTCGGCCAGCACCCCGTCCGGGCGGGCACCGGCACGGTCGATCTTGTTCAGGAACAGCACGGTGGGCATGCGTAGCTGGATCAGCGTGCGCATCAGCACCCGGGTCTGCGCCTGCACCCCCTCGACGGAGGAGAGCACCAGCACCACACCGTCCAGCACCCGCAGGCTACGCTCCACCTCGGCGATGAAGTCGGGGTGGCCGGGGGTGTCGACCAGGTTCACCGTCAGGTCGCCGGCGCGGAACGCGGCGACCCCGGTGGAGATGGTGATCCCCCGGTCACGCTCCAGCTCGGCGGAGTCGGTCTGGGTGGTGCCCCGGTCGACCCGGCCGAGGCGGCGGATGGCGCCGGCGTGGAACAGCAGGCGCTCGGTCAGGCTGGTCTTGCCGGCGTCGACGTGCGCAAGTATCCCCACGTTGAGCAGCTTCATGGCGGTCGGTTGTCCTCAAATGAGTCGCGAAGTGGCCGATGACTTCGGACTCCCGCCGCATGCCGCCTCCTGTCGTGGGTTCCACCCGAACCTAGCCGGCTCCCCTTCCGCCGTCAGCCGAGTTTCCCCGAGCTGGTCAGGGCTCCTGGGTGAGGAGGCGGTCGGGGTGCATGCCGTTCACCGCGCCGACGAAGGGCGGGTGGATGCTGTAGCCGATCATCCGGCGGATGTCCAGGGAGACGGCGCGCGCGGTATCGGCGTCCACGGACAGGGTGAACGCCTCCTGGGTGCGCAACCACGGCTCGCAGTACTGCGCGGTGACCGCCGTGCGCGGCGCCGCCGAGCGGTTCGCCCCGCCGCCGTGCCACAGCGTTCCCAGGAAGAACACGCAGGACCCGGCCGGCATCACCGCCGGAACCGGAACGTCCCCGGAGACGGGCCGCCGGTCGTCACCCCACTCGTGGCTGCCCGGCAGCACCACGGTGGCGCCGTTGTCCCCGGTGAACTCGTCGATCGCCCAGATGGTCGCGGCGGAGAGCGCCGGCCGGGGGCGGGGCACCGGGTAGAACGAGTCGTCCGCGTGCAGCAGCTGGCCGCTCTCCCCGGGCAGGATCTTGATCACCTGCAGCTGGGAGAGCAGGTAGTTGGGCATCAGCAGCCGGTCCAGCAGCGCCAGCACCCGGGGGTGGTCCACCAGCCGGTCGGCCGCCCGGGTCTTGCCGAGCAGGCTGTACGCGCGCTGGGTCAGGTGGCCCTCGAAGTTGTTGCGGCCCATCGGGCCGAGCAGCTCGTCCAGCTCGGCGTGGATCACGGCGAGCTCGTCGGCCGGGATCAGCTCGGGCAGCACCACGAAGCCGTCCCGGCGCAGCGCGGCCAGGTCCCGTTCGACCACCTCGGGGGCCACCGACGCGCCGCCGCTGACCTGCGCGCGGTGCCGCCGGGCCAGGTCCTTGGCCAGGTCCTCCACGCTGTGCACCTCGGGTTGCGTCGCCCTCATCCCTCTGCTCCTTTCGCCACGTAGTCCGGCCGGCCGACCGCGCTCTTCACGAACGTCCACAGCTCCCGGACGAGTACCTCCCGGTCCGGCCGGGGTTCCCGGGTCAGCGCGCTGACCACGGTGGTGTGCACCCCGCCGAGCACGGCGGCCGCGCACAGGCCGGGGTCCCGGTCCGCCGGGATGTCCCCGCTCCGCTGGCCGGCGGCCATGTTGCGCGCGCCCTCCTCGATCACCAGGTGCAGGTGGCGCAGCGCGACGGCGGCGACCTCCCCGTCCCCGGTGCCCCGGCCCAGCGTGACCGGGGTGAGCGGGTCCTCGTAGAGGAAGTTCACCCAGGCCACCAGCCGGGCGTGCTCCCGGTCCAGCCAGTTGTCGCCGGGGAAGCGCGGCGACATGACCTGCTCGTCCAACCGGTCGTGGAAGTCCGCGAGCACGGCGGAGAGCAGGCCGGACCGGCTGCCGAAGTACCGGTAGGGCAGGCCCACGCTCGCTCCGGCGCGACGCGCCACCGAGGCCACCTCCAGCTCGCCGTGCTCGGCCAGCTCGGCGATCGCGGCCGCCAACAACCGCCGCCGCGCCGCCTCGCCCCTGGCCATCACCGTCACCACACGCACCCACCCCCTCGCCGTCCCGATTCAGTCACTTCAGCAGGGTGATTCAGTCGGTTCGGCATGCCGAAAGTGACTGAATCACCGTGCCGAACCCACTGAATCACCGTGCTGAACGCACTGAATCAAGTTTGAGCTGAACTCAACTTAGTTGTCAACGAACTCTCATGAAACAAACTAGATAGTTAGCGAAAGTAGTTGTACGGTCAGTTACAGAAAGATCACTCACCTGGAGGGGCATACAGGAACACGGGAGGACACGATGTGCGGAATCACCGGGTGGCTGTCGTACGGCCGTGACCTGCGTAAACAGCAGGAGGCGATCGACGCGATGACCGAGACGATGGCCTGTCGGGGCCCGGATGACGAGGGCACCTGGGTGGCCGAACACGTCGCGCTGGGACACCGGCGGCTGGCCATCATCGACCTGGACGGCGGACGGCAACCGATGACGGCGGACACCCCGGACGGCCCGGTGGTGATCGTCTACTCCGGCGAGGCCTACAACTTCACCGAGCTGCGCGCGGAGTTGAGCGCCCGGGGCCACCGGTTCATCACCCGGTCGGACACCGAGGTGGTGCTACGCGGCTACCTGGAATGGGGCGCCTCGGTCGCGGAACGGCTGAACGGCATGTACGCGTTCGCCGTCTGGGACTCCCGCACCGAGCGGCTGGTGATGATCCGCGACCGGATGGGGATCAAGCCGTTCTACTACTACCCCACCTCGGACGGCGTGTTGTTCGGCTCCGAGCCGAAGGCCATCCTGGCCAACCCGCTGGCCGAGCACACCGTGGGCCTCGACGGCATGCGCGAGCTGTTCGCGTTCATCAAGACCCCGGGCCACGCGGTGTGGGAGGGCATGCGCGAGGTGGAGCCGGGCACCGTGGTGTCGGTGACCGCGCAGGGCATCCGGACCAGCCGGTACTGGACGCTGCGCACCCGCGAGCACACCGACGACCGGGACGCGTCCATCGGCCACGTGCGGGAGCTGCTGGACGACATCGTGCGCCGCCAGCTGGTCGCCGACGTCCCGCGCTGCACGTTGCTCTCCGGCGGGCTGGACTCCTCCGCGATGACCGCCATCGCCGCGAAACAGCTGGGCGAGGTCGGCGAGACCGTGCGCAGCTTCGCGGTGGACTTCGTGGGGCAGACGGAGAACTTCGTGCCCGACGACCTGCGCGCCACCCCGGACACGCCGTACGTGCACGACGTGGCGGCCCGCTCCGGCACCGAGCACCGGGACATCGTGCTCGACTCGGACGAGCTGGCCGACCCGGCGGTGCGGTCCAAGATGATCCGCGCGCGGGACATGCCGGCCGGCATGGGCGACATGGACGCCTCGCTGTACCTGCTGTTCGCCGCGATCCGGGGGCACTCCACGGTGGCGCTGTCCGGCGAGTCGGCGGACGAGGTGTTCGGCGGCTACCAGCAGTTCTTCGACCCCCGGGCGCGCGAGGGGCTGACCTTCCCCTGGCTGGTGCGCTACGACCGGCACTTCGGCGACGACCTGTCCATCCTGAACCCGGAGCTGCGCCGCCAGCTGGACGTGCGCGGCTACGTCCAGGACAGCTACCGGAACGCGGTCGCGGACATCCAGCGGCTGGACGGCGAGTCCGACCTCGAGTGGACCATGCGCAAGATCAGCTACCTGCACCTGACCCGGTTCGTGCGGATCCTGCTGGACCGCAAGGACCGGGCGTCCATGGCGGTCGGGCTGGAGGTGCGGGTGCCGTTCTGCGACCACCGGCTGGTGGAGTACGTGTACAACGCGCCGTGGGCGGTGAAGTCGTTCGACGGCCGGGAGAAGTCGCTGCTGCGCGAGGCCACCCGGGACGTGCTGCCCCGGTCGGTGGCCGACCGGGTGAAGTCGCCCTACCCGTCCACCCAGGACCCCGGCTACCTGGTGAACCTGCGCCGCAACGCCAGCGAGTACCTGTCCCGGCCGAACCACCCGGTGTTCGACATCGTGAACCGGGCCTGGCTGGCCGGCGAGGTGCGGCGGGACACCGCGGAGATCACCCAGGCCGCCCGCAAGGGCCTGGAGCGCACCCTGGACCTGGCGCTGTGGCTGGACATCTACCACCCGGTGCTGAAATTGTCCTGAAGTGTGGTGAGTGCTGAGGAGACCCTGCCGCTGGTGATCGCCTTGCACCGGTTGCTGCGGGGGCTGCGCCGAGCCAGCGGGGACGGCGCGACGCCGCCGACGCAGCTCATCGTCCTCGGCCTGCTCACCCAGCACGGCCCGATGCGCATCGGCGAGCTGGCCGTGCGCATCCCCTGCTCACAGCCGACGGCGACCGCGGTGGTCGCCACCATGCGGCAGAACGGCCTGGTCAGCCGCGCGCCGGATCCGAACGACGGGCGCGGGGTGTACGTGGCCCCCACCGAAGAGGGCCTACGCACACTCCGCTCCGTCGCCCGGGGCGAAGCCGAAGTGCTGGCCGAGCTACTGGCCACGGTGCCACCCGAGGACCGCACCGCCGTCCTCGACGCCGCCCCCGTCTTCCTCGCCCTGGCCGACCGGACAGCGCCGTCGCCCTGACGGGCCGCCGCGCCAGCCACACCCCATCTCGCGCGCCGAGTTCGCCAGCCGCGGCCCGTCCCCGCGCCGAGTTCATCTTCAGAGACCTTCTGAGGCGGGCAAACGTCTCCAGCGATGAACTCGGCGTTTCAACACGGAACGGACGTTACTGATGGTGCGCTCAAGACCAGTGGTGGCCTGGCGGCGGTCGATCCGCATGGTGTGCCAGCCGTAACGGGCCAGCTCGTTGTCCCGGTGGAGGTCCTGCGCGCGTTGCCGAGCGTCGAAATGCGGTGCGCCGTCGTATTCGATCGCCAGCTTCGCGTCCGGGTAGGCCAGGTCGACCCGGGCGACCAACCACCAGTCCCGATCCAGGATGTCGTACTGCACCTCCGGCACCGGGAGCCCGGCCGCGAGGAGCGCCAAGCGTAAACGGGTCTCCATGGGTGACTCCGCGCGCGGGTTCGACAGTCGCACCACCTCGTCGAGTCGGCGGCAGCCCCGCGCGCCGGGGTGTTTTGCCCGGCGCGTCAACAGATCCGCGGGCTCGAACCGCTTGTGCGCCACTGCGTCGACGGCAACCACTGCTTCGACCAGGGGCGATCGGCGCGCCAGGTCCCACGCGGTGCGTTCCGGCGTCGTCACCAGACAGCCCGACACCAACTCCACGTCGGCCGTTTCCGGCCGGCCGTAGCTCACCCGCAGGTTGGGGAACGCGCGCAGGTACCGGGGCACCATCACCTCGGCCGGTGCGTCCCGAGGAGCACAGTCGGCGCCGAGCAGTGCGGCCGCCGAGTAGCCCGCGAGCGCGCCGCCGCGGTCGCGGACCAGCAGATACGCCGCCCGCGAGCGGGTCAGGAGATCTAGCGGCGCGGTCGCGTGAACATAGACGTCCGGGAACAGCCGCCGGTAACCCGCGCCGTGCAGCCGCCGATAGCTCACTAGCCCGGCGGCCAGCGCTTCGCTGCCTCGGAACGGCCCGTTCAGCATCTGGAAAGCGTCGCGTACCGCCGCCGTCGGCGGGGTCGGAACGACGAGATTCGCCGAGTTCATCCTGGGGGACGTTTCCAAGCGCCGAAACGTCTCCCAGGATGAGTTGATCAGCCGGTGCCGCGAGGCCGGTGCTACTCCCCGAGGAACTCCAGGACAGCGTGGCGAGTGGGTTCGGGCTGCTCCAGTTGGGGGAGGTGGCCGGCGTCGGGTATGAGCACCGTGCGCGAGTCGTGCAGCAGGGACGCGAACTCCTCCGCGTACACCGGCGAGACCAGGCGGTCCTTTTCGCCCCAGACCAGCAGGGTCGGCGCGGAGACCCGGTGGATGCGCCGGCGCAGGCCCTTGTCCGGCAGCGGCCAGATGAAGTGCAGCACGCTGGCCATGCGCACGGCGGCCTCGAACAGGGCCTGCGGGTCGTCCGCCGGCGGGGTCAGCATGTCCGCCAGTGGTGACTTGGGATCGGCGAGCACCAGCTCGGGCAGCGTCTCCGGCGGGATGCCGGCGATGTCCGGGATGGGCGCGTCGTCCCGCCACAGCCCGATCGGCGCGAGCAGGGCCAGCTTGGACACCCGGCGCGGGCTGTTCGCGGCCAGCTCGGTGGCCACCATGCCGCCGAACGAGTGGCCGACCACGGCCGTCCGCTCCAGTCCCAGCCCGTCCAGCAGCTCGTCGTAGAGCAGCACCAGCTCCCAGATCCCGGGCAGGTGGCTGAGCGCGTCGGACTCCCCCGCGCCGGGGTGCTCCACCGCGTACACGGTGTGCCGGCCGGCCAGCGCCTCCAGGAACGGGTCCCAGAGCAACCCGCCGGCGCCGTGCAGGAACAGCACCGGCGACCCGGTGCCGGCCACCAGCACGCGCACCTGGATCTTGCCGTTCAGCGCGGGGACCAGCCGCTCGGTGACGTGTTCGGTGGTCGTCATGCGGCCGCCTCCTGCTTGGACCGGTCGGCCGCCCCCTGCGGCCACCACTTGTGCTCCCAGCCCTCGTCGTCCCAGATGTGCCGGATGCGCGGGATGACCTCCTCGGCGAACAGCGTGATGTTCTTCTCGGTGAGGTCGTGCGGCATGGAGCCGATCTGGAGCAGCGCGTGCAGGTTGCCCACCCGCAGCCGCTTGGCCGCCTCGATCAGCCGGTCGGCCACGGTGGCCGGGCTGCCCGCGATGATGAAGCCCTCCTCGTTGAGGGTCTTCCAGTTCTTCTCCAGCGCGGCCGAGGCGGCGATCGCGCCCGGCTGGTTGGTCTTGATGGCGAACTCGGTGCTCTTGCGGGTGCGGTAGCCCGGCGCCTCGAAGAAGTACGGGGGGATGTGCAGGCACTTGTTGAAGAAGTACGAGCAGTGCTCCAGGTACTCCTGCTCGGCCCGCTCGTCGGTCTCCGAGACGCAGATCTGCTGGGCAAAGCCGGCGCGGAACGGGTTGCGGTCGATGCCCAGCTCGTCCATCCGCGACCAGAAGCCATCCATCAGCTTCTGGCCGAACTTGGCGCCGAAGAAGCTCAGGTAGCTGTAGGTGTAGTCGCGGCGGGCGGCCAGGTCCCAGGTCTCCACCGAACCGCCGCCGGCCAGCCACACCGGCGGGTGCGGCTTCTGCAGCGGCTGCGGCCACGGGTTCACGTAGCGCAGCTGGTTGTACTGGCCGTTGAAGGTGAACGGCCCCGGCTCGGTCCACGCCTTGATGATCAGTTCCTCGGCCTCGCGGAACCTCGGCCGGGTCTCGGTGGGCGTGATGCCGTAGCAGAAGTTGACGTCCATGGACGTGCCCACCGGGAACCCGGCGGCCAGCCGGCCGTTGGACAGCACGTCCAGCATGGCGAACTCCTCGGCCACCCGGGTGGCCGGCGAGTACAGCGCGAGCGTGTTGCCCAGCACCATGATCGCCGAGTTGTTCGGCGTCCGGCGGGCCAGCGAGGCGGCCATCAGGTTCGGCGAGGCCATGAACCCGTAGCCGTTCTGGTGGTGCTCGTTCACCCCGACGCCGTCGAAGCCGAGGCGGTCGGCCAGCTCCAGCTCGTCCAGGTTCCACTGGTAGTACTGGGCGACCTTTTTCGGATCACACAGCTCGGTGTTCGGTGGTGTGATCCAGATGCTGTCGTACTTGGTTTCGAAGTCCGCCGGCAGGTCGCGGTACGGCATGAGATGGAAGAAGATCGACTTCATTGTCTGTCCCCGGTCTTTCGACACTCACATGACGACTGACGAGATCTCTGTTACCAAAGTCACGCTACGTCGCGGGCGGCCGTACCGGAAGTGCACCTTGGTGCATCGGCCCGCTGCACCGGAGGAGCGAACACGTTGAGTGAGGCAGTCCTGCTGGAACGATCCAAAGACGTCCTGCGCGTGACACTGCACAACCCGGCCAAGCTGAACGCGCTGCGCCCGGCGGACATCCGCGCGCTCCGCGACACGGTGCTGGACCTGGCGCCGGACGTACGCGCGGTGGTGTTCACCGGCGCCGGCGGGCGTTCCTTCACCGCCGGGATGCACCTGGACACCTTCCCCGCGCTGGACCGGGAGTCCGCGCGCTCGTTCATCTCGGACGTGCGGGACATGCTGGCCGCCGTGCGCACGGTGCCCGTGCCCACCCTGGCCGCCGTGGACGGCTACTGCATCGGCGTCGGCTTCGAGCTGGCCATGGCCTGTGACCTGCGCGTGGTGACCACCCGCTCGTCGTTCGGCCTGCCCGAGATCAAGGTGGGCATCCCCTCCATCGCCGACGCCGCGCTGCTCGCCCAACACGTCGGGCTCTCGTTGGCCAAGGAGATCATCCTGACCGGCGACATGTACCCGGTGGAGCGGTTCGCAACCAGCGGGCTGTGCAACGCGCTGGTCGCCCCGGAACTGCTGGCCGAGGGGACCGAGGAGATGCTGGCGCGGGTGACCGGGCACGCCCCGGCGGCGATGGCGGCGCAGAAGCGGCTGTTCGAGGTGTGGCAGAACACCGGGCTGGCCGCCGGGGCGGACATCAGCGTGCGGGAGTTCGCGTCCGTCTTCCCGAGTACACCGCCAGCATGAACCCCGCCGCGGTGACCGCCGCCGCAACCAGGTAGATCGGCCGCACGCCGGCGGCGTCGATCACCCGCCCGCCCAGCCAGCCGGCGAACGCGGCGGCGACCTGGTAGGCCGAGGCGTTCACCGCGATGGCCAGGGTGGGTGCTTCCGCCGCCGCGCTGAGCACCCGCGCCTGCATGCCCGGGATCACCGCGAAACCCACCGCGCCGAGCAGGAACACGGTCACCGCGGCCGGCACCGGGTGTCGGCCGACCAGCCACGCCACCGCCAACACGGCGGTGAGCAGGGCCAGCAGCCCGGGCATGGAGGCCGACGGCGCGCGGTCGTACAGCCACCCGCCGGCCAGGTTGCCCAGCGCGGCGCCCACCCCGTAGACCAGCAGCAACCCGGCGACCGCCTCGGCCGGGAAGCCGGCGACCCCGGTGAGCAGGGGCGCCAGGTAGGTGAACACGGCCAGCAGCCCGGCATTGCCCACCGCGGTGAGCGCGATGGCCAGCCGCACGTCCCGCTCCCCGAACACCCGCAGCTCGGACCGCACCCCCAAGCCTGATTCAGTCACTTCAGCACGCTGGTTCGGTCGTTCCGGCAGACCGATCGGCACCAGGCGCCACACCAGTACCAGGCCGGCCAGGCACACGGCGGTGATCGCGGCGAAGGTGGCCCGCCAGCCCAGGGCGTGCCCGATCGCGGTGCCCAGCGGGGCACCCAGGATCATCGCCAGGTTCATGCCCAGGGCCAGCTTGGCCACCGTGGACGCCTGGCGGTCCGGCGGGGCGCTGGCCGCCGCGACCACGATGGCGTTGGCGAAGAACGTGGCCACCACGCAGGCACTGATCACCCGCGCGGCGAATAGCACCGGGTACCCGGGCGCCAGCGTGGACGCCAGGTTGCCGGCCACGGCCACGCCGAGCAGCGCGGTGATCAGTGGTTTGCGGGGGAAGCGGGCGGTCAGCGCGGTCAGGACCGGCCCGCCGACGATCATGCCCAGCGCGTACGCGGTGACCAGCAGGCCGGCCGCCGGGATGGACACGGCCAGGTCGGCGGCCACGTCCGGCAGGATGCCGGCGATCACGAACTCGCCGGTGGTGATGCCGAACACGCACAGCATCAGGGTGAGCACGATCCGCGACATGCTCACCGCCTCCCGTCCAGCGCGCGCGAGACCAGGCCGAGGGCGATGGCCACCGCCAGCAGCCCGGCGCCCAGTGCGGCCGGCGCCCGGAAGCCCCAGCCGGCGGCGATCACCAGCCCGCCCAGCCACGGCCCGAGCGTGTTGCCCACGTTGAACGCGGACACGTTGACCGCACTGGCCAGCGTGGGCGCCGGCCCGGCCAGCGCGAGGGCGCGCGCGGCCAGCGGGGTGGCCGCGACGAACACCGCGACCCCCATCCCGAACGCCGCGACCAGGGTCACCGCTCCGACGCCGGCCGCCTCGGCGATGGCGAGCAGGATCCCGGCCACGGCGGCGAGCCCGGCGAACAGCGTTCGCCACGGATACGCGTCGGCGAACCGCCCACCCAACTGGATCCCGGCCAGCGACCCCACCCCGTACAAGGTCAACGCCATCGGCACCGCCCCCGCCCCGAACCCGGCAACGTCGGTCACCACCGGCGCAAGATACGTAAACGCCCCCATAACCCCTGCCTCAAAAACCGCGGTGGTCGCCAGCGCCACCCACAGCCGCCCGCCCCGAAACGCCCCGACCTCCGCCCGCAGACCCCCACCCCTCCCGCGAGTCGGCGTTCCCAGGTCACCGAGTCGACGTTCTCCGGTCACCGAGTTGACGTTTTCGGCGCACCCCGGCACGCCGGAGGGCACGCGACCGACCGCCTTGCCCCGCGGCAAACCGCCGGACAGCGCACCCGAGCCCACCCGCTCGCGGGGCAGGACCCGCCAGACCGCGAGTGCGGCCACCACCGCCGCTCCGCCGATCACCCAGAACGTGGCGCGCCAGCCGAGGTGCTGCCCCAGCACCGTGCCGAGCGGGACCCCGAGCACGTTCGCCGCCGTCAGCCCGCCCATCAGCAGGGCCATCGCGCGCGCCCGGCGCCCGGGACCGGTGGCCTCGGCGAGCCCGACCGCCACCACGCTGGCCACCGCCCAGAACGCGCCGGTGGCGGCCGCCGTGACGATCCGGCCGATCATCATCGCCGGGTAGTCGGGCGCCACCGCGCCGAGCACCTGGCCGGCGACGAACAACCCGAGCGAACCGATCAGCGTCGCCTTCCTGGGCAGCCGCAGGGTGAGCACCGCGAGCACCGGCGCACCGATCACCATCGCCACCGCGAACGCCGAGATGAGCAGGCCGGCTTCGGGCAGTGATACGCGCAGGTCGGCGGCCAGCTCCGGTAGCAACCCGGCGACCACGAACTCCGTGCTGCCGAGCACGAAGATCCCCCCGCTCAGCACGTACACGGGCGTGGGGAGCCTAGTCTTTTTAGAACGATCAGTCTTTAATTCGGTCACGCTGAACTCCCTCGGGACTGGTTGATTGTCTGTCCGGTCGCGGCGGCGCGGCCGGGACTAGGCGGTCGGTGAACCCAGCGTGCGCAGGGCGAGGATCGCGGCGTCGCCGGCCCGGCGTGCGCCGCCCTCGGCGCTGCCGGTCACCCGCATGCCCTGCATGAGCACCATCAGGAACCTGGCCAGCTGGGCGGCGTCCGCACCGGCGGGGATCTCCCCCTGGGCCCGTGCGCGCAACAACGCGGAGGTGAGAGCGGTCTCCAGGGAACCCCAGCTCAGATCGATCCGCCGGCGCACCGCGTGATCATCGGGCGGGCACTCAACGGCGGCGTTCACCACCATACAGCCCTTGGGGTCGTCGGCCGGGGGTGGCGCCAGGTAGCCGTCCAGCAGCGCCCGGATCGCCGGCAGCACCGGGCCGGGCATGGCCAGCAGCTCCAGCACGTCGGGGTCGTGTTGCTGGATGTACCGGTCCAGGGCGGCGAGGTAGAGCTCGTGCTTGGTGCCGAAGGTGGCGTAGAGGCTGGCCCGCCCGATGCCGAGATGCTCCACCAGGTCGGAGATCGAGGTTGCCGAGTAGCCCTTGAGCCAGAACAGGCGCATGGCCCGTTCGAGCACCTGGTCCGGGTCGAACTCCCGCGTGCGTGCCACATCGCCGAGCGTAACACGTTGCTTGACCGATCGTTTCAGATTCTCTCACTGTTGGAAACGAATATCGTTATAGATTAGGGTTCGGGCCATGACTGGTTTCACGCTCGCGCTGTGCCGGGCGGACGGGTGCACCGGAGGAACCCGGCGGCGCGGTCCGGTCGATCACGTGCTGGCCGACGCCACGCGCCGCTCCGAGCACGGTGTGCTGGTGGTCACCGGATGCCTGCTCGGCCCGCTGCTCTGCCCCGCCGCCCGCGCGGCGCGGACCGAGCCGGCAGCGGGGGCCGAGCCCACATCCGGGAACGAGGCCGCCTCGGGGCGCGCGGCGATGATCCAGCCCTGTCATCCGTCCCGCCGGCCTTCGGGGCCTTCGCTGCTGATCGGCCCGATCAGGGGCGAGGAGGACGCGCGCGAGCTGTCCCGGTGGCTGGACACCGGCGAGTTCAGTTCGGCCGCGCTGCCCACTCGACTGTGCGGCTACGCCGACCTGCTGGCCCGTGGGCCGTCCAACTGATCTCGCCGGGCACGCGACGGACATTCCGGTGCGGCTCGCCGTACCTGAATCCCCGACTCGCCGTACCCGGGTTCCCGACTCGCCGTACTCAGATCCCCGACTCGCCGTACTCAGATCCCCGACTCGCCGTACTCAGATCCCCGACTCGCCGTACTCAGATCCCCGACTCGCCGTACCCAGATCCCCGACTCGCCGTACCCAGATCCCCGACTCGCCGTACCTGGATCCCCGACTCGCTGGTGGGTTAGGGGGTGGGGTGGGGGCGGGTGTTGATTATGCGGTCGGGTGGGACGCCGCAGTCGGCGGCTCGGGCGCATCCGTAGGGGAGCCAGTCGAGCTGGCCGGGGGCGTGCGCGTCGGTGTCGATGGAGAAGTCGCAGCCGGCGGCCAGCGCGGTGCGGATCAGGCGGCGCGGCGGGTCCAGGCGTTCCGGGCGGCTGTTGATCTCCACCGCCACCCCGTGCGAAGCGCAGGCGTCGAACACGGCGTCGGCGTCGAATGCCGACTCCGGGCGCTTGCGGTCGCCGACCACCATGCGTCCGGTGCAGTGACCGAGCACGGTCACCAGGGGGTTGGCCACGGCGGTGAGCATCCGCTCGGTCATCTCGGCCGCCGGCATGCGCAGCTTGGAGTGCACCGAGGCGACCACCAGGTCCAGCTCGGCGAGCAGCGCCTCCTGCTGGTCCAGCGCGCCGTCCTCCAGGATGTCCACCTCGATGCCGGTGAGGATGCGGAACGGGGCGAGCGACTGGTTCAGCTCGGCGACCACGTCCAGCTGGCGGCGCAGCCGGTCCGCCGACAGCCCGTTGGCCACGGTCAGCCGGGGCGAGTGGTCGGTGAGCACCACGTACTCGTGCCCCAGTGATCGCGCGGTGAGCGCCATCTCCTCGATCGGCGAGCCGCCGTCCGACCAGTCGGAATGGGTGTGGCAGTCGCCGCGCAGCGCCGCGCGCAGTTCGGCGGCGGCACCGGTCAGCACCGGGATGGGTGGGATCCGGGAGGCCTTGTCCGGCTCGGGTGACGCCTCCAGCTCGCGCAGGTAGTCGGGCTCCTCGCCGGCCAGCGACTGCTCGACGCAGCGCGCGGTGGTCTTCCCGACGCCCTTCACCGAGGCCAGCCCCCGGCCCCGGACCAACCCCGCGAGGTCGTCCCGGGTAGCCAGCACGTTCGCGGCGGTGCGGAACGCCCGCACCCGGTAGCTGGAGGAGTGCTTGCGCTCCAGCAGGAAGGCGATCCGGCGCAGGTCGGCGACCGGGTCCCGGGCGGTCATCGCACCGTTTCCCGGGCCGGGGTGGCGCCGACGACGGCGCGCAGCAACCCGGGGAACCGGCGCTCCAGGTCGTCGTGGCGCAGTCGGCTGGGCCGGGCGTTGCCGTCCACCCGGGTGGAGACGACGCCGCATTCGCGCAGCACACCGAGGTGGTGCGACACGGTGGACACCTTGACCGGCACGTCCAGCGCCGTGCAGGTGGACTCCCGCACTCGGTCCAGCTCGCGCACGATTCGCAACCGCACCGGATCGGCCAGCGCGGCCAGCACCGTCTGGATGTCCACCTCGTCCAGGTCCGGCTGCGGCAACAGGGTCTCGCCCACGGGGTCATCCTAGGTCTTCGAGCCAATTCCGATGGACATCGGAATTACTAGTTACGATACTCATCGTATTACGACGTCCATCGGAAGAGAGGCCACGCGCATGACCGCCGTAGAGCAAGCCACCCACTGGCGCGGGCGAACCGCCGTCCTCGCGCTCGGCACGTTCGCCGTGGGCACCGACGCGTTCGTGATCGCCGGGGTGCTCCCCGCCATCGCCGGGTCGCTGGGCGTCAGCCTGGCGGCGGCCGGCCAACTGGTGACGGTCTTCTCGCTGGCCTACGCGCTGACCGCCGTCCCGCTCGGGGTGCTCACGGCGGACTGGCCGAGGCGGCGCGCACTGGTGGTCGCCCTGGCCGCGTTCACCGTGGGCAACGTGCTCACCGCGCTCGCCCCGGACTACGGCCTGGTGCTGGCCTCCCGGGTGATCGCGGCGGCCGGCGCGGCCCTGTTCACCGCGACCGCCAGCGCCACCGCCGCCGCGCTGGCCGGCGAGTCGCACCGGGGCCGGGCGATCGCCATCGTGATGCTGGGCATCACCTCGTCGCTGATCCTGGGCGCGCCGCTGGGCACCGCGATCGGCACCGTCGCCGACTGGCGGGCCACCATCTGGTTCGTCACCGCGCTCGGCCTGGTCGCGGCCGTGCTGGTCTGGGTGTTGCTGCCGGCGATCGCCGCCCCGGCCGGGTCGAGCGGCCTGCGCGCCCGACTGGCCCCGCTCACCGACCGGCGGGTGCTCGGCCTGCTGGTCCGCTCGGTGGTGATCTTCGTCGGGGTGTACCTGCCCTACACCTACCTGAGCGCGGTGTACGCCCCGGCCACCGGCGAGCGGGGCGAGCTGATCGCGCTGCTGCTGCTCGGGTACGGCGTCGCCGGCACCGCCGGGAACCTGCTCGCCGGGACGCTGGCCGACCGGGTCGGCCCGCGCCGGGTGATCCTCGCCGCCACCCTCGCTCTGGCCGCGGTGTTCCTCGCGGTGCCACTGGCCCGGGACGCCGGCCTGCCGATCGCGCTGCTGGCCGTACTGGTCAGCGGCTGGTTGTCGTTCTCCATCACCACGCCGCAGCAACAGGAGCTGGTCGCGCTGGCGCCCACCGCGCAGTCGGTGGCCACCTCGCTCTACCAGTCCGCGATCTACCTGGCGGTGTCGCTGTCCGGGGTGGTCGGCGGGCTCGGCCTGAGCCTGCTCGGCGCCGCCTGGCTCGCCCCACTGGCGGCGGTATTGGTGCTGGCCGGTGGCGTGATGACTACACGAACTTCCCGGGGTTGAGGATGCCGGCCGGGTCCCAGGCGGCCTTGATGGCGCGTTGCAGGGCGACCACGCCGGGGCCGAGCTCGCGCTCCATGCCCCGCCGTTTGAGCGTGCCGACGCCGTGCTCACCGGTGACCGTGCCGCCCAGGTCGATGGCCGCGTCCACGATCTCCTCGAACGCCGCCTGGGAGCGCACCCGCGCGGCCTCGTCGCCCATCGGCGTGATCATCACCGGGTGCAGGTTGCCGTCGCCGGCGTGCGCCACGTTGGCGATCGGCACCCGGTGCCGGGCGCTGATCTCCTCGACCCGCGCCAACATCACCGCCAGCTGGCCGCGCGGCAGGCAGACGTCCTCGGTGAGCAGGGCGTCCCCGCGCTGCTCCAGCGCCGGGTAGGCCAGCCGGCGCGCGTCGAACAGCGCCTCCGCCTCCACCTCGTCGGTGGACGCCATCGCGTCCCGCGCACCGGCCCGGTCGAACTCGGCCAGGATCGCCGCCGCCTCCTCCTCGCCGGCGAGTCCCGGGAGGTCGGTCTGCGCGAGCAGCAGCGCCGCCGCGTCCGACGGCAGGTCCATGTGCTTCCACTCCTGCACGGCGCGCAGGCAGTGCCGGTCGATCAGCTCGAAGATGGCCGGTTGCAGGCCGGCGGCGGTCACCCCGGCGACCGCGTCGCCCACCGCGCTCAGCGTGTCGAAGAAGCCGACCACGGTGCGGGTCGGCGCGGTGCGGGCCGGGCGCAGCCGCACGGTCACCTCGGTGACCACGGCCAGCGTGCCCTCGGAGCCGACCAGCAGCCCGACCAGGTCGTACCCGGAGACGCCCTTGGCGGTCCGCCGCCCCACCCGCAGCACCTCGCCGGACGCCGTGACGATCTCCAGTGCGAGCACGTAGTCCCTGGTTACGCCGTACTTCACGCAGCAGAGGCCGCCCGCGTTGGTGGCCACGTTGCCGCCGATGGTGGACCACGGCGCGCTGGCCGGGTCGGGCGGGTACCACAGCCCCTGGCCGGCCACGGCCGCGCGCAGCTCGTCGTTCACCACCCCCGGCTGGACCACGGCGAGCCGTTCCCCCGCGTCGATCCGGATGATCTCCCGCATCGCCTCCAGGCTGAGCAGCACGCCGCCGGCGACCGCGTTGGCCCCGCCGGAGAGCCCGGTCCCCGCGCCGCGCGGCACCACCGGCACGCCGTGCTCGGCGCACACCCGGACCACCGCCGCCACCTCCTCGGTGGAGCGCGGGCGGACCACGGCGGCGGGTTCCCCGTAGGGCGCCCACTCCGCCTCGTCGTGCGCGTAACCCGAGGTCAGGTCCGGGTCGGTGAGCACCCGGTCGGCCGGTACGGCGGCCCGCAGCGCGGTGACGACGTCCGATGCTGACATGGGCGGCCCTCCTCAGTCGAAATGCGTGAAACCGGTGAGCCAGGGCCTGATCGCCGCCCGGCCGGCGAGGCCCGTGCGGAGGCCGTCCAGCACCTCTTCCGACATCTCACCGTAAGTTTCGAAGGACCGCACCGTGCAGTGCTCCATCACGTCCTGGATGTACGGGTCGGACATCGCCCAGTGCGCGAGCACCGCCGCCGAGTCCCGGTACAGCTGGAAGCTGTGCGCCTCCATCGCTTCCTCGTCGATGAACACCTGCACCATCAGCTGCGGACCGTGCTCCTCCACGAACTCCACCGCCCGGCGCACCGCCGCGCGGAAGCCGTCGAGATGACCTTCGGTGATCTTCATGGTGTTGTGGAAGAGAATCGTGCTCATCCAACAAAGCTACTTGAGGTAACACACTGCGATAGGCTGAACCGGTGAACAGCGGGAAACCGATTCGCCGGCGGGTCAGCCGAGAGGAGCGGGAGAAGCAGATCCTGGACGCCGCTGACGCCGTGTTCGGTGAGCGGGGGTACCAGGCGGCCTCGATGGAAGCCGTCGCGGAGCGGGTCGGCGTCACCAAACCGGTGCTCTACGACCACTTCGGTTCCAAGGAGGGGCTGCTGCTGGCCTGCATGGCGCGGGCCAGGCAGGAGCTGCTCGCGGTCACCTCCAAGGCGGTGGCCGGGGCGAGCAGCCAGGAGGAGATGGCCCGCCAGGGGTTCCGCGCGTTCTTCGAGTTCCTGGACTCCCGGGGCGGGGCCTGGACCCTGCTCTACGAGGAGAACACCAAGCCGCTGGGCGCCGCCGTGGCCGCCCTCGAGGGCATTCGCAACCAGCAGACCGAGCTGATCTCCGAGCTGCTGGGCTTCCAGGCGCCGGGCGCGGACCCGCGCCGGATCGAGGGATACGCGCAGGTCATCGTGGGGGCCAGCGAGCGGTTGGCGCTGTGGCGCGGCCGGCGCGGGGACATCAGCGCCGACGAGGCGACCGAGTACCTGATGGACATGGTCTGGCACGGCATGGCCGGGCGGCAGCGTTCCCGGGGTGACGCGACACAATAGGCCGCAAATGTCGGAGTACAACGCCCATCGCACGCTGCGCGTGCTGCGCACCCGGATGGTCACGCCCAAGATGGCCCGGGTGACGCTCGGCGGCGACGAGCTGGCCGGCTACCCGGCGTTCGGGCCGGACCAGCGGATCAAGCTGTTCTTCCCGGTGGCCGGGCAGGACCGGCCGGCCATGCCGCGCGCCTCCTCGGGCGGGCCGATCTGGCCACCCGGCGAGCCCCGGCCGGTGATCCGCAGCTACACCGTGCGCCGGCACGACGCCGAGGCCGGCGAGCTGGACGTGGACTTCGTGCTGCACACCGCCGCCGGACCGGCCGCCGAGTGGGCCTTGCGCGCCCAGCCCGGTGACTGGGTGGGCATCTCCGAGCCCGGCGGCCGCTACCAGCCGGACCTGACCGTGGATCACCACCTGGTGATCGGTGACGAGTCGGCGCTGCCGGCGATCTGCACGGTGTTGTCCGCACTGGGCTCGTTCGGCGGGCCGATCACCGTGTTCGTCGAGGTCGCCGACGCGGCGGAAGAACAGTCCCTGCCACTGACCGCTCAAACCCGGGCGCACTGGTTGCACCGCGCCGACGCCCCACCCGGCCGCCCGCTGACCGACGCGGTGACCTCGGCGACCCTGCCCGAGGGAACCTGCCAGGCGTGGCTGTCCGCCGAGTCCACCGCCGTCCGCGACATCCGCGCCCACCTGCTGGACGAGCGCGCCGTCCCCCGCCGCATGATCTACGCCACCGGCTACTGGCGCGCCCGCCCCCCACGCTGATTCAGTCACTCCAGCACAGTGGTTCAGTCACTTCAGCACGCTGATTCAGTCACTTCAGCACACTGATTCAGTCACCCCAGCACAGTGGTTCAGTCACTCCAGCACACTGATTCAGTCACTTCAGATGCGACGTGTGCCCTCTCGGAGCCGGGGCCGGCAGTCGGGGCCGTACCTCAAATCCCGACTCTCCGTACCCAGATCCCCGACACTCCGTACCTCAAACCCCGACACACCGTGCACGAAACCCCGACACACCGTGCCTGAATCCCCGACTCGCCGGGTGGGTGGGGTGGGGTTAGCGGGTTATGCCGGTGTGGCCTAGGGAGTAGCGGCCGGGTTGGGGCCAGACGCACAGGCCGTGGGGGCCGCTGCCGACCGGGATGCGGCGGATCAGGCTCCCCGTGGCGGTGTCCAGCACGTAGACCGCGTTGTCGTAGCGGCCGGACAGCCAGAGCTGCTTGCCGTCGGCGGTCAGGCCGCCCATGTCCGGGCTGGCGTTGCCCGGGATGGTCCACTTGGCCAGGGGTGCGCCGGTGTAGGCGTCCAGCACGCTCACCGAGCCCTCGTGCCGGTTGGTGACGAACAGCCGTTTCGCCTCCCGGTCCAGGTAGAGGCCGTGCGCGCCGCGCCCGGTGGGGATCTCCCTGAGCACCTTGGTGGCCGCGCCGTCGAGCACCCACAGGCCGTTCTGCTCGGCGTCGGCGATGAAGAACACCGAGCCGTCCGGGGCCAGCTTGATGTCCTGCGGCCCCATGTGTTTGTTGCGCTTGGGCATGTCCAGCATGCGCAGCAGCCGGCGGCCGGGAATGTCCACGACCGCGACCCGCCCGTCGAACTCGCAGGTGAACACCCCGATCCGACCGTTCGGGGTGAAGTCGGCGTGGTCGATTCCGGCACAGTTCGGGGTGGGGGTCTCGGCCACGATCTTCCAGGTCGCCGGGTCGTACCAGACCAGCTTGCGGCGCGCCTCCGCGACCACGATCGCCGCCGACCCGTCCGGCGCGTAGTACATGTTGTACGGGTCGATCACCGGGATGCGCGGCAGCGGCTTCCCCGTCGAGGGGTCGAACGGGGTCGCCGTATTACCCAGGTCGTCGGTGGCGTAGAGCATCTTCATGTCGTGCGCCGGCACCACATGCTGCACCTCGATGCCGGCCGGGTAGCGGCCGACCACGGCGAAGTTCGCCGGGTCGATCACCCAGACATCGCCCGACTTGGTGTGCGGCACGTAGACCAGCGGTTTCGCCGCTCGGGCCGTGGCGTTGAGCATGCCGGCGCCGGCGTGGGCGTACACGTTGTGCGGGTCGGTCACCGGCGGCATGCCGGGGAGCGGGTTCCCGACCGGGTCCACCGGCTGGGCCGGCCCGGTCGTCACCTCCGGGGCGGAGTTCGCCGTCGATGGGGGCATCGGGGCGGGCAGGACCTGCGACGAGTCCTCGGCGCAACCGGCCAGCCCCAGCGTGATCACGCAGGCCGAGAGCGCTACCGCGCGGGACAGGGACACGGCGGGCAAGCGTAGCCGGCAGCGGGAGAGCGATCCGCGATCACTTGTGAGCACTCTCAGCCGCCGGAGCTACCCGGCGACCGCGATCTCCGTGGCAGACTGGCAGCCCACAGCGGCCGAGCTTGGAGTACATCATGCGTTACCTGGTCACGGGCGGTACCGGCTTCCTCGGGCGGCACCTGTTGGCCCGGCTGCTCAGGCACACCGACGCCGAGATCACCTGTCTGGTGCGCTCGCCGCAACGGCTGGCCAGCCGGACCGGTGGGCTGCCCGGCCACGAGCGGCTGCGCGCGGTGCGCGGGGACCTCACCGCGGACGGCCTCGGGCTCAGCGACGCCGACCGGAAGTCGTTGCAAGGCGTCGACCACGTGGTGCACCTCGGCGCGGTCTACGACATGACCGCCAGCGACGCGGCCAACCGGGCGGCCAACGTGGAGGGCACCCGCCGGGTGATCGAGCTGGCCGAGCGGATCGGGGCCGGCTGCCTGCACCACGTGTCCAGCGTGGCGGTGTCCGGCGACTACCGGGGCCGGTTCACCGAGGCGGACTTCGACGCCGGCCAGCACCTCGGCTCGCCCTACCACTCGACCAAGTTCGCCGCCGAGGCACTGGTGCGCGGGCAGACCGCCGTGCCGTGGCGGGTGTACCGGCCGGCCATCGTGGTCGGCGACTCGCGCACCGGCGAGATCGACAAGGTGGACGGCCCGTACTACCTGCTGCCCAGCATCGACTGGATCGCCAAGATCGCCGGCACCACCGGCTCGCTGGCCCGCATCCCGGTGCCCGACCTGGGGGCGACCACGATCGTCCCGGTGGACTACGTGGCCGACGCGATGGACGTGCTGATCCACCGTGAGGGCCTGGACGGCCGGGCGTTCCACCTGGTCTCGCCGCGGCCGCAACCGCTGGTGGACGTGTACAACGCGCTGGCGGCGGCCGCCGGGGCGCCCCAGCTCACCCGGGCCATCCCGGATGCCGTGGCCGCGCCGGCCCGGGCGGTGGCCGACTTCGTCGGCGGGCTGCTCGGCCGGGTCCCCGAGGTGGTGGAGCTGCGCGACGCGGTGATCACCGAGCTGGGCATCCCGCCCGAGGTGCTGCCGCACATGACCTTCGAGACGGTGTTCGACGACACCGACACGCGCGCCGCGCTGGCCGGCACCGACGTGTACTGCCCGGACTTCGCCGACTACGCCGGCACGCTCTACGCCTACTGGCGCAAGCACCTGGACCGCAACCGCGCCCGCCGGCCCGGCCCGCACGGCCAGCTGGACGGCCGCACGGTGATGATCACCGGTGCCTCCTCCGGCATCGGCCGGGAGACCGCGCTGCGGGTGGCCAAGGCCGGCGGCATCCCGCTGCTGGTGGCCCGGCGCGGGGACGAGCTGGAGAAGGTGCGCGGCGAGATCGAGGAGGCCGGCGGCCGGGCCAGCGTCTACACCTGCGACATCACCGACGCCGACTCGGTGTCCGAGCTGGTCAGCCGCGTGCTGGCCGACTACGACGGGGTGGACATGCTGGTGAACAACGCCGGCCGGTCCATCCGCCGCTCGGTCCGGCTGTCCTACGACCGGTTCCACGACTACGAGCGCACCATGGCGATCAACTACTTCGGCGCGGTGCGGCTGACCATGGCGCTGCTGCCGCACATGAGCCGGCGGCGGTTCGGGCACATCGTCAACATCTCCTCCATCGGCGTGCAGACCAACCCGCCCCGGTTCTCCGCCTACCTCGGCTCCAAGGCCGCGCTGGACGCGTTCACCCGGGTGGTGGGCAGCGAGACGTTCGGCGACGGGATCACCTTCACCACCATCCACATGCCGCTGGTGCGCACGCCGATGATCGCGCCGACCAACATCTACAAGGCCTTCCCCACCCGTTCGCCGGAAGAGGCGGCGGACATGGTGATGGAGGCGCTGGAACGCCGGCCCAAGCACATCGGCACCACGCTGGGCACGCTCGGCTCGCTGGCCTACACGGTCGCCCCGCGCGCGGTGGACGCCGTGCTGCACGTGGCCTACCGGGTGTTCCCCGACTCGGCGGCGGCGCGGGGTGACGCGGACAGCGCGGCCACCGAGATGAGCGCACTCTCCCGGGGCGCGCGGGCGATGGCCCGGGTGCTGCCCGGCGTGCACTGGTAAGGCGTGCGCGGAGGTTGGCTGCTCGGCGTCACCCTGGCGCTGTCCCTCGGCGCGTTCGCGCTGGTCGGGGGCTGGCTGCTGGGTGATCCCGGCGTACCCAAGGCGGAGGCGCTGAAGACCGGTGGCCTGGCCGGGGCGGCGATCGTGGCGCTCTACGCGCTGTGGATCAACGACCGCCGCCGGCGCACCGAGGAGGCCCGGCACGAGGTGGAACGCGGGCGCGCCGAGGTGGACCGGGAACGGGTCGCGGACGAGCGGTTCGCCAAGGCGGTAGAGCTGCTCGGGCACGACGCGGACCAGGTGCGGGTGGGTGCACTGCACGTGCTGGCCGGCCTGGCCCGCGACCGCCCCCGATACACCCAGACCGTGCTCGACGTGCTGTGCGCCTACCTGCGGCAGCCGTTCGGCCACCCCAGCTTCGCGGTGCTGCCGGCCGATCCGCACCAGGCGGAGCTCGCTCCGGAGGCGCCGTCTCCGGAGCTGGACATCGCTCGCGTAGACGGGCGGCGCGAGGTGCGCCGCACCGCGCAGAGGCTGATCACCGACCTGCTGCCGTCGGCGTCCGATCCCGATGCACCGAACTACGACCTGGACCTCAGCGGCGCGCGCCTGGAGTACCTCAACCTGATCGACCGACGGGTCGGCCGGCTCACCGCCCGGCGCGCGCGGCTGTACGGCATCACCCGCATGTCCGGCGCGCGGTTCACCGATCCGGTGCTGTTCTCCTGGGCCCATTTCCACGGGCGTACGGAGCTGCGCGGTACCCGGTTCGACAGCGGGATCTCGCTGCGGCACGTGGAGATCGCCGACGCCTGGGAGACCGCCGACACGACCACGCGGGTGTTCGCGGATCTGCGGGACGCCGCACCCGTGCCCGTTTCGGGGGCGCCGTACCGGACGATCACGGTAACCCCCGGCACCACGGTCAAGCTCGGCGAACCCGCCACCTGGACGGTCCGGGTCGAGGGGGCGCCCGAGCCGGTGACCGACCGGCCCCGGCACGCCGCCGACTTCCACTGAGCGGCGTCCGACACCACTTAGGTTAAGGGTGCACTAGTTGAGCTTCCTCTCAGGGTGTGATGCGGGTTACTTTGTGCCTTAATTTTTGCACCGGCCCCTGGGAGGGACCCGTGAGTAGCCCCAGCCTGGACGAACGCTCCATCCGAAAGGTCGCCTCGCTCAGCCTGGTTGGCGCCAGCGTCGAGTGGTTCGACTTCTTCCTCTACGGCACCGCCGCCGCCCTGGTGTTCCCCAAGCTGTTCTTCCCCAACGCCGACCCCGCGACCGGCGTGCTGCTCTCCTTCGCCACGTTCGGCGTCGGTTTCGTGGCCCGGCCGGTCGGCGGGATCATCTGGGGCCACTTCGGCGACCGGGCCGGCCGCAAGAAGGCCTTCCTGGCCGCGCTGCTCACCATGGCGGCGGCCAGCGTGCTGATCGGCCTGTTGCCCAGCTACGCCGCGATCGGCGTCGCCGCGCCGATCATCCTCACCGTGCTGCGGTTCGTGCAGGGTCTCGCGGTCGGCGGCCAGTGGGGCGGCGCGGTGCTGCTGGCCACCGAGTTCGCGCCCAAGCACAAGCGCGGGCTGTACGGGAGCTTCGCGCAGATCGGTGTCCCGATCGGTGTGCTGCTGGGCAACGTGGCGTTCTTCTTCGTCAGCCAGGCGGTGAGCCCACAGGCGTTCCTGGACTGGGGGTGGCGCATCCCGTTCATCGGCAGCGTGCTGCTGGTCCTGGTCGCCCTGTACGCGCACCGCAAGCTCGAGGAGACGCCCGCCTTCACCACGCTGCAGAAGCTCGCGGCCGAGGGCGAGACCACGGTCAGCCGGTCGCCGGTGGTCGAGGTGCTGCGCTCGTCGTGGCAGCGGGTGCTGCTGGCCGGCGGGGCGTTCACCGTGATCAACACCGTGTTCTACCTGTACATCACGTTCAGCCAGCACTACGGCAAGAACATCCTCAAGATGGACCAGGGCGACGTGCTGCTGGCCATTGCGATCGCCTCGCTGGTGCAGATCCCGGCACTGGCCGGCTTCGCCGCACTGTCCGACCGGATCGGCCGGCGCAAGATCTACCTCACCGGCGCTGTCCTCACCGGCCTCTGGGGCTTCCCGCTGTTCTGGCTGCTGGACACCGGCACCGTGTGGGGCATGACCATCGGGCTGACCGTGGGCCTGACCGTCATGTCCATCATGTACGGCCCGCTGGCCGCGTTCTTCGCCGAGCTGTTCAACGCCCGGATGCGCTACAGCGGCGCCTCGCTGGGTTACCAGCTCGGCGCACTGTTCGGCGGGGCGATCTCGTCGCTGCTGGCCACGTGGCTGCTGCAGACCTACGGCAGCACCACGCCGATCTCGCTCTACATCATCCTGGTGTCGGCGATCGCCGTGGTCTGCACGTACCTGCTCACCGAGACCTACCAACACGACCTGGACGACGCCGAGGAGTCCGTCGCCACCACCTGACCACGATCGGGCAGCAAATCCGGACACCCGCCCCCGGGGTGCGGCATGCTCGGGGGCGTGATGTCTGACGTGGCTGGCACGGTACGCAAGGCGGCGGAGCTGACCTGGAGCCTGGCCCTGCTCGCCCGGTCCGGGGTGCTGGCGCCGATGCGCCCGGACCGCGCGTTCGGGGTGGCGGGCGGTTACCTGCGCTGGGGGCTGTCCATGGCCACCGGGTACGCGGCCGGCGCGGCCCGGCACCCGGACCGGCCGGCGGTGATCGACGACCGGGGCGCGCTGAGCTACGCCGAGGTCCACCGGCGCACCGACCGGCTGGCCCGGGCGCTGGCCGACCGGGGCATCGGGCAGCGCAGCTCGGTCGCGGTGCTGTGCCGCAACCACCGGGGTCCGGTGGAGGTGGCGGCGGCCGCCGCCAAGCTGGGCGCCGACGTGATCCTGCTGAACACCTCGCTGTCCGCGCACACCATCGGCGAGGTGCTGCGCGAGCAGCGCTGCCAGATGCTGGTGGCCGACCAGGAGTTCGGCGGCGCGGAGACGCCGGAGCGCTGCCGGGTGGTCACCGCGTGGGTGGACGACCCGGAGAAGCTGGAAGCCGAGACGCTGGACGAGCTGATCGAGGAGGACGGCGCGGCCACGCTGCCGCTGCATCCGGCGCCCGGCCGGCTGATCGTGCTCACCTCCGGCACCACCGGCACGCCCAAGGGCGCCGAGCGGCCGAGGCCGAAGAGCTGGGCCCCGGCCGGCGCGATCCTGTCCCGGATCCCGCTGCGGGCCGGCGAGCCGATGTTCATCGCGCCGCCGCTGTTCCACACCTGGGGGTTCGCCGCGCTCCAACTGGCCATGCTGCTCGGCGCGCCCGCCGTGCTGCGCCGCCGGTTCGACCCGGCGGAGACGCTGCGCTCCATCGCCGAGCACCGGTGCGGAACCCTGATCGCGGTGCCGGTGATGCTGGCCCGGGTGCTGGAGCTGCCGGAGGCCGAGCTGGCCCGGTACGACGCCCGGCCCCGGGTGGTCGCGGTGAGCGGCTCCGCGCTGCCGGGCGAGCTGGCCACCCGGTTCATGGACCGGTTCGGTGAGGTGCTCTACAACCTGTACGGCTCCACCGAGGTCTCCTGGGTGAGCATCGCCGACCCTGAGGACATGCGCGCGGACCCGCACACCTCCGGCCGCGCGCCGTGGGGCACCCGGCTGGAGATCCTGGACGACGACGGGCGGCCGGTGGCGCCGGGCGAGATCGGCCGGGTGTTCGTCGGCAACGACATGATGTTCGCCGGGTACACCAGGGCCGGCGCCGAGGTGGAGACCCGGGACGGCCTGATGTCCACCGGCGACCTGGGCCGGATCGACGAGGACGGCCGCCTCGCGCTGGCCGGCCGGGCCGACTCGATGATCGTCTCCGGCGGGGAGAACGTGTACCCGGGTCCGGTGGAGGACCTGCTCGCCGCCCAGGACGAGGTCCGCGAGGTGGCGGTGATCGGCGTGGACGACACCGATTTCGGCCAGCGGCTGGCCGCCTACGTGGTACTTGCCGAGGGCGCCGAGTTGGACGCGGACCGGGTGCGCGCGCTGGTCCGCGACCGCCTGTCCCGCTTCTCCGTCCCCCGCGACGTCGTCTTCCTGGACGAGCTGCCCCGCAACCCCACCGGCAAGGTGATCCCCCGCGAGCTGCCCAAACCCGACTAACCGCAATGACGTTCAGATAAACGGTCGTCTTCACGCCCGCCGGTTCGGTGGGGGGTCGGGTTCGAAAGATCGGCCTGGACGGCCCGGGCTGGTCGGTCTGCCGCGGCTCGAGTCCCGCCTGGCGCCTTTCGCCCGCGGCCCGTGCCAATGGCGAGCGACCGGTGTGTGGCGGCCGCCGTCACACAGCGTTTCCAACCATCGAGCCCGCGCGAACGAATCCGCCGCGGCACCGCGTCGAGTGCGACACCAGTCTGGTTGGACCTCGACCAAACCAGAATGGTGTCGACTTCGATGAACCGGGCGGACCGAACCCGGCCAATACCGGTCACGCTCCGTAGCAAGGCCGGCGGCCGGGAGCGGAAAACTCGGCAGGGCAGCCACCCGGCCGCCGTCCAGGCCGTCCTTCGAATCCGACCCGCACCGAACCGGCGGCCGGCCGGCTGGCCGGCTGGCCGGCTGGCCGAAGACCCGAACCGGGTTAGCGGCGGACGCGGAAGCGGCGGATCACCGCGCGCGGGCTGGGGATCAGCGGCTCCGGGCGCCAGGGGCTCTGGGGCGGGCGGACGGCGGCGCGCACCTCGACCCGCAGGCGGTCCACGGCGGCCAGCAGCGCGCCGTGTTGCTCCCAGGCGGCGGCGTCCACGGTCGGGTCGACCACGAGCAGCTCGGCCAGGCGGTCGCGGTGCGCGTCCAGCCGGGTGAACTGCTCGGCCACCAGGGTCCGGGACTCCGCCACCCTCGGGGCGTCCGAGGTGGCGATCGGGTCCACCGTGTCCATCGCCTCGGCGAACGCGTCCAGCACGTCGGCCAGCGCGTGCCGGACCTCCTCCCGGTAGGCCGAGCCGGACTCCTCCTCCGGCACGAAGTAGGTGCGGTCCAGGATGGCCCGGCACAGGTTGCGCAGCGACACGTAGCAGATCTCCAGGCCGGTCAGCGCGGTGCGCAGCCGGGGCTGCGCATCCCGGGCCAGCTTGCCGCGCGGGTTCAGCCGGGCGCTCTCCTCGGTGCGCGCCAACTGCGTGTCGGCCCGGTCCACCTCCTTGCCCAGCTTGCGGGCCTGGGTGAGATAGCGGTCGGCCTGCTCGCGTGACCAGTCACCGCGCAGCGCACCGGACAGCCGCCGGGAGAACCCGGACAGCTTGCCGACCAGCTCGCCGATCGCGTCGTCGGCCGGCTGGATGTAGAGCGGCGGCGCGATCAGCAGGTTGACCGCGATGCCGATCACCGCGCCGATCAGGGTCTCCACCACCCGGCCGGTGGCGGCGAGCTCCGCGCCCGCGCCGCCGGGGAGCACCCCGGTGCCGGCCGCGGCCAGCACCAGCATCGCGCTGATCGGCACCTCCAGCAGGTGCGGCCCGAGCCGCAGCAGCCGCCCGGCCACCAGGGACAGCCCGACGACCAGGCCGAGGCTCCACCAGGTGAGCCCGGTCAGGCTGGCCACACTGACCGCGACCAGCACTCCGGTGATCACGCTGGCGATCCGGTCCAGGCCGTGGGTGAACGTGCCGTACAGGGTCAGCTGCACCACCAGCAGGGCGGTCAGCGGGGCCAGGATCGGCTGGTCGGTGGTGTGCAGCAGGTCGGCGACGACGAACGAGAGCACCGCCGCACCGGTGGTCTTGGCGGTGCGCAGGCCGGGGGTGCGGCCACGCCGGAAGCACCCGCGCCAGCTGACGCGGAGGGAGTCGGGAAGCAGTTCGGTGAATCGGTCGAGATAACGCACCGTGAGGTGTCGACACCCACCCTCGGAACGTTGCGGAAAACGGCCCCGAACGTGGCCGGGATAACGTTCTCCCGCCGGTCGCTACGGCTTGCGGGCTACGCCTCCGTAGGCGGTGAGCGCGGGGGGCGCGCCCTCGTCGGGGCGCCAGGCGGGGAAGGGGACCACGCCGGGCGGGACCAGTTCGAGCCCCGTGAAGCATTCGGTGATCTGGTCGACGGTGCGCAGGTGGTACGGCACGGTGCCGGTGGCCGCGAAGACCCGCTCGGCCCGGCGTATCTCCGGTCCGGTGTCCGCCGTGTCCCCCAGCACCAGGTAGCTGCCGGAGGTCACCGGCGACATCACCTTGGCCAGGATCGAGCGGATCTCCGCGAGCGAGGCCACGTGGCCGAGCACCTCGAGGAAGATCACCGCGACCGGTCGCTCCAGGTCCAGCACCCCGGCCACGTCGTCCATCAGCACGCCGGGCCGGCGCAGGTCGCCCTCCAGGTAGTGGACCCCTTGGGTCTGCCCGTCGGCCAGCCAGGCGCGGGCGTAGGTGGCGACCAGCGGGTCGTTGTCCACGTACACCACCTGGGCGTCCGGGGCGACCGCGTGCGCCACCTCGTGCGTGTTGAGCACGGTGGGCAGCCCGGCGCCGATGTCCAGGAACTGCCGGACGCCGACCTCGCCGGCCAGGTACCGGACCGCGCGCGCCAGCAGCCCCCGGGTCTCCTTGGCCACCCGCACGATGTCCGGGTACACGGCAGCCACCGCGTCACCGGCCGTCCGGTCGGCGGCGTGGTTGTCCCGACCACCCAGCCAGTAGTCCCACACCCTGGCCGAATGCGCCACCGAAAAGTCGATCACCGCACCCATCCCAGCCTCCCCCACACCCGTAGGAGTAGCTGATATCACATTCGAACGGGTGGACGCCAGTCGTGGCGCGCTGGCTGGGCCAGTGCCCGCTAGCCAGCGACGACGATCTTGGCCAGTTCGGCGGACGAGCTGAGCAGCTCGTGCCGGGGCAGCACCCGCACGGTGTAACCGATCAGTCCGGCGTGCGGCAGCGGCACCACCGCCTCGAACCGGTCGCCGTCGTGGTCGACCCCACCGACGTGGGCCATCGGCGCGGTGACCGGAGCGTCCAGCTCGTCGGTGGTGCCGTCCACCCGGCCGACCACGGCCTGCACGGTCACGTCGTCCGGCTTCAACCCGGCCAGCTCCACCGAGGCGCGCACGGTCATCGGCGCGCCGACCACCGGGCTGTCCGGCACCCCGGACGCGTCCACCCCGCCGATCCGCACCCGGGGCCAGGAGGCGTTCAGCCGCTGCCGGTACTCGGCCAGCCGGCGCGAACCGGCGTAGTCGGCCAGCTCCACCTCGGCGGCCGCCCGGGCCGCCGGCAGGTACCAGTCCCGCACGTACTCGGTGACCATCCGGGTGGCCTGCACCCTGGGGCGCAGCGTGTCCAGCGTGTGCCGCACCAGCTCCACCCACTCGCTCGGCACCCCGGCGCCGTCCCGGGTGTAGAACGCCGGCGTGACCTGGGTGGCCAGCAGCTCGTACAGCGCGTTGGCCTCCAGGTCGTCGCGCCGCGCCGGGTCGGCGACGCCGTCGGCGGTGGGGATCGCCCAGCCGTTGCGGCCGTCGTACAGCTCGTCCCACCAGCCGTCCCGCACCGACAGGTTCAGCCCGCCGTTCAGCGCCGACTTCATGCCGGACGTGCCGCAGGCCTCCAGCGGGCGCAGCGGGTTGTTCAGCCACACGTCGCAGCCCCAGTACAGGTAGCGGGCCATGGACATGTCGTAGTCGGGCAGGAAGGCGATCCGGTGCCGCACCTCGGGGTCGTCGGCGAACCGCACGATCTGCTGGATCAGCGCCTTGCCGCCGTCGTCGGCCGGGTGCGACTTGCCGGCCACCACCAGCTGCACCGGCCGTTCCGGGTCCAGCAGCAGCGCGCGCAGCCGGGCCGGGTCGCGCAGCATCAGGGTGAGCCGCTTGTAGGTGGGCACCCGGCGGGCGAACCCGATGGTCAGCACCTCCGGGTCGAACACCGAGTCGGTCCAGCCCAGCTCGGGCGCCGACGCGCCGCGCTCCAGCCAGGCCGCGCGCACCCGGCGGCGGACCTCGGCGACCAGCTGCCCGCGCAGCCGGCCGCGCAGCGCCCACAGCTCGCCGTCGGTCAGCCCGTCCAGCCGGCCGTCGCCGTCGCCGGGCTCCGGCTCGCCGAGCAGCTCGGTGACCTCGCGGGCGGCCCAGGTGCGGCCGTGCACGCCGTTGGTCACCGAGCCGATCGGCACCTCGTCGGTGTCGAACCCGCCCCACAGCGTGCCGAACATCTCCCGGGACACCTCGCCGTGCAGCTTGGACACCCCGTTGGCCCGCTGGGCCAGCCGCAGCCCCATGTGGGCCATGTTGAACATGCCGGGGTTCTCCTCGGCGCCCAGCGCGAGCACCCGGTCCAGCGGCACGCCGGGCAGCAGGTCCTCGCCGAAGTAGTAGCGGACCAGGTCCAGCGGGAACCGGTCGATGCCGGCGGGCACCGGGGTGTGGGTGGTGAACACCGTGCCGGCGCGCACCGTGGCCACCGCCTCGTCGAAGTTCAGCCCCCGGCCGGCGATCAGCTCGCGGATGCGTTCCAGGCCGAGGAAGCCGGCGTGCCCCTCGTTGGTGTGGAACACGGCGGGCTCGGGGTGCCCGATGGCCGCGCAGTACGCGCGCACCGCCCGCACGCCGCCCACGCCGACCAGGATCTCCTGCCGGATCCGGTGGTCCTGGTCGCCGCCGTACAGGCGGTCGGTGATGCCCCGCAGGTCGGGCTCGTTCTGCTCGATGTCCGAGTCCAGCAGCAGCAGGGTGACCCGGCCGACCACCGCCTGCCAGACCCGGGCGTACAGCGTGCGCCCGGCCGGCATGCCCACTGTGACCAGCACCGGGGTGCCGTCCGGCTGGGCGAGCAGGCGCAGCGGCAGGCCCTGCGGGTCCAGCGCCGGGTAGTGCTCCAGCTGCCAGCCGTCCAGGGACAGCGACTGGCGGAAGTAGCCGGACCGGTAGAGCAGGCCGACCCCGATCAGCGGCACGCCGAGGTCGGACGCGGCCTTGAGGTGGTCACCGGCGAGCACGCCGAGGCCGCCCGAGTAGTTCGGCAGCACCTCGCTGATGCCGAACTCCATGGAGAAGTAGCCGATGGCCGCCGGCAGACCCGGGTCGGCCTCCCGCTGCCGCTGGTACCAGCGCGGCTTGCTGAGGTAGTCCCGCAGGTTGTCCGCCTCCGCGCGCACCCGCGCGACCAGCTCCGCGTCCTCGGCCAGCTCCAGCAGGCGCTGGCTGGACACCGCGCCGAGGAGCTTGACCGGGTCGCCCTTCACCTGTTCCCATGCCTGTGGGTCGAGTGAGGCGAAAAGGTCCTGCGTCGGCGGATGCCAGGACCACCGCAGGTTCGCGGCCAGTTCCTGCAGCGGCGCGAGCGGCTCGGGTAGCTGGGCACGGACGGTGAACCGGCGGAGAGCTCTCACCCGACGCAGCGTACGTGAATCGATTGCGGAATCGTTACAGCCTCTACGTCACACCTTGCATGAACGGCTGGTGACGGCCCGCATGTCGGATACATGACCCGGCGGCCCGCTGGGTACCTTTTAGGTGAACTGAATCGAACCAAGCAGGAAGTGGGGCGCCGTGACCGGACGGCTCGGAATCGACGAGGTCACGCCGGAGGTCGGCGGGCGGCATCCGAGCAAGGCGGTCGTCGGGGAGAGCATTCCGATCGGCGCGACCGTGTGGCGCGAGGGCCACGACGCGGTCGCCGCGAACGTGGTCTGGAAGAAACTGGGCGCGGGCGGGCCCGCCGCGCTCGTGCGGATGACCCCCACCGGCACCGGCACCGACGGCTGGGCGGCCAGCGTGGTGGCCGACGAGCCCGGCCTGTGGACCTTCCGGGTGGACGCCTGGAGCGACCCGTGGGCCACCTGGCGCCGCGCGACGCACGCCAAGGTGAACGCCGGGCAAGGCGTCGAGGAGCTGGCCAACGACCTGGAGAACGGCGCCCGCCTGATCGAGCGGGTGGGCCGGCGGCCGGCCGAACGGGCGCACCGCGACCTGCTGTTCGGCGCGGCGGCGGCGCTGCGCGACACGGCGGCCGAACTGCCCGCCCGCCTGGCGCTGGCCTGGTCCGAGCCGGTGGACACGATCATGACGGAGCGGCCGGTGCGCGAGCTGCTCACCCGGGGCCGGGTGCACCAGGTCTGGGTGGACCGCCGGCGCGCGCTGTTCGGGTCCTGGTACGAGATCTTCCCCCGGTCCACCGGCGGGCGGGACGAGACCGGGCAGGCGGTGCACGGCACCTTCGTGACCGCCGCCAAGGACCTGGAACGCATCGCCGGGATGGGCTTCGACGTGGTCTACCTGCCGCCCATCCACCCGATCGGCGAGGTCAACCGCAAGGGCCCGAACACCGCCGAGTTCCCCGGCGGGAACCCGGACGCCGAGCCCGGCGTGGTCGGCTCGCCGTGGGCGATCGGCTCGGCCGAGGGCGGGCACGACGCCATCCACCCCGACCTGGGCACCCTGGAGGAGTTCGACGAGTTCGTCGAGCAGGCCCGCGCACTGGGGCTGGAGGTGGCGCTGGACCTGGCCCTGCAGGCCGCCCCGGACCACCCCTGGGTGACGTCGCACCCGGAGTGGTTCACCACCCGGCCGGACGGCACGATCGCCTACGCGGAGAACCCACCCAAGCGCTACCAGGACATCTACCCGATCAACTTCGACAACGACCCGGAAGGCCTGTACGCCGAGGTGTACCGGGTCTGCGTGCACTGGATCGAGCACGGCGTGCGGATCTTCCGGGTGGACAATCCGCACACCAAGCCGCCCAACTTCTGGCACTGGCTGATCTGGAAGATCAAGTCCGAGTACCCGGACGTGCTCTTCCTGGCCGAGGCGTTCACCCGGCCGGCCCGGCTGTACGGGCTGGCCCGGCTCGGCTTCACCCAGTCCTACACGTACTTCACCTGGCGCACCGGCAAGCAGGAACTGGTCGACTTCGCCGCCGAGCACGCCGCGCGCGCCGACGAGTGCCGCCCCAACCTGTTCGTGAACACCCCGGACATCCTGCACGCGTCACTGCAGCACGGCGGCCGGGGCATGTTCGCGCTGCGCGCCGCGCTGGCCGCCACGCTGGCCCCGACCTGGGGGGTCTACTCCGGGTACGAGCTGTTCGAGCACGAGGCGGTGCGGCCGGGCAGCGAGGAGTACCTGGACTCGGAGAAGTACCAGCTGCGCCCGCGCGACTTCGACGCCGCGGTGGCCGCCGGCAACTCCCTGGCCCCGTGGATAACCCGGCTGAACGAGATCCGCAACGCCCACCCGGCGCTGCAGCAACTGCGCGAGCTGCACTTCCACTACGTGGACAACGACGCGCTGATCGCCTACTCCAAGACCGACCCGGTGAGTGGCGACACGGTGATCTGCGTGGTCAGCCTGGACCCCGCTCAGGCGCAACAGGGCACCGTCTGGCTGGACCTGCCCGCGCTCGGCCTGGAGTGGGGCGCCCACTTCGGCGTGCACGACGAGGTCACCAGGGAGGGTTACACCTGGTCGCAGGCCAACTTCGTGCGCCTCGAACCCTGGCGCACGGTCTGCCACATCCTGTCCCTGCGCTGACACCATCTCCCGCGAGCCGACGTTTTCAGCCTCGAAAAGAGGCTGTGGCCGAGTCCCCCGGCACGAGGGCGAACAGACGGGAAAGCAGATGCCGGCGGTTTCGGGTGCTGCCCGTTGCGTCGGGCCGGCAGGGCGAGGCCTCCCGCGAAACCACGGTGACAGTTGAGGTGGCGCCGTGGGGGGTGATCGTCGTTTGCGGCGGTTGAACAGCGAAAATCGCGGCTGAACCGCCACAGATGACGATCACCCAACGACTGCCTCCCCGGGCCAGGCCCGGACGTCCACACAGCCTCACGAAATCGACGCCAGCCTGGTTCGATCATGGTCCAGACCAGACCGGCGTCGATGTCGATGCGCACGTGCGCACCGGGCCTCCACCGCACAACCCACCGACTTCACGGCGCGTGACCGAGCACGGCGGGACTGCCCGAGACCGGGCGGACGGCACCCGACCGCGGCAGACCAACCCGAACCGCGCCGTCCAAGCCATCGGCAGACCCAGCCAGAACCGAACCGCCGACGAAATTGATCTCGCGCCCAAGTCGCCGCCGGTGCGCACCGGCAAACTCGGCCAAGTCCACTCGGCCGAGTGGTGATTGTCGACATTCGACACCGAGCTGTCCATCGAGCGCGACCCACCCCCGACCCGCCGCTCGGACAGGTGATTGATCACGGGGAAATCGATCACCAGCGGTGACCACGGTAAGTAGCCCCAGCACTACTGGCCGTTATTGAGTGGGCTAATCTCCGCGGCGATCTTGATCCGCGAGACGGGGATGCCCATGCTGAAGACGCTGTTCCGCCGCACCGCCGGCAAGGTGGCGCTGGCCGTCACCGCCGCGATCACGCTGACCGTGCTCGGCGTCGGCCTGGACGGCCGTTCGGACCAGGCGTTCGCCGACCTGCCGATCGACGTCGACCCGAACATCCCGATCATCATCCCGGAACTCGGCGACCTCCCCCTCGGCCCCACCCCGATCGGCGCCAAGGGCGCGCACCGCCCCGTCCCCAAGCAGCGCGGGTGCACCAGGAAGATCACGCCGGCCGAGGCCGACGCCGCGGTCAAGGCGGCCAAGTCCGGCGACAAGCTGTGCGTGGTCGGCGGCTCCACCACCCCGATCGACGTGGTGCGCCCCAGCGCCGGCCCCTCGCCGCTGATCACGCTGACCGGTGACGGCAGCCCGATCAAGGGCGTCTACATCGACGTGGACAACATCGTGGTGGAGAACTTCAACTCCATCGACGCCGAGGCCCCCGGCTTCGTCATCGAGGGCAAGAACATCACCATGCGCAACAACGTGATCGACAACCCCAAAGAGGGCGACAACGACGGCCTCCGCTTCTTCGGCAGCCACCTGCGCATCCTGAACAACACCATCAAGAACGCGCGCAACACCGACGACGCCCACGCCGACTGCATGCAGACCTACTCCGACGACAGCCCGCCCAGTGACCACGTCGTGATCGACAACAACCGCTGCGAGGGCATCGACAACCAGTGCCTGATCATCGAAGGCCCCAACGACGGCGAGGGTGACGGCGTCGGCCACACCGAGCACATCATCTTCAGCCGCAACTACTGCGAGGCCACCGGCGGGGAGATCGGCGCCTACCAGGCCGTCATGCTGGAGGACGTCCAGCACATGACCATCGCGCTCAACGACATCCGGGGCCCCATCCGCAAGGCGTTCGCCTTCGACATCGGCTCCACCCACGGCCGGGTCCTGGCCAACCGCATCGACCCCCGCATCCCCTGCAAGGTCGGCATGGACGAAACCTCCAAGCCCGGCTACATCGGCCCCCGCCCCACCTGCGCGCCCTAGGCCGCTACCTCGCCCTAGGCCGTTACCTCCGGAGGCCGGCGGCGAGCATGCCGGCCACCAGCGGCAGGTCGTGCTCGGCGCCGCCGAGGCGCGCGGTGTTGAGCGCGAGCACCATCGTCCCGGTCCAGGCCAGCGCGACGGCGTGCCTGGTGTCCGGGTCGGCCCCCGGGTCGGCCAGCTCGATCACCTCGGCGGCGAAGTCGACCAGCTCGTCGTGGAAGTTGTGCAGCGCCTTGGCCACCTCCGGATGGGTGTCCGCCTCCCGCCACAGAATGGTGCGCACGACCGCGGACTGGTGCTGCGCCCCACTCAGCCGGTCGGCCAAGGTGAGCAGCGAGGCGGCCACGTCGCCGGGCACCACCACCTCGGCGGCATCGTGCGGCATCGCCACCGGCATGCGTTCCCCGAACAGCGCGGTGAGCAGGTCGATCTTGCGGGCGAAGTAGTAGAACAGCAGGCCCTTGGGCACGCCCGCCTCGGCGGCCACCCGGGCGGTCGGGGTGGCGTCGAAGCCATGGCTGGCGAACAGCTGCTCGGCGGCGTCCAGGATCCGTTCCCTGGTGGCCTCGCTCGGCGCGAGCGTGCTGTCCGACATCGTTCCTCCGGCACCTACCTGGGCCCATGGCCGCGCCCGGAGACGCTACCGTCCCCGGGCGCTGTCGTCACCGGGCCTCAGTGACCCATTGCCGCGTGATGTGCCTTGTTGCTCTCCGGGAGCGCCCACAGCCCCAGGCCGGCGGCGAGCACGCCGACCACCCAGGACGTCCAGGACGCGCCGGTCAGCATCGAGTAGCCGAGCACCCACGGCGCGACGAACATCAGCACGCCGAGCGCGATGTGCACGTACTCCGAGCTGACCGCGCCGGGCTGGGCCAGCGACCACAGCGAGGCGAGCACCAGCAGCACGCCGAGCACGATGAGCGATGTCATAGCGGGATCGTTGGTGATGGTCCACAGCGGGCACAGCGCCGCATAGGCGCCAACCACCGCGACCGCCCAGTCCTGCCACCGAGTCCAAGCCTTCATTGCCGATGCCTCCCGCCCTGCCCGAGGACCAAACCTGACACCATCGACGGTAGGCTTGACTGACCGCCCGGTCAAGGTCGATCTCCCCAGCTCATGCCGGCCTACGGGTGCCAGGAGTCGTCCGAGGCGAGCACCGTCAACCGTTGGGTGGCGCGGGTCAGGGCCACGTAGAGCGCGCGCTTGCCGGTGGAGGACTCGGCGATCAGCTCCGCCGGCTCGACCAGGACCACGGCGTCGTACTCCAGGCCCTTCGCCTCCAGGCTGCCGGCCACCCGCAGCCGTTGTTCCGAGGCGTCGCCCTCGGCCAGCCGGGTGCCCAGCCAACCGGCGACCTCTTCCCGGCGGCCCATGGTGGTGATCACGCCGACGGTGCCTTCCACCGCCGCCAGCAGCTCGTCGGCCGCCTTTGCGCAGGTCGCCGGCAGGTCCGCCGCGGTTACGCTCAGGATCGAGGGCGGGAAGCCGGTGGAGCGCACCGGCTTGGGCAGCTCGGACGGCGGCACGTCGTCGCGCACCACCGAGGCGGCCAGCTCGAAGATCTCCGCCGAGTTGCGGTAGTTGGTGGTCAGCTGGAAGCGCCGGCGCTGCTTCACCCGGCCCAGCGCCGACTCGCGCGCCTTGGCCGCCTCGTCGGGCAGCGGCCAGGAACTCTGCGCCGGGTCGCCCACGATGGTCCAGCTGGCGTACTGCCCGCGCCGGCCCAGCATCCGCCACTGCATCGGGGACAGGTCCTGGGCCTCGTCCACGATCACGTGGCCGTAGAAGAACTCCCGGCCCCGGCGGCCCTGGCCGCGCTCGCCGGCCAGCACCCGCAGCTCGTCCAGCAGCGGCACGTCGGCCACCGACCAGGCCGGCTCCGGCTCGCCGTCGGCCGAGCGCCAGGACGCGGCCAGCCCGGCCACCTGGGCCGGCCGGTACCCGCGCCCGGCCACCGAGGCCAGCCGGTCCGGGTCCCCCAGCCAGGACAGCACGTCGGTCGGCCGCAGCTCCGGCCACCAGGCGTCCAGGAAGTCGTCGAACTCCGAGCGGTCGCCCAGCTCGGTGAGCAGCGCGTCCCGTTCCAACCCGAGATCGGAACCGGACCGCCACAGCGCGTCCAGCAGCGCGGTGGCCGCCTCCCGGCGCGCCCGGTTGGGCACCACCCGCATCCGGTGCACCGCCTGGCGCACCTCGGTCAGCCGGGTCCCGGAAAGCCGCAGCACCTGCCCCCGGTAGACCAGGCGCAGCTCGGTCGGCGCGCCCGGCGGGTCCAGCGCGAGCGCGGCCTTGAGCAGCCGCCGCATGCGCCCGGAGCCCTTCAGCTCGGCCAGCTCGGGCGGGTCCACCCGGCTCGCGGTCACCCCGTCCAGCACGCCGCCGAGCGCGCGCAGTTCCACGGTGTCCTCGCCCAGCGAGGGCAGCACCCGGGAGATGTAGTCCATGAACACCGGGGACGGCCCGATCACCAGGACGCCGCCGGAGAACCGCCGCCGGTCGGCGTACAGCAGGTAGGCCGCGCGGTGCAGCGCGACGGCGGTCTTGCCGGTGCCGGGGCCGCCGGTGATCTCGGTGATCCCGCCGGCCGGCGCGCGGACCGCCTCGTCCTGTTCGCGCTGGATGGTGGCCACGATGTCCCGCATGGCCGGGCCGCGCGCGCGGGAGAGGTCGGCCATGAGCGACCCCTCGCCGACCACCGGCATGCCCTCCGGGGCGGCGTCCGGCATCAACAGGTCATCGGTCAGGTCGGTGACCCGCTGGCCGAAGCTGCGGATGGTGCGCCGGCGCACCACGTCCATCGGGGACTCCGGGGTGGCCCGGTAGAACGCGGCGGCGGCGGGCGCCCGCCAGTCCACCACCAGGGACTCGAAGTTGGGGTCGCGCACGCCGAGCCGGCCCACGTACTGCGCCTGCCCGGACACGTTGTCCAGCCGTCCGAAGACCAGGCCCTCGTGCTCGGTCTCCAGCTCGCGCAGCATCCGGCTGGCCTGGAAAACCATCACGTCCCGCTCGAACAACGCCCCGGGGTGCCGCTCCTGCCCTCGGCGGTACCCGGCGGACCTCAGGTCGCGGGCCTCCGCGCGCAGCTCGGCGAGCCGCTCGTACACCCTGTCCACGTGCCGCTGCTCGGCCGCGATCTCGTCTCGCCTAGTCGACATCACGTCTCCCCAACTGACCGAAGAGGACACTCTACGTCGCCACCCCGACAGCAAACGCTCACCCGGCCCCGCTTTGACCCGACACGGCAAGACGGGTACCACTGCACGTGTCCGCGAGCCACCGCACACCGCGAGGATTGCCGCTCAACCATGTCTGCCCAGACCCAGCACTCCGAGCACGAACTGACCGAACCGAGCGCCGACGACTTCCGGCACGCCAGGGACGTGCCGCTGGAACCGGACTGGTTCAAACGCGCGGTGTTCTACGAGGTACTGGTCCGGGCGTTCGCCGACTCCAGCCGGGACGGCACCGGTGACCTGCGCGGGCTCACCGAGAAGCTGGACTACATCGAATGGCTCGGCGTGGACTGCCTGTGGCTGCCGCCGTTCTACGACTCGCCGCTGCGCGACGGCGGCTACGACATCCGGGACTTCCGGGCGGTGCTGCCCGAGTTCGGCACCGTGGAGGACTTCGTCCACTTCCTGGACCAGGCGCACAAGCGGGGCATCCGGGTGATCACCGACCTGGTCATGAACCACACGTCGGACCAGCACCCCTGGTTCGAGGAGTCCCGGCGGAACCCGGACGGTCCCTACGGTGACTTCTACGTATGGGCCGACGACGACTCCGGCTACCCGGAGGCGCGGATCATCTTCGTCGACACCGAGACGTCCAACTGGACCTACGACCCGGTGCGCGGCCAGTTCTACTGGCACCGCTTCTTCTCCCACCAGCCGGACCTGAACTACGACAACCCGGCCGTGCAGGAAGCCATGCTGGACGTGCTGCGCTTCTGGCTGGGCCTGGGCATCGACGGGTTCCGCCTGGACGCGGTGCCCTACCTGTACGAGCGGGAGGGCACCAACTGCGAGAACCTGCAGGAGAGCCACGCCTTCCTGAAGCGCTGCCGCAAGGTGATGGAGGACGAGTTCCCCGGCCGGGTGATGCTGGCCGAGGCCAACCAGTGGCCGTCCGACGTGGTCGAGTACTTCGGCGACGCGGAGATCGGCGGCGACGAGTGCCAGATGGCCTTCCACTTCCCGCTGATGCCGCGCATCTTCATGGCGGTGCGCCGGGAGAACCGGTTCCCCATCTCGGAGATCCTGGCCCAGACGCCGGCCATCCCGAGCGGCTGCCAGTGGGGCATCTTCCTGCGCAACCACGACGAGCTGACCCTCGAGATGGTCACCGACGAAGAGCGCGACTACATGTACACGGAGTACGCCAAGGACCCCCGGATGAAGGCCAACATCGGCATCCGGCGGCGCCTGGCCCCGCTGCTGGACAACGACCGCAACCAGCTGGAGCTGTTCACCGCGCTGCTGCTGTCGCTGCCCGGATCGCCGGTGCTCTACTACGGCGACGAGATCGGCATGGGGGACAACATCTGGCTGGGCGACCGGGACGCGGTGCGCAGCCCGATGCAGTGGACGCCGGACCGCAACGCCGGCTTCTCCGCCTGCGACCCGGCCCGGCTGTACCTGCCGGTGATCATGGACCCGCTGTACGGGTACCAGACGGTGAACGTCGAGGCGCAGATCAACTCCACCACCTCGCTGCTGCACTGGAACCGGCGGATGATCGAGGTGCGCAAGCGGCACGCCGCCTTCGGCATCGGCGAGTTCCACGAGCTGGGCGGGTCGAACCCGGCGATCCTGTCCTACGTGCGGTCCATGCCGGGCGCTGTGCACGGGGACGGCGACACCGTACTGTGCGTGAACAACATGAGCCGTTTCCCGCAACCGGTCGAGCTGGACCTGTCCCCGTGGCGCGGCTGCGCGCTGCACGAGCTCACCGGCGGGGTGCCGTTCCCGGCCATCGGCGACCTGCCCTACCTGCTCACCCTGCCCGGTCACGGGTTCTACTGGTTCTCCATCCAAGCCGGGGAGGAGACTAGGTGACCAGCGCGGAGACCCTTCGCCAACTGGCCGAATGGCTGCCCGAGCGGCGGTGGTTCGCCGCGAAGGGCCGGCCGATCGGCCGGGTCTCCGTGGTCCAGTCGGCGCGGCTGCGCACCGGCGAGCCGAGTGCCGAGCTGCTGGTACTGGCCGTCGAGTTCGCCGACGCCGGTCCGCCCGAGCGCTACCAGCTGCTGCTCGGCCACCGCGCCGAGCTGCCCGTCGAGCTGGAGCACGTGGCGATCGGGCCGGACGGCCACTACGACGGACTGTGGGATCCGGAGCTGTCCGCCGAGCTGCTGGGCGCGCTGGCCGGCGGCGAGCGGCGGGACTGGTTGCGCTTCGTGCCGGAACCCGGCGCGGAGATCCCCACCGGGCTGCCCGGGCGGGTGCTCGGCGTCGAGCAGAGCAACAGCTCGGTGGCCTTCGGGGACGCGCTGCTGCTCAAGCTGTTCCGCCGGCTGGCCCCCGGGGTGAACCCGGACCTGGAGCTGCACCGCGCGCTGCGCTCGGTGGGCAGCGGGGAGGTGGCCGAGCTGCTCGGCGCGCTGGAGGGCTCGCTGGCCGGCGAGCCGGCGGTATTCGGCATCGCGCAGGCGTTCGCGGCCAACTCGGCGGACGGCTGGGCCATGGCCCTGATCAGCATCCGGGACCTGTTCGCCGAGGGCGACCTGCGCGCCGACGAGGTGGGCGGGGACTTCTCCGGCGAGGCGTTCCGGCTGGGCCAGACGGTTGCGGTGATGCACGGCGAGCTGACCCGCGCGCTGGGCACCACCGAGCTGGACCCGGTGGACGCGGCGCGGGGGATGGCGCGGCGGCTGGCGCTGTCCGTGCCGGCGGTGCCCGAGCTGGCCGAGCTGGCGGAACCGCTGCGCGCCGCGTTCGACGCGGTGGCCGAGCTGCCCGGTCCGCTGCCCGCGCAGCGGGTGCACGGGGACCTGCACCTGGGCCAGACCCTGCGCACCCCCACCGGCTGGCTGCTGATCGACTTCGAGGGCGAGCCGGCCCGTCCGCTGGAGGACCGCCGCCGCCCGGACAGCGCGCTGCGGGACGTGGCCGGCATGCTGCGCTCGTTCGACTACGCGGCCTACCACCAGCTGGCCGACTGGTTCGAGGTGGAGTCCGGTGAGTCGGACAACCAGCTGGTGTGGCGGGCCGAGGAGTGGGCCACCCGCAACCGGGACGCGTTCCTCGACGGGTACGCCGACAAGGCCGAACTGAACCCCCGCGACCACCCGGTGCTCCTGCACGCGCTGGAGCTGGACAAGGCGGTCTACGAAGTCGTCTACGAGACCCGGCACCGCCCGACCTGGGTGGGCGTGCCGCTGCGCTCGCTGCGCCGGTTGCTCAGCGCGGAGGAACACCGGTGAACCGCCGGGTCGACCGCCGCACCGCGCTGCTCCTGCTCGGCGGCGGGCCGTTGCTGCTCGCCGGCTGCGGCTACGCCGACCCGGACGACTCGGCGGTCGGGCCACCGGCGTCCCGCCCCGGGCTGGCCGCGCTGGAGGCCCGGTTCCCGGGCCGGCTCGGCGTGTACGCGCTGGACACCGGCTCCGGCGAGACCATGGAGTACCGCAGCGACGAGCGGTTCCCCATCTGCTCCACGTTCAAGGCACTGGCGGCGGGCGCGGTGCTGCGGCTGGGCCAGTCCAGGGCGGGGCTGCTGGACCAGGTGATCCGGTGGCCGGCCAGCGAGGTGGTCTCCGCGTCGCCGGTGACCGAGAAACACGTGGCGGACGGCATGACGGTGGCCGCGCTGTGCCAGGCGGCGGTCACGATGAGCGACAACACGGCCGGCAACCAGCTGCTCAAGCTGATCGGCGGACCCGGCGGGCTGACCGAGTTCGCCCGCTCGCTGGGCGACCGGGTCACCCGGCTGGACCGCTGGGAGCCGGAGCTGAACGTGGTGGCGCCCGGCGAGGAGCGCGACACCACCACCCCGGCCGCGATGGCCGCGAACATCCGGGCCCTGGTACTCGGCGACGCGCTGGACTCGACCGGCCGCGACCTGTTGACCGGTTGGCTGGTGGGCAACCAGACCGGCGGCGCGCGCATCCGCGCCGGGCTCCCGGGCCAGTGGCGGGTCGGCGACAAGACCGGCGGCGGCGCCGCCGGCGAGGCCAGCGACGTGGCCGTGGCCTGGCCACCCGAGCACGAGCCGCTGGTCATCGCGGTCTACACCGTGCCGGCCGACGGCAAGCCGAACAACCCGGTCCTGGCCGCCGCCGCGACCGAGGTGGCCCGCACCCTGGTCCCCCCGGCCGGATAGCGCGACGTACTCCGGGCGTTCGGATAAGCAAAGGACGCTGGGCCGTTCATGGTCAAGTAGCGACGGGAGACGGCCTACCGGCGGGTAACGTCGCTCGCCGCTACCTGACCATGAAGCCCCGCCCGTGAGTCGCCGGATTGTTCCGCTCGATTTCGTCCACCGGGCCGGAGCGAGACGGTATGATTCTTGGTATGACCGCCTCGGCCAAAGAGAAGATCGCCGTCACGCTGGACCCGGAGGTGTTGCGGGGCGTGCGGTCGGCCGTCGCGGCCGGGTCGGCGCGCAGCGTGTCCTCCTTCGTCGAGCAGGCGTTGTGGAACCATCTGGCCGCGACCGCCGAGTTCGACGCGTTGGTGGACGACATGCTGGACCGGACCGGCGGCCCGCCGACCGAGGAAGAGCGCGCCACCGCGCTGCGCCTGCTCGGGTGAGTGGGGTCGTCTTCGACACCGGCGCGCTGATCGCCTTCGAGCGCGGTGACCGGGCGGTCGCGGTACTGCTGCGGGAGGCCCGCCGCGAAGGGGCCACCGTCACCGTGCCCGCCGGATGCGTTGCGCAGGCGTGGCGGAACCCTCGCCGGCAGGCCCGGATCGGCCTGCTGCTGAAGCAGCCGAACGTGCGAATTCAGCCCCTCGACGCGGACGACGCGCGGCGGATCGGGCTGCTGCTCGCCGCCACCGGCACCTCGGATGTGGTCGACGCGCATGTGGCGCTGTGCGCCCACCGCCTGGGCCAGGCCGTCCTCACCAGCGATCCGGACGACCTGCGCCGCCTGTCCGCGAAGCTGGCCGTCCGGGCGGTGTGAGCGACTCCTCGCGCCGGCGAGCCACATTTCTCAGGTTGGCCCTTTCGATCCCGGCCGGTGCGGGCGGAGGATTGTAAGGGGTGATCCGGCCGTGAAACTGACACAGCGAATTCGCGCGATGCGCGAGAGTTGGGACGCATACGCCGAGCTCAGCGAGCGCAGGGCGCTGCTGCGCCGGCCCTGGGAAGAGGACATCCTGCACTGGTCGTACACGCAGGGTGCCTGGGTGCTGCACGGCCGGACGCTGCCCCCGGACCAACGGCGGCGCTACGGCGTGACCCGCTCCGGCTGGTGCGCGGGCAGCGGCTGAGCCGGCCTACCCCTCGGCCAGTGAGCGGTAGACCGGGCGGAGCAGCTCGGGCAGGGTGCGTCCGCGCACGGTCAGCTCCAGCGGCGGGAGCTGGTCCAACAGCGCGGTCACCGGCACGGCCGGGGCGGCGAACACCGGCGGGGCGCCGGCCGGCGCGTAGTAGCGGTCCAGGCATTCGGTGAGCGGGGGCGGGCCGGGTTCCGCCGGCGGCAGGTCGGCCGACGCACCCGCGTCCGGCTGGGCCTCGGGGGCGGGCGCGCGGCGTTCCCTGATGTGTTCCAGCAGGGTGTCCCGGTCCCGGCCGCGCAGCGCCAGGATGCCGAACGGGTCGTCGTCGAAGGACTCGGCCAGCAGGTAGATCACCGCGGCCAGGTGCTTGCACGGCACCGCCTGGTCCGGGCAGGTGCAGTCCATCGCCAGGTCCGCCGCGCTGGCCGGGAAGAGGGTCAGCCCGACCGAGGTGAACACCTCCTCGATGTCCGGCGGCATCTCGCCGGCGAGCAGCTTGGCGGCGTACCAGGCGCTGTCGGCCATCGCCTGCTCCACCCGGCCCCACTCCGGCTTGCCGAAGGTGGGCACGCCGATCCGCACGTCGTACGGCTTGGGCCGGCTGCCCTGCACCCGCCCGGTCACCGAGCCGGCGGACAGCTCGAGGGAGATCACCTGGCCGGCGCGGGCATAAGTGCGGCCCCGACTGAGACGGCCGCCGACGCCGAGCGACTCGAGCACCTCGATGAACCGCCCGGACCACCAGGACTGCCCGATCGCGCCCCGCGTGCTGCGCGCCTTGAGGCCGCCCTCCACCCGCAGCGGCCGGGTCGGCCCCCGCTCCCGCCACCACGGCCCCTCAGTCATCCGAGGCCACCTCCGTGTCCAGCGCGAACAGCTCGCGCAGCTCGGTGGTGGACAGCTCGGTCAGCCAGCTCTCGCCGTCGCTGATCACCAGGTCGGTGAGCTCCTTCTTCCGGGCGATCATCTGGTCGATGCGTTCCTCGAGCGTGCCGGCGCAGACGAACTTGCGCACCTGCACGTTGCGCTTCTGCCCGATGCGGAACGCGCGGTCGGTGGCCTGGTTCTCCACCGCCGGGTTCCACCAGCGGTCCAGGTGCAGCACGTGGTTGGCGGCGGTCAGGGTGAGCCCGGTGCCGCCGGCCTTCAGCGACAGCAGGAAGATCGACGGTCCGCCGTCCGCCTGGAAACGGGCCACCATCTCGTCCCGCTGCTTCTTCGGCGTGCCGCCGTGCAGGTAGAGCACCTCGGTGTCGAACCGGGCGGACAGGTGCGGCACCAGCATCTCGCCGAACTCGGTGAACTGGGTGAAGCACAGGGCCTTGTCGCCCTCGGCGAGGATCTCCGCCAGCACCTCCTCCAGCCGGATGATCTTGCCGGAGCGGCGGCCGATGGGTGAGCCGTCGTGCAGCAGTTGGGCCGGGTGGTTGCACACCTGCTTGAGCTTGGTCATCGCGGCCAGCACGTTGCCCCGGCGCTGGATGCCGTCCGCGCCCTCGATCTTCTCCAGCATGTCGTCGACCACGGTCCGGTACAGCGAGGCCTGCTCGGCGGTCAACCGGTAGTCCTGCACGATCTCGATCTTCTCGGGCAGGTCGTCGATGATGTCCCGGTCGGTCTTCAACCGGCGCAGCAGGTAGGGCCGGGTGACCATGCGCAGCCGTTCCACCGCCTGTTCGTCGCCGTGCCGCTCCACCGGGATGGCGTAGCGGTGGCGGAAACGCTCGCTGGTGCCCAGCACGCCGGGGTTGAGGAAGTCCATCACCGACCACAGCTCGGACAGCCGGTTCTCCATCGGCGTGCCGGTGAGCGCGATCCGGTGGTCCGCGCTCAGCCGGCGCACCGCACGGGCCGCCTGGGACAGGCTGTTCTTGATCACCTGCGCCTCGTCCAGCACCACCCGGTGCCAGTCGACGTCGGCCAGCGCCTCGATGTCCCGGGTGCCGGTGCCGTAGGTGGTGACCACCAGGTCGGCCCCCGCCACCGCGTCCACCAGGTCCTGGCCCCGGGCCCTGGCGCCGCCGTGGTGCGGGTAGATCCGGAGCGCCGGGGTGAACTTGCCCGCCTCCCGCTGCCAGTTGCCCACCAGCGACATCGGGCAGAGCAGCAGGGTCGGCTTCCGCGTGCCGGCCGCGCGTTCGCGGGCCTCCAGGGCGAGCAGCTGCACGGTCTTGCCCAGGCCCATGTCGTCACCCAGGCAGGCGCCCAGCCCCAGGGAGGCCAGGAAGCTCAGCCAGGACAGCCCGCGCCGCTGGTAGGGCCGCAGGGTGGCGCCGAACCCGGGTGGTGGGTCCACCGGCGCCAGGGTCCGCTCGGCCGCGCCGGAGAGCAGGTCGCCGAGCCAGCCGTCGATCTGGGCGGAGACGATGGGCAGCGGGGTCTCTTCCTGGTGGGCGCCGGTGGCCAGGTCCAGCAGCTCGCGCGCGGTGGCCGCGCCGGTCGGCGCGGAGCGCAGGAACTCCAGGCCCCGGCGCAACCGGTCCGGGTCCACCGCCACCCACTTGCCGCGCAGCCGCACCAGCGGTGCCTTGGCGTTCACCAGCTCGGCGATCTCGTCCTCGGTGAGCACCTCGCCGCCCACCGCCAGCCGCCAGTCGAACCGGCCCAGCGAGTCCCGGGACAGCCCGCCGGCGGTGACCACCCCGTCCACCGGCGTGCTGGTGGCCGAAACGGACAGGCCCAGCCGCGCCTGCGAACCCCACCAGGACGGCAGCAGCACCCCGAACCCGGCCTGGTCCAGCCGGCCGGCCGCGTCGGCGAGGAACCGGTAGGCCCCCTCGGTGTCCAGCTCCAGCGCGACCGGGCGGGCGGCCCGCAACGCCTCGGCCAGATCCGGGTAGACGGCGCTCGCCCGGGCCAGCTCGGCCAGCAGCACCTCCTGCGGCTCCTCGATCCACCGGTGCAGCGCGTTCGGCTCCCGCCAGATCTGCTCGGCCGGCACCAGCAGGCTGGGGTCGATCACCGAGCGGAGCAGGAACTCCAGCCGCCACACGGTGTCCGGCAGGTCCGGGTCGGGATCGGCCGGGTCGTCCGCCGGCACGGTCTCGGTCAGCCGGAAGGTGGCCCGGGCCGGGCCGGTCGGCTCCGCGCCCACCCCGTCCCAGGGCTCCAGCCGCCGGGCCAGCGCGGCCAGCTCGGCCGGTTCCGCCGGGTCGAACGTGCCGTCCCCGGTGAGCAGCGCGGCCAGCCACTCCTCGGCCAGGGGTTCGCGGGTGGCCCGGCGGCGGCCGGTTCGGGGCGAGTGCCCGGTTCGGCGTGTGACACCGCCGGCGACCGAGGGCGCGCCGGCGTGGCCGATGCGGTCCCGCACGACCGAGTCGGCGAGCGTGGTGAGGGCGTCCTCGAGCAGCTCGGCCGGGTCCTGCCCGGCCGAGCCGGTGAGCGTGGCCAGCCCGTGCGGCCCGGTCTGCTCGGCGCGCACCACCGGGGGCATCGCGGCCAGCAGGGCGTGCCGCGCCGCCGCGTCCGGCCCGGTCAGCACCGGCCGCCAGGCCGCGCGCGGGCGGTCGTCGTGTGTGCGCAGGGAGGGCACCACCCGGCCGCGGGCGGCCAGGTCGGCGGCGAACTCGGCCAGCAGCCGCAGGAAGTCCACCGATGCGCCGTACCGGACCTCGTCCACCGGATCGACCAGCTCGGCCGGGTCCACCCGGACCACCGGCACCGACCAGGCGAGCAGCTCCGACTCGGCCCTCAGTCGCTTGCGGGCGGGCGCCGCCCTGGTCAGCTCCGGGGAGTCCAGCGGGGCCGCCCGGTGCGAGGGCAGCAGCAGGGTGGCCAGGCCCGGCTTGCCGGGGTGGATGGCGGCCAGCTGGTCGGCGGGCAGGGCGAACGGGTGCGGCCGGGCCGAGCGCCGCGCACCGCTGGGACTGCGCGCCGGCCGGTCACCGTCCTCCGCCCACAGCAGCAACCCGCGCCCGCGCGACCACAACCCGTGGACCGCCAGCACTCCCGTCCTCCCTCGTCCGCCTGAAAGGCAGGCTACCCACCAGGTCCGACACCCCAGCCGCCCCCGGCCGCCGCACGCGGTACCGCCAGCGATGCTCCGATCCACCGCAACCCGACGGTTCATGGTCACGTCGCGATGAGAGCCCTTACCCGCTGGTAGAAGGTCTCTGGTCGCGACGTGACCATGAACCCGCGCCCCAGCACCAGACCCACTCCACTCGTAGCTGGGCCCCGGTTCCGCGCCTCCGTTCCGCGCCTTGTTACGGACCGTGGTCGACTGCGGGGGCTGCTGGTAGGCGGCTTCACCCAGCGCAACCTCAGTCCGGTGAACTTCATGATCGAACCGGACTGAACTTGCCCTCGATGCGCGCCAGGAAGCTCGGACCCGCTCGCGGGCCGCACCGACCACAACAGTGCGTAGCGACGAGGGTGACCGCTACCTAGAAACAACGCAACGGGCCGGCACCGAGCCACGGCAGGCCACCCAGCCGCACCGTCCGAGCCCCTTTGAACCGCCGTCGAGGCCTACTCGGTGTTGACCCGGCTGCCCGACCCGTTTCGAACCGAACCGACACTGGCCGCCGAATTCCTGCGCTGGACCTTCCCGGCCCCCGGCTCGTCCTCGAGTCCGACGCAGCCGACGATCTTCCTAGCCGCCTCGCCGGACTGGGCATAGCCGGTGGCGCCACCTACGACGCGCTCATCGCGCTGACCGCCCGGCACGCCGGCGCGGAGCTGGTCACCCTGGACAAGCGCGCCCACGACACATACCGGCGCCGCGGCACCGCCACGCGCCTGATCGGCCCCGCGCTTACGCGGCCACGCGAGGAGGCCTGACCCGAGTATGTGGGCGTGTCGTGGTTACGCCCGCCTCGTGTTGGGTAGGCCTCCGTCGTGAGGGAGCCACGTTCGCGCATGGGCGCTACCAGGGTCTGCATCGATCCGGTGGGGCCAATAGGCTATAGCGCCGTGCCAGCCGAACTGACCAACCCGGCCACCCTGCCCGTCAACCCGCCGACCGCCGAGGACGTCTCGCGCCTGTTCGGCGGCAGTCATCACGACCCGCACTCGGTGCTGGGCAGCCACCCGGTGAACGGCGGAGACGGCGGCACCGTGGTCCGGGTGCTGCGCCCGAACGCGGACGCCGTCGAGGTCACGTTCACCGGTGAGACCGAGGCGTACCCGCTGCACAAGGTGCACGACGGGGGTCTTTTCTCCGCGCTGCTGCCGCACCGGCCGGCCGACTACCGCATCGACGTGCGCTACGGCGAGTACGTGGAGCACACCGACGACCCGTACCGCTGGCTGCCCACCCTCGGCGAGGTGGACCTGCACCTGATCGGCGAGGGCCGGCACGAGCGGCTGTGGGAGGCGCTCGGCGCCCACCCGAAGGCGTACGACACCCCGGGCGGCAAGGTCGAGGGCACCAGCTTCGCGGTCTGGGCACCGACCGCGCGCGGCGTGCGGGTGTGCGGCGACTTCGACGGTTGGAACGGCGTCGGCCAGCCGATGCGTTCGCTGGGCAGTTCGGGCGTGTGGGAGGTGTTCGTGCCCGGCGTGCGCCGGGGTGCCCGGTACAAGTTCCGCATCCTGGGCGCGGACGGGCACTGGCGGGAGAAGGCCGACCCGATGGCCTTCGCCGCCGAGACCCCGCCGGCCACCGCGTCCGTGGTCACCAGCTCGGACTACGAGTGGGGCGACGCCGAGTGGGTGCGCCGGCGCAATGACTCCAGCCCGGTCAACGAGCCGATGAGCGTCTACGAGTTGCACCTGGGCTCGTGGCGCGCCGGGCTGACCTACCGGGAGGCGGCGGCCGAGCTGGTCGAGTACCTGGACAAGACCGGGTTCACCCATGTCGAGCTGCTGCCGGTGGCCGAGCACCCGTTCGGCGGCTCCTGGGGTTACCAGGTCAGCTCCTACTACGCGCCGACCGCCCGCTTCGGCCCCCCGGACGACTTCCGCCACTTCGTGGACACCCTGCACCAGGCCGGCTACGGGGTGATCGTGGACTGGGTGCCGGCCCACTTCCCCAAGGACGAGTGGGCGCTGGCCCGGTTCGACGGCACGGCGCTGTACGAGCACCCGGACCCCCGGCGCGGTGAGCAGCTGGACTGGGGCACCTACGTGTTCGACTTCGGCCGCAAGGAGGTGCGCAACTTCCTGGTCGCCAACGCCCTGTACTGGCTGGAGGAGTTCCACGTCGACGGCCTGCGGGTGGACGCGGTGGCGTCGATGCTCTACCTGGACTACTCCCGCGAGGACGGCCAGTGGGAGCCGAACGTCCACGGCGGCCGGGAGAACCTGGAGGCGGTGTCGTTCCTGCAGGAGATGAACGCCACCGTGTACAAGGCGCACCCCGGCGTGGTCACCATCGCCGAGGAGTCCACCTCCTGGCCGGGGGTGACCCGGCCGACCCATCTCGGCGGCCTCGGCTTCGGCTTCAAGTGGAACATGGGCTGGATGCACGACACCCTGCACTACGTCGGCAAGGACCCGGTCTACCGCGGCTACCACCACAACGAGATGACGTTCTCCATGGTGTACGCCTACACGGAGAACTTCGTGCTCCCGCTCTCCCACGACGAGGTGGTGCACGGCAAGGGCTCGCTGTGGGAGCGGATGCCCGGCGACGAGTGGAACAAGGCGGCCAACCTGCGCGCGCTGCTCGGCTACATGTGGGCGCACCCGGGCAAGCAGCTGCTGTTCATGGGCGGTGAGCTGGGCCAGCGCCGGGAGTGGTCGGAGTCCCGCTCGCTGGACTGGGGCCACACCGACCACCCGCTGCACGCCGGCATCCAGCGCCTGGTCGGCGACCTGAACCGGCACTACCGCGCGCAGCCCGCGCTGTACAGCCTGGACAGCTCGCCGGAGGGGTTCTCCTGGATCGACGCCAACGACGCCGCCGGGAACGTGTTCTCCTTCCTGCGCACCGGCGGCGACGGCTCGGTGCTGGCCTGCGTGGCCAACTTCGCCGGCCACCCGCACGAGAACTACCGGGTGGGCCTGCCGTTCGCCGGCCGGTGGCGCGAGCTGGTGAACACCGACGCGGAGAACTACGGCGGCTCCGGGGTGGGCAACCTCGGCTCAGTGGTTGCCGAGGCCACCGAATGGCACGGCCGGCCGGCCTCGGCGGTGCTGCGGGTGCCGCCCGCCGGGGTGCTCTGGCTGCTCGGCGAGCGCGACCCCGATAGCTGATCAGTCCCGCGCGGTGTGGTCGGTGATCGCGGGGATGACGGTGTCCCAGACCTCGGGCGGGGGCATCTGGTGGCCGACGCCGGGCAGCGGAACCAGCTTGGCGTCCGGGATCTCGCGGGCCAGCGCCTCGGCGTGGCCGTAGGGGAACAGCGGGTCGGCGGTGCCGTGCATGACCAGCGTGGGCGCGGCGATCTCGCCCAGGCGGGGCCGGACCGGCTCGGCACCGCCGACCATCCAGTGGTTGGTCGCGGCGGCCGGATCCGGGGAGCGGTCGAAGGCGCGGCCGGCGATGAGGCGGATGCGCGACTCGTCCACCGGGAGGGTGCCGGCGAAGCCGCGTTCACCCTCGATGAAGTAGGCGATCACCGATTCGCGATCGGTCCAGTCCGGGCCGGGAGCGGGTTCCTGGAACCGCTCGGCCAGCGCGGGGCTCATCGGGGGTAGGTCGGAACCACCGGGGGAGGTGGAGATCAGGGTCAGAGTGGCGACCCGGTCCGGGTGCAGCACCGCGAGGGTCTGGGCGAGCATGCCGCCGCCGGACATGCCGACGACGTGCGCGGCGCCCAGCCCGAAGGCGTCGAGCAGCCCGAGCGCGTCGGCCAGCTGATCCTCCCCGGTGTACGGGGGCTCGCCGACCGGGAACGTGGTCGACCGGCCGGTGTCGCGGCTGTCGTAGCGCAGGACGTGGCGTCCGGCCGACGCGAGCCGGCCGCAGAACTCGTCCTCCCACCAGTCCATGGACGCCTCCGCCCCGCCGATGAGCAGGATCGCCGGGCCGCCCGGGGTGCCGAAGGCCTGTGCGCACAGTTCGATCCCGTTCACCGGGACGATCCGCTCGTCGGCGGGCTGCACGTGCTCGGTCATCACGAACCTCCGGGTGGTGTTTCGCCGAACCATACTCTCGAAGCCATAGTTTGCACTACTATTTTCAAAGTGGAGACCGGGATGCGGACGTATGGGCAGGCCTGCCCGATCGCGCACTCGCTGGACATGATCGGCGAGCGGTGGGCGTTGCTGGTGGTGCGGGAACTGCGCCTGGGTCCCCGGCGCTACGTCGACCTGCAGGCCGCGCTGCCCGGCATCGGCCCCAGCGTTCTGGCGCAGCGGCTGCGCGAGCTGGTGCGCGTGGGTGTGCTGCGCCGGCGGACGCTGCCGCCGCCCTCGGCCTCGAAGGTGTACGAGCTGACCGAGTGGGGCGCCGAGCTGGAGCCGGTGTTCGCCGCGTTGCGGACCTGGGGGATGCGCTCGCCGGTGGTACCGCGCCGGGGCGATGTCGGCGCGGACACCGTGCTGCTCGGGCTGCGCGCGTACTTCCGGGCGGGGTCCGGCCTCGCGTGGTCGGCCACCTACCGGATCCGGCTGGAGCACGACGTCTACCACGTCCGGGTGGTGGGCGGCGAGCTGACCGAGGTGCGGCGGGGCGAGCACCCCACCGACCCGGACGCCGTGCTGGACACCGACCACCGGACCCTCGGGGCGGTGCTGACCCACGAGCGCTCGCTGGCCTCCGCCCTGGACAGCGGCGCGCTCACCGTCACCGGTGATCTGGCGGCGGTCCGGCGGCTGGTCGACGCGGCCGGCACGCCGTGAACCGACCGCCGCGGCGGCTCACACGCCGGCGTAGGCCTCCCGCCGGGCGTCGCGGCTCGGCTCGGGCGCCCGGTCGGTGAGGCAGAAGGCCAGTAGCGCGGCCCAGAACGCGGTCAGGACGAGGCAGTACAGCGAGCGGCCGGCCACCGCCTCCGGGGTGTGCGGCGCGGCCTGCCAGAGGTTCCCCCAGGCCACCGGGATCACCTGGACCACCAGCAGCGGCACCGCCGTCCGCCAGCGACCGGCACGCAGCAGGATCAGTGCGCCCGGCCAGAGCATGATCACGTAGTTCAGCCAGGCGATCGGCGCGGCCAGCAGGCAGCCGGCCGCCACCGCGAAGATCACCGCGTCGGCGCCGGTGACCTCGCCCGGCGTCCGCCGGTCGGGGGTGCCGAAACCGCCGACCCGGTGTGCCGAAAGCACCGACTCGCGCTGACGAAACCGCCGACTCGCGGGCCGGCCGGCCAGCCACAACGTGGCGGCCACGATTACCACCGTCGCGACCCAGCCCAGGAAACCGGGGGCGTGGAGGCGGGCCAGGAGGCCGGGGAGGGACGCGTTGGCGTCGAACTCGGGGGCCGGGGTGCCGGTGGCCAGGCGCAACCAGGTCAGCGCGCTGGACGGGCCGGCGACCAGCACGCCCAGGATGCTGGCGCCGCCGGCCGCGCCGATGCCGGACCACAGGGCGCGCCAGTTCCTGGTCACCAGGGGGATCAGCACCAGCGGCGCCAGCGACGGCTTGATCGCCACCACGATGCCGAGCAGGACCGCCGAAAGCAGCGGCCGGCCCCGGCGGCCGGCCAGCCAGGCGGCGGTCAGGCCGGCCAGCAGGAGCCCGTAGATCTGGCCCAGCAGCAGCGTGCCGTGCAGCGGCGAGCTGGCCCACAGGGTGAGCACGCCGAACGCGGCCGCCGCCGGACCCAGCCGCAGCTCGCGGGCGACCAGGAGCACCGAGACGGTCACCAGCAGCACGGTCAGCGCGGAGAACGCCCAATAGCTGGGCAGCGCCGGGACCAGCCCGAACGGGGCGAGCAGCAGGGTGAGGAACGGCGGGTTCAGGTTGGGCAGCACCGAACCGGTGTGGTACGTGTCGGCACCGTGCAGCAGCGCCACGGTGGAGCGCCAGAACGTCTCGAAGTCGACGTGTCCCTTGGGATCGGGGTTGGCCACCCCGCCGACCAGCACTCCCGGGTAGAGCACGAACAGCCACGCGGTCACGCCGAGGAACAGCGCGGTCAGCGCGACGGCACCGGCTGTGGCGAGCGGTCGGGAGACGGGCTGGGACACCCCTCGACGGTATCCGGCGCGGCGGCGCCCAGCTCAGCCGCCCCGGCCCGGCCGTTCGCCAGCACCGTCCAGTAGACCAGCAGCATGCCGCAGTACAGCGACATGCCCAGCCGGTTCGGCACCGAGTCCCCGCCGTCGAGCAGGCTCGACCACTCGATCCCGATCATGGGCAGCGCCTGCACCGGCAGCGCCGCCGACCAGCGGCCGTGTACCAGCAACAACGGCACCGACGGCGCCAGCAGCACCAGGTAGTTGTTCCACGCGATCGGGGCCAGCAGCAGCGAGGCGGCGGTGACCGCCCACAGGGCGTACTCCGGCCGCCGGCGCACCCGGACCAGGGTGACCGCCAGCAGCCCGCTCGCCACCAGGTACCCCGGCCAGGCCGGCCAGCCGAACCGGACGGCCAACCCGGCCAGCGAGTCGTTGTCCAGGAACGGGTCCGCGCCCTTGGCCGCGAGCAGGCGCAACCACTCCCAGGTGGCCGTCCAGCCGCCCGCCACCAGGCCGGCCAGCGTGGCCGCCGCGCCGGCCGCCAGCGAGGCACCCAGGGCCTCCCAGCGCCGGCGCAGCAGCGGCCACGCCAGCAACGGCAGCAGCGAGGGCTTGATCGCCACCAACAGGCCCAGCGCCACCCCCGACCAACCGTGCCGGCCCCGCCGCTCGGCCAGCCACGCGGCGGTGAGCAGCGCGGTGAGCAGCCCGTAGATCTGGCCGAGGGCCAGCGTGCCGTGCAGCGGCGCGGACACCAGCAGCGCGGCCACGGCGAGCATCGCCACCCCGGCGCGGGCGCCGACCTCCTCGGCCACCGCGACCACGCTGCCCACCACCAGCGCCAGCGTCAGCAGCACCATCGCCCGGTAGGCGGACAACACGTCGACCGAGGCCAGCGGGGTGAACAGCACGGACAGCAGCGGCGGGTTCAGGTTGGGCAGCCGGGCGCCGGTGTCGTACAGGTCGGTGCCCTCGCGCAGCGCGACGGCGGACCGCCAGAAGGTGTCGAAGTCCACGTGCCAGTGCATGTCCGGGGTGGCCATCCGTACCAGGTTGCCGCTGCCGAACCGCACGAACAGCCAGCCCGCCAGGAGCACCGCGACGCCGGCGAGCGCCACCCCGAGCACGTCGGGCAGGCGGCGGAGCGGGGTCACCCGGAGACGGTAACCAACCGCGTGGCCCGCCGAGTGGCGGCGACCGGCATGTCAAGCAGAATATCGATCGTGGGCGCGACCCTCGGTGATCGTCGTCGCGCGACGGTGACCGCACTGGCCGTCGCGGCGATGACACTCGTCGCCGTTTCGCTCACCGGTTGTAGCTTTCTGAGCGGCGGGTCGTCCGATGGCGGGCCGGACATCACCGAACTGACCCAACCCGACACCTCACCCCCGCCGGTTACCCCGATCAGGGGTGGCACGGGAACGCCGTCCGACCGGCTGGCCGCCGACGTGGTGCACGACGTGGAGGCCTACTGGCACCTCCGGTTCCCGCCGGAGTTCGGCCGCAGATGGATCCCGCTGCACGCCTTCCACGCGGTCGACCCGGCGAAGCCCAACCTGCCGCCGGAGTGCACCAGGCGGCCGATCGACATGAACAAGCAGGCCCTCTACTGCCCGGCGATGGACGTGATCATCTGGGACCGGCTGGGCCTGGTGCCCGAGCTGCGGGCCAAGTACGGCAACGGCGGGGTGCTGCTCGCGCTGGCCCACGAGGTCGGGCACGCGGTGCAGGAACGGATCGGCATCGACGTGGGCACCCAGATCCGCGAGCGCTCCCGCTACCCACCGATCCTGCTGGAGGCGATGGCCGACTGTTTCGCCGGCGTGGTGGTCCGCGCCTCGGTGAACGGCGAGCTGGCGCACGTGCGGATCGAGGAGAAGGACCTGGACCGGGCGCTCTCGGCACTGCTCTCCTTCCGCGACCCGGTCGGTTTCGAGCTGGGTCCGAACGCGCACGGCGACGCCTTTGACCGCGCCTCGGCGTTCCTGGACGGCTACCAGAACGGCGCGTCCCGGTGTGCCGCGATGACCGCGCAGAACCAGCTCTTCACGCAGCGCGGCTTCACCACGGTGCAGGAGCTGCTGCAGTCCGGGAACCTGCCGCTGGACGAGCTGCTGGCCAGCATGGTGCCGGACACCCAGGCCTGGTTCACCGCGCTGGTCAGCTCGCGGGGCCGGCGCTGGGCGGCCCCGCCGTTGCGGCCGGACTCCGGGTGTTCGAGCTCGTCCGCCGCCCGGCAGGGTCCGGTTCGGTTCTGCCCGGACTCCGGCACGCTCAGCGCCTCACCGGCGACCCTGGGCTCGGTGCACAGCCGGGGCGACTACGCCACCGGCACCCTGGTGGCCAGCCGGTACGCGCTGGCCGCACTGGCCGCCCTCGGCAAGCCGGTGCGCGGCCCGGACGCCGGCCGGGCCGCCGTCTGCCTGGCCGGCGCCTACACCCGCTCCCTGCTGGACCGCAACACCTCCGGCTTCGGCCTCTCCCCCGGCGACGTCGACGAAGCGGTCGACGAACTCCTGAACCAGGACTACGCCGCCCGCGACGCCACCGGCACGCCCCCAGCCGACCAAGGCTTCCAACGCGTAGGCGCCTTCCGCGAAGGCACCCTAGGCGGCGCCGCCAAATGCGGCATCTAACCCCCCATATCGCTGGTCCCGCCACCCCATATCGCGGGTTCCCCCATGCCATATCGCGGGTTTCACCGCGTCATATCGCGGGTTTCACCGCGTCATGTCGCGGCTCAGAACAGCGCGCGGGCCAGCGCCCGGCGGGCGGCCATCACCCTGGTGTCATCCGCCGGGAACAACTCGAACAGGCCGATCAGGTGCTCTCGCACCCGGTCCCGATCCTCGCCGTCGGCCCGGCTCACCGCCCCGACCAGCCGGTTGAACGCCTCCTGCACCCGGTCGGCGGCCAACTCCGCGTCGGCGGCGGCCAGCTGCGCGTCCAGGTCGTCGGGATTGGCGTCCGCCCGGACGACCGCACCGGGGTCCGCCTGCTCCGCCCGGGCCAGGAACCGCACCTGGGAAAGCGCCGCCTTGGCCTGCTCGTTGGCCGGCTCAGCGTCCAGAATGCGCTGGTAGGCCGCCTCCGCCTGGCCGTAGTCGCCCCGCTCCAGGGCGTCCTCGGCCTCGATGAACCGGGGGTCCTCCGGTGGTTCCTCGACCCCACCGGCCGCCGCCTCGGCCTCGGCGATGCCGGGCATCCGGTCGCGCAGCTGATCGATGATCGCCTTGAGCCACTCACGAACCTGCGGCTCGGGCAGCGCGCTGTTGAACGCCTGCACCGGCTGACCGCCGGCGATCGCGATCACCATCGGGATGGACTGCACGCCGAACGCCTGGGCGATCCTCGGGTTGGCGTCAATATCGATCTTGGCCAGGATCCAGGTGCCCCGGCCCTCCTCGGCCAGGCGCTCGAGCACCGGCGAGAGCTGCTTGCAGGGCTGGCACCAGTCGGCCCACAGGTCCACCACCACCGGCACCTGCAGCGACCGCTCCAGCACCTCGGCCTGGAAGGTCTGCTCGGTCACGTCGACGACCCAGGCGCCGGCGCTGGAGTCGGGGCCGCCGGCCGGGGCGGCCGCGCCGCCCGCCGGGCCGTTCTGCCGGCCGTCGGTGCGCGACGCCTCGGCGCGCGCCCGCAGCGCGGAAAGATCAACCGCGCCGGCCATCGCGGAGCTCAGGGCCGCCCTCTGTCGTGGATCAGGTCGAGACACGTCACCATCCTGGCACGCCGCGCGAGGCGTTTCGAATCCGCCGGGTGACCCAGCGGGTCCGGGCGCCCCAGATATCCCGCACGCGCCTAACCGGGCGCGCGCTCGGGCCAGCGCCTACGGCGCTAGCTTTGCAGCATGGCGAAGCCGAATACGGCCGCGAGGCCGATGATGGCGAGCAGGAACAGCGCGATTCCGATCCAGCCGAGCACGATCCCGGCCGTGGCGTAGCCAGCACCGCCCTCGCCGCGAGCGCGGATCTGGCTCTTGGCGACGTAGCCGAACACCAGCGCGAGGATGCTGGCCAACCACGGGATCCCCATCAGCACCAGCGGGAACGCCGCAATGCCGAGTACCAGGGACGCCACCGCCATGCCGTTGGTCGGCGGTTCGGCCGGCGGATAGCCCGGTCCCGGCGGGTAGCCCGGATACGCGGGCAGGTCGGCGTACCCCGGCGTGCCCCGCCCTCCCGTCCCCGGCGGGCCAAACTGGCCCGGCGCACCCGGCGGGCCGAACTGGCCCGGCTCGCCCGACGCACCCGGCGGGCCGAACCCGGCGGGCGGAATCCCCGGCGGCCCGAACTGCCCTGGCGCACCCGGCGGACCGGACTGCCCGGCGCCACCCGGCGGACCGGACTGCCCCGGCGCACCCTGGCCCCACTCCCCCGGCTGGCCGAACTGCCCCGCACCCTGCCCGTACTCTCCGGGCGGCCCGAACTGCCCCGGCGAGCCCTGCCCGAACTGCCCGGGCGGCCCGAACTGGCCCGGCGCTTCCTGCCCGAACTGCCCGGGCGAACCGAACTGGCCCGCCGCACCCGGCCCGCGCTCCCCAGATGGACCGAACGGTCCCGGCGGGCCGGGATGTCCGGGCCCGCCCGACGACCCGAACTGGCCGGACGCCGGCGGGCCGTACTGTCCCGGAACCCCCGGCGGGCCGAACGGCCCTGAGGCATTCCCGGGAGCGCCGGACCGATCCGGACCGGATGCGCCCAGCGCCGACGCCCCCGGAGCACCGGCCTGGCCCGGCGCGCCCGGCGGCGCCGCATCCGCATCACCCGACGACGGTTCGGCGGAGCTTTCGGACTCGGTCAGGCTCACACCCCGGGGCGGGTCACCGAGCCCGCGCGGAGTACGCGCCGAGCCTTCATCGCCCGGCGCGGCCGGTGACTCGCCCGACGCGGCCGGTGACTCGCCCGACGTTGCGGGGGTCTCGTCCGGGCCGGTGTCCGGTCGCTTCTGCTCTGCCGCGTCGGCGCCGGCCGCCGGGGATTCCCCGTCCCGGGCCGGCGCCGGTTCGGAGGCGGCCGAGGCGTCGGCGGTATCGCCCGGCGCCGTGGGGTCCGCCCACCTGTCTTCCTGTCGCCCCGGCTCTGTCATGTGCCCCCCGTCCGCGTCGCACCGCCATTGTGCACGGCAGCGGCCTCGCGCGGCCGCCATCGCCACGCGGCCGCGCGGAGCTCTACGGCCACTCCGGTGATCACCGTATCCAGGACAGTCCCACCAGGTTCCGCGAGCATGATCGCCACCAGTGGCGCTCCAGCGTCGATTTTCGACGCTCAACCACCACAAACGACGATCACCCGCTCGATACCGCCACGCGGGCGCCATGACCGGCGACCGCGCCCCGACCTGCCCGATCGGTCGGCCAACGGGCCGCGGCCGAGGCTGGACAAGGCGATCACCCGAGATGACCGGCCGGTCAGGGCAGCGGTTTGAGTCCCATGGGGTTGTTCGACATGAACGCGCCGCCGTCGATGATCGCGGACACCAGCGGCCGGGTGAGCGAAACCAGGCGCTCGCAGGACTCCGGGCCGAGCTCCGCCCAGGACGGGACGGCGGCGAGGTCGGTGCGCTCCTCCACCCAGGCGCGCAGCTCCGCACCGTCCGCCGTCAGCGCGCCGGCCGGGTCGAGCAGCCCGCGCCGGACCAGACGCGAGCGGGCGTCCGCCCACTCCTCGACCGACCAGCCCCGGAACTCCCGCAGCTCGTCGGCCACCGCCCGGCCGTCGGCGGCGAACGTCACCAGCGCCTCGCACGGGTCCAGCCTGGCGCACACCAACGCGGCGACGTGCGCGTCGCCGCGCGACTCGCGCAGCAGCGTCTGCGCGTGCCAGAGCACCAGGTGTGGCTCCGAGGGCCAGGGCAGCGCCGCGTTCGCCGCGGCCAGAACCCGGCCGTCCAGCGGGGCGGCCATCGCCGCCCGCCGCGCCAGCTCGGCCGCCTCGGCCAGCTCCGCCGAGCCCACCGCGTCGCCGAGCACCCGGCGCAGCGCCTCGTCCACGCTCCGCCGGCGGGCCTCCACCAGCGCGGACGGGGTCGCGGCCTGCCAGGCGGCCGGGATGGCCCGGCCGACCCGGTTCGGGTGGAAGTTGTAGAACACCGCGCCGACCAGCCCGGCCGGCGCCGCCCCGAGCGGCGCGGCGCGCAGCCCGAAGTAGCTCATCCAGCCGCCCTTGAGCCCCAGCCGGTCGGTCGCCCGCCGGGACTCGGGGACGAAGTAGGTCACCGCGTGGTACGGCTCCAGCGCCTGCCACATCCGCCGCGCTACGCCGCCGGCGAAAGCCGGCGACTCGGGGCGGGCGCCCAGTTCGGCGTCCGCCGGTGACACAGCGGACGGCTCCAGGACAGGCTGCTCAGAACCGGGCCGGCTCACGGTATTCCCCCCACTCCTCCTTCAGCACACCGCAGATCTCCCCCAGCGTGGCCTCCGCACGGGCCGCGTGCAACATGGGCTCGACCAGGTTGCCGCTGCCCCGGGCCACCGCGACCATCTCGGACAACCGGCGCCGCACCTCGGCCTCGTCGCGCCCGCGCTTGCGCTGCCCCAGCGCCTCCCGCTGGTCCAGCTCGACCTGGTGGGAGATGCGCAGGATCTCCAGCTCCTCGTCGTCGTCCGAGGTGTGCACGTTGACGCCGACCTGCTTCTTCTCGCCCTTCTCCAGGGCCTGCTGGTAGATGAACGCCGAGTCGGCGCTCTCCCCGGTGAACCAGCCGTCCTCGATGCCGCGCAGGATGCCGGAGGTCATCTCGCCGATCGGGTGGTTGCCCGAGGGCACGGCCTGGCGGGCCATGTCCTTGATCCGGTCGAAGATGTGCTCCGCCTCGGCCTCGATCTTGTCGGTGAGCGCCTCCACGTACCAGGAGCCACCCAGCGGGTCGACCACGTTGGTCACCCCGGTCTCCTCGGCCAGCACGTGCTGGGTGCGCAGCGCGATCTTGGCGGCCCGGTCGCTGGGCAGCGCGAGCACCTCGTCCAGCGCGTTGGTGTGCAGCGACTGGGTGCCGCCGAGGATCGCGGCCAGCGCCTCGATCGCGGTGCGCACCACGTTGTTGTCCGGCTGCTGCGCGGTGAGCGACACCCCGGCGGTCTGGGTGTGGAAGCGCAGCTGCTGCGCCTTGGCCGACTTGGCCCCGTACACGTCCCGCAGCCAGCGCGCCCAGATGCGCCGGGCGGCGCGGAACTTGGCGATCTCCTCGAAGAAGTCGATGTGCGCGTCGAAGAAGAAGCTCAGGCCGGGCGCGAACTTCTCGATGTCCAGGCCCCGGGAGAGGCCCAGCTCCACGTAGCCGAAACCGTCGGCCAGGGTGAACGCCAGCTCCTGCGCGGCGGTCGTGCCGGCCTCCCGGATGTGGTAGCCGGACACCGACAGCGGCTTGTAGCGCGGGATCTGGTGGACGCAGTACTCCATCAGGTCACCGATCAGCCGGATGTGCGGCTCGGGCTCGAACAGCCACTCCTTCTGCGCGATGTACTCCTTGTAGATGTCGGTCTGCAGGGTGCCGTCCAGCTTGGACAGGTCGGCGCCCTGCCGCTCGGCGGCGACCAGATACATCACGAACACCGGCACCGCCGGCCCGGAGATGGTCATCGAGGTGGTGACCTGCTCCAGCGGGATGTCCCGGAACAGCACGTCCATGTCGGCGGCCGAGTCGATGGCCACGCCGCAGTGCCCGACCTCGCCCAGGCTGCGCGGGTCGTCCGAGTCGCGCCCCATCAGGGTGGGCATGTCGAAGGCCACGGACAGCCCGCCGCCCCCGCCGGCCAGGATGTCCCGGAACCGCTTGTTGGTCTGCTCGGCGTTGCCGAACCCGGCGAACTGGCGCACCGTCCAGTTCCGCCCCCGGTACCCGGACGCGTGCAACCCCCGGGTGAACGGGAACTCGCCCGGCCAGCCGATCCGCTCGAAGTCCTGGACCGTCTCGCCCTCGCGCGGGCCGTAGACCGGCTCCACCTCGACCCCCGACAGGGTGGTGAAGTCGGCGTCGCGGATCTTGCCGGTGCGCTCGGCCTCCGCGTAGCGCTCCCGCCAGCGCAGTTCTCCGGCCTTGGGGCTGGTGTCGGTCACGGCGGTACCTCCGGCCTCGTTACTGATGGCACAGCGAGCTTACTAGGAAGGATAATAGTCGGACGTCCTAGCTTTTTCAGTAGAGGGTGGGGCCGGTCACTCACCGCAGTATCTGAGAATTGACCGCACGTAAGAATCACGCGACTGGCGGAGCACCAACGCCCACCTGGCATCGTTGGTCACGGTTGGGGTGTACTTCGCCCTACGGCCGTCGAAAATCGGTTCGGGGACGCCGATGGTCGACCGCTCCCTGACCGTCAGTGACATGATTTTCTGGAGAGGAACTCGAATGACCTCGGACAACCCGGTCGCCGAGCAGCTGGTGGCCGACGCCCGCAAGAACGCCGACAAGCCGGCCAACGGCCCGATCGGCATCGCGGCGCTGGTGCTGGGCCTGGTGGCCCTGGCCGGTTCCGGCCTGGTCCCGGTGCTGGGCTGGGTTCTCGGTGCGGTGGCGATCGTGGTGGCCGTGCTCGGCCTCCGCCGCCCCGACTCCGCCAACAACGCCAAGATCGGCCTGGGCGCGGCCGTGCTCGCCCTGGCCGCCGCGACCTTCTTCTTCCTGAGGGCCACCGGCAAGATCTGAGCGGGTTACCCGGGTGAGCCGCCGGCCAGCGCGATCGAGGCCGGCGGCTCACCCGTGTTCAGCCCTCCAGCGCCTGGTTGATCCGCTCCACCTTTGCGCTGAGCTGACCGGTGTGACCAGGCCTGATGTCCGCCTTGAGCACCAGGCTGACCCTCGGCGCGCGGGCCTGCACCGCCGCGACGGCCCGCTTCACCACTTCCATCCCCTCGTCCCAGGTCTCCGCCTCGATGGTGGTGAACATGGACGTGGTCTCGTGCGGCAGCCCGGACTCCCGGACCACCCGGACCGCCTCCGCGACGATCTCGCCAACGCTGTCTGATCCGCCGCCGGACGGCGCCACGCTGAACGCAATGAGCATTCCCCCAGCGTGCCGCACGACGCGCGGCGGCGCTGTTCGCCACAGAATCGATGTTGCCCGCAACGCACGCTGATAGCGTCGGAGTCCATGATGCCGCGCGACCCACTCCCGTTCGACCCGATCGAGCGCGCCGCGTCGCTGTGGCAGAAGCGGATCGGGCCTTCCGGCGCGATGGCCGCGACGACCAGCATCATGCGGGTGCAGCAGATCCTGCTCTCCGCCGTGGACGGCGCGCTGCGCCCGCACGGCCTCACCTTCGCCCGCTACGAGGCGCTGATCCTGCTCAGCTTCGCCCGCCAGGGCAACCTGCCGATGCGGGTGATGGGCGAGCGGCTGCAGCTGCACCCGACCAGCGTGACCAACATCGTCGACCGGCTGGAGGCCGACGGCCTGGTCCGGCGCATTCCCCACCCGAGCGACCGCCGGGCCACCCTGGTCGAGATGACGGAGGACGGCGAGGCGCGACGCGAGGCCGCCACCAAGTCGGTGACCGAGATCGAGTTCGGCCTGGTCGGCCTCACCGCGCGGCAGGCCGACCAGCTCACCGACCTGCTGGAACGGGTCCGCCGCGCCGCCGGCGACTTCGCCTGACCGGGTGAGTGGCGGTTCAAAGACCGGCTTGGACGGCCGCCGGTGGGTTGGTCTGCCGCGGCGCGGGCGCTGGCGTTCGGTTCGAGGCGCATATTGTTGCTTGACCGCCTGAAACCGCGATCACCCCCTTGGTGCCGCGCGGGGTGTCCTGATGATCACCGATTTCATGGTCATCAGGACACCATGGTCGCCTGGGGACCCCCCAAACGACCACCATGTCCTGATGATCACGGATTGCCTGCCGGCACCCAAGCCGCGGCAGACCACCCAACCGGGGCCGTCCAAGCCGCTCCTTGAACCGGCACCGAACTCAACCCGACGCGAGTGACTCGACCAGGTCGTCGGCCGCCCCGTAGGGGTCCAGCTCCCCGGCGACCACCTTCTTGGCCAGTTCCGGCAGGGTGCCTCCGCCACGGATGTCGCCGATCCGGGCGCGCAGCTGGGCCAGCGCGATCGCCTCGATCTCCGTCTCGGCGCGGGCCTGACGCCTGCGGTCCCGCTCGCCGGTGCGGTCCATCCACTCGCGGTGCCGGTCCAGCTCGTCCAGCACGTCGGAGATGCCCTGGCCCTTCGCCGCGATCGTCTTCACGATCGGGGGCTTCCAGACCGAGTCGTCGCGCTCCCGGCGCGGGCCCAGCGACAGCATGTAGCGCAAATCCCGCACGGTCTGGTCGGCGCCGTCCCGGTCGGCCTTGTTCACCACGAACACGTCCGCGATCTCCAGGATGCCGGCCTTGGCCGCCTGGATGCCGTCGCCCATGCCCGGCGCAAGCAGTACCACGGTGGTGTCGGCCATGGAGACCACCTCGATCTCCGACTGGCCCACCCCGACCGTCTCCACCAGCACGATGTCGCAGCCGGCCGCGTCCAGCACGCGCAGCGCCTGCGGCGTGGCGCCGGCCAGGCCGCCGAGGTGCCCCCGGGTGGCCATGGACCGGATGAACACGCCGCCGTCCACCGCGTGCTCCTGCATGCGCACCCGGTCGCCGAGCAGCGCGCCGCCGGAGAACGGTGAGGACGGGTCGACGGCCAGCACCCCCACCCGGCTGCCGCGCGCCCGCAGCGCGCCGACCAGCGCGGACGTACTGGTGGACTTGCCGACCCCCGGCGATCCGGTCAGCCCGACCACCTGGGCCCGGCCGGTGAACGGGGCGAGCGCGGCGGCCACCTCGCGCAGCCGGGGACTGTCGTCCTCGACCATGGAGATGAGCCGGGCCACCGAGCGCGGATCACCTTCCCGCGCCCGGGCGACCAGGTCGGCTACGGCCAGCTGACGAGCCATGTCTCAGTTCTGAGCCGGGACCCGGAGCACCAGCGCGTCGCCCTGGCCACCACCGCCGCACAGCGCGGCCGCGCCGACGCCACCGCCCCGGCGGCGCAGCTCCAGCGCCAGGTGCAGGGCGATCCGTGCGCCGGACATGCCGATCGGGTGGCCCAGCGCGATCGCGCCGCCGTTCACGTTCACCTTGTCGGCGTCCACGCCCAGCTTGCGGGTGGAGACCAGGCCGACGGCGGCGAACGCCTCGTTGATCTCGATCAGGTCCAGGTCGGCCGGCGCGACGCCCTCCTTGGCGCAGGCGGCCACGATGGCGTTGGCCGGCTGCTCGTGCAGGCTGGCGTCCGGGCCGGCCACCACGCCGTGCGCGCCGATCTCGGCCAGCCAGGCCAGGCCCAGCTCCTCGGCTTTAGCCTTGCTCATCACCACGACGGCGGCCGCTCCGTCGGAGATCTGCGAAGCCGAGCCGGCGGTGATGGTGCCGTCGGCGGAGAACGCCGGGCGCAGCCTGGCCAGGCTGTCGGCCGTGGTGTCCCCGCGCACGCCCTCGTCGGTGTCCACGATCTTCGGGTCGCCCTTGCGCTGCGGCACGCTGACCGGCGCGATCTCCTCGGCGAAGATCCCGCCGGCGGCGGCCTTGGCGGCCAGCTGGTGGGAGCGGGCGGCGAACTCGTCCTGGTCGGCCCGGCTCAGCTCGTAGCGGGAGTTGAACTTCTCCGTGGAGGCGCCCATCGCGCACTGGTCGAACGCGCAGAACAGCCCGTCGTGCGCCATGTGGTCCAGCGCGGTGACCTCGCCGAACTTGTAGCCCTCGCGGGACTTGGCCAGCAGGTGCGGCGCCTGGGTCATGGACTCCTGGCCACCGGCCACCACGATGTCGAACTCGCCGGCCCGGATCAGCTGGTCGGCCAGCGCGATCGCGTCGATGCCGGACAGGCAGACCTTGTTGATGGTCAGCGACGGCACGTCCATCGGGATGCCGCCGGCCACCGCGGCCTGCCGGGCGGGGATCTGGCCGGCCCCGGCGGTGAGCACCTGACCCATGATCACGTACTGCACCTGGTCGCCGGTGATGCCGGCGCGCTCCAGCGCCGCCTTGATCGCCACGCCGCCGAGTTGGGCGCCGGAGAAGTCCTTGAGCGAGCCGAGCATCCGGCCCATCGGGGTGCGGGCACCGGCGACGATCACGGACTGGGACACGAGGGCCTCCAACGACTACGGCGACGTTCAGGGCGATTGGTTTCCCAGACGATACCCGGGCCGACCGTCACATGCCTGGGTGAACGCGAGCACACTCGACCAGGGTCAGTTAGGTTTCCCAAATGGACACCTTGCACGGGGCAGTCACCACCATCGACCACGTCGGCATCGCCGTACCGGACCTGGACGCCGCCATCCAGTGGTACGCGGACGCGTTCGGACTGGTCGCCACGCACGTCGAGGTGAACGAGGAACAGGGCGTCCGCGAGGCCATGCTCAGCGCCCCCGGGGACGCCGGCGGCCCGGCCGTGCAGTTGCTCGCGCCACTGGACGAGAACTCCACGATCGCCAAGTTCATCGGCCGCAACGGCCCCGGCATGCAGCAGATGGCGTACCGGGTGGCGGACATCGAGGCGACCAGTGCGCGGCTGCGGGAGAAGGGAATCCGGCTGCTCTACGAGGCGCCGAAGCGGGGCACCGCCAACTCCCGGGTGAACTTCGTGCACCCGAAGGACGCGGGCGGGGTGCTGGTCGAGCTGGTGCAGCCTTCGGCCGAGCACCACTGACCGAGCACCACTGAAGGGCGACATAGCTCACACGGCCCTGTCGTAACTCACTACCCGCCGGTAGCGTTTGATATCCCAAGCAGGGCGGCTGGGTTGATGGCCGCCGCGACCGACCGGGAGGCACGGCGTGCAGGAGTTCCGCGACGCAATCCTTGCTGACCAGCTCGACGCGATCGCCGGGCTGCCAGTTCCCGACCACTACCGAGGCATCACCGTCCGGGCGGACGAGGTGGACATGTTCGCCGGGATGCCCAGCCGGGAGAAGGATCCGCGCAAGAGCCTGCACCTGGACGAGGTGGCCACCCCGGAGCTCGGCCCCGGTGAGGCTTTGGTCGCGGTCATGGCCAGCGCGATCAACTACAACACCGTGTGGACTTCGATCTTCGAGCCGATGTCCACCTTCGGCTTCCTGAAGCGCTACGGGCGGCTGTCCGAGCTGGCCAAGCGGCACGACCTGCCCTACCACGTGGTCGGCTCCGACCTGGCCGGCGTCGTGGTGCGCACCGGCCCCGGCGTGCACGCGTGGAAGCCGGGCGACGAGGTCGTCGCGCACTGCCTTTCCGTCGAGCTGGAGAGCCCGGACGGGCACGGCGACACGATGATGGACCCCGAGCAGCGGATCTGGGGCTTCGAGACCAACTTCGGCGGCCTGGCCGAGCTGGGCCTGGTCAAGGCCAACCAGCTGATGCCCAAGCCGAAGCACCTCTCCTGGGAGGAGGCGGCCAGCCCCGGGCTGGTCAACTCCACCGCCTACCGCCAGCTGGTCTCCCGCAACGGGGCCGACATGAAGCAGGGCGACACGGTGCTGGTCTGGGGCGCCTCCGGCGGCCTCGGCTCGTACGCCACCCAGTTCGCGCTGAACGGCGGCGCCACCCCGGTGTGCGTGGTCTCGTCCCCGGAGAAGGCGGAGATCTGCCGCAAGATGGGCGCGGAGCTGGTGATCGACCGGGCCGCCGAGGGCTACAAGTTCTGGAAGGACGAGCACAACCAGGACCCCAAGGAGTGGAAGCGCTTCGGCGCCCGAATCCGCGAGCTGACCGGTGGTGACGACCCGGACATCGTGTTCGAGCACCCGGGCCGCGAGACCTTCGGCGCCAGCATCTACGTGGCGCGCAAGGGTGGCACGATCGTCACCTGCGCCTCCACCAGCGGCTACGAGCACGTGTACGACAACCGCTACCTCTGGATGAACCTGAAGCGGATCGTCGGCTCGCACTTCGCCAACTACCGCGAGGCCTGGGAGGCCAACCGGCTGATCGCCAAGGGCCAGATCCACCCGACGCTGTCGCGGGTGTACCCGCTGGCGGAGACCGGGCAGGCCGCGTACGACGTCCACCAGAACACCCACCAGGGCAAGGTCGGCGTGCTCTGCCTGTCCCCGGAGGAGGGGCTGGGCGTGCGCAACACCGAGCTTCGTGAGCGCCACCTGAGCGAGATCAACAGATTTCGCGGCGTGTAGTCGACGACGCGCCGTAAAGCCATCCAGGTGGGTGATTATCCCGGCCACGACGGTGTGACGCAGGGCTAGTACGGTAGGCGCCATGTCAGCTGGCACTGATCATCTGCCCGAGGGGCCCGGATCGGCTTTCCCGACCAAGCGTCGGGGCTACGACCCTCAACAGGTCGATGATTACCTCCGGGATCTCTTCGCCCACCTGCGCATGTTGACCGCCGACCGCGACGCGGCGGTGGAGCAGAACGGCCAACTCACCCGACAGGTGAATGTGGCCTGGGCGGAGACGGACCGGTTAAAGGTGCAGCTGCGCCGGATGTCCACCGCGCCGGACAGCGTGGAGGGCATGAGCGAGCGGGTGCAGACCATGCTCCGGCTGGCCCAGGAGGAGGTCGAGGAGCGGCGCAAGCAGTCCGAGACCGAGTCCGCCGACATCGTGGCCCGCGCCCACGCCGAGGCCGGCGACCTGCCCAAGCGCCTGGAAGCGGGGCGCAAGCAGTTGGAGCAGGACCGCGAGCGCCTGAAGGCCGAGCGGGAGCGGGTGCTCACCGAGGCGCGGGACGAGGCGAAGCGGGTGACCACCGAGGCCGCCGCCGAGGCCAAGCGGGTGACCACCGAGGCGGCCGAGGAGGCCGACCGGCTGCGCAACACCTCCACCGCCGAGGTCGAGCGGCTGCGCCGGGACACCGAGCAGGAGCGGCGCCGGCTGGACGAGCAGAGCGCCAGCAAGCGCGCCCAGGTGGAGGAGGACTTCGAGATCGCGATGACGACCCGGCGCACCGAGGCCGTGTCCGCCATCGAACGGTCCCGCACGGAGGCCCAGGCCGAGGTGAACCGGGTGCGCACCGAGGCCCGGGAGAACGCCAAGAAGATGGTCGAGGAGGCCCGGGCCAACGCGGACCGGATGACCACCGAGGCGCAGGCCAGCGCCGAGCGGGTGACCACCGAGGCCCGCACGGCGGCGGAGCGGCTGACCACCGAGACCAACGCCAACGCCAAGCGGACGACCAGCGAGGCCAATGCCCTCGCCGAGCACGTCACCACCGAGGCGCGCACCAACGCGGAGCGGATGACCAGCGAGGCCAGGGCCAAGGCCGACCAGCTCACCTCCGAGGCCGAGCGCAGCTCGAAGGCCATGCTGGAGGCCGCCGAAGGCCGGGTCGCCCAGCTGGAGTCGGTGCGCGACCGGCTCACCGCCCAGCTCAGCGAGGTGCGCGGCCTGCTGGACCAGACGCTGCCCGCACTGGACAAGGCCGATCGGTCGGAGAAGGTCACTTCGGACGGCTCGGCCGAGCCCGAGCAGGACGAGGCGGACACGCCGTCCATCCCCCGGCCCATTCCCCGCCCCAGCTCGGAGCCGAGGGCCGTCCGGGACAAGCGCCCCTCACCCACGCCCGCACGCTGATCGGGACCGCCGGCCGTCACCCGGCCGGCGGTCCACCGGTTGAGCGGCCGTTCTCGGCTGCCGGTCGGCGCGGTGCCGGTTCTAGGGATGGCTTTGGACGGCCGCGGCTGGGCGGTCTTCCGTGGCTCGGGTGCCGCCTGTGGGCTTTCATGATCAGCAGGCACTCAGCGTCGTTGTGAGGCCTCAGGCCAGCCCAGGTTGCCTGAGGATCACCGATTACATGGTCAACATGACATCGTGGTTGCTTCCCGGCGGCTGGAGCAACCACCGTGTCATGCTGACCATGAAAACCTCTCCCACTGGCCACGCCAGCCACACCCGCTTGACGAACTACCCAAACGCGCCGGGCCGCACCCGAGCCACGGAAGACCGCCCAGCCGCGGCCGTCCAAGCGATCCCTAAACCGGCACCGCACGAAACCGCCGGGCCGAGGGACGTTCAGCGAGCCGAGTAGTCGCGGAACCCCTGCCCGGTTTTCCGGCCCAGGCGGCCGGCGGTGACCAGGTGCTCCAGCAAGGGCGCGGGGGCGTAACCGGCCATGCGGAACTCCTGGTAGAGGGTCTGCTCGATGGCCAGGGAGACGTCCAGGCCGACCACGTCGAGCAGCTCGAAGGGGCCCATCGGCAGCGCGCAACCGGTCTTCATGGCGGCGTCGATGTCGTCGGCGCTGGCGTAGTGCGCCTCCAGCATCTTCACCGCGTCGTTCAGGTACGGAAACAGCAGCGCGTTCACGATGAAGCCGGCGCGGTCGCCGCAGAACACCGCGTGCTTGCGCAGCCGGGTGCACAGCTCGCGCGCGGTGGCCACCACGTCGGGCGCGGTGGCGATGGTACTGACCACCTCGACCAGCTTCATCACCTGAGCGGGGTTGAAGAAGTGCAGGCCGACCACGTCGCCGGCCCGCGCGGTCGCCGCCGCGCAGTCGATCACCGGCAGGGAGGACGTGGTGGTGGCCAGGATCGCGCCCGGCTTGCACACCTCGTCCAGCGTCTCGAACACGGCGCGCTTGATGTCGATCTCCTCGGCCACCGCCTCGATGACCAGGTCACAGTCGGCCATGTCCTCCAGGTTGACCGTGGCCCGGATCCGGGCGATCGCCGCCTCCCGGTCCTCCTCGGACAGCCGGCCGCGCACCACCGCCTTGTCCAGCGAGCGCTTCACCGCGCCGACCGCCGCCTCGATCTTGCCCTCGGACCGGCCGCGCACCACCACGTCCAGGCCGGCCTTGGCCAGCACCTCCACGATGCCGGTGGCCATGGTGCCGGTGCCGACCACGCCGACCAGCTGCACCGGGCGCCCGGACACCGCGTCCGCCGCGCCATCGGCCGGGGAGTGCGCGTCGGCCACGACCTTGGGCGAGTCCGGGCCGTCGTAGCTGTAGAAGCCGCGCCCGCTCTTCCGGCCGAGCAGCCCGGCGGTGATCATCTGCTTGAACACCGGGGTGGGCGCGTGCATGAGGTTCTTGGACTGGTTGTACATCGTCATCAAGATCTCGTACGCGGTGTCCAGCCCGATCAGGTCGAGCAGCGCCAGCGGCCCCATCGGGTAGCCGCAGCCGAACCGCATGGCCGCGTCGATATCCTCCCGGCTGGCGTAGCGTTCCTCGAACATCCGCGCCGCGTGGTTCAGGTAGCCGAACAACAGGGCGTTGGCGATGAACCCGGCCCGGTCGCCGATCACCACCGGCACCTTCCCGATCCGCCCGGCGAACGCGACCATGTCGTCCACCACGTCCTGCTCGGTGACCACGGTGCGCACCAGCTCGACCAGCTGCTGCACCGGCGCCGGGTTGAAGAAGTGCATGCCGACCACCCGGGCCGGGCGGCCGGTGCGCACCGACAGCTCGGTGAGCGACAGCGAGGAGGTGTTCGAGGCCAGCACCACGTCCGGCCGGACGATCTTGTCAACGGCGGCGAAGATCTCCGCCTTGAGGTCCAGGCGCTCCGGCACCGCCTCGATGACCAGGTCCACCTCGGAGAGGTCGTTCAGGTCGGTGGTCATCGAGATGCGCTCGAGCAGCGCGCCGGCGTCCTGCTCGGTGAGCTTGCCCCGCTCGGTGGCCCGGGCGGTGGAATGCTCCAGGTGGGTCCGCGCGCGGGCGATCGCGGCGTCGTCCAGCTCCACGCCCACCACCCGCAGGCCGTTGCGCGCGAACACCTCGGCAATGCCGGCACCCATGGTGCCCAGGCCGACCACTCCGACGACCTCGAACTCACGCGCCACGCCGCTACCTCCTCGGTACTTGCACCTCGGGATCGGGTTACTCGGCGGTAAGTATAGTTAGCGCCCGTACCTTGCGCGAACCAGCGCCAACATTCGGTCCATCGCCCGGGCACCCCGGTTGAATGTGGTCACCGCGATCGGCGGGGCGAACCGCTGCCGGGTGACCGACTGCGCGCGGGCAAACTCGCGCAGCCCGTCGTCGCCGTGGATGCGCCCGAAGCCCGAGTCGCCCACCCCGCCGAACGGCAGCGCGGGCACCGCCGCGAAGCTGATCACCCCGTTCACCGCGACCATCCCGCAGCGCAGCCGGGCGGCGATCTGCTCGCCGCGCTTGGCCGAGAACACCGAGGCGCCCAACCCGTACGCGGTGGCGTTGGCCTTGCCGATGGCGTCCTCGATGTCGGGCACCCGGTTCACCGCGAGCAGCGGGCCGAAGGTCTCCCTGGTGATCGCGTCGGCGTCCTCGGGCACGTCGGTGAGCACCACCGGCTCGACGTACGGCGGGCGGATCGAGGCCTCGCCGCCGACCAGCACCCGGGCGCCCCGGTCCACCGCGTCGGCCAGCTGCCCGGCCACCACGTCCACCTGCGACGGCATGGTCATCGGGCCGAAGTCGGCGGTCGGTTCACCCCCGGGGCGCAGCGCCTTGGCCTGCTCCACAACCATCTGGATGAACTCGTCGGCCACGGGCTCGACCACGTACACCCGCTCGACGCCGACGCAGGTCTGGCCGGCGTTGGACATGGCGCCCCAGACGGTGGCCTCGGCGGCGGCTTCCAGGTCGGCGTCCTCGTCCACGATCAGCGGGTCCTTGCCGCCGCACTCGATGAGCACCGGGGTCAGCGTCTCCGCGCAGGTCGCCATCACCCGCCGGCCGGTCGCCGTGGAGCCGGTGAACGCCAGCTTGCCCACCCCGGAACGACACAGCGCCGCACCGGTGTCCCCGAACCCGGTCACCACCTGCAGCACCGGATGCTCCACGACCTCGGCCAGCGTGTCGGCCAGCAGGTGGCCGATCCCGGGGGTCAGCTCCGACGGCTTGAAGACGACCGCGTTGCCGGCGGCCAGCGCGTAGGCGATCGACCCCATCGGGGTGAACACCGGGTAGTTCCACGGCCCGATCACCCCGACCACGCCGAACGGCGGGTAGGCCAGCGTGGCGCTCTGGTTGCTCATCAGCAGCCCGGCGCCCACCTTCCGCCGGCCCAGCACCCGCCGCGCGTTGCGCGCCGCCCAGGCCAGGTGGTCCACCGCGAGCACCAGCTCCAGGCGGGCGTCGTCGCGCGGCTTGCCGGTCTCGGCCGAAACCGCGTCGGCCAGCTCGTCCAGCCTCGCCACCAGCAGCTTCCGCCATGCGCCGAGCAGCTTGCGCCGGCCGGCGAACCCGAGTCCGGCCCACCAGTGCCCCGCCTCACGCGCCCGGGCCACCGCCTCGTTCACCTCGGCGGCGCCGTGCACCGGGTAGCTGCCGACCACCTCGCCGGTGCGAGGATCGACGGAGTCGAACGTCTCGGCCACGCCGGTGGCCGCCGCGTCCTCGGTCTGCGTCATTGTCTGACCTCCCCGGCAACAACTGTCCCCGCCGCGCGGTCGAGCCTACGTGCTACCCGGCGGCGATTTCGCCGAAGCGTGACACGCGCGGCACTTTCCGCCTCCGGTTGCGCCCGGTGAGTCGACACACTGTCGACAGGCGGCAGACGTCGTCGCCAGGCGGCACCCCCAACCTGATTCAGTGGGTTCAGCACGCTGGTTCAGTCACTTCTGGCGCGTCGGGCGGGCAGAAGTGACTGAATCACACTGCTGAAGTGACTGAATCACACTGCTGAACCCACTGAATCACCGTGCTGAACCCACTGAATCAGGTGCGGGCGGGGTTAGAAGAGGCGGAGGTCGTTGCGTTCGGCGCCGCGTAGGGCGTCGTAGTCGACGGTGACGCAGCGGATGCCGCGGTCGGTGGCGAGGGTGCGGGCCTGGGGCTTGATCTGTTGGGCGGCGAACACGCCGACCACCGGGGACAGCAGCGGGTCGCGGCCCAGCAGCTCCAGGTAGCGGGTCAGCTGCTCCACGCCGTCGATCTCGCCGCGCCGTTTCACCTCCACCGCGACCGTGCCGCCCTCGGCGCTGCGGCAGAGCAGGTCCACCGGGCCGATCGCGGTCGGGTACTCGCGCCTGATCAGCGTCAACCCCTCGCCGAGGGTGTCCGGGCGCTCGGCCAGCAGCTCCTGCAGGTGCGCCTCCACGCCGTCCTTGACCAGCCCGGGATCCACGCCCAGCTCGTGCGACGAGTCGTGCAGGATCTCCTCGATGGTGATCACCAGCGACTCGTCGGCCTTGTTGCGCACGGTCCACACCCCTGGCTCTTCCTCCAGCCAGCAGGGCGGGCTCATCCAGTTGAGCGGTTTGTAGGCACGGTCGTCGGCGTGCACGCTGACCGAACCGTCGGCCTTCACCAGCAGCAGCCGGGGGGCCATCGGAAGGTGCGCGGTGAGTCGGCCGACGTAGTCCACCTGGCAGCGGGCAATGACGAGTCGCACGCGAGGCACGCTATACCTTCGGCGGTGTGGAGCGACTGAGCACACGGCAGGTGTACGCCAACCCGTGGATGGTGGTCCGCGAGGACCAGATCCGCCGCACCGACGGCACCGACGGGATCTTCGGGGTCATCGACAAACCGGACTACGCGTTGATCGTGCCGCTGGACGGGGACCGGCTGCACCTGGTGGAACAGTTCCGCTACCCGCTGGGGCTGCGCCGGTGGGAGTTTCCCCAGGGCACCGCGCCGGACCGGGCGGACTCCGACCCGCTGGAGCTGGCCCGCCGGGAACTGCGCGAGGAGACCGGCCTGCGCGCCGGCCGGATGGCCGAGCTGGGCCTGCTGGACGTGGCACCCGGCATGTCCTCGCAGCGGGGCCGGGTCTTCCTGGCCACCGAGCTGACCGAGGGTGCGCCGGAGCGGGAGCACAGCGAGCAGGACATGCGCACCGCCTGGTTCGACCGGGCCGAGGTGCACGACATGGTGAACCGAGGGGAGATCACCGACGCGCAGAGCATCGCCGCGCTCGGGCTTTTGCTACTCAACGGGCTGTGACAGCTACCGCCGGGTAGCATAAGCGCGTTATGTCGACCGGGAGGTAATTCGGATGGACTTCACCGAGACCGACGAACAGCGGATGCTGCGCTCCTCGGTCGCCACCATGGCCGCCAAGTACGGCCAGGACTACATCCAGCGCAAGGCCAAGGCCGGCGAGAAGACCACCGAGCTGTGGAAGGAGGCCGGCGAGTCCGGCTTTCTCGGCGTGGGCATCCCCGAGGAGTACGGCGGCGGCGGTGGCGGAATGGTCGAGCTGGCCATCGTCACCGAGGAACTGGCCGCCGCCGGCTGCCCGCTGCTGCTGATCGTGGTCTCCCCGGCCATCGCCGGTTCGGTGATCGCCACCTCGGGCACCCAGGAGCAGCGCGAGCGGTGGCTGCCGGGGATCGCGGACGGCTCGGTCAAGCTGTCCTTCGCGATCACCGAGCCGGACGCCGGCTCCAACTCCCACAACATCACCACTTCGGCCCGGCCGGACCCGGAGGGCGGCTGGCGGCTGTCCGGTACCAAGTACTACATCTCCGGGGTCGACGAGACCGACGCGACGCTCGTGGTGTCCCGCATGCACGACTCCAAGGGCACGCTGCGGCCGGCCATGTTCCTGGTGCCCACCGACTCGCCCGGGCTGACCTACCAGCCGATCGAGATGGCGTTCACCGCGCCGGAACGCCAGTTCACCATGTTCTTCGACGACGTGCACCTGCCGCCGGACGCGTTGATCGGCGGCGAGGAGGCCGGGCTGGCCGCACTGTTCGCCGGGCTCAACCCGGAGCGGATCACGGTCAGCGCGTTCGCCAACGGGATGGCCCGGTGCGCGCTGGACAAGGCGGTGGCCTACGCCCGCGACCGCTCGGTCTGGCGCGCGCCGATCGGCAGCCACCAGGCCATCGCGCACCCGCTGGCCAAGGCGCACATCGAGGTGGAGCTGGCCCGGCTGGCCACCATGCGCGCCGCCTGGCTGTACGACCAGGGCGACCCGGCCGCCGGCGAGACGGCCAACGTGGCCAAGTACGCCTCCGCCGAGGCGTCGATCACCGCGGTGGACGCCGCCGTGCAGACGCACGGCGGGAACGGCCTGGCCGTGGAGTACGGCATCGGCACGCTGATCGGCCCCGCTCGGCTCACCCGGATCGCCCCGGTCAGCCGGGAAATGATCCTGAACTTCGTCGCCCAACACACCCTGGGTCTGCCGAAGTCGTACTGAGACGACCCTGATGGACGAATGACCGACCGGTCGGTCATTCGATAGCGTGCGGTCATGACGGATGCGTTCGGGGTGCCGACGGAGTTGGGTGCGGTGGCGGTCCGGGTGCGGGGTAAGGGGCCGCTGCTGGTGGCGCTGCACGCCAACCCGGGCGACGGGCGGGACTTCGACGCGGTCGCCGGCCCGCTGGCCGAGGCGCACACCCTCGCGGTGCTGGACTGGCCCGGCTACGGGGACTCCCCGGCAACCGATCCGGACGCGGTCACCGCGCCCGCGCTGGCCGGCGTGCTGGACACGGTGCTCCCCGCGATCCTGAAACACACCGGGCACCCCGACGCGGTGCTCATCGGCAACAGCGTCGGCGGATACGCCGCGCTGCGCCAGGCGCTGGAGCACCCGGAACGGGTGCGCGGGCTGGTCCTGATCGCGCCCGGCGGGTTGAGCCGGATGACGGCGCTGACCCGCGCGGCCTGCCGGTTCATGGCGCACCCCGGGGTGGCCGCCCGACTGGCCGGGCCGCTGGCCAGCGGATACACCTGGCGGCGCACCCCTACCGCCCGGGCGGCGCTGCGCCGGGCGTACGCGGTGCGCAACGACCCGGTGCGGCTGCGCGTGTACCGGGCGATCTGGCGCTCCTTCGCCGACCCGGCGCACAACCTGCGCGGGCGGGTCGGCGCGCTGCGCGTGCCGGTGCTGCTCACCTGGGGCTGGGGCGACCCGGTGCTGCCCCGGTTGACGGACGGCCGCCGCGCCGCCCGGATCATCCCGGGCGCCACGCTGCGCACCTTCGTGTCCGGGCACGAACCGCACGCCGAGGTCCCCGGGCAGTGGCTGGCCGCCGTCCAGGAGTTCCTCCGCCCGCTTTCCCCGGTGGCCCGCTGATGGCCCGCCCGGCCGAGCCCGGCCGTACCGCCCTGCTGCAGGCCGGCGAACACGTCCTGGCCGACGACGGGCTGCCCGCCCTGTCGGTGAACAACGTGGTAGCCAGGGCCGGGATGGCCAAGGGCTCGTTCTACCAGCACTGGCCGGCCCGCGCGGACTTCCTGCGCGACCTGCACACCCGGTTCCACGACGGCCTGGCCGAACAGGTCACCCGGGTCGGCGCCGAGCACCCACCCGGTGCGGAGCGGCTGCGCGCCATGCTGGCCGCCTTCCTGGACGGCTGCCTGCGCCAGCGGGCCAGCAAGGCGCTACTGGTGGAGGCGCGCACCGAGGCCGGCCTGCACGACCTGGTGCAGGCGCGCAACGCGGCATTCGCCGAGCTGATCGACGACGACCTGCGCGCCCTGGCCTGGCCGGCCCCCCGTGCCGTGGCCATCCTGCTGATCGCGGCGGCGGCCGAGGTCGCGCTGCACGAGCTACACGCCGGGTGCCCACTGCCCGAGCTGCGCGCGGCGACCCTCGCGCTGGCCACCCGGGACGCTTCGGTGCCCAGTGCAGAAGTGACTGAATCACGGTGCTGAAGTGACTGAACCACCGTGCAGAAGTGACTGAATCACCGTGCTGAACCCACTGAATCAGGCTCGGGTGAGCGCTTTCCCCGCGCGTTCCCGGCGGTTACCGTCGAGACATGGCGGACTACGAACACCTCTTGGTCAAGCAGGACGGCGACACCATCCGGATCACCATGAACCGGCCGGAGCGGCGCAACTCACTGGCCGAACCGGTGCTGGCCGAGCTGACCGACGCGTTCGAGTCCGCCGGCCGCACCGACGCCACCGGGATCGTGCTGGCCGGCGAGGGCAAGGTGTTCTCCGCCGGCCACGACTTCGCCGACGTGGCCAGCCGGGATCTCGGCGGGGTGCGCTCGCTGCTGCGGCTGTGTACCAAGCTGATGAAGACCATGCAGTCGGTGCCGCAGGTGGTGATCGCCAGAGTGCACGCGCTGGCCACCGCCGCCGGTTGCCAGATGGTGGCGTCCTGCGACCTCGCGGTGGCCGCCGAGTCGGCCGGGTTCGCGCTGCCCGGCGGCAAGGGCGGCTGGTTCTGCCACACCCCCGCCGTCCCGGTGGCCCGCAACATCGGCCGCAAGCGGCTGATGGAGATGGCGCTCACCGGTGACGTGGTGGACGCCCGCACCGCGCTGGACTGGGGCCTGGTCAACCACGTGGTACCGGACGACCAGTTGGACGCGGCGGTGGACCACCTGCTGGTGCGCGCCACCCGGGGCAGCCGCTTCGCCAAGGGCGTCGGCAAGCAGACGATCTACGCGCAGCTGGACCGCCCCGAGGCCGACGCCTACGCGATCGCGCTCGAGGTGATGGCCGCGATGTCGCAGTCCGCCAGCGCCCGCGAGGGCATGGCCGCCTTCCTGGAGAAGCGCCCCCCGGTCTGGCCGAACTAGCAACGGTGATGCGCGTGATGCGCTAGTCTATGCATCATGCGCACCACGGTGTCGATTTCGGACGAACTGCTCGCGGCCGCGAAACGGCTGGCGCAGCAGCGCGGCCAGACCCTCGGCGAGGTCATCGACAACGCGCTGCGGCGCGAACTGAACGTTCCCGCACAGCGCGCGGAACGTCCTCCCGTTCCGGTTTTCCGTGGTGGCACCGGCCCGAAGCCTGGTCTGGACCTGGCCTCGAACCGTGCACTGCACGAGGCGCTCGACGAAGGCCTCGACCTCGACTCCCGGCGCTGACGTGTACCTGCTGGACGTCAACGTGGTGCTGGCCGCACATCGGGAGGACCACCCGCACCACCAAACCGTCCGCCCGTGGTTGGACGACCTGCTTGCCGGTGAGGAGCCGTTCACGGTGCCTGTCACGGTTTGGGCCAGCTTCCTGCGTCTGGCCACGAACCGCCGCATCTTCGAGATACCCACCCCGCTGGCCGATGCTTTCGCCTTCATCGACGCGATCAACGGGCAGCCGCACCTTCTGCCGATCGCGCCGGGCCATCGTCACCTCGTCCTGCTGCGCGAGCTCTGCGCCGAGGCCGCCGCGGTGGGCGATCTGGTGCCCGATGCGGTTCTTGCCGCGCTCGCCGCCGAGCACCACTGTGATATCGCCACCCTGGACCGGGACTTCGCCCGATTCCCCTCGGTGAAGCATCTGCTGCTGGTCGCACGTTAGGGGCGGCCCGAAGAGGGGCGAGCGACTAGAGTGATCGGGTGTTGTCCCGGCGTCACCTGTTCACCCTGACCACGGTCGGGGTCGGGACGGCATTGGCCGGCTGCGGGCCGGACGACCGGCCGGCGCTGGCCCGGCTGAGCGAGGACGGCGCGGCCCGGGTGGGCATCTCCGGGGAGGAGCCGTTCAGCTTCCTGGACACCTCGGGCCGGCTCACCGGGGAGTCCCCGGAGGTGGCGCGCGCGGTGCTCGGCGGGCTCGGCGTGCGCACCCTGGAAGCGGTGCAGCGGCCGTTCGGGCAGCTCATCGACGGGTTGGAGCAGGGCCTTTACGACGTGGTGGCGGCGGCGATGCAGATCACCCCGGCGCGTTGCGCGCGGGTGGCGTTCTCCCGGCCGGACGTGCTCACCCCGACCGCGTTCCTGGTGCGCCAGGGCAACCCGCTGCGGCTGCGGGGCTTTCCCGACGTGGCAAGGGCGGGAGTACCGATCGCGGTGCTGGACGGCGGCGTGGAGACCGAAGCCGCGCGCGCGGCGGGCATCCGGCCGGACCTGATCAGGGCCATCGACTCCCCCGGCGAGCTGTTCCAGACGGTGGCCGAGGGGCGGGCGCCGGTCGGCACGCTCACCGACGTCTCGTTGCGGGCCATGCTGCGCAAGCACCCCCGTTCCGGCCTGGAGGTGACCCTGGCGACGGCCCGGCGGGACGCCCAGCCGGCCGCCGCGTTCGCGTTCCGGCCGGCCGACACCGAGCTGCGGGACGCGTTCGACGCCGGGCTGGGCGGGCTGCACGACTCCGGGGAGTGGCTGCGCATCACCACGCCGTTCGGCGTCACCCAGGCCAACCTGCCCCCGCGCGACCTCACCACCGAACAGCTCTGCCGAGCTAGCTCCGACCGATAACGGCGTGCAGGAAATCCCTGGTACGCGACTCGCGCGGCTCGGTGAACAGCGCCTCCGGCGGCGCGTCCTCGATCACCCTCCCCGAGTCGAACATCAGCACCCGGTGGGAGAAGTCGCGGGCGAAACCCATCTCGTGGGTCACGCAGAGGAAGGTGATGTCGGTGTCCTCGCCGATCTGCTTGAGCAGGTTCAGCACGCCGGCCACCAGCTCGGGGTCCAGCGCCGAGGTCACCTCGTCCAGCAGCAGCACGTCCGGCCGCATGGCCAGCGCGCGGGCGATGGCCACCCGCTGCTGCTGCCCGCCGGACAGCTCGGTGGGATGAGCGTCGATCTTCTCCGACAGCCCGACCAGGTCGAGCAGCTCGGCGGCGCGGGCGTTCGCCTCGTCCCGGGGAAGCCCCAGCACCCGGGTCGGCGCCTCGATCAGGTTGCCCCGCACCGTCATGTTGGGGAACAGGTTGAACTGCTGGAACACCATGCCGATCCGCTTGCGCACCTCCCGGCAGTGCTTGTCGTCGGCCGGCACCAGGCTCCCGCCGCGCTCCATGTGGGACAGGCACTCCCCGCCCACCATGATCTTTCCGGCATTCACCTTCTCCAGCGTCATCAGCAGCCGCAGGATCGTGGTCTTGCCCGAGCCGCTGGGCCCGATCAGGCAGACGTGCTCCCCCGGCTGGACGGAGAAGTCCAGGTCGCGCAACACCACGTTGTCCCCGAAGCGCTTCTCCACGCCCTCGAAGACGATCATCGGTTCAGACGGTGACACGGTGCCGCTCCAGGCGTCGGACCAGCATGGAAGCCGGATAGCTGAGGGCCAGGAAGAGCAGCCCGGCAATGGTGAGCGGTTCGGTGTAGCGGAACGACTCCGAACCGAGCTCCTTGGCCCGGTTCACCACCTCGACCACGGTGATGGCCAGCAGCAATGGCACCTCCTTGAACATGGAGATCACGTAGTTGCCCAGCGCCGGCAGCACCCGGGGAATGGCCTGCGGCAGGATCACCCCGGTCCAGGTCCGGGTGCGGGAGAGGCTGAGTGCCACGGCGGCCTCCCACTGCCCGCGCGGCACCGCGTCGATGCCCGCCCGGTACACCTCCGAGGCGTAGGTGGCGTAGTGCACGCCCAGCCCGATCACCCCGACGGCCAGCGCGGACAGCGTCACGCCGAACCGGGGCAGCGCGAAGTACAGGAAGAACACCTGCACCAGCAGCGGGGTGGACCGGACGAACTCCACGAACCCCCACACCAGCTGGTCCAGCACGGGTATCCGCGCGCGCCGCAGCACCGCGATCACCAGGCCCAGCACCAGCGCCACCACCGAGGCGAGCAGCGTGATCTTGATCGTCTCGCCCAGTGCCCGCACCAGGTCGGGCAGCACGGCGAACGCATAGCCCCAGTCCCAGACCGGCATCAGTGCGCCCCCGCTTTGGCTCTGCGCACAGATACGCTACTTCGGCCCAGCCGGCGCGCGGCGATCCGCTCCAGCGGCCGCATCACTCCGGTGATCAGCAACGCCAGCACCAGGTAGATCAGCAACATCACGGTGAAGATCAGCACCAGGTCCTGGCCGAAGTTGGGCACCAGCACCTTGGTGCCCTTGTCCGTCACCTCGGCCACCGTGATGAACGACAGGATCGCGGTCGACTTGAGCAGCTGGATGAACAGGTTGTTCAACGGCGGCAGCATCTCCACCACCGCCTGCGGCAGGATCACCCTGGTCATCCGCTGCGCCGGGGTGAGGCTGAGCGCGATCGCGCCCTCCACCTGCGCCCTCGGCACCGAACGCACCGCGCCCCGGACGATCTCCGCGCCGTATGCCCCGTGGTTCAGCCCGAGCACCAGCACGCCGGCGGCCAGCGGGAGCAGCTGCAGCCCGGTGAGCACGGGCAGCACGAAGAAGATCCAGAACAGCTGGACCACCTCCGAGGTGCCCCGGAACCCCTCCACGTAGACCCGGCTCACCCCGCGCATCCAGCGCCGGCCGGACAGCATGGCCAGCCCGGCGGCGAAGGAGAGCACGATGGTCAGCGCGATGCCGCCGACGGTGGCCGTGACGGTGGCCGGCAACCCTTCGGCGAGCACCGCGAGGATCCTCGGCAGGTTGTCGAACATGGTCACCCGGCGCAGAGGCGGGCCGTGGTGACGTCCGGTTTGGGGATGTTCTCCGCGGTGAACCCGAACGGCTCCACGATCCGCACCCACTCGCCGCTCTCGTGCAGCCGCTTCAACTCCGCGTTGAACTGGTTGACCCTCTGGTCGCCCTTGCGGAAGACGAAAGCGCCGGCCGCGATCTGTTCCTCGCCGTTGATCACCGGGAAGAAGCCCGGGGTGACCTCGACCGCCGCGCCCGGGTTCTTCTTCACCACGTCCTGCAGCGAGAACGTGGTCAGCGCGCCGGCGTCCGCCCGGCCGGCGGTAACCGCCTGCAACAGCGTGTTCTGCGTGTCGAAGGACTGCAGCTGGCCCTCCGGGACGCCGCTCTTGACCGCGTCCTCCTTCTCCACCGCGCCGGAGAGCACGGCCAGCCGGGCGCCGGTGGCCTTCACCTCGGCGTAGGTCTTCAGGCCCTTCGGGTTGCCCTTCGGCACCAGCAGCGCGGACTGCGCGGTGTAGTCCGGGTCGGAGAACTGGGCGGCGGCGCAGCGGTCCGGCCGGATGAACATGCCGGCGGTGACCACCTCGAACCGGTTGGAGATCAGCCCGGGGATGAGCGCGCTGAAGTCGACCGTCTCCGCCTGGATGTCCTCGATGCCCATCGCCTTGAACACCGCCCTGGCCACCTCGACCGACTCGCCGGTGACCTTGCCGCTCGGGTCGGTGAACCCGTACGGCGCCTCGTTGGCGATGCCGACCTTGAAGCCGCCGCTCGCGCACGCGGCCAGCAACGACGGCCCGGCGACCGCCAGTGCGCCGGCCGTGGCGCCCCGTCGTAAGAAGTCCCGTCTGGTCCAAGATCCGCCCATTGGCGTCGCCCCTCGAATCAGGAAGATCGGTGGAGACTGAAAGTAGGCGTCACCGGTTCGGGTGACAACTTGGGGCGGCGATCGTTATCCCGTCTTCACCCGCCGACCTCTTCCCCCGAGTAGGCGCCATCCAACGGGGCGGGCGGCGATCCGCCATGATGGCCCCATGGCGCTACGCGTTGCTGGCATGGTTCTGCCCGGTCCGACCGAGGCGATCGGCGGCGCCTTCGAGACCCTGCGCGCGGTTTTCGGGTGGAGCGAGCAGACCATCCGGCTGATCGGCGAGCTGCCCGACCGGGCGGTGACGCTGCTGGACCGCGTCGAGCAGCTGATCGCGCGCATCGAGGAGCTCACCGAACGGGCCGACGTGCTGGTCAAGCGGGTGGACACGATCGCCGCCTCCACCGAGGACACGGTGCGCACGGCCAACGCGGTGGCCGACGGCGCGGCGGGCGTGGTCGAGTGGTCCAGCCAGATAGCGGACGGCGCGGGCGCGATCGTGGCGCAGGCCGAGCAGACCAGCAAGGGTGCCACCGAGCTGCTCGCCACCTACCAGCCGCTGGCCGAGCGCGCCGCGCCGCTGGCCCGCCGGTTCGTGGACGAGCTCTCCGAGCAGGAGGTGCACGCGGCGATCCGGATGATCGACCAGCTGCCCCAGCTGGCCGAGCACCTGGAGACCGACGTCATGCCCATCCTGGCCACCCTGGACAAGGTCGGCCCGGACATTCACGAGCTGCTCGACGTGGTCAAGGACCTGCGCCAGGCGATCAACGGCATCCCCGGCCTGGGCTACTTCCGCCGCCGCGCCGGAGCAGCCGCGCCGCCCGCCCCACCAGCCCCACCGGAGCCACCGGAGTAAGGCCCTGGCGCGCGTTCCATGATCACCAGGGCATGACGGCCGTTTCGGCCGCCCCGGAACGGCCCTGATGTCCTGATGATCATGGTTCCGGTGCACGGAATGCCGGGTTGGGCCCGCGGTGGAGCAGCGTTCGCACGTCCCGGTTGGTGCCGGGGCGGTTCTGAAGACGGCTTGGACGGCGCGGCTCGGCGGTCTTCCGCGGCTTGACCGTGGCCTGTTGCGTTTGCGCGGGGGCCGGTCGTCTCCACTACGGAAAGTAACCGTCCCGCGTCGGCCCGGCTGGTCACCGGGCGCCTCCCTCCGACGAGATCCACCTCAGCGGGGTGGCAAGCATGATCAAACCCCGCTCAGGTGGATGTCGTGCGAGCAAGGGCCGCTCGGCCGACCGAAGCTGGCTACGCACCGTGATCCGTCCAGCGAAACGGGACGCCACTCCCAAACGCAACGGGCGGCACCCAACCGATCGGACCCCCCAACCGCGCCGTCCCAGCCGTCTTTAAACCCGCCCCGCACCCGAACCGCAGCTTCTTAAGGAGCCAACCCGTTCCGTTCCCGAATAAGCGTGACAATCCGGGACATGATCTCCGTCAGCGCATAGTCCTTGGGCGTGAACACGGCGGCGACGCCGCGCTCGCGCAGGATCGGCTCGTCCTCCGGCGGGATGATCCCGCCGACGATCACCGGCACGTCGTCCGCACCGGCCGCGCGCAGGCCCTCCACCACCGCCGGCACCACCTCCAGGTGCGACCCGGAGAGCACCGACAGCCCGACCACATGCACGCCCTCCTGCACGGCGGCCGCCACGATCTGCGACGGGGTCAGCCGGATGCCCTGGTAGATCACCTCGAACCCGGCATCGCGCGCCCGCACCGCGACCTGTTCGGCGCCGTTGGAGTGCCCGTCCAGGCCCGGCTTGCCGACCAGCATGCGCAGGCGGGTGCCCATCTCCTCGCCGGTGGCGCGCACACGCTCGCGGACCTCGGCCAGCTCCTCGGCCGCCTCCCCGCCGCCGGTCGCCACCGAGACCCCGGTCGGCGCCCGGTACTCGCCGAACACCGCGCGCAGCACCCCCGCCCACTCGCCGGTGGTCACCCCGGCACGGGCGCAGGCCAGCGTGGCTTCCATCAGGTTGGCGTCGGTCTTCGCCGCGTCCCGCAGGCCGTCCAGTGCGTGCTGCACGGCGGCGTTGTCCCGCGACGAACGCCAGCGCTCGATCGACTCGATCGCCGCCCGCTCCACCGCCGGGTCCACCGTCTCGATCGCCTTGGCCCCCTCCGCCTGCAACGGGCTGGGCTCGGTGGTGTCGAACTTGTTCAGCCCGACCACGGTCAGGTCGCCCGACTCGATCTGCCGGCGCCGCTCGGCCAGCGAGGAAACCAGCTGGCCCTTCATGTAGCCGGACTCCACGGCGGCCACCGAGCCGCCCATGTCCAGCACCCGCTGGATCTCCTCGCGCGCCCCGGTGACCAGCTCGTCCACCTTGGCCTCGATCACCGTGGAGCCGGCGAACAGGTCCTCGTACTCCAGCAGGTCGGTCTCGTAGGCCAGCACCTGCTGCATGCGCAGCGCCCACTGCTGGTCCCACGGCCGGGGCAGGCCGAGGGCCTCGTTCCACGCGGGCAGCTGCAGCGACCGGGCGCGGGCGTCCCGGGACAGCGTGACCGCGAGCATCTCCAGCACGATGCGCTGCACGTTGTTCTCCGGCTGCGCCTCGGTCAGCCCCAGCGAGTTGACCTGCACGCCGTACCGGAAGCGCCGCTGCTTGGGGTCCTCGATGCCGTAGCGGTCGCGGGTGATCTCCTCCCACAGCGCCACGAAGGCGCGCATCTTGCACATCTCCTCGACGAACCGCAGCCCGGCGTTGACGAAGAACGAGATGCGCGCGACCACGTTGCCGAACGCCGCCGGCGGCACCTGGCCGGAGTCGCGCACCGTATCCAGCACGGCGATCGCGGTGGCCAGCGAGTAGGCGATCTCCTGCACCGGCGTGGCGCCGGCCTCCTGCAGGTGGTACGGGCAGATGTTGATCGGGTTCCACCGGGGCACGTTGGTCACCGTCCAGGTGACCAGGTCGGTGGCCAGCCGCAGGCTGGGCTCCGGCGGGAACGCGTAGGTGCCCCGCGACAGGTACTCCTTGACGATGTCGTTCTGCGTCGTCCCGGCGAGCTGCTTGCGGTCCGCGCCCTGTTCCTCGGCCACCGCGACGTACAGCGCGAGCAGCCACATGGCCGGCGCGTTGATCGTCATCGAGGTGTTCGCATCGGCCAGCGGGATGCCCTCGAACAGCTGGCGCATGTCCCCGATGTGGCTGATCGGCACGCCGACCTTGCCCACCTCGCCCTTGGCCAGCTCGTCGTCCGGGTCGTAGCCGGTCTGGGTGGGCAGGTCGAACGCGACGGAAAGCCCGGTCTGCCCCTTCGCCAGGTTGCGCCGGTACAGCGCGTTGGACGCGGCGGCGGACGAGTGACCGGCGTAGGTCCGCATCACCCACGGGCGGTCGGTCTCTCGGTCGCTCGGGTACGGCACGACTACCTCCGCTCGACGGTGAACGGGGTAATCGTACTGCCGGGTAGCTAACTTTACCGAGTACGCCTGCTCACAATCCCAAGCACCAATCGACTGAATCACCCTGCCGAAGGCACTGAATCGGCGGGGTTGTCGGACAGGAAGCCACCCGATTGACGGGCCCAGAAGGTTGCGTAGATGCCGGCCGGGTTCGCCAGGAGATCCTGGTGGGAGCCGGTTTCCACGATCCGGCCCCGGTCCAGCACGATGATCCGGTCCATTCGCTGGATGGTGGACAGGCGGTGGGCGATGACGATCGTGGTACGGCCCTCCATCAGCGTCCACAGCGCGTCCTGGATCAGCGCCTCACTCTCGCTGTCCAGGGCCGAGGTGGCCTCGTCCAGCAGCAGGATCGGGGCGTCCTTGAGCATTGCCCTGGCGATCGCGATGCGCTGCCGCTGCCCGCCGGACAGCTTCACCCCGCGCTCCCCGACCAGCGTGCCGAACTCGTCCGGCAGCGTCTCCACGAACTCGGACACGTTGGCCCGCGCGGCGGCCAGCCGGATCTGCTCCTCGGTCGCATCCAGCCGGCCGTAGGCGATGTTCTCCCTGATCGACCGGTGGAACAGCAGCGGCTCCTGCGGCACGTAGGCGATGTGCGCGCGCAGGTCGGCCTGGGTGATCGTGGCGATGTCCTGCCCGTCGACCAGGATGCGTCCGCCGTTCACGTCGGAGAACCGCAGCAACAGCCGGGTGAAGCTGGTCTTGCCCGCCCCGGAGTGGCCGACCAGGCCGACCTTCTCCCCCGGCGGGATGCGCAGGTTCAGCCCGTCGAACAGCGTCTCCGTCGAGCCGGCGTGCCGGAACACGACGCGGTCGAAGGCGACCTCGCCGGCGCCGATGCTCACCGGGACGGGCCGTTCCGGGTCGCTCACCACCGACTCCAGACCCAGGATCCTGATCATGTCGCTGGCGTCGCCGAAGGCCCGGTTGTAGGTGCGCAGGCTGCTGTTGCTGAAGGTGAACAGCTGGTGCACCACCGAGGCGGTGTAGTTCACGATCAGGAAGATCACGCCGACGTCGGCGCCCCAGGACACCGCGCCGTACACCGCGACCACCAGGGCCAGCACGGAGATCGTGCTGGTCAGGCCGCCGAAGTAGGCCATCTGCCGCATGTGCGCACGGGACAGCCGCAGCAGCTCGCCGTGCGTGCGGTCGGTGGCCTCGGCGAACCGGGCACTCTCGTGCCCCTCGCGGGCGAAGCTCTTGATCGCCATCACGTTGGTGATGGCGTCGGCCAGATTCCCGGTCTGCGCGCTCTCGGCGGCGGCGAACACCCCGCCGATCCGGCGCACCGGCCGGGACGCGTACACCGCGATCACCATGTAGATCAGCGAGAACACCGCCAGCAGCAGCGCGAACAGCGGCGCCTTGCCGGCCATCACCAGCACGATCCCGCCGAGCACACAGACCAGCGGGAGCATCTGGAACAGGGTGGTGTCGGCGATCCGGATGTAGCTGCTCAGCAGCTTGGTGGTCTGCGAGACCAGCGCGCCGCCGAACCGGTTGGCGTGGAAGTCGGCCGACTGGTGGATGAGGTGCCGGAAGCAGCCACGGGCCAGGTCGCGCTCCACGTCGGCCTCCAGCCGCCAGACGAAGTAGTCCACGATCCGCCAGGTCACCATGCCGCCGAGGAACATCACCACCAGGTAGGCGATCAGGCTGCCGGAGAAGCTGGCCCACACCTCACCGGACTGGAAGTCGCCCCGGCTGAGCCGGTTGAGCACGTCGGAGACGATCAACGGAGGCAGCAGCGTGTTCACCGCCACGGTCAGCGGCACCGATAACAGGCAGCCGATGACCTGCCTCGGATAGCGCCATGCCGCGCGCCAGTAGAAACCGAGCACGATCCCGATCGGGAGCGTTCGCGACATTGATATATCACCCCTTTCGCATGGGTGTGCCAAGGGCTCTGAGTGCGGGATTCGGCGACCCAGGCTACGGATGGATCAAACCCGCCGCCACCGAGTTACCGTGCCCGCCGAGGGATGATCGCCGTTCGTGGCGGTCTAGCGTCGATTTTCGACCCTGAAGCGCCAGAAACAGCGATCATGGCCGGCGAGCCCGCCGACGGGTCCGAAGCCAGTTTCAGACTTCGTGATACCGGGCGTCGAACAGGCAGAACACCCCGAATGACGCCAGCCCGAACGCCACGCCGAGCAGCGCGACCGCGCCGAACGGCTGCGCCGCGATCGTCTTCAGCGCCACGTCCAGCCCCTCGGCGCGCGCCGGCTGGTAGGTCACCGCGGCCAGCACCACCAGCCCGCCGATGATCGTCATGGCCAGCCCCTTGGATACCGCGCCCACCTGGCCGGTGCGCCGGGCCAGCGCGCGGGCGATCGGCCCGGCCTCATGCAGCCGCATGTCCTCGGTGAACCGCATCCGCGCGCCCTGCACCACCATCACCACCCCGGTGACCAGCACGCCGACCCCGACCGCCGCGACCAGCCACTGCCCGGCGGGCAGCCGCAGCACGGCGGCGGTGACGCCCTGGCCACCGGTGCCGGCGGAGGAACCGGTCGCGGCGCGCAGGGTCAGCACGGCCAACCCGGTGTACACCGCCACCTGGCCGACCGCGAACAGCCGCTTGTCCAGGTGCCGGCCGGGACCCGGGAAGCCGCCCGTCGCCTCGCGCAGCCGCCAGAACACCACGGCGGCGAACCCGACGACCACCAACCACAGCAGCGGCCGGCCGCCCGGTTCGGCGGCCACCGCCTGCAGCGCGCCGGCCTGGTCGGCCCGCTCACCCCCACCCAGCGCCACCCTCGTGGCCAGCCACGCCACCAACAGGTGCAGCACCCCGTTGGCCGCGATGCCCAGCCGGGCCGCGACCCGGGCCGCCCTACCGGCGGCCCGCTCGGCCGGCCCGTTCATCGCGGTCGTTCAGCGGCCCGGTTCGGCGGCCCGACTCAGCGGTCCGGCTCGGCGGTCACCCTGGACACCTCGGCACCCAGCGCGCGCAGGTTCTCCACGAACCGGGGGTAGCCCCGGTCGATGTGCTCGACGTCCCAGACCTCGCTGACCCCTTCGGCGCACAGGCCGGCCAGCACCAGGCCGGCGCCGGCCCGGATGTCCGAGGCCCACACCGGCGCCGAGGACAGCCGGGGCACCCCGCGCACCACCGCGTGGTGGCCGTCGGTGCGGGCGTCCGCGCCCAGCCGGACCATCTCGTCGACGAACCGGAACCGCGCCTCGAACACGTTCTCCGTGATCATCGACGTGCCGTCCGCGACCGCCGACAGCGCGATCGCCATCGGCTGCAGGTCGGTGGCGAAACCCGGATAGGGCAGGGTCACGAAGTCCACCGCGCGCGGCCGCTCGTTCATCGCCACGGTGAACGAGTCCAGTCCGGTGGTAATGTCCGCCCCGGCGGTGCGCAGCTTGTCCAGCACCAGGTCCAGGTGGTGCGGGTTCACCCCGCGTACGGTGATCTCGCCCTGGCTCATCGCGGCGGCGAACGCCCAGGTCGCGCCGACGATCCGGTCCCCGATCACCCGGTGCTCGGTGGGGGCGAGGCTGGTCACGCCGTGGACCGTCAGGGTGGAACTGCCGGTGCCCTCGATCTTGGCGCCCATCTGCGCGAGCATGGTGCACAGGTCCACGATCTCCGGCTCGCGCGCGGCGTTGTCGATCACCGTTGTGCCGTCCGCGAGCACCGCCGCCATCAGGATGTTCTCCGTGGCGCCCACGCTGGGGAAGTCCAGCCAGATCTGCGCGCCGCGCAGGTTCTCCGCGTGCGCCACCACCTTGCCGTGGCTGATCTCGGTGTGCGCGCCCAGTTTGCGCAGCCCGCTGGCGTGCATGTCCAGCGGGCGGGACCCGATCGCGTCGCCGCCGGGCAGCGGGACCACGGCCCGCCGGCAGCGGGCCACCAGCGGCCCGAGCACGCAGACCGAGGCGCGCAGCTTGGACACCGACCGGTAGTCCGCCGTCTCGCGCGGGTCCGGCGGCGTGGTGATCCGCGCCGTGTCGCCCTCGATCACCACGGTGCAGCCCAGGCTGCGCAGCACGTCCGCCATCAGCGGAACGTCCAGGATTTCCGGGCAGTTGGTCAGCGTAGTGGTTCCCTCGGCCAGCAGCGCGGCCGCCATCAGCTTCAACACGCTGTTCTTGGCCCCGACGACGTCGACCTCGCCGGACAGCCGCGCGCCGCCGGTCACCGAGAAGTGCTCTGCCACGGGGCGCAACGCTATCGGCTGCCGGTCAGCCGGTCCCAGCCGGCCATGGCCGCGTCCGCCACGTCGAGCAGCTCCTCCGTCGTCGCGCCGTCCCTGGCCTGCAGGGACATCCCGTACCAGACCGTGCTCAGGTAGTTGGCCAGCCGGTCCAGGTCGGTCTCCGGGTCGAGGTCGCCGTCGGCCACCCCCTTGGCCAGCCGGTCGCGCAGCTGCCCCGCGCTCTGCCGGCGGCACTCGGCCAGGTAGTCCCGGATGCCCTCGGTCTTCGGCGTGTACGTGGTCGCCGCGAGCACGATCATGCAGCCGCGCGGGTGGCTCTGGTCGGTGTACTCGGCGGCGCCGAGCCGGAGCATGGCGGCCACCGCGTCCCGCGCGGTGCCGCCGCCCGCCAGCGAGCGGCCGATCAGGTCGCCCCCCTCCGCGCCGTACAGCTCGACCGCCTCCCGGAACAGCGCCTCCTTGCACTGGAAGGCGGCGTACAGGCTGGGCGCGTTGATGCCCATCGCGGCGGTGAGCTGGTGGATCGAGCTGCCCTCGTAGCCGTGCTCCCAGAACACCTCCATCGCCCGGCGCAGCGCCCCGGTCCGGTCGAAGGCGCGCGGCCGGCCCCGTGTCGCCATCGCCACACCCCTTTCTGTATCGAACCCTAAAAATACCCCTTGACGCCGGCCTTCGCCTGGACGCATGCTTTTCCTAGCAATCGCTACAGAATTGGAGAAGATCGACATGGCAGAGCTCACCGGACGGGTCGCGCTGGTCACCGGCGGCAGCCGGGGCATCGGCGCGGCCATCGCCACCCGGCTGGCCGAGGACGGGGCGGACGTGGCGTTCACCTTCCACTCGGCGAAGGCCCAGGCCGACGCCGTGGCCGAGCGCATCCAGGGCCTCGGCCGGCGCGTGGTCGCCATCCAGGCCGACAGCGCCGACCCGGCCGCCGTGACCGAAGCGGTGGAACGCGCCGCCCGCGAGCTGGGCCGGCTGGACGTGCTGGTGAACAACGCCGGGATCTTCCCGCACGGCCCGATCGAGGAGGTCAGCGCCGAGGACCGGGACCGGGCGATCGCGGTGCACGTGACCGCCTCGTTCGTCGCTTCGCAAGCCGCCAGCCGGCACTTCGGCTCCGGCGGCCGCATCATCAACATCGGCAGCAACCTGGCCCAGCGGGTGCCGTTCGGCGGGATCGCGCTGTACGCCATGACCAAGTCCGCCCTGGACGGGCTGACCAAGGCGCTGGCCCGCGAGCTCGGCCCGCGCGCCATCACGGTGAACACCGTCCACCCCGGCTCCACCGAGTCGGACATGAACCCGCCGGACGGCCCGACGGCAGACACCCAGCGATCCCTGTCCGCGCTCGGCCACTACGGCGTCCCGGCCGACATCGCGGCCACCGTCTCCCACCTGGCCGGCGACTCCGGCCGCATCATCACCGGTGCTTCCATCCTCGTCGACGGCGGCACCAACGCCTGACCCCCTCGCCCCCGCAGCCGCCGGTCACCCGGTTACGAAGATCGACATCAACCTCATGCACCTCCGCGTGCGCCACAAGGTGCATGAGGTTGATGTCGATCAAGTGGCGCGGGCGCGGAGCGCTCCCTGGATGTTGCGGATGGTGCGCTCGAGGTCGGAGGTGACGTCGGTATGGGTCAGACGCAGGGTCAGCCACCCGTAGCGGGCCAACATGGCGTCCCGGCGAATGTCCCGCTCGCGTTGCCGGCGGTCGAAGTGCCGCGCGCCGTCGTACTCGATGGCCAGCTTGGCGTCCGGGTAGGCCAGGTCGATCCGTGCCACCTCGTGCCAGTGACGATCCAGGATCTGATACTGCACCTCCGGCTCCGGCAGCCCGGCGCGGACCAGCGCCAGGCGCAGCCGGGTCTCCATCGGCGACTCCGACCTCGGTCTGGAGAGCGCCACAACCTCGTCCAGCCGCTGGCACCCGGGCGTGCCGGATTGCTTCGCCCGCCGGGTCAGCAGCTGGGCGGGATCGAAGCGGCCTACGCGGGCCAGCGCATCGACCCCCACCACCGCTTCGACCAGTGACAAGCGGCGGGACAGGTCCCACGCGGTCCGCTCAGGTGTGGTCACCCGGCAACCGTGCACCTCGGTCAGATCGTCTTCAGGGGTGCGCTGATAACCGATCCGCAGCCCCGTTACCGGCCGCATGAACCTGGGCACCAGCACCTCGGCCGGCGCGTTCCAGGGCGCACAGTCCACGCCCAGCAGAAGCGCCGCCGAGTACCCGGCGAGCACTCCGTCGCGGTCGGCCACCAGCCGGTATGCGGCCAGTGACCGGTTCCGCAGATCCAGCTCGAGCCCGTAAGGAACGTAGACGTCTGGGTAGATCCGCCGGAAGGCCGGCCCCTGCAACCGCCGCCAGGTCACCAACCTGGCCGCCACCGCCACGCTTCCCCGAAACGGACCCTCCAGCATTTGCTCAGCGTGCCGACCGGCCTGCGTCCGGGGACCAAAATCGCAAAATCCGCAACCGATCTGGACGGATTGCGACGGCCGACGCCCTAACCTTGAGATCGACATCAACCCTATGTACCTGGCGTGAAGCCCAGGGGTGCATGAGGTTGATGTCGATCACCGGACGGGAGCGTGGCGGGCGCGTTCGGTGTCGGGGGTGAGGTAGGAGTGCTCCGGGATGCGGCCCAGGGTGGAGTGGTGCAGCTTGGCCGGGCGCAGGCCGTAGAACTCCTGGAAGCTCATGATCAGCGGGCGCCACTTGTCCGGGTCGACGCGGTCGGGCTGGCCGTCCAGCAGGATCGCCGGGTCCAGGTGCACCCTCTGGATGCGCACCGAGAAGGTGATCAGCCGGCCGCGCAGCAGATCGTCGTCACCGGCCAGGCTGCCCTCGGCGGTGACCACGGCTTCCATCTGCACCGGGCATTCCAGTACCCGGGGCGGCCGCACGGTCTCCGAACGCACCGGGGTCAGCCCGGCGGCCTCGAACTTCCTCGGCTCGTACCGGTAACCCCTGGACAGCTTGTGCTCGGGCACCGGGTCGGACCCGGTGATCCGGGCCAGCCGGTTCACCGCGCCGACCGCGTCGTCGGCCGGCAGGTTCAGCACGCACTCCCTGGTGCGGCGCAGGTTCGCGGTGTTCTTCGAGGTCCCGTCGATGCCCAGCATGGCCCGCCAGCCCAGCCAGAACACCGAGGAGATCGGCGCCAGGTTGGCGCTGCCGTCCTCGTTCGTCGTGCTGACCAGGACCACCGGCGTGCCGAAGTACAGGATGGCCGGTTCGCTCGCCACGTGTGGAATCCGCATGTCCTTGGGAACACCACCCCGCGAATGAGGTTGCGCCAACCTAAGCTGCAAAGCATGGCCGTGCACCTGACGAAGATCTACACCAAGACCGGGGATGCCGGGACGACCGGGCTGGGCGACTTCTCCCGGGTGGCCAAGACCGACGTGCGGCTGGCCGCCTACGCCGACGTGGACGAGTGCAACGCGGCGATCGGCGTGGTGCTGGCCGCCGGCTGGCCCGGCGCCAACCCGCCGGAGGACATCACTCGCACCCTGCGCCGGGTGCAGAACGACCTGTTCGACGTGGGCGCGGACCTGTGCACGCCGATCACCCCCGATCCGAAGTATCCGCCGCTGCGCGTCACCGAGGACTACGTCGAGCGCCTGGAGCAGGACTGCGACGAGTTCAACGCCCGGCTGCCCAAGCTGGACTCGTTCATCCTGCCCGGCGGAACCCCGGCGGCGGCCTTCCTGCACGTGGCCCGGACCGTGGCGCGGCGGGCCGAGCGCACCACCTGGGCGCTCCTGGAAGCCGACGCCAAGCACACCAACCCGCTCACCGCGAAGTACCTGAACCGGCTGTCCGACCTGCTGTTCATCCTGTGCCGGGTGGCCAACCCCGACGGTGACGTGCTGTGGAAGCCGGGCGGCGGCGCCTAAGGGGCCTCCGCCGCTCGCTGGGGCGGCTGGCCCGGGAGGCCCGTTCCTGGCCGACGGTCCTGGTGCTGGTGGTCTGTCTGCTCGGCGGGATACCGGCGGTCGCCGCACTCACCCCGGACCAGCGGCTGCGGATCGTCGGCCAGGAGGTGTCGGTCGGCGCCCGGACCCCGGACCTGTCGCTGTCCGGCCCGGCGCAGTTGGTGCAGGTCGGCAACACCCGGCTGGACCTGCCCCGGCTGACCGTCTACGGGCCGCTGCGCCCGAGGGTGTCGCTCGGCCCGGTACAACGAACGGCGGCGGCCAAGGCGCTGGAACCCGGTGCCGGCCAACAGACCCGATCGACCGCGCTGGACACGCTGACCGAGGGATTCGTCCGCTGGTATCTGTGGGGAACGGCGGGAATCCTGCTGTTCGCGCTGGCAGTGAGCGCACTGGTCGGCTGCCTGCGCATGCTGGCCGTGCTGCGCCGGGAGGGGCGCCACCACTCGATCAGCCCGGCCGCGCTGTGGCGGCGATTATCCGGGGCGATCGGCCGGATGACCGGGCTTGCACTGGTTGCCTCGCTGATCGCCTGGGGCGCGGGCGGCGCCCTCGCCTACGCCGGCACCACCAGGGGCCTGGCCACCATCGACACGCTTTCCGACCTGACCGGGGCCACCCAACTCAGCCCGTCCCCGGAAGGTCCCGAGGTAAGCGGTTACGAGGGCGTGGTCATCGGCGACTCGCGGGTGGCCCGGATCGGCGGCCCGCCGAACACTCAGCCGGACCGGTCCCCGCCCGACCAGCAGGGCGCGTGGGCGGGCGAAGAGAGAGCCTGCCAGCGCAGCGCCGACTCGCTGGCCGCCGAGCTGATGACCCTGCAACCGGGCAAGGTGCTCAACCTGGCCTGCTCGGGCGCCAGTGTCACCCAGGGCCTGCGCGGCTCCCAGCAGGTCGGCCAGCTGCAGGTGCCGCCCCAGGTCGGCCGGCTGAAACGGGTCACCGGGATGGACTTCGTGGTCGTGGCGATCGGGCCGAACGACCTGAACTGGGCCGACCTGCTCCGCTACTGCTACGGCGTGAGCACCTGCAACGACCGGCTGACCAGTGGCGAGTTCGACTACCGGCTGGCCGCGTTCGACGCGGACTACGCCGCACTGCTGCGGGACCTGAACGAGCTGCCGGACCGCCCGAAGATCCTGATCATGACGTCCTACGAGCCGTTCGCCGGGAACGCCGACCCGGCCTGCCAGGACCTGCGCGGCCCGCCGAACACCCCCGGCCTGGACCGGGCGAAGATCGAGCTGCTGGCCGACCGCAACGCCAAGCTGAACGAGATCCTGCGCACCGGTGCCGCCCGCTACGGGTTCACCGTGGTCCAGCCGGACCTGACCGCCCTGTGCGGCACCCACTCCGACGGCCTGGGCCCGGACCTACAGGGCCTGACCGACCCGCACCCCTTCCACCCAACCGCGGTTGGCTCGCTCCGCATCGCCGCCGCCGTCGCCCGGTACCTGCCGGTGACGGGTCCCCGCTAGGACGCTTGGGGGTAGTCGCCCAGGTTGCCGGGTGGGCGGGCCTCCAGCCAGGAGAGGAAGCCGGTGAGCACGCCCGGGGTCATGGCCAGTTCCACGGTGCGCTGACCGTCCCGGCAGCGCAGGACGGTGGAGTCGGGCGGGACCACGTACTCCTCGGTGGAGCCCGGCCGGCGCCGGTCGATGATTTCCAGGTCGCGCCGGCTGAGCGTCACGTTGGCCCGCCGGCCGAGGCTGATGATCCGGAACCAGACGAAGTCGTCGTTCACGTAGTGCGCGACGCCCAGGTTCCAGTTCCGGGTGGACTTGGGCGCCGAGGCGCGCACCCGGCGGAGCGAGACGTCCACCCCGCCGGAACGCACCAGGCTCAGCCGGCGCATGGCCAGCCAGCCGATCACCACGCAACCGAGCAGCAGGGCGAGCCCGACGATCTGCGCAATCCCCATCGTCGCCCCGCCGCTCGGTTACCCGGTTCAGTCGGCCGAGGCGGCGGCTTTCAGCCGCGTCTCGGCGCGGGCCTGCGCGGCTACGCCTTCCTCGGTCGAGGCGTCCGCGCGGTCGACCGCGGCTCGCGCCCGTTCGACGTCGATCTCCTCGGCCAGCTCGGCGTTCTCCGCGAGCACCGTCACGCCCTCCGGCGTGATGGAGAGGAAACCGCCGTGCACGGCCGCCGTGATCGAGGTGCCCTCCGGCGTGTCGATCCGCACCACGCCGGCCTGTTCCAGCTGGGCCAGGGTCGGCTCGTGGCCGGGCAGCACACCGATCTCACCTTCGGTGGTCCGGGCGAACACGAAGATCGCCTCCCCGGACCAGAGCCGGCGCTCGACGGCCACCAGCTCCACACTCATCTGCACCAATGCCTCACTCCGTTCGGCCTGTGAGTGGCGAGTGTCGCTACGCCTTCGGCGCCGCGAAGCGGTAGCGATATTTGGCACTCACGGAAGTACTCGCGCCTTCGGCGCCCGTGAGTGCCAAATATCGCTATAGCGACACTCGCCACTCACAGGCAGGCCGCAGGCCTGCATCAGGACTGCAGCTTCTTGCGGTTCTTCTCCAGGTCGTCCAACCCGCCGCAGAGGAAGAACGCCTGCTCGGGAACCTCGTCGAACTCACCCTTGGCGATCTTGTCGAACGCCTCGATGGTCTCCTTCAGCGCCACCGTGGAGCCGGGCTGGCTGGTGAACTGCTCGGCGACCAGCAGGTTCTGGGACAGGAACCGCTCGATCCGGCGGGCCCGGCCGACCAGCTGCTTGTCCTCTTCGGACAGCTCGTCGATACCCAGGATGGCGATGATGTCCTGCAGGTCGTTGTACTTCTGCAGGATCCGCTTGACCTCGTTGGCGACGCGGAAGTGCTCGTCGCCGATGTACTGCGGGTCCAGGATCCGCGAGGTGGAGGTCAGCGGGTCCACCGCCGGGTAGATGCCCTTCTGCGAGATCGGCCGGGAGAGCTCCGTCGTCGCGTCCAGGTGGGCGAACGTGGTGGCCGGCGCCGGGTCGGTGTAGTCGTCGGCGGGCACGTAGATCGCCTGCATCGAGGTGATGGACCGGCCCCGGGTGGAGGTGATCCGCTCCTGCAGCTCGCCCATCTCGTCGGCCAGGGTCGGCTGGTAACCCACGGCGGACGGCATGCGGCCGAGCAGCGTGGACACCTCGGAGCCGGCCTGGGTGAACCGGAAGATGTTGTCGATGAACAGCAGCACGTCCTGGTTCTGCTCATCGCGGAAGTACTCCGCCATGGTCAGCGCGGACAGGCCGACCCGCATACGGGTGCCGGGCGGCTCGTCCATCTGGCCGAAGACCAGCGCGGTGTCCTTGATGACGCCGGACTCGGTCATTTCGGTGAACAGGTCGTTCCCCTCGCGGGTGCGCTCACCGACGCCGGCGAACACCGAGGTGCCACCGAAGTTCTTGGCGACACGGGTGATCATCTCCTGGATGAGCACCGTCTTGCCCACGCCGGCACCGCCGAACAGGCCGATCTTCCCACCCTGCACGTACGGGGTGAGCAGGTCGATGACCTTGATGCCGGTCTCCAGCATCTCGGTCTTGCCCTCGAGCTGGTCGAACGAAGGAGCCTTGCGGTGGATGCCCCAGCGCTCGCCCTTGATCTCCAGGTCCGGCTTGTCCAGGCAGTCGCCCAGCGCGTTGAACACGTGGCCCTTGACCTGGTCGCCGACCGGCACCGAGATGGGCCGGCCGGAGTTGATCACCGGCGCGCTGCGCACCAGGCCGTCGGTGGGCTGCATGGAGATGGCCCGGACCAGGTTGTCGCCGAGGTGCTGGGCGACCTCCAGGGTCAGCTTCCGGGTCTGGCCACCCAAGGTGACCTCCACGCCCAGAGCCGTGTACAGCGCCGGGACCGCGTTGCGCGGGAACTCCACGTCAACCACGGGGCCGGTGACCCGGACCACCCGGCCGTTCTCGGTGGTGGTGCCTTCGGAAGCGGTTTCAGCGGTGACAGTCATCGTTAGTTCTCACTTCCTGCGGACACGAGAGCATCGGCGCCACCGACGATCTCGCTGATCTCCTGGGTGATCTGGGCCTGGCGGGCCTGGTTGGCCTCCAGGGTCAGGCTCTTGATGAGGTCGTTGGCGTTGTCCGTGGCCGCCTTCATGGCGCGCTGCCGGGCCGCCGACTCCGAGGCCGCCGACTCCAGCAGCGCGGCGTACAGCCGCGAGCTGACGTACTTCGGCAGCAGCACGTCGAACAGCGTGTCCGCGTCCGGCTCGAACGCGTACTCCCGGTGCGAGGCCGAACCGGCGGCCGCCGCCGAGCCGGCCGTGTCCTCTTCGGAGTCCGCGTACTCGATCTCCATCGGGGCCATCCGCCGGGCCATCGGTGTCTGGGTCACCATGTTCTTGAACTCGGTGTACACCAGGTGCAGCTCATCGACGCCCTGGACGCCGTCCGGCCCGGGCGGGTTGTCCCCGTCGTCGCCGCCGGCCATGAACGAGGCCACCAGCGCGTCGGCGGCCTCCTTGGCGTTGAGGTAGGTCGGCTGCTCGGAGAAGCCGGTCCAGGACGCCTCGACCGGGCGCTTGCGGAACCTGAAGTAGCTCACGCCCTTGCGGCCGATGACGTAGCGGACGACCTCCTTGCCCTCCTCTTGCAGCCGAGCCTCCAGCTCCCGGGTGGTCTTCAGCACGTTGGCGTTGTAGCCACCGCACTGCCCCCGGTCACTGGTGACCACCAGCACCGCCGCGCGGCGCGGGTTGGGCCGGGCCACCAACAACGGGTGGTCCAGGGCCGAGTTGCTGGCCAGCTCGGTCAGCACCTTGGTCATCTCTTCGGCGTAGGGCTTGGAGGCCTCCACCCGGGACCGCGCCTTCACGATGCGCGAGGTGGCGATGAGCTCCATCGCCCGGGTGATCTTCTTGATCGACTGCGTGGAGCGGATGCGCCGCCGCAGTACCCGAATCTGTGCCGCCATCTAGTCGCCTACTCAGCTCTTGGCCGGGGCCGGCTTGTTCACCTTGACCGACTCGGCGGAGGTCTCCGACTCGTCGATGGCGTCCGCCGGCTCTTCCCTGGGCACCACGCCGGAGCCGTCGAAGGCGGTGAACTGCTTCTTGAACGCGTTCACCGCGTTCACCAGCTGCTCGGTGTTCTCGTCGGAGAGCTTGCCGGTGTCCCGGATCTCGGCCAGGATGCCCTCGCCGTTGCGGCGCAGGTTGTCCAGGAACTCCGACTCGAACCGGCCGATGTCCGGCACCGGCACGGTGTCCAGGTGGCCCTGGGTGCCGAGGAAGATCGACACCACCTGCTCCTCGACCGGGAACGGCGAGTACTGGCCCTGCTTGAGCAGCTCGACCAGGCGAGCGCCCCGGCCCAGCGCGGCCGCCGAGGCGGCGTCCAGGTCGGAGCCGAAGGCGGCGAACGCCTCCAGCTCGCGGTACTGCGACAGGTCCAGCCGCAGCGAGCCGGAGACCGTCTTCATGGCCTTGACCTGCGCGGCGCCACCCACGCGGGAGACCGAGATGCCGACGTTGATGGCCGGCCGGACGCCCTGGTTGAACAGGTCGGACTCCAGGAAGACCTGGCCGTCGGTGATGGAGATGACGTTGGTCGGGATGTACGCCGAGACGTCGTTGGCCTTGGTCTCGATGATCGGCAGGCCGGTCATCGAGCCGGCGCCCAGCTCGTCCGACAGCTTCGCGCAGCGCTCCAGCAGGCGGGAGTGCAGGTAGAACACGTCGCCCGGGTAGGCCTCGCGGCCCGGCGGGCGGCGGAGCAGCAGCGAGATCGCCCGGTAGGCCTCGGCCTGCTTGGAAAGGTCGTCAAAGATGATCAGGACGTGCTTGCCCTGGTACATCCAGTGCTGGCCGATGGCCGAGCCGGTGTACGGGGCCAGCCACTTGAAGCCGGCCGGGTCGGAGGCCGGGGCGGCGACGATGGTGGTGTACTCCAGCGCGCCCGCGTCCTCCAGCGCCTGGCGCACGCCGGCGATGGTGGAGCCCTTCTGCCCGATGGCCACGTAGATGCAGCGCACCTGCTGCTCCGGGTCACCGGTGGCCCAGGCGTTCTTCTGGTTGATGATCGTGTCCACGCAGACCGCCGTCTTGCCGGTCTTGCGGTCGCCGATCACCAGCTGCCGCTGGCCCCGGCCGATCGGGGTCATCGCGTCGATGGCCTTGATGCCGGTCTGCAGCGGCTGGTTCACCGACTGCCGCTCGACCACCGAGGCGGCCTGCAGCTCCAGCACCCGGTCGGTCTCCTTGGTGATCTCGCCGAGGCCGTCGATCGGGGCCCCCAGCGGGTCGACCACACGACCCAGGAAGCCGTCGCCGACCGGCACGGACAGCACCTCGCCGGTCCGCTTGACCTGCTGGCCCTCCTCGATGCCGCTGTACGGGCCGAGGATGACGGCGCCGATCTCGCGCACGTCCAGGTTCAGCGCCACGCCCAACACGCCGCCGTCGAACTCGAGCAGCTCGTTGGTCATCGCGGAGGGGAGGCCTTCAACGTGGGCGATGCCGTCACCGGTGTCGGCGACGGTGCCCACCTCTTCGCGCGAGGTCTCGGTCTCCAGGGACGAGACGTAGCTCGCGATCGCGCTCCGGATCTCGTCCGAGGAGATCGTCAGCTCTGTCATGGTTCTCTACGTTCCTTCTCTGCGAAAGTCGTGCTACGTCTCGTCGAGTGGAGTGGAGTGGCCTACTTGGGCAGCGCGCGCTTGGCCGCGCTCAGCCGGGTGGCCACGCTGCCGTCGATGACCTCGCCGCCGACCCTGACCACCAGCCCGCCCAGCAGCGTGGCGTCCTGCTCGATCTGCAGCGACATCTGCCGGCCGTACAGCCGGCTCAGCGAGTCGGTCAGGCGCTGTTCCTGCGCCGGGGTGAGCGCCACCGGGGTGGCCACGTGCGCCACGTAGCGGTCCCGTCGGGCGGCGGCCAGCTCGGCCAGCTCCTCGGCGGTCGCCTCCAGCGCCCGCCCGCGCGGGTTGCGCACCGCCTGCTCGAGCAGGGTCAGCGTGACCGGGGTGGCCTTGCCGTCCAACAGCTGGCTCAGCAGGGAGACCCGGCGGTCCGCGTCGGCGGCCTGGTCGCCCAGCAGCGTGGACAGCTCCGACTCCCGGTTCAGCACCCGGCCGAACCGGAACAGCTCGTCCTCCACCCGCTCCAGCGTGCCGTCCTTCTCGGCCACCCCGAGGGTCGCCCGCCGGGCCAGCTCCTCCACCGCCCCGACCAGGTCCACCGGCCGCGACCAGCGACCGGAGACCAGGTCGGAAAGGGTGTCCAGGGCCGGCCGGTCGAGCTTCCCGGCGAAGAGCTGGTCGGCCAGCGCCGTCCGGCTGCCCGCCGGGACCGACGAGTCGGCCAGGTGGCGGCGCAGCTGGATCTCCGCCTGCAACAGCCGGGCCACCGCGAACAGCTGCTCACCGAGCGTGCTCAGCTCGGTGGCCGAGGCCGCGTCCACCCGCGTGTCCAGCCGGGCCTGCGCCTCGGCCAGCGACTCGCGGCTGGCCGCCTGCAGCTGTCCCGCCATCAGCCGGCTCCGCCGGTGCCGGTCGGCGTGCCGGTCCGCACGGCCGCCTTGCCGCCGCTGGCCGGCATGTCGTCCAGCTTGCCCAGGAAGGCGTCCACGGTGGACCGCTTGCGGTCGTCGTCGGCCAGCTCGTGGCCGACCAGCTGCTCGGCGAGCTGCGTGGCCAGGCCGCCCAGCTCTCCGCGCAGCTCGCGTACCACCTGCGCGCGCTGCGTGGCCAGCTGCTCCTCGCCGCGCTGCTGGATCCGCGCCACCTCGGCGTTGGCCTGCTCGCGCAGCTCCTCGCGGATCCGGTCGCCGTCCGCCCGGGCGGCTTCACGGATCTTGGCTGCCTCGTTGCGGGCCTCGGCCAGCGCCTGCTCGTAGCGGTCGGTGGCCGCCTTGAGCTGTTTTTTCGCGTCCTCTGCGTCTTCTACCTGTTTCTGCACCATGTCCTGCCGCTCCTGCAGCGACTTGGTGAGCGGCGGAACGACGTATTTCCACAGCACGAACAGAATGAGCAGGAACGCGATGAGCTCGGCGATGAGCGTGCCGTTCGGCGCGAGGAAGTTGTCCGCGGCCAATACCGTGGTTTGTGGCACGGTGTTCATACCGATCACTGCGCGCCGAGCACGAAGACGAAGAGCGCCATGAAGGCCAGGTTGATGAAGTACATGCCCTCGACCAGGCCGATGATCAGGAACATGATGGTGTTCAGCCGGCCCCGGGCCTCCGGCTGACGGGCCACACCCTGGATGGTCGCGGCGCCGGCCAGACCATCGCCGACCGCGGCGCCGATGGCACCGCCGGCCAGGGCCAGACCACCGCCGATGAACGCGCCGGCCAACTTCAGTTCGCCTGCCGCCGCACCCTGGGCGAGCAGTTCGTTGGTCAGACTCATGACTCTCCTCGTTTTCCTTGTGACACGTCTTGCGTTATAGGGAGCATTACCGCGCTAGTGCGCGTGTGCCTCGTCCTCTTCGCCCGCTGCCTCGGCGAAGTAGATGATGGTGAGCAGGGTGAAGATCAGCGCCTGCAGGGCGCCGATGAACATGTCGAACAGCTTCCACGCGGCGTTCGGCAGCCACATCGCGTACGGCGGGATCAGACCGATCACCATGACCATCAGGCCACCGGCGAAGATGTTGCCCCACAGCCGCAGGGCCAGGGAGACCGGACGGCCGAAGTACTGGGTGATCGCCTCGATCGGTGCCAGGAAGGCGTACGGCTTGGCCATGTGGCCGAAGTAGTGCTTCACGCCGTTGCGCTTGATGTTGAACACGTGCACCCAGATGATCACGAACAACGCCATCGGGTAGACCAGGTTCACGTCCGCGGTGGGCGGCGGCAGGTAGTGCTCGGTGGGCAGCGCGGCCAGCCAGTTGCAGATCAGGATGAACGCGAACGTGGTCACGCACAGCTGCACGACGCCCCTCGGCGCGCGCAGGCCCATCTGCTCCTTGACCTGCCCCTGCACCCATTCGACGAGCATCTCGAAGATCAGCTGCAGCTTGCTGGGCCGGCCCGAGGTGGCCTTGCGCGCCATGTAGAGCCCGAGCCCGCAGATGATCGCCCCGGCGATCAGCGTCGCGGCCACCGTGTCCACGTGGATGGTCATCCCGAAGACTTCCGCGGTGGTGTGGTGCCCGGGCTGGATGCCCCCCTCGCCTTCGGCGGCGAGTACCAGCTGGCCGTCGGCCAGATTTTGAATCATGACTGTCGGATCTCCTTGACCAGCGGCAGCATGGCGCTCACGATCGTGAGCAGTTGAAAAACGGCGAGGCCCGCGAAGACCGCGAGACCGGTCGGGCGGAGCAACACGGCGCAGCCTAGTGCGATGACCGTGATCACACCGAGGCGGCCGAGCACGCTGATGGCGAACCGGCCCTTGCTGAACTCACCCCGATCCGAGTAGCGGGCCACGGAAACCTGCGCGGCGCGCGCGTTGGCGGCGCCGAGGGCCAGCCCCAGCAGCCCGAGCAGCCCGGCGACCGGCTGGCCCAGCGCGATGGCGACGCCCAGCCCGATCACACCGGCCACGGCGGCCCACAGCAGAGTGCGGCGCAGCGTCTTCCGGTTCACCATGGGCACCGGCGACCCCGCTGTCGCTCCGAGGATCACTCACGCTCCTGTCGCTTCGTTGCCGACATCTTCACTACATGAATTTTTTGAACTGTCCGTAGACGTAGAAGCAGGCCGCGACTATGCCCAGCAGCAGGCCCACCAGCGCAAATGCCGGGAAGGTCCCGGCCGCGTGGTCGACCAGCCAACCCAGACCGAACCCGACGACCAGACACCCGGCGATGGATGTGCCCATCCCGAGCAGGTCGCCCAGCTCCGGACCCTGGCTGCTCACCGCGCCCTCCGGTCGTCGGCGTCAGCGGATCGGATCGGCCGACTGTTCACAACCGCTTCATCCCCACATCGTGTGGCTGACCTGAATACTGCTGGTCCCCGAAACCACGGTCTGTGCCACACTGACGAGCGGAGCCCCCACCATCTGGCGGGGATAGGGCGACGCTACCACAGCGCCGCCCGGCTACCACTTGCCCCCTGACCAGCGCATAGGGCTTGATAGCGCGAAGATCGCGGCGGCGACAAGCTAGCACTTACTCTCCAACCCTTTATCCATCGGTTCGCGGGGCTAGCACGGTACCCCTGATGGATTCTCAGGAAAGCCACTCCTTATGAGTACCCCCGATCGTGCGCGTGAATACCCGGCGCAGCCACCATCAGGCCAAACCCTTTCTTTACCGGTTCGACCGCGGCCGTCCCAGCGGGGATCGAAGATCATTCCCAGTGGCCCGCGAAGATCAACAACTCGCGCCCGGACACGACCGATGGCTGCCCGCCGCCAGGCGCCCGAAACGTCGGAAGCCCAACAAAATTGGGACGGACACCACAGCCCCAGCCAGCGCGGCGACACCGCCCCACTCCGACGCCGCACAAGTAACTGTGACGCCGCATACGGTGCGACACCCGCCACTCGCCGGCTACATGGTCAACAGGACATGGCGGCCTCTTCCGGCCACCCGGCACGACCACGATGCTCTGATGATCATGGAATCCGGCGGGTCACCGAGGATGATCGCCGTTCGTGGCGCTACAGCGTCGATTTTCGACGCTAATCCGCCACAGACGGCGATCACCCCGCCGACACCCACCAGAGTTAGGGATACAGAAGGCAACCGAGCGGGCGGCACCCATATCGCGGCAGACCGCCCCGGCCGAGCCGTCCAAGCCATCTCTCGAACCGGCCCGCTCTCCAACGCCACCCGCCAGCAGCAGGCCGCCGCGAGCCGGTTCAGGACGTAGAAGCGGGGGCGTGCGCCGGTGGCCGGCGCGGAGCGGGGCGGAGCCGAGGGATAGCGGTGGCCAGCACGGCCAGCAGCACGCCGAAGCCGATCCCCCAGAGCACCAGGGTGGTGTTCTCGCTCACCGCCAGCGCCACACCGCCGAAGGCCAGGACGGCGGACCACAAGTAGATCAACAGCACCGCGCGGCGCTGCGAGTGGCCGATCTCCAGCAGCCGGTGGTGCAGGTGCATCTTGTCCGGGCTGAACGGGCTCAGCCCCGCCCTGGTGCGCCGCACCACCGCCATCAACAGGTCCAGCAGCGGCACGAACACCACGGCGGCGACCACGGTGAGCGGCGCGGTGAGGCCGATCAGGTCACCGGTCTTGGCGCTGTTGATCCGGCCGGACGCGGTGATGGTGGCCGCCGCCATCATCACCCCGATCAGCATCGACCCGGAGTCGCCCATGAAGATCCGGGCCGGGTTGAAGTTGTGCGGCAGGAAGCCGAAGCAGGCCCCGGCGAGCATGGCGGTGATCAGCGCCGGGGTGTAGTAGTTCGGGTCGTTGCCGGCCTTGTACAACAGCCCGAAGGCGAACAGGCAGGTGGCGCCGGCGGCGATCATCCCGACCCCGGCGGCCAGCCCGTCCAGCCCGTCCACGAAGTTCATCGCGTTCACCAGGGCCACGGTGAGCACGGCGGTGATCACGACCGCCTGCCCCTGGCTGAACACCAGCGGCGAGCCGGCGCTGTTCTCCCCGCCGCCCCAGGGCAGCCAGAGCACCGACCACTGCACACCCTGCAGCGCCATGACCCCTGCGGCGGTGGTCTGCCCGGCGGCCTTGGTCAGCGCGTCCAGCTCGTAGCGGTCGTCCAGCGCGCCGACCAGCACCATCAGCGCGGCGGCCAGCAGCGCGCCGCGCACCTCCGAGGAGTAGTCGAAGGCCAGGCGCAGCGCCGGCAGCTGCGCGGCCACCGCCACCCCGCCGAGCACCCCGCCGAACATCGCCAACCCGCCCCAGCGCGGGGTCGGGGTGACGTGCACGTCCCGCCCGCGCGGCCAGGCCACCGCGCCGAAGCGCAGCGCGAGCAGCCGGACCAACCCGGTGAGCAGGAACGTCACCACCGCCGCCGTGAGCCCGACCAGCAGGAACTCCCGCAGCGGCAGGCCCGGCGTGCCGAGCGCGTTGAGATCAGTGACGTCCGCGAGGCGCACCGGGTTACCCGCGCGGATACGCCGGAGTTCGCGCGACCAGCGCGCTCACCTGTTCGGCCACGGTGGCCAGCTCGCGGTCGCCGGCCTCGGTACCGTGCTCCGCCTTGACCGCCCGGGCCACCAGCCGGCCCACCTCGGCCATCTCGGTTTCGCCCATGCCCTGGGTGGTGAGGCAGGGCGAGCCGATGCGGATGCCGGACGGCTTCAGCGGCGGCGCCGGGTCGTAGGGGATGGAGTTCTTGTTCAGCGTGATCCGGGCGGCGTCGCAGCGGGTCTCCGCCTCGGAACCGGTGACGCCGAGCGGGCGCAGGTCGAGCAGCGCCAGGTGGGTGTCCGTGCCGCCGGAGACGGCGCGCATGCCCTCCGCCTCCAGGCTCTTGGCCAGCGCGCCGGCGTTGGCCACCACCTGCGCGGCGTACGCCTGGTAGTCGGCGGTGGCGGCCTCCTTGTAGGCCACCGCCTTGGCCGCGACGCAGTGCATCAGCGGGCCTCCCTGGGCGAACGGGAACACCGCCTTGTCGATCGCCTTGGCGTGCTCCTCGCGGCACAGGATCATGCCGCCGCGCGGGCCGCGCAGCACCTTGTGCGTGGTCGCGGTGACCACGTCGGCGAACGGCACCGGGCTGGGGATCGCCTTGCCGGCGACCAGGCCGATGAAGTGTGCGGCGTCCACCATGAGGATGGCACCGACCTCGTCGGCGATCTCCCGGAACGCGGCGAAGTCGATCAGCCTGGGGTACGCGGTGGCGCCGGTGATGATGATCTTCGGGCGGTGCTCCCGGGCCAGGTCGCGGACCTCGTCGTAGTCGATCAGCTCGGTGTCCTGGCGGACCGTGTACGGCACCGCGTTGAACCACTTGCCGGAGAAGTTGACCTTCGAGCCGTGGGTGAGGTGGCCGCCCTGCTTGAGGTCCATCGCCAGCACCGTGTCACCGGGCTTGGCGAACGCGGCGTAGGCGGCGAAGTTGGCGGAGGCGCCGGAGTGCGGCTGGGTGTTGGCGTGCTCGGCGCCGAACAGCTCGCGGGCGCGGCCGTTGGCGATCTCCTCGGCGTCGTCCACCACCCGGCAGCCCCCGTAGTAGCGGCGTCCCGGGTAACCCTCGGCATACTTGTTGGACAGCGTCGACCCCAGCGCGGCGAGCACCGCCGGGCTGGTCAGGTTCTCGGACGCGATCAGTTGCAGTCCGCCGCGCAGCCGGTCCAGCTCGTCGAGGACGACCCCGGCGATCTCGGGATCCGTCTGCTGGAGTTCGTCGAAGTCAGGGCCCCAGAACGGTGTGCTCACGCCAACCAACGCTACCCGGGCCCTCCGGCCGCCCCGGGCTCACCCCTGCTCGTCGTCAGCCAGATCCGTCCATCAAACGCAAACGAACCCCAACCGCGCGATAGGTGGCCCGCCGCATACACCAACGGACATGGCCGGGAAGGCGGTGCACATCCGCGATTGCCCGTTGCGCTATCGCGTGGTGCTCACGCCAGTCGGAGAGCGCTGGGATGACAACACTGGTGTCAGCCGTGCAATTGGGCGTCATCGACGGAACTCGTCCATCAACTCTCGGACCTCGGCCGCGGTCAGCGTTGGCACGTCACCCACCGCCCGAAAGACCGGCCGATCGCCAGACTCGTCGAGCCACACCTCGCGGCCGATCGGCCGGAGCTCGACGTGATCGCCCACTTCCTCGAGCTCCAGCTCGGCGCCCGCTTCAAGTCCCAGACGCGACCGGACCTGCTTCGGATTAACCAACCGCCCGGCAGCGTCGATCCTCACCCTCACCAGGCCACGATCCCACGCATGGCGGACTCATGGCACGTAGATGCCATTCGGCTGGTTCGCTCGTTGCGGGCGGCGGATTCACCCTAGCCAGGCACAACAGGAGACGGTCGCCGTTGCACCGAATCTCGATCTCGTCGCCGGGTTGAGTTGATTACTCAGCCGGCGAGGGGGATTTCGCGGCCGAGGACCTCGGCCAGCTGGTCGCGGCCGATGGCGCCGACGCGCAGCACCCGGGGCTCGTCCGAGGTCAGGTCCAGGATGGTCGACGCCTCGCCCTCGGCCGGCCCACCGTCCAGGTACACCGAGACCGACTCGCCGAGCTGGTTGCGCGCCTCCGCCATGGTGGCCGCGGGCGGCAGGCCGGAGCGGTTGGCACTGGACACCGCCATCGGGCCGACCTCGCGCAGCAGCTCCAGCGCCACCGGGTGCAGCGGCATGCGCAGCATCACCGTGCCCCGGGTGTCCCCGAGGTCCCAGCTGAGCGACGGCGCGTGCGGCAGGACCAGGGAGAGCCCGCCGGGCCAGAACGCCTCGATCAGCTTCCGCGCTTCCGGCGGCACCGAGGAGACCAGCCCGTCGATGGTCGTCCAGGAACCCACCAGCACCGGGGCCGGCATGTTGGAGCCGCGCCCCTTGGCGTCCAGCAGCGCGCGCACCGCGGCGGCGTTGAACGCGTCCGCGCCGATGCCGTACACGGTGTCGGTGGGCAGCACCACCAGCTGCCCGGCGCGCACCGCGCCGGCCGCCGCCGCCAAGCCGTCGCGGCGCGCGTCCGGCTCGGCACAGTCATACGAGGTACTCACGGGGCTAGTGTCCCGCGGCGGAAATTCGTGCCGTAAGTCCGGTGATCCAGGCGGCGGCTGGCCGCGTTATCACAGCGCAGGTTTCTGGCGCGGGACGCTAGACCCTAGAACCGGTCACGAAACGGGCCCGGCCGGCCAGGTCGGAGTGCTCCACTACGGCGGTGAGCTCGGCGTATCCGGCCAGCAGCGCGGGCGCCGACGTGCCGTGCGTGTCGTCGTGCTCGACGCCGAGCGCGCCGCCGGGCCGCAGCAGCCGGACCGACAGCGCCACCAGCGGGCGGATCACCGCCAGCCCGTCCGGACCGGCGAACACCGCCGCCGGCGGGTCGTGGTCGGCCACCTCGGGCGGCACCGGCGTGCCGTCCGGCACGTACGGCGGATTGGCCAGCACCAGGTCCACCCGGCCGCGCAGTTCGGGCAGCAGCCCGGGGTCGGTCACGTCGCCTTCCACCAGGGTCACCGAAGCCGGCAGGTTGCGCCTGGCCCAGCGCAGCGCGGCAGGATCCCGTTCCACCGCGTACACCGCCGCGTCCGGCCGGCTGGCCGCCACGGCGGCGGCCAGCGCACCCGAGCCGGTGCACAGGTCGACGACCGTCGGCCGCGACCGCCCGGCCAGCGCCCGCAGGCCCCAGTCCAGCAGCAGCTCGGTCTCCAGCCGGGGCACGAAGACGCCCGGCCCCACGGCCACCTCGACCGGCCCCATCGGGGCGGTGCCAAGCAGGTACTGCAACGGCTCGCGGGTCACCCGGCGGGCCAGCAACGCCCGGAACTCCTCGAGTGCGGCGCATTCGGGCGGATCACCGTTCAGCCCGGCCAGCCGCGCCCTGGGCACCCGCAGCACGTGCGCGGCCAGCAGCTCGGCGTCCACCCTCGGGCTGGGTACCCCCGCGTCGGCCAGCCGCTGAGTGGCCCGGGCCAGCTCCACGGACCAGGGGGTCATCCCCTACCTCTTCCTTCGGTCGCTCGACGGCGACCGCACTCAGCGCTTGCGGCGCAGTCCCTGGCGCATGAACGTCCGCACCCACTCGACCACCGCGCGGCCCGCGCCGGCCGAACGCAGCCGGTCGTAGGTGATGCGCAACAGCGGGGAGGAGATCAGCTCCACGGCCGGAGGATACCGGTGCAGGCGACCCCCGAAACCGACCTTGAACCGGTCCGGCCCCTCCAGCGACTGCGAGCTGAAGCCCTCCGCCTCCACCAGGGCCGCACCGGCCGGCGACAGTCCGCCGAGATCGAACTCGGCGAAGCCGCTGGCCTTGGCCCAGCGCATCGCCTCCCAGTCCAGCGCGGACGTGACACTCAGCCGCACCGCCGGGCTGGACCGGTCCAGCCCGGTGAGCCGGCAGCGCAGCACCCCGCCGCACGCGGTGAACAGCTCGGCCGCGACCGGCGTGCCGTCCACTTCGCCGACGAAGATCTCCGCGTGCCCGGTGGACCCGAACTCCTCGTACAGGTTGCGCACATAGTCCTCGGACAGCTCGGAGAAGCCCTGGTGCGTGGCGGTGCGCCCGATCAGGTCGGACAGCAGCCGCACGTCGTCCAGGCCGCCCCGGCGGACGCTCACTCCGGAGCGCTCCCACTTGCCGGTCCAGCGGCGGATGCGCTTGCTCAGCGCGGCGCGCAACGCGTCCTCGTCCTGCGCCAGGTCGAGCCGGACGGTGTTGGCCGGCGCCACGCCGGCGGTGGACCGGCGGAAGCCGCGCGCGAGCAGCTGCGCGCTGAGGTCGTCGCCGTGCACCGGCTGCACGAACAGCGCGCACAACCTGCCCCTGGCCAACTTGTCCAGCGCCTCGACCAGGGCGGGTACCACCTGCTCGCGGGGTACGTTCTCGGCCACCAACGGCCCGTAGGAGACGTAACCGATCTCGCCGAGCAGCGGAATCCGGCGCAGCAACAGCTGAGCCCCGCCCGCCAGCTCGCCGTCCCGGTGCACCCGCAGGTACAACGCCCGGTAACCGACCTCCGCGCGCACCCTGGCCCAGCCGGAGAGCTGCGTGACATCGCTCCCGGCTATGCCGGACACCAGCTTGTCCCAGGCCAGCCGGGCGTCACCGTCCAGCCGGGTAGCCGTGGTGGTGACCACCACGGTACGTCGGTCAAGGCCGGTGCCCTTGCTGAGATCGGTCTCAGGCAACACGGTCCCAACTTAGCAATCGTCCTGGATGGCCCGTACGACCGCCATGGCGAACTCCTCGGTCCCGACCGAACCGAGCCCGGTGCGGCCCGGAGTCAGATCGTAGGTGCGGAAACACCCAGCCGTCAGCACCGCGCCGACGGCGTCCTCCACCCGGGTGGCGGCCTCGTCCTCCCCGAGGTGGCGCAGGGCGAGCACGCCCGAGAGGATCATGGCCACCGGGTTGGCCCGGTTGCGCCCGGCCTGGCGGGGTGCGCTGCCGTGCGCGGCCTCGAAGACAGACACCCCACCGACGTGGGTTCCGCCGAAGTTCACCCCCGGCACCATGCCGATTCCGCCGACCAGCGCGCCGCCCAGATCGGCCAGGATGTCGCCGTACTGGCACGGGGCGACCAGCATGTCCAACTCGCCCGGCCGTTCCACCAGGTGCGCCGCCATCGCATCGACCGCCATCGAGTCGAAGTCGAGCCCCGGTCGGCCGGCCACCACGTCCCGCCCGACCTCGACGAACAGACCATCGGTGCCGGGCAGCACGGTCGCCTTGTGCACCGCGGTCAGCCGGTGCCGCCCGAGCCGCTCCGCGTAGTCGGCGGCGAACTCGAAGGCGCGCCGGGCGCCGCCGGGCGAGGTGACCTTGAGCGCCACCGCGGCCTCGCCCGGAAGCACCCCGCCCCGCGCGCGCACGAAGTCCGCCAGCTCGCGGGCCGCCGGGCTGCCCGAGGGGTACTCGACGCCCGCGTAGACGTCCTCGGTGGCCTCCCGGACAATGATCAGGTCGACGTCGTCGTGCAGGCCGGGCGCGCCGGGGAGCCGCCTGATGTGCCGCGCGTTGGCGAACAGGTCCAGCTCGCGGCGGAGCGCGATGTTCACCGACGGAATGCTCCGGTCCGGCGGCGTGGTGATCGAACCCTTGAGCGCCACCCCGCACTCGGCGATGGCGTCCACGACGTGCGCGGGCAACGGTGCGCGGGCACCGGCGGCCAGGGCGAGCTGGCCCACCTCGTGGACCTCCCAGTCCAGCTCCGCACCGGATGCGTCGAGGACCTTCCGCGCCGCGGCGGTGACTTCAGGGCCGATGCCGTCGCCGGGCAGCAGGATGAGCCGGTGGCTCACCGGAACCCGGCGGGGATCGGCGGCACCCGGTGCCGCGGCGGATCGTCCACCAGCTCGGGCTCATGAACCACCCCGTGACCTTATCCAACTCCAGGGCGGACATCGCAGTTCAGCGGGCCACGTCTACCGTTTAGCGCCATGGACGACGACGGGCCCCGGGCATCCCCGCCGACCGAGTCCGCGGTTGCCGAGCCTCCGGTCAGCGCTTCGACGGTCGCCGCGGTCGGCAGCACCGCGGACGGCGACGAGGCTCGTCCCAGCACGGCGCGCGGGTCGATCACCGTCGCCGCGTGGACACTGATCAGCCGGATCACCGGGCTGCTGCGTGTGGTGGTCATCGGTGCGGTGCTGGGCCCGACGTTCTTCGCCAACGCGTTCCTTTCCGCGAACACGATCCCCGGGCTCGCCACCACCGCACTGGCCGGGCCGGTGTTGGCCCTGGTCCTGGTGCCGACCCTGGTCCGCTCGATGACCGAGCACGGCATGGCCGCGTCCGTCCGGCTGCTCAGCCGGATCAACGGCTACATGATGTTCTGGTCATCGGTCACGGCCGGCGCGCTCACCATTGCATCGCCCCTGGTGGCGCTGGCGGTGACCGCCGGGATTCCGGACGGGGACACCCGCTGGCGGGCCTGGCGGCTGACCATCGTGGTGCTGCTGTTCGTCGGACCACAGATCCTGTGCTTCGTGCTGGCGACCATCGGTGCCGCCGTGCAGCAGGCCAGGGGCCGGTTCGCGCTGTCCTCCGCCGCGCCGGCGCTGGAGAACGTCGGCCTGATCGCCACGATGGCGGTGGTGTGGGTGCTCTACGACTCGGGGCTGGACGTGCCGGACGTCCCGATCAGCATGGTGCTCGTGCTCTCCGTCGGCGCCACGCTGTCGGTCGCGCTGCACGCGGCGGCCCAGCTGTTCGGCGCCCATCGGGCCGGGCTGCCGATGCGGGTGCGCGGCGGCTGGCGGAGCGACCCGGAGGCGCGCGCCGCCACCTACCGGCTGCGGCGCTCGGTGATCGTGGCGGTGTTCCCCGTGCTGGCCATGTTCGCCATGGTGGCGGTCGCGGCGACGGTGCCCGGCGGGGTGTTCGTGTTCCAGACCGCCCTCGCGGTGTACTTCGTGATCGCCGCGCTCGGCTCGAAGGCGGTGACCTCCGCCGCGCTGCCGGGCCTGAGTGCCGCGGCGCGGGACGGCGACTCGGTTCGGTTCAGCGCGGCATGGCGGCAGGCGCTGAACTACTCGTTGATGGCCAGCCTGCCCGCGCTGTGCCTGCTGCTCGCGTTCGCCGAGCCGGTCGCCGCGACGCTGGCCAACGGCGAGCTGCACAACCCGACGGTCATCGGCTGGTTGACCGGCTGCCTGATGGTGCTCGCGGTCTCCCAGTGCGCCCAGGCCGTCTACGAGACGGCCCGGCAGACGCTGTTCGCCCGGTTGGACACCCGTGGCCCGCGACGGTCCAGCACCGCGTTGATGGTGGTCCGGATGGTGGTCGCGCTGAGCACACTGCTGCTCCCGGCGGACGGCTACCGGCTGGTCGGGCTGGCCTGCGCCGTGCTGGCGGCGGACGTTGCCGCCGCGGTCATCACGGTGTTCCTGGTGCGCAAGGACCTGGGATCGGAGCGGTTGTTCGACCTGCGCCGGCTCGCCGTGATCGGGGTCGCCGTGCTGGCCATGCTGCCGGCGACGGCGCTGGGTTCCTGGCTGGTACAGCATCTGGTCGACGACCGGTGGCCGCGGGTAGCGGTCAGCCTGGCGACGGGCGCGGCGGCGGTGGTGTGTTTCGGCCTGGTGTTCGCGCTGCTGAGCGGCCAGCTGCCGACCCTGCTCGCCCAGGTACGCGCGCGGCTGGGACCGCGTTGACCAGCGCGCCGTGCCCCCCGGCCGGGTCGCGCTAGCGGTAGTTGCCGGTCAGCACCTTGCGCACCCGGCCGGCGCCCCTGGCCACGGCCGGCAGCGGGTCGTCCCAGCGGAAGACCTGCAACATCTGCCGATGCGCGACGCTGCGCAACCAGGCCGGAACGGTGAGCTCCCCAGCGCGGCGGAGCGCGATCAACGCGCGCAGGTCGTCGACGGGGGCCCACATCCGCAGCCCCGATCGGTACTCGGTCGGCCATTGCACCGTCTCGCCGGTGAGCCGCCGGTAGACCAGCTGGGCCAGCTCGACCCCGGCCGCCGCGACCAGGGCGTCGGGCGCGACGAACCGGGCGTTGCACTCGATCAGCTTGAGCTGGCCGTCCCTGGTGTCCCGCTTGAACTCGACGTTGGCCAGGCCACGCAGCCCGGAGGCCTGCACGAACCGGCGTCCGAGCTCACGAACCTCGGGGTCGTTGGTGGTGGCGTGGTAGCAGGCGACCCCCCGCATCGGCGGGCACCGGCGGATCACCCGCTTGGTGAAGTCGAACATCGGCTCGCCGGACTCGTCGACGTAGGTGAAGTAGCTGCACAACAGCGAGTCCGGACCAGGGATGGTCTCCACCAGCATGCACTCGATCCCCGCCTCGCCGAGCTCGCGGTACTCGGTGACCAGTTCGTCCGGCGAGTTCGCGGTGCGGAACTTGCCCCTGAACCTCGCCTCGTACTCGTGCGAGAACACCGGCTTGGCCAGCAGCGGGTAGACGAACTCGTGGCGCCGCTCGATTACCTCGTCCAGGTCCTGGACCGTCCAGTAGAGCGGGGTCGGCACATCGGACTTGGTGGCGATCTCGTAGGTGGAGCGCTTGTTCAGCATGTCCATCTGCGCCACCGGGTCGGAGACGTCCAGCGTGAACCGCTCGGCCAGCGCCTCCCGGTTTCGCGCGACCACTCGCAGCGTCGCATCGCTGCACGCCAGCATGACCGCGCCGGCGAACCGGGCACCGGGCTCGCCGAGCAGCCATTCGGCCGTGCGCTCCTCGTTCTCCCGCCCGCCGGCCGGCGCCCCTGCCGGCCAGAAAACCTCCCGGAACGCCCGGGAGAAGCGGATCTCCGGGGTGGTCGCCAGCCCGTAGACCGGCACGCCGATCGCCGCCAGCCGCCGGCCCACCGAGAGCGTGTTCGTACCGCCTCCCACCAACAGCGCCGGACGACGAGTCACGGGGTCACCTCACAGTTCAGGTTGGTCAGGATCTGGTCGGCCCAACGGTTGTCGAACTCGCCCCGGTCGACCGCCGCGAGGTAACCGGCCGCGCCGGCCTTGAAACCGCGCAGCCTCACCAGCAACTCCCCGGCCGTCTCCTTGGGCACCACCACGAGGCCGGAGTCGTCGCCGACGATCACATCTCCGGGGTTCACCACGACGCCACCGCAGGCAATGGAGTAGTTGATCTCGCCGGGACCTCGGTGCAGCGGGCCGACCGAGGTGGCGCCCCTGGCCCAGACCGGGAAATCGAGCTCGCGCAGTCCGGCCACGTCCCGCACCACCCCGTCGATCACGAAGCCCGCGATGCCCCGGTGTTTCGCCTTCGCCGAGATGGTGTCGCCGAGCACGGCGTTGCTGAACGAGCCACCGGCGGCCACCACGACCACATCACCGGGCTCGGCGATGTCCAGCGACTTGTGCACCATCAGGTTGTCGCCGGGGAACACCCTCACCGTGGTGGCCGAACCGGCGAGCATGCGCCCGTGGCCGCTCAGCCGGGTGATCGCGGAGTCGACCGCGTACAGCCGGTTGAGCATGTCGGAGATCTCGGGTGTCTCGTACTCCGCGAACTCGGCGACCACGGCCCGGTCCAGCCGATCGGTGGTCTTGCGGATGCGGAACCCCACCCCGGGGTGCAACCGCGCCGAACGCGGGGGCTCGGACGGCCTGCCGCCAGGACCATTTCCGAGCGGGCCAGAACTGGTGCTCACAGCGGACCCTCCCTGAGATTTGACTCAGGAAGCCTAGCGGGCGCCCTATCCGCTCAGCCCATCACCGCCCTGGCCACCCGCCGGCCGGCTGGCCAACGCCCTGGCCCGGGCGGCGGTTTCCGGCATGCCGCTCTCCACGCAGGACTCGGCCAGCCGCTCCAACACCGCCGGGTCGATGGGGATGCCCGCCGCCCGGTTCCGCCGGGCACATTCCTCGCCCCGCTCGCCGTTGAACCGCACGCGGTCCGTGCCCTCCGCCGTGCGCAGCCCGTGCAGCCGGTCGACCAGGGCCTCGCCCCTGGCGATCGAGCCCTCCGCCGGACCCAGCCAGGCCGGATCCATGACGATGAAGATGTGGCCGACGTTCTGCGGACGGTCGAAATCCTGGTACATCGACCCGATCTCGTCGTCGAAGTCGGCCTGCGCGAGCATGCCGACCAGCAGCGTGATCGCCATGCTCAGCCCGGACCCCTTGGCCCCGCCGACCGGGAGCACGCTGCCGGACAGCGCCGCCCAGGCGTCCGTGGTCGGCTTCCCCTCGCCGTCGATGGCCAGGCCGGCGGCCAGCGAACCGCCGGAAGCCGCCAGCATCCTCACCCGTTCCCGGGAGACCACGCTGGTCGCCATGTCGAGCACGAAGCAGCCGTGCCGACCCAGCGGGATACCGAACGCCAGCGGGTTGGTGCCGAGGAACGGCTCGGCGGCGCCGTACGGCGCAACCGCCTTCGGGCCGTTGGACAGCACCAGCCCCGCCATGCCTCGCTCGGCGACCCGCCGGGCGTAGTACCCGGTCGCGCCGAGGTGGGTGGACCGCCCGACGCTCACCACTCCGACCCCGTGCTCGGCGGCCAGGGTCAGCGCCAGGTCGGTGCACCGCACGGCGGCGGCCGGCCCGAGCGCGAACCCGGCATCCATCCGGAGCATCGCGCCCGAGCCGCCCAACCGCTTCATGTCCTGGGTGCCACCGGCCAGCCCGTGCCGGACCCGGCGCAGGTAGGCGGGCACCCGGTAGACCCCGTGCGAGCTGTATCCACGCAGGTCCGCGTACACCAGCACGCTGGCGACGGCCTCGGCGTCCCGCATCGGGACACCGGCACCGGCGAAACAGTCCGCCACCAATCGTTCGAGCTCGTCCGGCCAGACCCGAGAATGCTCCACCGCCCGATTATGTCCGCGCGTCCGGTCACCGCGTATGCGGCCGGTTATCAGAGGTAACCGAAGCGAGGTAAGCCCTTCGCCCGGTTGGGGTAAGCTCGCCGCCGTGCAGCGCGTCATCTCCGAACTCGAATCCCGGCACCGCGAGTTGTGGGGCAAGCACACGGTCAAGCTCCAGCACGGCCTGGCCGAGCTGGACCTGTTCTCCGACGAGAACCTGGCCAAGCTGATCGAGTCGTATCCCGAGAACCGGCTGATCATGCACACCATGCTGGACGACGTGTCCACGTGGAAGTCGGTCGAGCGGGGCGGGGTTCCCGGCCTGCGCATCCTGGACGCGGTGCGCAAGGGCCGCGTCTGGATCAACATGACCGACGTCCAGGAGGCCGACCCCCGGTTCGCCGAGCTGCTGAACGACATCTACGACCAGTGGGCGCGCGAGGTGCCCGGGTTCAACGCGTTCAAGCGCAAGATCGGCCTGCTGATCTCCTCGCCGAACGCGCGGGTGTTCTACCACTGCGACCCGGCCGGCCAGGCGCTCTGGCAGGTGCGCGGGCGCAAGCGGATCTGGCTCTACCCGCCCACCGCGCCGTTCCTGAAGCCGGCCGAGCTGGAGAACGTGATCCGCAGCGTCACCGGCGAAGAGATCACCTACGAGTCCTGGTACGACGAGTACGCCGAGGTGTACGACCTCGAACCGGGCCAGATGCTGCACTGGGCGCTCAACGGCCCGCACCGGATCGACAACCACGACGAGGTGAACGTGTCGCTGACCAGCGAGCACTTCACCCCGGAGATCCGCCGCAGCTGGGCGATGAACTACGGCAACGGCGTGCTCCGCTCGCACGGCTGGAACCCGCGCTCGCGGGCCACCGAGGGCGCCGCGTTCTGGGCCAAGGTGGGCATCACCGCGGTGTGGCGCAAGACGTTCCAGGCGAAGCAGAGCTACCGGCGGGTGCCCGAGTTCGTACCCGATCCGGACGCGCCCAACGGGGTGCGACCCATCACCACGCACTGACACGACCACTTCCACCAACGGGGTACCAGGGGGGCACCTGTGCCGAGAATCAGCGAGCCGCTGACGCCCGAACAACGCGAGGCCTGGGGGCGGGCGACCGTCCAGCTGCGCCATCACCTGGCCGAGCTGGACCTGTTCGGTGACGACTCGTTGGCCAAGCTGATCGAGACGGCCGCGCCGCGGAGCCTGGCCATCCACACCGAGGGCGGCACCGGACCGGCCACCTGGCCCTCGGTGACCCGGGGCGACCTGCCGGGCGAGCGGGTGCTGGACGCCGTGCGCAACGGCAAGCTGTGGGTCAACCTGGTGGGCATCAGCGAGTGGGACGCCCGGTTCAGCGAGCTGGCCGACCAGATCTTCGGCGAGTTCTCCGCGCAGGTGCCCGGGCTGGAGGTGGTGAAGCGCAAGCTGGGCGTGCTGATCTCCTCGCCCGGGGCCACCGTGCACTACCACGTGGACATCCCCGGCCAGGCCATCTGGCAGGTGCGTGGGCGCAAGCGGTTCATCATCTACCCGGCCGCCGAACCCTTCCTGAAGGCCGAGGAGCTGGAACTGGCGGTGCGGTCGGCCAGCTACGGCGTGGCTTCCTTCGAGCCGTGGTTCGACGAGCACGGCGTGCCGCACGACCTGGCCCCCGGCGACGCGGTGGCATGGCCGCTGAACGGCCCGCACCGGATCGAGAACGCCGACGAGCTGTCCGTCTCGCTGACCAGCGAGCACTGGACCCCGGAGATCCGCCGTACGTACGCGATGAACTACGGCAACGGGCTGCTGCGGCACTACGGCTGGACCCCGCGCTCGCGCGGGCTGGAAGGGCCGGCGTTCTGGACCAAGGTCGCGCTCACCGCCGCCTACCGGAAGAGCGGCCTGCAGAACAAGAAGGGCTACCAGCGGATCGCCAAGTTCGCCGTCGACCCGGACGGCCCGAACGGGGTCCGCCCGCTGCCCGAGTCCGAGTGGGCGCCGCCCGGGGACTGAGCGCAACCGTTCCGGCCGCGCCGGGGTTCTTACCGGCGTGACTCATGCGTACTACAGCACCGTTCTGGACCACCCCGTCGAACGGGTGTGGGCGGAGATCCGGGACTTCGGCTCCTACGAGTGGGCCGGGGCCGGGTACGCCGCCACCCTGGAGGACGGCCGGCCAGGTGACGCGGTCGGCTGCGTCCGGCGCATCCCGGTGCCGGACGGCCCGCCGATGCGCCAGCGCCTGCTCGCCCATTCCGACCTCGACCGCGGCTACACCTACGAGGTCTGCGAGCCGTCGCCGCTGGGCGTGACCGACTACCGGGCCACGCTGCGGCTGGTGCCGATCACCGACGGGGACCGCTGCCTGGCCGAGTGGTCGGCCACCTTCGAGTGCCCGCCCGCCGACCGTGCGGACCGGGTGGCCCAGTTCCGGGACCGCGGATTCGCCGTCTGGCTGGGGTCGCTGCGCGCCGCACTGGGCGCCGGGGAAATCATGGTCGACAGGACATAGCGGCCGCTTCGGCTCCCTGAAACGGCCGCTATGCCCTGCTGATCATGGACCAAGGCTCCGCGGCCACCTCAAGAGCCCCACCCCTCACACCGGCTCGGCTACGGTCGCAGCACCCGCAGCTCGACCACGTCCGTGACGAACCGGCTCCCCTTGACATCCCCGGGCACCACCAGGCGGGGGCGGGCCAGCGCGCGGCCGTCCTCGGCGGTGGCCAGCAGGACCGCCCGCTCGCCCAGGCCGGGCGCCATCTCGCCGTAGGAGATCAACGCCCGGTAGCCGTCCGCACCGATCACCAGCACGCCGGTGGACAGCTCGTCGTGCTTCTGCCCGGCGACCAGCGCGAGGCCGGCCCGCTCCAGCACGGCGAACAGCCGGACGCCCTGCTCGATGTGCCGCTCCGGCCCCTTCCCGGTCTGGAACGAGACCGTCGCGGTCTCGCCCGGCAGGTCGGTAAGACCCTGCAGGCCCGGGTTCCGCACGGCACCGGTCACCCGGACCTGTCCCGGCGGCGGCGCCTGAGACGGGGGCGCCGGCGCCGGGCCGGCCGGCGACGAGGTGGCGGTCGTGCAGCCGGCGGCGATCACCAAGGCCACGCAGATCGGGAACAGGGTGTACGGGGAAAGCCGCGTTCGCGCCATGGTGGAAGCATAGGGTTCGCATCGGCGGAGTTTGCGTCGAAACTCGCGTGCGGCCGCCCGGGGCCGGCACTACCGTCTCCGGCCATGTGCGGGATCGCATCCATGAGGTTGCGGCGCCACTGAGCGCCGCGACTCACACCCTCATGTTCTGAGGCAATTCTTCGCGAGCTGAGTTCGCCGCGCTCCTACCGGGTCCTCGTTTCCCGCGTTCCCCCTGGAGCACCCGCGATGCCGCGCGCCCGTACCCGCCCCAATCCCTCCGGCGTACACCTGCTGACCGCACGCCGGCCGATCGACCAACTGGTCAGCGCCGCCACCCTCGCCCCGGACGACCTCGTGATCGACTTCGGTGCCGGGCCGGGCGTCATCACGGCGGCGCTGGCCGCCACCGGCGCCCGGGTTCTCGCCGTCGAGCGGGACGCCCGGTTCGCCCGCCGGCTGAGCCGCCGGTTCGACGGCCACAACGTGCGGGTGGTGCACGACGACCTGCGCCGCGTCCCGCTGCCGCGCCGCCCGTTCAGCGTGGTCGCCAGCATCCCGTTCGCGGTGAGCACCACCCTGCTGCGCCGCCTGCTCGGCGACCGGCGGGTGCCGCTGCGCGGCGCCGACCTGGTCGTGGAATGGGGTTTCGCCCGCCGGGTCACCACCGAGTGGCCGGGCCGCGCGGAGACCGCGCGCTGGGCGGCCCGGTACGACCTGGTGCTGCGCCGGCGCATCCCGGCCGCCAGCTTCACCCCGCCGCCCTCGGTGGACGCCGCGCACCTGAGCATCCGTCCCCGATTCAACTTGTCGAACTTAGGTTAGCCTTGGTTGACTGGCGACATGACTCGGCGAGGCAACTCCAACGGCACCGCGTACCCGTACTTCCTGACCCGGGTGGTGCGAACCAGGCGCATCACCCCGAACCTGGTCCGGATCACCGTGGGCGGCGACGGCCTGGCCGAGTACCCGTACAGCGCGCCGGACCAGTGGATGAAGCTGTTCTTCCCGCTGCCCGGCCAGGACGAGCCGATCGTGCCCGAGGTGGAGGGCGACGACGTGGCCGCCTGGTACCGCCGCTTCCAGGCCATGCCGGACGACATCCGGCCGAACATGCGCACCTTCACCGTGCGCGCGCACCGCCCGGGCGACGACGAGCTGGACATCGAGTTCGTGCTGCACGGCGACCAGGAGGGGCACGGTCCGGCCAGCCGCTGGGCCAGCCACGCGCGCCCGGGTGACCCGCTGGGCATGCTGGCCGGGCCGAGCGCGTTCGCCCCGCCGGCCGACGCACCGTGGCTGCTGCTCGCCGGCGACCACTCGGCCCTGCCGGCCATCGCCTCCTCGGTGGAGTCACTGGCCCCGGGCACCCGCGCACTGGCCTACGTGGAGCTGGACGACCCGGCCGACCAGCAGTCGCTGCCCGCGTCGCCGGACGTCCTGGTGCACTGGGTCTACCGGGACGCCGGCTCCGAGCGGGGCCAGGCCCTGGTGGAGGAGCTGCGCCGCACCGACCTCCCGGCCGGCACGCCGTACGTCTGGCTGGCCGGCGAGGCCGGCATGGTGCGCACGCTGCGCCGGCACCTCACCGGCGACCGGGGCATCGACAAGAAGGCGGTCACCTTCGTCGGCTACTGGCGGCGGGGCAAGACCGAGCTGGACGCCTACACCGAACAGGAACTGGCCGACGCTAGGTCGTGAGCACCACCTTGACCACCTCGCCGCGCTCCTGGGCCGCGATCGCGTCGTTGATCCGCTCCATGGGGAACTTGGTGATCATCTTGTCGAACGGGAAGCGGCCCTCGGCGTGCAGCCGGGTCATCCGGGGGATGAACTCGTCCGGCACCGCGTCGCCCTCGATGATCCCGTAGATCTTGATGCCGATGATCAGGGCCTGCATCAGGCTCAGGTTGATCGCGGCGGTGGGGTCGGTGGGCACCCCGACCAGGCCCAGCCCCGCGTGCGGGGCCATCGCGCCCAGCGATGCCTCGATCACCGCCGGGATGCCGGTGGTGTCGAAGACGTTGTCCACGCCGATCGGCAGGATCTCCCGCACCTGGTCGGGCAGCGGGCCGGCCGCCGGGTCCAGCGCGTGCGTGGCACCCAGCTCGAGGGCCAGCCGGCGGCGGCTCTCGTGCGGCTCCAGGACGATGATCGTCTCGCAGCCCTGCACCACGCCGCCGAGCACGCCGGCCAGGCCGACCGAGCCGGCACCCATCACCAGCAGCGCGGAGCCCGGCGCGGCGGCCAGCGTGTTTATCACCGCGCCGGCGCCGGTCTGGATGCCGCAGCCCAGCGGCCCGACCAGGTCCAGCGGCACATCGTCGGAAAGCTTCACCACGTTGCGCTCGTTGGCCAGCGCGTGCGAGGCGAACGAGGACTGGCCGAAGAACACCGAGTTCACCGGTTCACCGCCGGCGCCGGTGATCGGCGCGCTGCCGTCCGGCCGCACCCCGGCGTAGTTCAGCGGCATGAACTGGTGGCAGTAGGCGGGGGCGCCGCTGGTGCAGGTCGGGCACCGGCCGCAGCTGTTGTAGCTCAGCGCCACCTTGTCGCCGGGAACGACCTTGGTCACCCCTTCGCCGACCTCCACCACGGTGCCCGCGCCCTCGTGGCCGAGCACGGCCGGCATGGCGATCGGCACGATGCCCTCGCGGGCCGCCAGGTCGGTGTGGCAGAGCCCCACGGAGGCGATCTCCACCAGGATCTCCCCGGCCTTCGGGCCGTCGAGGCTCAGCTTCTCCACGGTGAAGTCGGCATGTGGCCGGTGGGCCACGGCGGCGGTGATCTCCACGACACTCCTTCTAGTTTCCGAGTTCTCGCATTTTGCCGGGAGTGGTCTGCCCCGGGCATCTCTCGAAGGAGCGATTCTTACTCGCCGTAGTTGCCGGGCCTTTTCTCGACGAATGCCTGCATCGCCTCGGCGAGGTCGGTGGTCTGCAGCGCCCAGGCGTTCCAGGTGGCGATCTGGTCCAGCCCGTCGGCGACGGTGTGGTCGCGCGCGTAGGTGATCGTCTGCTTGGTGTTGCGCAGGGCCAGCGGCGGCTTGGCGGCCAGCTCGCGGGCCACCTCGGCGACGCCCTTGTACATCTCTTCCCGGTTGCCGAAGCAGCGGTTGGCCAGGCGCAGCTCGGCCGCCTCGGTGCCGGAGACGCTCCGGCAGGTGTAGGCCAGCTCGCGGGTGACGCCCTCGCCGACGATCCGGGGCAGCCGCTGCAGCACACCGACGTCGGCGGCCAGCCCCATGTCCACCTCTTTCAGCACGAACTGGGCGTCCGCCGTGACGTACCGCAGATCGCAGGCCACGGCCAGGTCCAGCCCGGCGCCGATGCAGGAGCCGTGGATCGCGGCCAGCACCGGCTTGCGGCAGCGCTCCAGCCAGGTCAGCGTGTCCTGCAGGTCCAGGATGGCCCGGCGGCGCTCCTCCGCCGCGCGGCCCAGTTCCAGGTCGGGGCGCCCCAGCCCGTTGGCCAGCATGCCCAGGTCGATGCCCGCGCAGAAGTGCTTGCCCTCGCCACGCAGCACCACCACCCGGACCTCGGGCGCCGCGTCGGCCGCCCTGGCCGCCTCGCGCAGCTCCTGCCACATGTCCACGTTCATCGCGTTCGCCCGGTCCGGCCGGTTCAGCCGCAGGTCTGCGACGCCGTCTTCGACGGTCAGGGTCAGGGTCTTGAAGTCCGTGTGCACGGGTTGTTCATAACACGATTATCAGTCGTGATCCAGCACTGCCTTGCCGGTGACCTGGCGGCCGAGGAGGGCCTTGGCGGCTTCCTCGAACCGGCTCCACGAGCCTCGCCAGCCGATGTCGACCTTGAGGCGCCCGTCCTCGACCAGCTCCAGCAGCGCGGTCAGGTCCGGTCCGAAGTCGACGCCCGCCTGGAAGCTGGTCAGGCTCTTGGCCGGTCCGACGGTGGAGTAGGCCGGGAACTCGGCCGGCTCGCCCGAGGTCCACCCGATGCTCTGCACCACACCACCGGTCTTCACCAGGCCCCACGCCTGAACCAGCTGCCGGCCGCCGACGTTGTCCAACACCACGTCCACCGGCTCGAGGCCGTCGAGTGTGCTCACCACCTCGTGCGCTCCCAGCTCGGCCAGCCCGGCGCCCCGGTTCGCCGCCGCGATCACGTGCGCGCCGCCCAGCGCGGCCAGCTGCACCGCGTACCGGCCCACCCCGCCGGAGGCGCCGGTGATCAGCACCCGCCGGCCGAGCAGCGCACCGGACACGCGCAGCGCGCGCAACGCGGTCACCCCGGCGACCGGCAGCGCGGCGGCCACGGCCAGGTCCACCTTCTCCGGGACGACCGCCAGGTCGGCGGTGGCGACCGCCCGTTTCGCGGCCCAGGCGCCGTTGGCGTAGCTGAACGAGACCACCCGGTCACCGGCCTTCGGGCCGGACCCGTCCTCGGCGGCGGCCAGCACCACACCGGCGGCGTCCCAGCCCGGGACGGTGCCGGGCGCGCCGCCCGGGGCGCTGCTCAGGTCCCCGAAGTTGAGCGAGGAGTTGCGCACCTCGATCAGGGCCTCACCCGGCGCGGGGACCGGATCCGCCACCTCCCGCCAGGAAAGCCCGTAGGTGGAACCGGGAGTGACCGCGAGAGCGCGCATCGGAAACCTCTTTCCTGGCGTTTCGGAAACGCATCGGAGAACCCGAGAGCCAGGAGAAAAATTCCTCGGGCTCGCCGGCCGCTGCCCGTTCCGTTCCCGGCGCGGCCCGGGCCCGACCAACCCCGCCGAGCGAAGCCGTACCCGCAACTGTTCGTGGTCGACGTGCCGCGGCGGGTCGTACCCGGGGCGGCGAACAGGCCCAGCCGCGCCCGCCCAGGCGTCCTTGGACCGGCACCGCACCCGACATCAGCCTGAGGCACCTTCCAAGGGCGCAAGAGGTGCCTCAGGTTGATGTCGATCTTGGCGGCGGACCGGAACCGCCTTGATCGCCGATCGTGGCGGTCCGCCAGCCGCAATGCCGTTCAGTTAGTGGTTTGGGACTTGTCGTCAGCCCAGACGCGCCGGTTCGTCGCGGCTATTCGGTGTTCCGGGGGTCGATGAAGATCGACATCATCCTCACAGACGTTCTACTCGCGGGTAACGTCTCTATCGATGATGTTGATCTCCCGCCCATGAGCAGACCCCATCCCAGGATGCGCCGACCGACATACTCGCGTCGACCTCGACAAACCGAACCCGACCAACACCGGCCACGCTCCGCAACCCACACCGCGAGCCGGGCACGCAAAGGTCGCCACCGCACCGCCGTCCAGGCCATCTTTCGAACCCACCCCCCAACCGAAACCGCACGCCGACATTGACGACGGGCTCGGCGCCTTAGCTGAGCAGCATTGCCGCGAGCCGACCGCGGCCGGTCCTCAGTGCGCCAGGGAGCGCTGGTGGATCGCGGTGACCGTTTTCCGGGCGGAGAGGAACGCGCCGTGCTGCCAGGAGACGGTGTGCGAAAGCCAGTCGCCGGCGAAATACGTCCGGCCCGATCCTGAGGGCCGGCTCAGCGGGGCGTAGACCGGGGCGTCCGGGCCATCGGGAATGTTCTGCCAGCCGTTCTCGAGGTACGGCACGCGGTGCCAGGCGATGGAGAACGACCGCGCCAGCTCGGTGCGGTACTTCGGCCCGTGGATCTTTACGCCCTGGGCCAACGCGCGAGCCTCCCGGGCCGCGTGGTTCATCGCGCCGTAGGTCACCGCGTTGTCCCCGGTGTTGTAGTAGCCGACCAGGATGCCGCGCTCGCTGTGATAGCCGGTCGACGGGTACCAGATGCGCCGGATGTCCATGTCGGTCTCGGTGACCCCGCCGTAGATCCGGTCCTCGATCTCCCACCACCGGCGGCGGTACTCCAGGCCGATCTTGCCGGCCTCATTCATCTGGTAGGTGTTCAGCGCCTTCTGCACGTCCGGCCCGAGGTTGTGCGGCAGCCGAGCGAGAAGCTGCGGCGACCCGGTGAGGATGCAGTAGTCGGCGTCGATCTGGCGCTCCGGGCCGCCGTTGTCGCGGTACCGGACGCTGACCCGGTCCGGGCCGTCGGTGATCCCGGTGACCGGCGAGTTCAGCTTGATCTTCTGCGCGCCGATCGCCTTGGCCAGCGCCCTGGGGATGGCGTCCATCCCGCCGATCGGCTGCATCATCACGGTGGCGTGCTTGTAGTCCATCACGAACTCGAAGATGTCGCCGACCTCTTTGGTGATGATCTGGCTCAGCGGCGCCACCTTGGGCTCGGTGCGCACGCCGGGATCACCGGTGGCGCCCGGCCAGCGCGAGTAGCCCCGGGCGCTGCCGCCGTCGTAGACGAAGCTCCGCTCCGGATCACCCGGACGCTTGCGCCCGATGTTGCCGAACTGGCGGAGGAACTCGATCAGCTTTTCCCGGTCCTCCGGGGTCAGCCGCTTGTCCAGCGCGCCCTGGTCGGTGGCCTTGGCCAGCAGCTCGGAGAGGTACCCGTAGGCGTCCGCGACCACCGCACGGCGGCGCAACGGGTGCCCCGGCTGCATGCCGTCCTTCTCGTTGAAGACGTACGCGTCGTGGTTCACGTCGCTGAACACCTCGAGCGGGATGTTCAGCTCGCGGCAGTAGTCCATGGTGACCATCCACTGCGCGATGCGCCCCGGGCCGGTGTTCATGTACTGGCCCTCGGTGAAGCCCACCCGCTGCTTGACCCCGCCCAGCTCGGTCAGCTCGAAGCCGTTGCGCACGGTCAGGTTGCGGCCGCCGGCCCAGTGGTTCGCCTCCAGGACCGTGCAGTCGTAGCCGGCCTTGCCCAGCTCGTAGGCACAGGCCAGGCCGGCGACCCCGCCGCCGACGATGACCACCTTCGCCGCGGACCGCCCGCTCAGCCGGAAGTCGGCGTAGCTGAGCTGGCGAAACGGCGGCCACGGGGTGTCCGAGCTGACCGCCAGGTCCAATGCGCCCATGGCCGCGAGCATCGCGCCGGCGCCGCTCGTGCGGCCGACCGCACGGAGGAACCGCCGCCGGGTCAGGCCCGATCCGACGCCCGCCTCTGCCATGCCCGCTCCCATCCCAGCCGCCTGAACACCCGCATCCACGGTTAGATCGATCGAGGGAAACTTACGCGAGCGGAGGGACACCGGAATGGCCGGGCAGGGCAGGGACCGCGATGACCTGGGTAGAGCGCGGAACGCCCGGCCGCGCGACTCCTCCGGCCGGCCGATGGCCAAGGGTGCGCCCGGGGTGGACCGGGTGCCCGAAGACCTCGCGCTTCCCCCGGACGAGGCACTCCGGGAGGCGCAACGGCTGCTGGACGAAGGGCTGCCGTTCCACGCCCACGAGGTGCTGGAGGGCACCTGGAAGGCCACCGAGGGGCCGGAGCGTGCGCTCTGGCAGGGGCTCGCGCAGCTGGCCGTCGGGCTCACCCACGCCCAGCGCGGCAACCGCACCGGCGCGGTATCGCTGCTGGTCCGGGGCTCGGAGCGGATCGCGCCGTTCGCCGCCGAACCCCCGCACCGGATCGACGTGGCCGGGTTGGTCGCGCACGCCGAACGCCTGGCGTCCCTGATCCGGGACGACGGCCTGCGGGCGGTCACCGAAGCCGACCGCCGGCCGAGGCTGTTCCCCTTTGACCAAGACGGCGCCGGTCCGGCGCGGGAGGATCACTGAGGATTCGCTGAGGGGAGAGGTACGAGCATGCCGAGCTGGACCGAGGTGGTGGCCATGGCCGCCGAGCTGCCGGAGGTCACGGAGTCCACCTCCTACAACACGCCGGCGCTGAAGGTGGCGGGCAAGGGCTTCGCGCGGCTGCGCAGCGAGGCGGAGGGCGGCCTGGTGCTGATGTGCGGCCTGGACGAGAAGGAGGCCCTGCTCGCCGGCGGGGATCCGGCGTTCTACACCACCCCGCACTACGACGGCTACGGCGCGATCCTGGTCAACCTGGACAAGGTGGACCCCGGCCAGCTGCGCGAGCTGATCGAGGAGGCCTGGCGGCTGAAGGCGCCGGCCAAGCTGCGCAAGGCGCTGGACGGCTGAGCGCTCTCAGAGAGCGATGTGAAACCCCGGTCGGGTCGGGTGCCGAGATCGCACTCGCCTTGTGCGATCCGACTCTCACCTCGGGTAATCACCCGGTGCGCGCGGGACCGAGCTGGCGGGGGCGTGCGTATCGAGCGCTGGCCGAGTCGGCTCGCGTCAAGCGCGTCGTGGGAACCGCGTCAGGCGGCGCGCGCTCCACAGCGGCGCGCCTCGCTCGCCCGCCAAGCCGAGTTCATGATGCGGTAATCGGGGCGCAGGTTTCGCCGGGTCGGGTTCGAGAGGTCGCTTGGACGGCGCGGCTGGGGCGATCTGCCGCCGCTCGGGTGCGGCCCGTTGCGCCGGGTCCGGGCGCCGGCACTTCTCTCACTACGCACCGTGACGGCCCGGACGGCTTCCGAACAGGTCCGCGCCACCCTTGCTCGTCGAGCGCGCGCTGAGTCCGCTTTCGATCAACCCGAAGCCGGACTGAGCCAGCGCTCGACGAAGACGGAAGCTCCGACCGCTCACCGCCCGACCACAGACCGTAACCAGGCTGCGCGGGACGGGGGGCGCGTGAGACCGGGAGCGCGTGAGACCCGGGGGCGCGTGAGACCGGGAGCGCAAGGCGACCGGCGGCACCCGGGCGGCGGCAGATCGCCCAGCCGCGCCGTCCAAGCCATGCTTGGGCCGGCAACCACCCCAACAAGATCTACATCAACCTCACGCACCTTCTACCGGTCAGTAAGGGCCATGAAGTTGATGTTGATCTTCAACCACGGGGACGTGCACGACCGGGCCGGATGTTCCGCCGAAAACGCCAGTGATCAACTCGAGCCCAAGATCCGAGTTCCAAGATGCGCTCCCACGAAATTCGCTTGGCAACTATGTACGCACATCTGCGTAGGTTGAAATTCGTCCGGCATAGGTAGCGTGGCCGCCATGGGGGGTGCCACACCGTTGCTGTTTTGTCGCGTGCTCGGGCCGCTGCAGGTCGAGGTGGACGGCGAGCCGGCCAGCCTGGGCGGACCGGGCCAGCGCCGGCTGCTTTCCGCGCTGCTCGCGGCGGGTGGCCAGCCGATGCCGGACACCAGCCTGGCCGAGCTGGTGTGGGGTGCGGACGCCCCGCCGGTGATCAACGGGGCGCTGCAGGTCAGCGTGTCGCGGCTGCGCTCCGCGCTCGGGCCGAAGGCCCGGGACCGGCTGGCCCGGACCGCCCTGGGCTACCGGTTCGCGGTGGCGGCCGAGCAGACCGACGCCGGCCGGTTCACCCAGCTGGTGTCCGAGGGCGACCGGCTGCGCTCGGCGGGCGACCCGGCGGGCGCGGTGCGCGCCTACCGGGAGGCGCTGCCGCTGTGGCGCGGCGAGCCGTGGTCCGAGCTGGGCGCGTCGACCGCGACCGAAGGCCCCCGGGCCAAGCTGGCCGAGCTGCGCGAGGTGGCGGTCGAGGAGCTGCAGGCGGCCCGGTTGGCCACCGGTGACACCGCCGGGGCGGTGGCCGCGCTGACCGAGGCGGTGGCCGCGTCGCCGTACCGGGAGCGGCGCTGGGAGCTGCTCATCCTCGGCCTGTACCGGGCCGGCCGGCAGGGCCACGCGCTGGCCGAGCTGCGCCGGGTGCGCGAGCTGCTGGCCGACGAGCTGGGCGTCGATCCCGGGCCGGGACTGCGCGAGCTGGAACGGCGGCTGCTCAACCACGACCCCCGGCTGCTGATCGTCGAGTCGCCGGCCCCCTCGGCACCGGTCGCCCCGGAGGCGGCCGACCGGAGTCCGGTACTGGCCAGCCCCCCGGAGCCGGCCCGGGGCCACCGCCCCCTCACCCGCCCGCTGTCCTCCTTCATCGGCCGCCAGGCCGACCTGGACATCGTCGCCGAGGCACTGCGCGAACACCGGCTGGTCAGCCTCATCGGCCCGGCCGGCGTCGGCAAGACCCGCCTCGCCGTGGAGCACGCCCTCACCACCCCGCGCAGCATCCCGGTCTGGCTCTCCGACGTGCCCAACGCCGGCGCGCTCGTCCCCACCCTCGCCGAGGCGCTCGGCGTTCGCCAGAGCACCGAGGAACCGGCCCCGCCCCTGCACGACGCCCTGCGCGAGCAACCCACGCTGGTCGTGCTGGACAACTGCGAGCACCTCACCGGACCGGTCGCCGAGCTGGTCATCGGGCTGCTGCGCGACTGCCCCGAGCTCCGCATCCTGGCCACCAGCCGCGAGCCACTCGGCGTGGACGGCGAGTGCACCGTCCCGGTGGCGCCCCTCGACGTGGACGGACCGGCGGTGACCCTCCTGCTGGACCGGGTGCGCGCCGGCCGGCCCGGGTGGCGCCCCTCGGCCACCGAGCTCACCGACGCCCGCCGCATCTGCACCGCCCTCGACGGCCTGCCCCTGGCCATCGAGCTGGCCGCCGCCCGCGAACGCGCCCTCGGCCTGGCCGAGCTCGCCACCCACCTCAGCGAACGCGACGACGTCCTCGGCACCCCGCCGCGCGGCTCGCTCAGCCCCCACGCCACGCTGCACTCGGCCATCGCCTGGAGCGTCGGCCTGCTCACCCCGGCCGACCGTGCGCTCCTGCTGCGGCTGTGGCCGTTCGAGGGCGGCTTCGAATGGCCCGCCGCCGACGCCGTACAGCCCACCGGCACCATCGGCCAGCCCGTCCTCGCCACCCTGGCCTCCCTGGTCGACCGCTCGGTCGTGCAGGCCGACCTGGGCGCCACTCCCACCCGCTACCGACTGCTGTTCACCGTCCGCGGCTACTGCCGGCAGGCCGACCCCGACCCCGCCGCCAGCCGCGAGGCCCACGCCCGCTGGGTCCGCCGCTTCGTGCACGAACAGATCGCGCACATCACCGGCCCCAAGGCCAGCTCGGCCTACCGCGCGCTGGCCGCCGAGCTGCCGAACATCCGCGCCGGCATCCAGCACGACCTGGCCAACCGACCGGTGGACGCGCTGCGCACCGCGGCCGCGCTGGAGTGGGTGTGGGTCGCCGCCGGGGTGCCCGCCGAGGGGCTCGCCCTGATCCGCGACGCGATGGCCAAGGTGCCGGACGCGCCGCCCAGCGAGCGGGTGAAAGGCCTGCTCGCACAGTCCATCGTGACCTTCCACAGCAGCCAGGCGGAGTCGACGATCCGGTTCGCCGACGAGGCGCTGGCCCTGATCGGCACCGACCGGGACGGCCACCCGATGCTGGCCAAGGCCATGCTCTGCCGCGCGGCCGGCACGGTGTTGGCCGGCGAGCCGGAGGCCGCGCTGCGCGACGCGGGCCGGCTGGCCGTGCTGGCCGCCCGGGACGGCCAGCCGGACTGGTTGCGCGGCGTCGCCTGGATGGCGCTGGGCGCGGCCACCCTGCTCGGCGGTGACCGGGTCAAGGGCGAGCAGATGCTGCTGCGCGCGCGGCGCACCGCCGCGCGCTGCGGTCACCAGTGGACCGAGGGCACCGTGTCGCTCATGCTCGCCTGGAACCTGATCCGGCCCGACGACACCGAGCACGAGCGGTCGGTCCACTGGCCGCGCGGCATGCGCGCGCTGTGCGCCCTGCAGCACGCCCTGGAGGTGTTCACCGAGCTGCACAACGTCTCCGACGCGCTGGGCGTGCTGTACGCCGGCGCCTACGCACTGGCGCTGGCCGGCCGGCCGGCGGACGGCGTGCGGCTGCGCGCGGCGGTGGTGACGCACGCGGCCCGGCGCGGGGCCGGCTACCGGCGGTTCGTGCACCTCGCCGGGCCGGGTTTCGAACGGCACCTGGACGACGCCCTGTCACCGGACGAGCGGGCGGCGGCCGAGAAGGCGGGCGCCGAGGCCGACTGGGCGGAGATGCTCGAGCTCTTCCAGGCCGGCCTGCCCGAGGACACGAAGCCGCTCGCCCTCACGGCGGCTCAGACCGGGCCCGCGGCCGCCGCGATGTCCAGTGCCCTGCGGATGCGTTCGGCGCGCGCGGTGAGCCGGCCGTCCGGGGTCACCCCGGCGACGCCGGCGATGTCCTCCATCCGCCCGATGCCCCCGGCCGCGCCCCAGTAGCCCTCCTGGATCTCCCGCACCTGCACCCACACCCGGGTGGCCGCGGCGTCGCTGTACCCTGCGCCCTCCACCTCGAGCACGGCCTCGGTCACCACCCGGACCAGCCGCTCGCGGTTCACCAGCCGGAACGGCCCGGAGAGGGCGGGCGACCCGGCCGGAATGGTGAGCACCACCCGGTACACCGGCAGCTCCGGATGGCGGCCGCCGACCTGGATCCCACCGGCCGGCCGCTCGTCGAAGAAGCACCACGCGCTGGCCCGCACGTAGCGGTTGTCCGGCGAGCCCTCGGCGGCCAGCAGCGCGGCGGTGAGCCGTCCGGCCAGTTCGTCCCGCTGTGCCGGGGCGAGCGCGCTGACCGGAAGCGTGACGTCGATCATGGGCATGCCTCCATGGTCGCGCGACATTCGTACCGCCCGCTTGCCGCCGGATTGCCGGCCGGTTGAAAGCCACTCGCAAGGCCGTTCGGGCAAGGTGCAGCGCGTTGATCACCCCGCCGGCAAGCCGGCGGCAGGGGTCGGGCGCCCAGTCCGGCGCCCGACGGGAACACCGCCGGCCCCCCGCCGGCCAGAGGGGATGACACGTGATGACCAAGATCCACCCGCCTCGACTCGGCGTGCTCGGTGCACTGGTGGTCGCCGGCGGCCTCGCGCTGACCGGCTGCGCCGGGAACGCGGGCCAGGCGGCCACCGCCTCCTTCGGCTCGGCCGCCCAGGCTCAGGCCGCGCCGGCTCAGGCCGCCCCGGCTCAGGCCGCTCCGGCGGCGGTGGCCGAACCGGCCCAGCCGCCGAGCGACAACGCGGAGTACTGCCGGCGCACCGACCCGCTCGAGGTGCAGCTGCCCGAGGAGGACAACCGCCGGCTGGCGGCCAACGACCTGGCCCGGCAGGCGAAGATCTGGCAGGAGGTGCAGCCGTTCGCCCCGTGGGGCCTGCGGTCCGACCTGCAGCTGCTGGCCAAGGACTACGACGCCCTGTCCACCGGCGCGAAGACCTTCCCGGAGGCGCTCCCCGAGGTGCGGCCGGCGTTCGCCCGCGTGATGGAGCACCGCAAGGCGATCTGCTGACGCCGATCGCTCGTGAGTGGCAAGTAGCGCTATAGCGTCATTTGCCACTCACGGGTGGCTCAGCCGCTGTTCCAGCCAGTTCTGCACCTCGGCCACGTGGCGGCTGGCCGCCGTGTAGGTGGCCAGGCTGTCCCGCTGGCGCAGCGCGGTGACGATGCTGACGTGCTGCTGGTGCGTCCAGTCCGCGACGCCGTCGGCCACCACGGCCCGCCAGATCCGGGCGCGCGCGGTGCGCTGGGCGACCGTCGAGCACAGCTGGCAGAGCGTCGGGTTGCGGCTGGCCGTGGCGATCGCCTTGTGGAAGGCCAGGTCCTCCCGGACCAGCTCCTCCGGATCGGTCAGCGTGGCCATCGCCGCGATCCGCGCGTCCAGCTCGTCCAGTTCCTCGTCGGTGATCCGCACGGCGGCCAGCGCGGACGCCTCCGCCTCCAGCACCCGGCGGCACTCGAACAGCTCGGCCATGTGGACGTCCTGGCTCAGCTCCAGGAAGTCGCCCAACCGGCGCAGGATGGTGTCCGGGCGCAGGTCGGTGACGAAGGTGCCGGCGCCCCGGCGAACCTCCAGTACCCCGGCCATGGTCAGTGCGCGGACCGCCTCGCGCAGCGAAAGCCGGGACAGCCGCATGGTCGCGGCCAGTTCGGCCTCGGCGGGCAGCCGCTCGCCGGGTTGCAGCCGGCCGCTCTCGATCTCCCGCTTGAGCAGCTCGATCGCGGTCTCGACGACGCTCACGGTCGACTCGTTCATGACCGGGCCGACCACACCGGGCCGTCCGGGAAGCGGTACTCGGCCAGCGTCTCGGCCTTGATCCGCGCGCTGTAGCCGGGCGCGGTGGGCACCGTGTACCGCCCGCCGTCCATCCGCACCGGGTCCACGAAGTGCTCGTGCAGGTGGTCCACGTACTCCACCACCCGGTCGGTCATCGACCCGCTGACCGCGACGAAGTCGAACATGGACAGGTGCTGCACCAGCTCGCACAGGCCGACCCCGCCGGCGTGCGGGCACACCGGGACCCCGTGCGCGGCGGCCAGCAGCAGCACCGCGACCGCCTCGTTCACCCCGGCCAGCCGGCACGCGTCCAGCTGGCAGAAACCGATCGCGCCGGCCTGGAGCAGCTGTTTGAACACCACCGCGTTCTGGCAGTGCTCGCCGGTGGCCACCCGGGTCGGGCCGATCCGGCGGGCGATCGCGGCGTGGCCGAGCACGTCGTCCGGGCTGGTCGGCTCCTCGAACCACCAGATGCCGAAGTCTTCCAACGCGCTCGCCCAGCGGATCGCGTCCGCCACCCCCAGGGTCTGGTTGGCGTCGATCATCAGCTTGCGCTCCGGCCCGATGATCTCCCGGGCGATCCGGCAGCGCCGGACGTCGTCGTCCAGGTTGGCGCCCACCTTCAGCTTCACCGAGTCCCAGCCCTGCGCGACCGCTTCCTTACACAGCCGGGCCAGCTTGTCGTCCGAGTAGCCCAGCCAGCCGGCGCTGGTGGTGTAGGCCGGGTAGCCGTGCTCGCGCAGGAGCTCGGTGCGTGAAGCCCGGCCGGGCGCGCGGCGTTCCAGCAGCTCGACGGCCTGCTCCGGGGTGAGCGCGTCCCGCAGGTAGCGCCAGTCCACCAGGTCCACGATCTGTTGCGGGGACATGTCCGCGAGCAGCTGCCACAGCGGCTTGCCGGCGCGCTTGGCCACCAGGTCCCACACGGCGTTCACCACGGCGGCCGAGGCCAGGTGGATGACCCCCTTGTCCGGGCCCAGCCAGCGCCACTGGCTGTCCGAGTGCAGCCAGCGCCAGAACCCGCCGAGGTCGGCCTCGATGTCCTCGATGTCCCGGCCGACCAGCCGGTCGGCGATGGTCGCCACGGCGGCGGTGACCAGCTCGTTCCCCCGGCCGATGGTGAACGTGAAGCCGTGGCCCTCGGTGCCGTCGTCCGCCCTCAAGACCAGGTAGGCGGCCGAGTAGTCGGGCGCCTCGTTCATCGCGTCGGAGCCGTCCAGCCGCGCGGAGGTGGGGAACCGGACGTCCACGGCTTCCCGCTCGAGGATGCGAACCATGTCGAGCAACATATCTGATGTCTAGCGGTCAAGTCACTTGTCAGATTCGAAGTTTTCCGCCTAGCCTCGGGAAGACATCAGATATGAGGTGCCATGGTCGACATCTCGACAACCGTGATCTCATCGGAGCTGCGCCGCCGGGTGGCCCGGCGGTTGCTCCCGCCGCTGTTCATCATGTTCGTGCTGTCCTTCCTGGACCGCACCAACGTCAGCCTGGTGAAGGACCAGCTGCACGCCAGCGCCGGCATCTCGGCCGCCGTGTTCGGCCTCGGCGCCGGCGTGTTCTTCATCGGCTACGCGGTGTTCGGGGTGCCGTCCAACCTGGTGCTGCACCGGATCGGCGCGCGCCGCTGGCTGGCCGGGATGATGTTCGTCTGGGGCGTGCTCTCCGCTCTGATGGCGCTGACCAGCGACCCGACCAGCTTCTACCTGCTGCGGTTCGCGCTGGGCATCGCCGAGGCCGGCTTCTTCCCCGGGGTGATCCTGTACATCACCTACTGGTTCCCGTACCGGGAACGGGGCAAGGCCACCGGGGTGTTCCAGTCCGCCGTGGCCGTGGCCAGCATCGTGGGCAACCCGGTCGGCGGCTACCTGCTCGGGATGCACGGCCTGCTCGGCCTGGACGGCTGGCAGTGGATGTTCATCCTGGAGGGCGTGCCCACCGCCGTGTTCGCGCTGGCCGTGCCGTGGCTGCTCACCGACCGCCCGGAGCAGGCCCGCTGGCTGACCGCCGAGCAGCGGACCGAGCTGGCCACCGCCATCAAGGCCGACGAACCACCGGCCGACCGGCAACCCAGGCGCGGCATCGGCGCGGTGCTGCGCGACTCCCGGGTGCTGCGGCTGATCTACGTCTACTTCGCCATCCAGCTCGGCGTCTACGGGGTGACCTTCTGGCTGCCCGCGCTGGTGAAGCGGATCGGCGGGCTGACCGACGTGCAGGTCGGCCTGCTCGCCGCGCTGCCCTGGGTGTTCGCGCTGGCCGGGGTGCTGGTGCTGCCCTGGCTGTCCGACCGCACCGGCAACCGGCGCGGCCCGCTGCTGATCGCCCTGGCCTGCACGCTGCTCGGCCTGCTCGGCGGGGCCGCGCTGCCGCCGTGGCCGGGGCTGTTCGCGCTGTGCGTGGCCGCGTTCGGCTTCCTCGGCGCACAGCCGGTGTTCTGGACCGTGCCGCCGACCATCCTGGCCGGCGTGCAGGTGGCCGCGACCATTCCGCTGATCTCCGGCATCGGCAACCTGGGCGGGTTCGTCGGGCCGTCCATCATGGGGTTCACCGAGGAGGCCACCGGCAGCGGCGCGGGCGGGTTGTACCTGATCGCGGCCGTGGTACTGCTGGGCGGCCTGTTTGCGGCTACGTTCCGTTGGGTCGGGAGGAGAACCTAGATGCAGGTGGTGCGGTACGCCGACGCCGGCGGCGAGGTGCACATCGGGGTCCTGGACGGGGACGAACTGCGTGCGGTGCCGGGGGTCGGCCGGCTGAGTGAGCTGCTCGGCCAGGACCTGGCCGACATCGAGCACGCGCTGCGCAATGCCGCGCACCGGCCGGCCACCCACGCGCGCGCCGAGGTCACCCCGCTGCCCCCGATCGACGGGCGGACCGAGTTGTGGGCGGCCGGAGTGACCTACCGGCGGTCCCGCGAGGCGCGGGTCGAGGAGAGCACCGAGAAGACGGTGTACGAGAAGGTGTACGAGGCGCAGAGGCCGGAGCTGTTCTTCAAGGCGCCGGCCTGGCGGGTGGTCACCGACGGCGAGCCGATCACGGTGCGCGCCGACTCGGCGCTGAACGTGCCGGAGCCGGAGCTGGCCGTGGTGGCCAACGCCGCCGGGCATCCGGTCGGCTACCTGGTGGCCAACGACGTCAGCTCCCGGTCCATCGAGGGGGAGAACCCGCTGTACCTGCCCCAGGCCAAGATCTACGCCGGCAGCGCGGCGCTGTCCTGGGGCATCCGGCCGTTCTTCGAGCTGCCCGAGGTGTCCGAGAAGTCCGCGCTCGCCATCGAGATGACCATGACCAGGGCCGGCGAGACGGTGTTCGCCGGCACCACCAGCACCACCGAGCTGCGCCGCTCCCCCGCCGAGCTGCTGGACTGGCTGTACCGCGGCCTGCCCTTCCCCGAGGGCGCGGTGCTGTGCACCGGCACCGGGATCGTGCCCGGCATGGACGTCACGCTCCGCCCCGGCGACCAGGTGCGCATCACCATCGAGGAGGTCGGAACCCTGGTCAACCCGGTACGGCTGTCCGGTTGACCGGGTTCGTTGCGGTTTGTGGGTAGTGCCGGTTCAAAGACGGCTTGGACGGCGCGGCCGGTCGTCTCCCGCGGCTGGGTGCGGCCCGTTGCGTTGGTTGGTGGCCCGGTTCACCGCTGGGGACGTCATCTGACTCCGACGATGACCGTCTGCAACCATTCGCGGGTCGTCGACCGGAATGCCCGCATGGCGGTCCGAGCCGTTCATGGTCAAGTCACCCTGAGAGACCTTACTCACCAGTAGAACGTCTCTAGTGGTGAGTTGACCACGAAACTCCTCACGGGCTACCCCGTCCAAGCCATCCTTAAAACCGGCACCGCGCCTCAGCCCAAGATCGAGCCCAGCTGGCGGTGGTAGTGGGTGAGGGCGCCCTCGAAGCGGCCGAAGACGAAGTGCTCGTTGGCCCGGCTGGCCAGGCCGCGCTGGATGGCCCGGACCATCTCGCGGTCCTCCGCGACGCCCTCGTCGGCGAAGTCCAGGCCCTGCTTCAGCGCGGCCTGGCCCTCGGCGTCATCGCCGGCCACCCGGGTGAGCGTGTAGGTGATCGTGCGGGTGCGGTCCACGGCCAGCGGCTCGTGCACGATCACCGCCAGGTTCAGCGGGAACGTCGCCACCACCACGTTCGGGAACAGGTGGTAGACGAAGGTGAGCATGCCGTCCAGCGACCGGTCCTCCGCCGCCACCTCGCGCAGTTTGTTGATCCGCCGGTAGGGGAAGGCCACCCGGCTGTTGCGGCCGAACCGCTCGATCACGTTCAGGTTGTCGAACTGGATCGGGTAGAAGGTCTGCCGGTGGGTGGCGCGCAGGTGGTAGCCCTCGAGGAAGCCGTCCATCACGATCTTCCAGTTGGCCGGGATGTCGATCTGCGTGGTGCCGTGCAGGTGGGCGTCCGGCGGGATCAGCCCGGCCAGCTCGTCCAGCGCGTCGTTGTGGTGCGCGGGTTCGTCCTGGGTGAGGAACACCAGGCCGTGGCGTTCCTCGGTGCGCACCGGGACCAGCCCGTGCTCCGCCGGGTCCAGGTCCGGGAAGCCGTAGCCGTCCGGGACGTGGCGCAGCGCGCCGTCCAGCCCGTAGGTCCAGCCGTGGTAGCGGCAGACGAACGCGGTGCGCCCGCAACCGGCGCCGTCGGCGAGCGGCACGCCCCGGTGCCGGCAGGCGTTGCGGAAGGCCCGCACCACTCCGTCCCGGCCCCGGGCCACCAGGATCGGCGTGCCGGCCACGTCCCTTGCCAGGTAGTCGCCCGGCGCGGAGACCGCGGCGGACGGGCAGACCGGGGTCGGGCAGCGGCGGAAGACCTCGGCCAGCTCCCGCTCGAAGCGCTCCGTGGAGCGGTAGTTGGCCACCGGCTCGCGCCAGGTGTGCTCGCTCAGGTCGGTGGTGTGGTGGTCGATGTGGTCCAGGATGCGCTGCGCCACGGCTTGCTCGTCGGCCAGCGTCCTTGCGGGCGTAACGGCGGTCATAGCGACGACTGTGCCGCAGAAAAGAATTGAAGTCAATTCACTTCTGCGGATCAGGGCGCGATGTTCACCGAGGCGGCGACCTGTCGCCACAGCACGTCGACCACCAGCTCAGGCGGCGGCGGCTTCTCGCGGCGGACGGCCTCCACCATCACCCGCTGGATGGCGCCGAACATCGCCGCGCCGGCCAGCATCGGGTCCACCTCCGCCGGCAGCTCCCCCTTGGCCTGCGCGCGCCGGATGCTGCGCGCGGCCAGCTCGACCACCGAGGAGATCCGGGCGGCCTCGGTGCGCGCCACCTCCGCCTCCCGGCCCAGCCGCCCGTACAGCACGGCGGTGAACGGGTCCGCGTAGTGGAAGGCCACTCCGCGCTCCAGGCGCACCCGCTCGTGGGTCGCCCAGTCCCCCTCGTCGTCCATGTTCTCGTCCAGCACCTCGGCGTGGTACCGGTCGAAGTAGTCGTTGACCAGTGCGCTCACCAGGCCGGCCTTGGAACCGAAGTAGCGGTGCACCAGGCTGGGCGCCACCCCGGCCGCCTTCGCCACGGTGGCCAGCTCGAGGTGCCCGTCCCCGGCGATCGCCTCGGCCCGCGCGCAGTCCAGCAGCCGGGCGCGGGTGGCCCGGCCCTTCGCGGTCAGCTCGCCCTCGGCCAGCACGGACATGCGACGACGTTACCCCGGGACCCGGTTGCCGCCGGAGTGACCGGCCCGCAGACTGACCCCATGGTCCGGCACTATTTCGATCTGTTGCGGCACTACGCCGACGCCGAGCCGGACCGCCCGGCAGTCACCTGCGCCGGCGTCACCCTCACCCGCGCCGAACTGGTCCGCAAGGCCCGCGCGCTGGGTGCCCGGTACGCCGAGCTGGGCGTGGGCCGGGGTGACACCGTGGCCGTCTGCCTGCCCAACTCGGTGGAGTTCCCGGTGGCCGCGCTGGCGGCGTGGCTGCTCGGCGCCACGCCGGTTCCGCTGTCGGTGAAGCTGGCCCCGGCGGAGCGGCGGGGCATCCTGGAGCTGGCCGCGCCGGCCGCAACGGTCGGCCTTCAGCCGGAGGACGCGCCGGGAATCCCCGGCGTTGATGTATCCGAGCTACCCGGACTGGACGGCGGCGCCGACATCGAGCCGGTGGTCGCGCCCACCTGGAAGATCATCCCCAGCGGGGGGAGCACCGGGCGGCCCAAGCTGATCGCCGCCGACGGGGAGGCGGACGCGGACCGCCTGATCGGCTTCGGCGGGCTGCTGCGCATCCCCGTGGACGAAACGGTGCTCCTGCCCGCGCCGCTGTCCCACAACGCGCCGTTCATCATGACGCTGGCCGGCCTGGTGAACGGCAACCACGTGGTCCTCACGCCCCGCTTCGACCCGGCGGAGACGCTGCGCCTGATCGCCGAGCACCGGGCCACCTTCGTCTACCTGGTGCCCACCATGATGCAGCGCATCTGGCGGCTGCCCGCAGAGGTGCGCGACGCCGCCGACGTCTCTTCGGTGCGCACGATGTACCACATGGCCGCGCCCTGCCCGGCCTGGCTGAAGCACGCCTGGATCGACTGGCTCGGCCCGGAGAAGGTCATGGAGCTGTACGCCGGCACCGAGCTGCAGGCGGTCACGGTGATCGACGGCGTCGAGTGGTTGGCCCACCCCGGCTCGGTGGGCCGCCCGGTGCTCGGCGAGATCGAGTGCCGGGACCCGGACGGCCGGCCGTGCCGGCCCGGCGAGGTCGGCGAGCTGTGGATGCGCCGGGGCACCGGCGAGTCCAACCCGTACCGGTACATCGGCGCGCGGCCCCGCTCGGCCGGGGAGGGCTGGGAGTCGCTCGGCGACCTCGGCTACCTGGACGAGGACGGCTACGTCTTCCTCACCGACCGGGACACGGACATGATCCTGGTGGGCGGGGCGAACATCTTCCCCGCCGAGATCGAGGCCGCGCTCGACCGGCACCCCTCGGTACTGACCAGCTGCGTGATCGGGCTGCCGCACGAGGACCTGGGCAACGCGATCCACGCCATCATCCAGCCGCGCGAACCGGTGGGCGATGCCGAGCTGCTCGCCCACCTGGCTCCGCTGCTTTCCCGCAACAAGCTCCCGCGCACCTTCGAGCGGGTCGATCATCCGCTGCGCGACGACGCCGGCAAGGTTCGCCGCACAGCCCTGCGCAGCGCTAGGGTGCGGTAGGCGCGCGGACCGCGTCCACCAGCTTGCTGACCAGCGCGGACAGCGCGGCCTCGCCATCGGTGTCGGACAGTCCGCCGTCGGCCCCGAAGGCCTGGTCGGCCTGGCCGACCGGCAGCTCCTCGTCCAACACGGCCGCACCCATCAGGCCGAGCACCTTGCGCAGCTCGGCCTGCGACCAGATCGCCCCGTACAGCCCGACCGAGGCGCCGATCACGGCGGTCGGCCGGCCCTTGAAGGAGTTGTCCGGAAACGGCCGGGACGCCCAGTCCAGCGCGTTCTTCAGCTGCCCCGGAATGGAGCCGTTGTACTCCGGCGTGGCGATCAGGACCGCGTCGGACGCGCTCACCCGGTTGCGCAGGTCGGCCACCACCTCGGGCGCATCCACTGCGTCTTCCCTGTAGGGCGGGATGTCCGCGAGGCGGTCGTACACCTCGAACTCGACGCCCTCCGGCAACAGCTTGCCGGCCAGCTCCAGCAGCTGCCGGTTGTACGAACCGGCGCGCAGGCTGCCACTGATACCCAGGACCCGCATCGGCTACTACGCCTCCTTGACGAATTCGACGTTCGCGGTCAGCTTGACCGTGTTGGCCAGCGCGTCCCCGCCCTTGGGCAGCTGGGCGGCGAAGCTGAAGTCCCAGTCCCGGCGGTCCACCACGGCCTCGAACTCGACGCCGAAGCGGGACTGCCCACCCAGCGCCTCGACCACCGGGGTGTAGGTGCCGGTGGCGGTGAACGGCTTGGTGATCCCCTTGATGGTCAGCTCACCGGCCACCTCGGCGGTGCCGTCCTCGCGCAGCTTGATGTCGTTGGACCGGAAGGTCAGCTCCGGGTGGTTGGGGGCGTCGAAGAAGTCGGCGCCGTTCAGCACGTGCGCACGGAAGTCCGGCTGCTTGATGGTCAGCGACTCCACGCGGACCGAACCGTCCAGGCGAATGCCCTGCTCGTCGGCCACCACCTTGCCGCTCACGTCCTCGAACGAGGCGCGGAACGCGGAGACGCCCATGTGCTTGACGCCGAACTGGAACAGCGAGTGGATCGGGTCGATGGCGAACGTGCCGACCAGTGGCTGCGTGCTCGTGGTCATCGTGCACCTGCTCTCTCTGAGTTGAAACGGAACTTTCTCCGCTTCTGCTACCATAAACGGAGAATTCTCCGCCTGCAACCGAGGGGGCGGGAAGTTTGTTCCCGAGGCTCTAAGGTTCACGTCACAGGGGAAAGGATGCGCTGATGGCGGCCAACGACCTGGGCCTGCCGGTGCTGGGGCAGCCGCCCGCCGAGCGGGCCGACGCGGCACGCAGCCGGCGGATGGTGCTCGCGGCGGCCCGGGACATGGTCGCGGAGGGCGGCACCTGCGCGCTGAGCATGGACGCGGTGGCCGCGCGCGCCGGGGTCGGGGTCGGAACCGTGTACCGCCGGTTCGGCGACCGGGCCGGACTGGCCTTCGCGCTGCTGGACAGCGAGGAGCAGCGGTTCCAGAACGCGTTCATCCACGGCCCGCCACCACTCGGGCCGGGGGCACCGCCGGTGGCCCGGCTGCGCGCGTTCCTGGACGCCTACGTGGACCGCCTGGAGCTGGAGGTGGACATCCACGCCCTGGCCGAGACCCGCGCCCCGACCGCCCGCTACAGCAGCGGCGCCTACCAGACCGCCCGGGCGCACCTGGTTTCCCTGCTCAACGAGCTGCGACCGACCGGCCTGGACGCGGACTTCATCGCGGAGACCCTGCTGGCCCTGCTCGGCGCCGGGTTCTACATCCACCAGCGCCGCGAGCGCGGCCTGGCCCCGGACACCCTCAAGTCCCACTACAGCGAGGTCCTCTACCGCCTCATCGCCCCGTAGCCGAGCTGGCGGATGCATTCGCCGTGCTTACGCCGGTCGATGCGGAAGCTTCGATGGCCGACATCCGCGAGGCGGACAAGTTCTTCGGTCCGGACGAGCTGGCCGATCCGTTCGAGGAGCACGCACGCCAATACGTCGCGGGCCGGGTGAGTGATCAACAGGACATGGTGGTCGTCCGGGAGCGCTCGGAGCGACCCTCATGTCCTGTTGACCATGAAAGCGGTGATCATCAACGGGTGATCGTCGTGCGTGGCGACAGCGGTCATCCTCGGCGAAACGCGACGGCCCCATGCCCGAGTAGCGGCAGACCGCCGACGCCGCGCCGGCCGTCAGACCTCGTCGAAGACGGTGCCCATGTGGGACCAGGCCGTGGGGCGGGTGTGCCGCAGCCAGGCGGCCACGGCCAGACCGACGACCACCAGTGCCCCGCACACCCAGGGCACCATGGCGATCACGCCGGGGATCTCCGCGCCGGGCGCGGCCGGCACGAACGAGTAGTAGATCGCGCCGAACACCGCCAGCCCGCCCACCGCCGCGGCCAGCGCGCCGACCCGTTGGAACCCGGCGTCACCGGTGCGCCGCCCCTGGGCGAACCCGGCCACCCCGAGCAGCAGGTACACGAACATCACCAGCGGCGTGCCCAACCCGGCCAGCACGGTGAACACGAACACCCCGCCGGTCATCTCGTTGTCCTGCCCGCCGGCGATCGCCACCTGGGTGTCGTGCCCGGTGAGCGCGAGCACCAGCCCGGCCAGCAGCACCCACACGATGATGTCCAGCCCGATCGCCCGCCACGGGGTGTGCCACCTCGGGTGCAGCACGCCCAGCCAGGCCGGCAGCGCCCGCTCCCGCCCCATGGCGAACAGCACCCGGGACACCGCCAGGTGCACCCCCAGCGCGCAGAACAGGCTGGCCAGCGCCGCACAGGCCAGCACCACGGCCGCCAGTACCTGGTTGGGCGCCACGGCGGCCAGCCCGGCCACCGAGGCCGGCCACGCGGTCGCCGCCTCGCGCACGCCGAACCCGACGGCGGTGGCGTAGGTGATCACCAGGTAGAACAGCCCGGCCACCACGATCGACCCGATCACCGCGCGCGGGATCACCCGCCGCGAGTCGCGGGTCTCCTCGGCCAGCACCGCGCTCGCCTCGGCCCCGGTGAAGGACAGCATGCCGAAGCTGAGCCCGAACAGGATGCCGGTCCACGGCACCCCGGCGGCCGACGGCCAGAACGCCGCCGGGTCCACCGGCCGGGCCGCGCCACCGATCACCACCAGCGCCACCACCAGCAGCGCCAGCATGCTGAGCACCAGGAACACCAGCTGGGTCCGGGTCGACGCCTGCACGTCGAACAGGCTCATCACGGTGATCAGCACCAGCCCGCCGAGCGAGAACCAGGCCCAGGACACGTGCACCCCGGCCAGCGCCACCAGGTTGGCGGCGAAGAAGCCGAACCCGCAGAGCACCGCGCCGCCCAGCACCAGGAACGCCGCCGCGTAGCACCAGCCGCCGAGGAAACCGGTCATCCGGTTGGCCCCCCGGGTGATGTAGGTGTACATCGACCCGGCCGAGGACAGTGACCGCGCGAACCGGGCCACGGTGCCGCCCACGCAGAGCATGGCCAGCGTGCCCAGCAGGTAGGCCAGCGGGGTCGCGCCGCCCGCCTTGGTCGAGGCCAGGTAGGTGAGGAAGGCGCCGGACATGGCCGGCGCGATCACCGAGAGGCTCTGCGCGATCACATCGGGCAGGCCCAGTCGCTTACGGAACCCTGAGTTGCCGGCCGATGCCGGCGCTGTCTCATCGGCGCCGGCCGATGCCGGCGCGGGGGCTGTCCCAGCCGCGCCGGCATCGGCTACTGGCAGGTCGGCTTCAGCCGACATGGCCGTTGCCCTGGCCGTTTGACGCACAGTGTGCTCCGCCGGTCGGGGGTACGTCCAGTGCCGGGTTCCGGTCGAAGAAGCCGGACGGTTTGAGCGTGAAACCGGTGTAGTCGACCGGCATCACGGGCCAGTCCTCCGGGCGCGGGAAGTGCGTGGTCCCGAAGCTGTGCCAGACCACGATGTCCTCGCCGTCCACCGGCCGGTCGGCGGCGGTCCATTCGGGCAGCCCGGAGCCGCCCGGGTTCTGGTTCACGAAGTCGCCGGCCGGATAGCGCTGCGCCGGGTCGTAGCGGGTCACCCACAGGTGCTTGGTGGCGAACGCCGCGCGGGCCCGGATGGAGGACGCCTGGTCGGCCAGCATCGCCGGCTGCCCCTCCGGCCGCAGCACGTAACCGGTGGGCTGGCCCAGCCGGTTCCGGTTCTCCGTGCTGACGATGTGCCAGGCCCTGGCCCGGGAGTTGTCGGCCAGCCGCTGCGCGCCCGCCTCACTGGTGAGCCGGGTGCGGCCCTGGCGGAAGGCGTTGCCGTACGGGTTGCCCGGCCCCATCGGCACCGGCACCGCCTCCACCTCGTCCACCGCGTTGGCCGCGCCGTCGATCATGGTGTCCAGCCGGGCGGCGAAAAGGTGCTGGTGGTAGGGCGCGCCCAGGCCGGGGGCGATCTCCGTGGCGTACTCGCTGTCCGGGCCGTAGGCCGAGGTGAACACGATGCCGGTGGCCTTGGCCTCGAACTGGATGGTGCCGTCCAGGTAGAGGTACCAGTAGAAGCCGTAGTCGTAGTTCCCGATCGGGGTGAAGTAGGAGAACACCATCCGCCGCTGCCGCCGGGTCTCCGCCGCCCCGGTGAACATCTCGGAGTGCTTCCACACCACGCCGTGGTCCTCTTCGTGCAGGCAGATGGCGTTGTTGATGGTCCGGGGCTGGCCAAGGTCGTCGGCGATGACCGCGTCCAGGTAGGTGATGTCGCCGAGGCAGTCGCAGCCGCGCTCCAGCGAGTTGGCGTAGCGGGCGAACATGTACTCGCCGCAGTCGAAGTAGTTCTGCCAGAACCGCACCGGTGACGGGTCGGCGTAGGGCACCACCATCTCCGCGATGGACGCCCGGTACAGGATCGGCCGACCGTCGTAGGACAGCTGGTGCAGCGTCAGGCCCTCGCGCTCGTTGAAGCCCAGCCGCACGTCCCAATTCTGCCAGCGCACCCGGTTGCCCTCGACGGTGAACGAGACGCCTTCGGGCTGGGTGATCTCGATCGGCTTCAGCCCGGTCCGCTGGGGCCCCACCTGCGCCGGGTCGTCGAAGTTCCCCGCCTCTTGCGGCACCGGAATGACCGCCTCGTCGATCACCCGGTCCACCGAGCGCGCGGTCAGGTCCACGTAGGCGACCAGGCCGTCCACCGGGTGCGCCCACGGACTGTCCTTCTCGTGGTCCTGCATGAACGCGAAGGAGCGCACGATCCGCCGGCCGACCTCGTCCGGGTAGTCGTAGACGCCGGCCGACAGCGGCACCGCCCGGGCGTTCGCCGGGTCCAGACCGCGCTTGCGCAGCGCGGCCTTCCACTCCTCGCTGGCGTTCAGGATGTCCTCGATCAGCTCGAACTCGGCGTCGATGATCGGCGGCTGGCCCTTGGACGTGTCCACTTCGACGCTGCTGACCAGCGTAGATGTGCTAGCGGCGACCACGTTGTCGGTGGACCGGCCGGTGGCCAGGTCCAGCAGCACGGCGCGGAACCGGCGGTCGACGGGTGCGCCGTCGCGGTGCGCGAGCACCTCCGGCTTGGCCGGCTCCTCGGGGGCGAAGAAGGCGAAGCGCACGTGCTCGGTCAGCAGTCCCTCGGACGCCAGTACCTCGCGGACCCGGTGCACCTCCTCCTCGGTGGTCATCTCCAGCGGGTGGTCCGGGGTCCTGGTGGGCGGGTTGGCGGTCCGGGTGGGCTCGGTGACGGTCACAGATGCACTCCTCCTGCGTCGGAGTGCCCGTGAGTGGCGAGTGTGGCTATAGCAATACTCGCCACTCACGGGCACGGCGTGCCGTGCAGGCACGGTCCGCTGCCGGCGGCGCGTCGGCAATACTGGTTCCCCGGTTCCGGGAACCGGAGAATGTGCCCTGTCTCACAACCCGGGACTCCCGGTTGCCGGACGGACCGAGCGAAGCGAGGTTGCCGACGTGGCCTACTCGACACGCGTCGCCGACCAGATGCTCGGGCACTCCCCGGTCGCCGGGCTGGACCGGCGGAACCTGGCACCGGTCCAGGTGTTCGCCCAGTCGGTCGGCGGGGCCGGGCCGGCGGCCGCGATGGCGGTCACCCCGGTGATCGTGGCCGCCACCGCCGGCACCGCGACCATCTGGTCGTTCGCCGTGGCCACCGGGCTGGCGCTGCTGGTGGCCAGCTGCATCGGCCAGTTCACCCGCCGGATGGCCGCCGCCGGGTCGCTGTACAGCCTGACCGCGAAGGGCCTCGGCCCGAGTGGTGCGTTCCTCTGCGGCGCGGCGCTGCTGGTCGGCTACGGCATGCTCACCGTTTCCGCGATCGCCGGGGCGACCGCCCGGGTCGGCGCGCTGCTGGCCCGGTTCGGCTGGGCGGGCGCCGAGTCACCGGTGGCGCTGGGCGGGCTGGCGCTCCTGCTGGCGACGCTGGTTGCCGCGCTGGTGGTGCGCGGGGCCCGGCTGTCCGCCTGGGTGGTGCTCGGCGTGGAGGCGGTGTCCATCGGGCTGATGCTGGTGGTGTTCGGCACGCTGCTCACCCAGCACGGGTTCACCCTGGACTGGCGGCAGCTGCTGCCCACCCGGTTCGACGTCTCGTTCGGCTCGGTGGCGGCCGGGGTGCTGCCCGCGCTGGCCGCGTTCATCGGGTTCGAGGCGGCCGCCGCGATGGGTGTGGAGGCCCGCCGGCCGTTCCGCACCGTGCCCCGCGCGGTACGCCGCACCGCCGCGCTGATCGGCCTGCTCACCCTGCTCGCCGCGTACACCCAGGTGGCGGCGTTCGCCCAGGTCCCGGGCGGGCTGGCCGCGCAGCCGGAGCCGGTGCCCGCGCTGGCCGCCGGCTACCGGATGCCCTGGCTGTCCGCGCTGCTGGACGCCGGCCTGGCCACCTCGTTCCTGGCCTGCTCGATGGCCACCATCACCGCCATGGTGCGGCTGCTGTTCACCACCGGCCGGGAGGGCGTGCTGCCGGCGCGGCTGGGGCGCACGCACGGCCGGTTCCGCACGCCGCACGTCGCGGTGGCGGTGTGCGTGCCGCCGCTGGCGTTGGCGGCGGCCGGGCTGCTCGCCGCCGGTGTGCCGGCCAACCAGGTGCTCACCGGACCGCTCACAGCGGCAGCGCTCGGCTACCTGCTCGCCTACCTGGTGGTCTGCCTGGCCGCACCGGTGTTCCTGCACAAGATCGGCGAGCTGACCGCGCCGCCGGTGGTGGCCACCTCGGTGATCGTGCCGGTGCTGCTGGGCGTGCTGGTGGCCTACGCGCTGTGGATGCCCCTGGCCCCGGCACCGCTGATCGCGGTCGGCGTGCTGGCGCTGGCCGGCGCGCGGTACTGGTGGCTGCGCCGGCGCCGCCCGGCCCGGCTGGCCGCGATCGGCGCGTACGACCACCCGTCCACCGGAGACCTCCTCGGCGGTGTGCCCCGTTGAGTGCCCCCGACCCGGTCCCCGGCCGCCAGCCGAGGGCGATCCGCAACGCCTTCGAGGTGCTGGCGGAGGTGGTCGCGGCCGGGCCGGGGGTCACCGCGCGGGAGATCTCGGCGGCGCTGCGGCTGCCCCGGGCGACCACGTACCGGTTGCTGAACCTGCTGGTCGCGGAGGAGTACCTGGTCCGGTTGCCGGACCTGAGCGGGTTCGCCCTCGGCGCGCGGGCCGGCCGGCTGGCCGTGCCGGTGGTGCCGGCGCCCAGTACGGCGGCCCGGGCGGTGGTCGGCCACCTGCGCGCGCGGGTGCGCTGGGGTGCGCACCTGGCGTCGTTCGCCGGCGGCCAGGTCACCGTGATCGACCCCGACCCGGACCACCCGCCGGGTGACCCCGCGCTGCTGGCCCGCCACCCGCACGCCTCCGCGCTGGGCAAGCTGCTGCTCGCCCAGACCCCCGACCGCCGTTTCCGCGCCGGCGAGCTGCAACGGCTGACCGAGCACACGCTGACCGACCCGGGCGAGCTGGCCGCGGAACTGAAGGAGGTCGCGCGCACCGACCTAGCCCGGCAGTGCGGCGAGCTGCACCTCGGCCGGGGCTGCCTGGCCGTCCCGGTGCGCGCCCCCGGGGACGGCGCGCTGGTCGCCGGCCTGGCGCTGAGCGGCCCGGCCGACCGGGTCGCCGACCCCAACGACGACCTGGTGGAGCTCCTGCGCGCGCACACCGAACGCCTCGCTCCGTTGCTCGCCTGATCTCCCCTTGGCTCTGCGCACAAATTCGCAACACCCGCCACCCGCCACTCCACCCGCAGCCCGGCGCGCATGGTCAAGTAGCAGCCAGAGACGTTCTACCGGCCAGTAAGGTCTGCTACGGCTACCTGATCACCAGCACCTGACGTGACGACCGAGATGGCCGACCGGAGGGCGTCGCCGGCCGGAGCGTCCGGCCAGCGGGCGGCGACGTATCCGTCCGGGCGGACCAGCACCGCGCCTCCCGGCCCGAGCTCGTAATGAGAGGCCTGCTCGACGGTGAGCTCCGTGACCCGCAGCGGCGCCGCTCCGCCCACGCGCCCGCGCCAGCAGTCAAGGTCGGCGGTGAGCAGGGTGAACCACTCGCCCAGGATGTCCAGGGTGGAGCGGCCCTCGGCCAGCCACTGGTGCGGCAGGCGGTGGCCGGGCCGGGCGGTGGGCAGGTAGTCCGTCACCGGATCGGCCGCCGAAGGCGCGACACTGCCGTCCGGCAACACCGCGTCCGACTCGTAGGCAGCACCCAGCACCAGGCCGAGTTGGGCGAAGTAGCGACGGGTCCAGGGCACCTCGACCGGCGCTTCCGGCCGCTCGACGCGCTGCTGTTGCACGCGCCGCACGAGCTGAGAGTTGGCCACCGCCAGTTCCAGGGTCTCCCTCGCGACCGGAAGCCGTTCCGCCTGGTAACTGTCCAGCAGGCCCGGCCCGGCCCAACCGTGCAGCACGCCGGCCAGCTTCCAGCAGAGGTTGTGCACGTCGGCCAGGCCGACGTTCATGCCCAGGCCGCCGATCGGCGGGATGGCGTGCACGGCGTCGCCGGCCAGCAGCACGCGACCGGCCGCGAAGCGCGAAGCCACGAACGCGTTCATCACCCAGTGCTGGACGCGCAGCACGTCGATCGGCAGCTCGATGCCCGGACCGAGCGCTCGGGTCACCAGCTCGCGCCAGTCGGCGTGCCGGGGTTCCGCCGGAGTCGGGCCGAACCAGGCCCAGCCGCCCTCCGGGTAGATCGGCGTGAACGATCCGTGCGTGGTGAAGTAGGCGCCACCCGGCTCATTTTCGAAGCGGAGATCGGCGTTGAACACGACGGTGGTGAAGCTGCCCACCGCGCCCGGCCCGAGGGTGTCGATGCCCAGCCATTCCCGGACGGTGGAGTTGGCCCCGTCGGCGGCGATCACGTAGCGGGCCCGGACCTTGCGTTCGGTGCCGTCGTCGACCAGCGAGGCCACCACGTGGTCGGTCTCCTCGGCCAGGTCGACCAGCTCGGCGCCGAACCGCACCCGGGTGTCCGCCGCGCCGAGCAGGATCGGTTCCAGCCGGTCCTGCGAGGTGACCGCGCCGAGGGCCGGGCTCTCGGGAACCGGCGCGTGCACCCCGAGCATCGGTGCGCTGGCGAAGTCCTCGGCGCCCAGGGTCTCCCGGAACCGGACCCGCGCGTACTCCGGCGCGAACGCCGCCGCGGCGACCCGGCCGGCGATGCCCAGCTGCCGGAAAATCTCCATCGAGCGGACGTTGAGCAGCCTGGACCGGGGGAACGGCGACAGCTCGCGGTACTTCTCCACCAGCAGCGAGCGCACCCCCCAGCGGCCCAGCAGCGCCCGGGCGGTGAGCCCGACCGGGCCACCCCCGACGATCAGTACCGGCACCTCGGTATCGGACACCGTGCCAGTCTGCGCCGCGGGCGATACCACTGGCTTACAGGTAGCTGACCCCGGTCAGCTCCTCGGAGACCGTCCACAGCCGGCGGGCCACCTCGACGTCGTGCGACCGTGCACTGGACTTCACCAGCTTCGGGTAACCGCGGGTCTCGCCGAGGCCGTCCGGGCCGTAGTACTCGCCGCCTCGCACCCCGGGGTCGGTGGCCGCGCGCAAGCTGGGCAGTGCGCCCATCGCCGCGCTCTGGGTGAACAGCGGGCCCAGCACGTTGGCCAGCACGACCAGGGGCCGTGGCGAGTTGCGGGCCAGCTCGGTGTTGGAGGCCCCGGGGTGCGCGGCCACCGCGATGGCGTCATCGCCACGCGCGGCCAGGCGCCGCTGCAGCTCGTAGGTGAACAGCAGGTTGGACAGCTTGGCCTGGCCGTAGGCGGTCACCCGGCCGTAGTCCCGGTCCAGCTGCAGATCGTTGAAGTGGATGCTGGCGCGGATGCGGTGCCCGATGCTGCTGACCGTGACGACCCGGGAGCCCGGCGCGGCCAGCACCCGGTCCAGCAGGAGCCCGGTCAGGGCGAAGTGGCCCAGGTGGTTGGTGCCGAACTGCAGCTCGAAGCCGTCGGCGGTCTTCGACTTGGGCGTGTACATCACGCCGGCGTTGTTGATCAACAGGTCGATCCGCTCGTACCGGCTGTTGAGCTCGCCGGCGGCGGCGCGGACCGAGGCCAGCGAGCTGAGGTCCAACTCCTGCACGGTGACGTCGGCCCCGGGGGCGGCGGCGGTGATCCGGGCGGCGGCGTCCTTGCCCTTGTCCAGGTTGCGCACCGCGAGCACCACGCTCGCGCCGTGCGTGGCCAGCGCCCTGGCGGTCTCCAAGCCGAGCCCGGTGTTGGCGCCGGTGACCACGGCGACCCGGCCGCGCTGGTCCGGTATGTCGGCCTCGGTCCACTTGTTGCTCATTGCGGGTGCTCCTCGGATAGAATCGGGGCGTGCGTTCCGGTTAGAACTATACGGAACGCGCGCCCCGCTTAGTCCGAGTGCGCCCGCAAGTGTGATGGAGTCGTTGTTTGAGCCAGGCCAAACCCAGACCGATGCGCGCCGACGCGGCCCGCAACCGGGCCAAGGTGCTCGATGTGGCGTACCGGACGTTCGCCGAGGAGGGCCTGGCGGTGCCGATCGACGAGATCGCCCGGCGCGCCGGGGTGGGCGCCGGCACGCTCTACCGGCACTTCCCCACCAAGGAGGCGCTGTTCCGGGCCATCGTGGTGGACCGGCTGCGGCAGCTCACCGATCACGCCGACGAGCTGACCGCCACGCGGGAGCCCGGCGAGGCGCTGCGCGGCTTCCTCGCCGTGATGGTCGAGGCGTCGGCCACCGACCAGGGCCTGGTGGAGGCCATGGCCGGGGTGGGCTTCGACGTGGCCACGGCCGACCCGGACGCCGAGGAGGCGTTCATGTCGGTGCTGGCGAAGCTGCTGGACGGCGCGCAGCGGGCCGGCGCGGTGCGTTCCGACATCGGCCCCCGGGACCTGAAGGTGCTCATGGTCGGCGCGCAGGCCATGCAGGCCTACGCCAAGGACGAGGCCCGCACCGACCGCGTGGTCGGCGTCCTCTGGGACGGCATCACCAGAACCGACTGAATCACCCTGCTGAAGTGACTGAATCACCCTGCTGAAGTGACTGAATCAGCGTGCTGAAGTGACTGAATCGGAGGAGAGGCGGTGGGCCAGGTAGACGGGGAGCGTGGAGATCACGATCAGGACCGCGGCGACCACGTTCACTATGGGGGCCTGGTTGGGGCGGAACAGGTTGTTCAGGATCCAGATGGGGAGGGTCTCCAGGCCCGGGCCGAGGGTGAACGTGGTCACGATGATTTCGTCGAAGGACAGGGCGAAGGCCAGTAGGCCGCCGGCCAGCAGCGCCGAGCGGAGCATGGGGAAGGTGACCAGCCGGAACGTCGTCCACCCGGAAGCCCCCAGGTCCTCCGACGCCTCGCGCAGGTCGGTGCCCAGCCGGCGCAACCGGGCCAGCACGTTGTTGAACACCACCACGATGCAGAACGTGGCGTGCGCGACGATCGCCGTGAACAGGCCCAGGCCCACCCCCAACACCGTGCGGAAGGCGTTGTTCAGCGCGATGCCGGTGACGATGCCGGGCAGGGCAATGGGCAGCACCAGCAGCAGGGACACCGCGTCCCGGCCGAAGAACCGGTACCGGGCCAGCGCGAACGCCGCCATGGTGCCCAGGACCAGCGCGATCGCGGTGGCCGCCAGGCCGGCCCGCACGCTGGTCCACAGCGCGGCCCGCACCCCGGCGTTGCCCGCGGCGCGCGCCCACCAGTCCAGGGTCAGCCCGGAAGGCGGCCAGCCGAACGTGGTGTCGGCGTTGAACGAGTTCAGCAGCACCAGCAACAGCGGGAAGTAGATCACCGCCAGCCCGCCGGCCAGCGCCGCGAGCAGCAACCACCGCGCCGGCCGGCTCACAGCTGCTCCAGCGCGCCGACGCGCCGCGCGGCGGCCAGATAGGCCAACATGATCACCACCGGGACCAGGGCCACGGTGGCCGCGAACGGCAGGTTGTTGGCCGCGCCGATGTTGCTGAACACCACGTTGCCCAGCATCTGGCTGGTGCCCCCGACGATCTGCACGGTGATGTAGTCGCCCAGGGACAGGGAGAAGGTGAAGATCGACCCGGCCACCACCGCCGGCAGGGTGAGCGGCAGGATCACCGACCGGAACGCCCGCGCCGGCCGGGCGCCCAGGTCGGCCGCCGCGTCCAGCAGGGACGAAGGCAGCCGGTCCAGGCCGGCGTAGACGGGTAGGATCATGTACGGCAGCCACAGGTAGGCCAGCGTGATCACCACCGCGGGCAGCCCGTAGCCCGGGGTGTCCAGCCCGAGGGGAGCGAGCAGCCAGTGCAGGACCCCCTCCCCGGACAGCATGGCCCGCCAGGCGTAGGCCTTGACCAGGTAGGACGCCCACAGCGGGGTGAGCACGGCGATCACCAGCCACGGCCGCGCCCTCGGCGGCACCACCCGGGCCATGGCGTAGGCCATGGGGAACGCGATCACCGCGTCGACCACCGTGACCAGGGCCGCGATGCCCATCGTGCGCAGCGTGACGGCCCGGTAGACCGCGTCGGTGAACAGGGTGTGGAAGTTGCCCAGCGACCACTCCCGGACCACCTGCCCGGTGAACCCGTCGGTCGACCAGAACGCGGTGACGAACAGCGCGGCGAGCGCCCCCAGGTAGGCCAGCCCCAGCCAGAGCAGCGGCGCGGACAACAGCAGGCCGAGCCGCAGCCGGGGCCGCCGGTACAGGAAGGCGCTCGCCGCGAGCGTCACCCCTTGATCTCCGTCCACGCCCTGGTCCACTCGGCGTAGTCGGCACACTTCACGTCGGTGCGGCCGTCCAGGCACTGGGCGATCGGCGTGGTCCAGTAGTGGATCTTCGAGGCGTACTCGGCGTCACCGGCGTGGAAGGTCGCGCAGTGGTTGGGGTCCTTGGTCGCCCCACAGGCCTTGGCGTTCGACGGCGACTCGCCGAAGTACTCCGCGACCTGCGCGTTCGCCGCCGGGCTGATGATGTAGTCCAGCCACTTGTAGGCGCAGGTCTTGTGCGGCGAGCGGGCGGACACCATCCACGTGTCCGACCAGCCGGTGGCCCCCTCGGAGGGCACGGCGGCCTGCACCGGGGCACCGGCGGAGGTCATCGTGTTCACCGTGACCTGCCAGGACGTGCCGAGCACCGCGTCCGAGTTCTTGAACGCCTGGCTCTGCTTCAGGTAGTCCGACCAGTACTCGCCGACCAGCGGGCGCTGCTGCTTGAGCAGGTCCACCGAGGCCCGGAACTGCTTCTCGTCCAGCGCGTAGGGGTCCTTGATGCCCAGTTCCGGCCGGTGGACCATCAGGTACAGGGCGGCGTCGGCGATGTAGATCGGCGAGTCGTAGGCCGACACCTTGCCCTTGTACGGCGAGTTCGGGTCGAACATCACCGACCACGAGGTGGGCGCCGGGTTGACCCGGTCGGTGCGCCAGGTGAGCAGGTTGGCCCCCCAGCCGTGGGGCACGCCGTAGGCCACCCCGTGCACGCTGTTCCACGGGCGGTTGCGCAGGAAGTCGAAGACGTCCGCGTAGTTGGGCACCAGCGCGGTGTTCACCGGCTCCACGTCCCCGCCGGCGACCAGCCGCAGCGACGCGTCCCCGGACGCCGACACCACGTCGTACTGGCCGGTCTTCATCAGGCTGACCGCCTCGTCCGAGGTGCCGAACACCTTCACGTTGGCCTTGCACCCGGTCTGCCGCTCGAACGGGCCGACCCAGTTCACGCTGGGGTCGGTGGAGCCGTTCTCCGCATAGCCGGGCCAGGCCAGGATGTTCACCTCGCCCTCCGGCTGGCCCAGCTGTTGCAAGGCGGGCAGCGACGGGGGGGTGAAGCCCTGGCCCGAGGCCGGGGCACCGCCGGAAGGTGTGCCGGAGGTGCCGCAGGCGGCCAGCAACAGCCCGGCCGCGATCAGGCCGACGATTTTCCGCATGGCTGGTTTCCCTTCTCCGCGCTAGGTCGCTTCCGGCACCCGGAAGCCGTGCTCCTTGCGCCAGGTCAGCCGGACCCGGCCGGCCGCCCGGAAACCCTGGTCGGTGTGGTTGGGCACCAGCACGGCCAGCTGTCCGCCGGCGTCCAGCGCCACCTCGTAGCGCACCGTCGCGCCGGCATACACCGAGTTGGCCACGGTGCCGGTGGCGGCGATCTCCCCGTCCGGCGCCTCTCGCCCCAGATCGCCGTCCAGCCGGATCTTCTCCGGCCGGATGCTGAACACCCCGGGCCGGCCCAGCACCGCCTCGGCCGCCCGCCCGGACAGCAGGTTGGAGGTGCCGACGAAGCCGGCGACGAACGCGCTGCGCGGCCGCTCGTAGACCTCGCGGGGCGTGCCGACCTGCTCGATCCGGCCGGCGTTGAACACCGCGATCCGGTCGCTCATGGTGAGCGCCTCGTCCTGGTCGTGGGTGACGAACACGAAGGTGATGCCCACGTCCCGCTGGATCTGCTTCAGCTCGGTCTGCATGTCCAGCCGCAGCTTCAGGTCCAGCGCGCCGAGCGGCTCGTCCAGCAGCAGCACCTTCGGCCGGTTGACCAGCGCGCGGGCCAGCGCCACCCGCTGCCGCTGCCCGCCGGACAGCTGCGCCGGCGAGCGGCCCGCGTAGCCGGCTAGGCGCACGGTGTCCAGCGCCTCCAGCGCGCGCTCCCGGCGCCGCGCCTTGGGCACCCGCTTCACCCGCAGCCCGTACTCCACGTTCTGGCCCGCGGTCATGTGCGGGAACAGTGCGTAGTCCTGGAACACCGTGTTCACGTCCCGCCGGAACGGCGGCAGGTGGGTGACGTCCGCGCCGGCCAGCTCGACCGTGCCGGCGGTGGGCAGCTCGAAGCCGGCGATCGTGCGCAGCACCGTGGTCTTGCCCGAGCCGGAAGGGCCGAGCATGGCGAAGAACTCGCCGGCGCCGATGTCCAGGTCCACCCCGTCCACCGCGCGCACCGGGCCGAACTCCTTGCGCAGCCCGCGCAGCCGGATCGCCGGCTCTCCTGTGGCGGGCGGCGCCTCGGTCGGCAGCGGGGTGGCCTGGTTGGGCATCAGTGGGCGCTCATCACGTGCTTGACGCGGGTGTAGTCCTCCAGGCCGTACATGGACAGGTCCTTGCCGTAGCCGGAGTGCTTGAACCCGCCGTGCGGCATCTCGGCCACCAGCGGGATGTGGGTGTTGATCCACACGCAGCCGAAGTCCAGCTTGGCCGCGCAGCGCATCGCCCGGGCGTGGTCGCGGGTCCACACCGAGGAGGCCAGGCCGTACGGCACGCCGTTCGCCGCCTCCAGGGCCTGTTCCTCGGCGTCGAACCGCTGCACGGTGATCACCGGGCCGAACACCTCGTTCTGGATGATCTCGTCGTCCTGGCGCACGCCGCCGACCACCGTCGGCGCGTAGAAGTAGCCCCGGTCGCCGACCCGGGCGCCGCCGGCCAGCAGGTCGGCGTGGTCGGGCAGCCGGTCCACGAACCCGCTCACCCGGGCCAGCTGGTTGGCGTTGTTCAGCGGCCCGTAGAGCACGTCCTCGTCGTCCGGCGGGCCGGTGCGGGTGGCCCGGGCCTGCTCGCCCAGCGCGGCGGCGAACTCCTCGTGCGCCCCGCCGGCGACCAGCACCCGGGTGGCCGCCGTGCAGTCCTGGCCGCCGTTGAAGTAGCCGGCGGTGGCGATCGCCTCGGCCGCCGCGCCCAGGTCGGCGTCCGGGAAGACGATCACCGGTGCCTTCCCGCCCAGCTCCAGGTGCACCCGCTTCACGTCGGCCGCCGCCGCGCCGGCCACCTCCACGCCGGCTCGCACCGACCCGGTGATGGACACCATGGCCGGGATCTCGTGCGCGACCAGTGCGCGCCCGGTGTCCCGGTCCCCGCAGACCACGTTCAGCACCCCCGGCGCCAGGAACTCGGCGCAGATCTCGGCCAGCAGCAGGGTGGAGGCCGGCGTGGTGTCCGACGGCTTGAGCACGATGGTGTTCCCGGCAGCCAGCGCGGGCGCGATCTTCCAGATCGCCATGAGCAGCGGGTAGTTCCACGGCGTGACCTGGGCACACACCCCCACCGGCTCGCGCCGCACGAACGAGGTGTGCCCGGCCAGGTACTCGCCGGCCGCGCGGCCCTCCAGCACCCGGGCGGCACCGGCGAAGAAGCGCAGCGCGTCCAGCACCATCGGCATCTCCTCGGCCGCGGTGAGCGCCAGCGGCTTGCCGGTGTCCGCCGACTCCACCCGGACCAGCTCCTCGGCCCGCGCCTCCACCGCGTCGGCGATGCGCAGCAGGGCCAGCTGGCGTTCCGCCGGGGTGGTCTCCCTCTGCTTGACGAAGGCCGCCCGCGCCGCGCGCAGCGCGCGGTCCACGTCCTCCGGCCCGCCCACCGGCGCGGTGGCGTACGGCTGGCCGGTCACCGGGTCGACGATGTCCGCCCGCTCCCCGGACTTGGACTCCACGTGTTCGCCGTCGACGAAGTGGTTGAACTCCCGCACGTCCTTACCCCTTACTGCCGGTGTGACCCCGGACACCTCAGGTCGTTAAACATATAAGACCAGATGTCATATGACAATGGCGCTAGACTCCGGGCATGACCCAGCGGATCTCGCACGGCGCCCGCTCCGCGCTGTTCGCCCCGCTGGACCAGACCCGGCGGGCCGAGACGGTGACCCGGCGGCTGGCCGACGCGATCACCCTCGGCCTGCTGCACGACGACGAGCAGCTGCCCAGCGAGACCGAGCTGGCCGGCCGGTTCGGCGTGGCCACGGTGACCGTGCGGGAGGCGCTGGTCGCGCTGCGCCAGCTGGGCCTGGTGGAGACCCGGAGGGGCCGGGGCGGCGGCAGTTTCGTGCGCGCCCCCCTCGCGCAGGGCGCCGCGCCCTACCGGGACCGGGTGCGCGCACTGTCCCTGGCCGAGCTGCGCGACATCGGCGACCACTACACCGCGGTGGCCGGCACCGCCGCCAAGCTGGCCGCCGAGCGCGCCTCCGGCGAGGACCTGGAGCGCCTGGAGCTGGCCTGCCGCCCAGGCCTGGCACACGGGCTGGGCGCGGCGGCCCGCGCCGAGCGGCACTTCCACCTGGAGGTGGCCGCGGCCGGCCAGTCCACCCGGCTGACCAAGGAGGAGGCGGCGCTGCAGGGCGAGCAGGGCGGCCTGCTCTGGCTGCCGCTGGACGCCTCACCGGAGCACGCGGACCGGTCCCACGCCGAGCACCTCGAGATCATCGCCGCCATCGCGGCCGGCGACGGCGAGCGGGCCCGGCGGCTCACCGAGCGGCACATCCTGGACGCCGTCGACCGGTTGGCCGAGTTGCACCTGTCGCTAATAGACCACCAGCTCTAGGCTGGTTTCTCCGAGGTGAGCAGCATGGACGCAACCGATGTCGTCGACCAGGTGGCGGGCATCGTCGAAGACGTCTTCGACCGGCTCAAGCCACTGCTCGGCGCCGCCGAGGAACTGCTCGCCGAGTCCGCCACCAGCGCCGACCTGCACCGGCTGCGCCCCGAGGTGCTCGGCACGCTGGGTGGCCTGGTGGTCGGCGCCGGCTTCATCGCCGCCCCGCGCGCACTGGCCGACCAGGAGTTCGGCTTCGAGTGGTGGACCACCGCGATCGAGGGCCGGCCCAGCCAGCTGTTCATCAGCCTGGACCCGGCCAGCGACCACTTCCTGGACTACACCCGGCAGTCCTGGTTCACCGTCCCCCGGGACACCGGGCACCGGCACATCACCGGCCCGTACGTGGACTACCTGTGCACCGACGAGTACACGCTCACCTTCACCGTCCCGGTGCGCGGCCGGCGGTCGTTCGACGGGGTGGTCGGGGCGGACGTGTTCGTGGCCGAGTTCGAGCGGGTGGTGGCGCCGGGACTGCGGGCGCTGGTCACCGGCTCCGGCTCCGGCTCCGGACGGGCCGCGCTGGTCAACGCCCAGGGCCGGGTGATCGTTTCCGCGTCGGCCCGGCAGCCCACCGGCTCCCTGGTCCGCGAGCCGGACATCCCGGCCTGGTGGAGCTCCGGCCGGGAGTCACTGGCCCGCCCGGACGCCATGATCCGCCGCTGCGGCGAGGCGCCCATCGCATTGCTGATCACCGCGTAGGCTGGAATTCCCCCTCACGTGGAACGAAAGTGGTGACCGCATGTTCTGGACCATTGTCGGTTGGATCGTCCTGGGTCTGGTGGCCGGTTTCATCGCGCGCGCGGTGGTGCCGGGCAAGGACGACATCGGCATCCTCCGCACGATCGTGCTGGGCGTCGTCGGCTCGGTGGTCGGCGGCTTCCTGTTCGGCCTGTTCACCGCCGGCCTGCGCGGCTTCCACCCCGCCGGCTTCATCGGCTCCATCATCGGCGCGATCATCGTCCTGGTCATCTACAACAAGGTGACCGGCCGCAAGACCCGTCGTTGAGTTCGGCTCGCACACACGTTCTGGCGCTGGCACACGAGCCGCGGTACGTGTGCCAGCGCCGAACGGTGGGTGCCGGCCAGCCCTACGGCTGGGACGCGGCGCGGAGGGCCAGGAGGATGGTGGCCGCCTCCGCCGGCACCGTGGGGTCGTGCGCGGTTAGGTCGGCGAAGCGGCGGAGGCGGTTCAGGACGGTGTTGCGGTGGCAGTACATGCGGGTGGCGACCTCGCCGATTACGCCGCGGGCGGCGTAGTGGCGGACGGTCTCCAGTAGGCGGGCGCGCTCGCTGTCGGAGATTTCGGCGAGGCCCCCGAGGACCGAGTCGACCAGGTCGCCCCGGGCATCCGCCAACCGGGCGGCGGCCAGCGGGACCCAGCTGTCCGCCAGCTCCACCGGGCCGTCCAGCCCGACCCGGCCGTCCAGTCCGGGGCGGCCGTCGCGTCCGGGCTCGCCGCCGGCCGCCGCGCCGGGGTCCGGTTCCGGGTCGCCGAACAGGTCGACGATCTCGCAGGCCAGCCGGGCGCAGCGGGGCAGCGCGGCCAACCCCCGGGCGATCGGGCCGACGCCGCACGGCACACCGGCCAGCGCGGCCCGCACCGGCGCACCCACTCCGCCCTCCCAGCGGGCCAGCAGCACGCTGTGCGGTCCGGTGGACTGGACGTGCACCGGGCGGCCGTCCGCGCCCAGCCGGTCCGCCGCCTGGCGCAGCCGCCGGCCGCCCTCCCCCGGGTCGTTGCGCGCGGCCGCGACCAGCAGGCTGTCCCGGGTGTCCACGCCCAGTGCGACGGCCACCGTGGCGATCTGCTCCGGCGACGGATCGGCGCTGCTCAGCAGCGCGGCGACCAGCATGGTCCGCTCGCCCTGCCGTTCCCGGGCCAGCAGCGCCGCCTCGGCCTGGTATGCCAGCTGGATCTGCGTGGTGTACTCCTCCACCGCCTGCCACACGCTCTCCACCCGGGCCACCAGCAGTGGCTCGTCCGCCGGCGCGGCGCGCTCCCGCAGGGCCGCCCACAGCACCCGGAAGTCCAGCCGCACGGCGGTGAGCAGGTCGTTCAGCGGCACACCCCGGCGCGCCCGGTCCCGGCCGATGGCCGGCCCGATGCCGTCCAGCCAGTCCGGCACCGGGCGACCGGCCAGCCGGCGCAGCAGGTACTGGAAGGTGAGGTCGGCGTCGGCGACCAGGCGCTCGGTGGGCACCACGCCCCGGCGGTACGGGCCGATCGCCCGCACCCGGGCGGTGAACTCGGCGACCAGCACGTCCGCGTCGTCGCGCAGCCGGCCGACCAGGGCCAACCACCTGTCCGAGTTATCACTGGGCATATGCACAATCTATAACGCGCATCTCGTGGGCCGACGGCCTTGAATCCGGCGCACATCCCGCGAATGCTGTGCCGATGCACCTGACGCCACGCGAGCGGGAGCGCCTGCTGCTGCACAGCGGAGCCGATCTGGCCCGGCGCCGGCTGGCCCGGGGCGCACGGCTGGGCGCGCCGGAGGCGATCGCGCTGGTCTGCGACGAGATCTGCGAGCTGGCCTGGGACGACCGGCCCTACGACGAGATCGTGGACCGCGCCCGGCGGCTGGTGAAGCCCGAGCAGCTCATCGACGGCGTGCCGGAGGCGGTGCCGTCGTTGCAGGTGGAGGCGCTGTTCCCGTACGGCAGCGTCCTGGTGCACGTGACCGCCCCGTTCGGCACCACCCGCCCGGACGGCCCCGGGGCGGTGCGGACCGATGACGGCGAGATCGAGCTGGCCCCCGGCCGGGAACGGGCCACGGCGGTGCTGCGCAACACCGGCACCCTGCCCATCTGGGTGTCCTCGCACGTCCCGCTGGACAAGCTCAACCCGGCACTGGCGGTCGAACTGGCCGAGCCGGCGCGGTTCCGGCTGGACCTGGCCGCCGGCACCGCGCTGCGCATCGAGCCGGACAGCGCGCGCCAGGTCCCGGTAGTGAGACTGGGGACCGAATGAAGCGCGCCGAGTACGCCCGGCTGTACGGACCGACCACCGGCGACCGGGTCCGGCTGGCCGACACCGACCTGTGGGTGGAGGTCGAGCACGACGACACCGAGCCGGGCGAGGAGCTGCTCGGCGGCTGCGGCAAGACGGCCCGGCACGGCGCACTGGTCAGCGCGGCCGCCGGCCGGGACTCCAAGCTGGACATGATCATCCTGGGCGTGCTCCTGCTGGACCCGGTGCTGGGCGTGCGCAAGACCAACATCGGCATCAAGGACGGCCGGGTGGTCGGCGTCGGCCGGGCCGGCAACCCCGACGTGCAGCGGGGCGTCGAGCTCGAGGTGGACGCGCACACCGCGATGATCACCGGCGAGGGGCTGATCGCCACGCCGGGCATCGTGGACTCGCACGTGCACCTTTCCAACGCGGAGCTGGCGGCCGCCGGGCTCTCCACCGGGGTGACGACGGTGGTCGGCATGGGCATCGGCGGGGTGTGGGACGTGGGCGCCAACCCCCGGTACAACCTGCACACGCTGATCGAGTCCTGGGCGCACATCCCGATCAACGCGGCGTTCCTGGCCCGGGGCTCCACCACGTCCACCGCACTGCTGGAGACCGCCGTGGAAGCCGGCTGCGGGGGTTACAAGATCCACGAGGACTGGGGCGCCACCCCGCCGGTGATCGACACCTGCTTGGCCGTCGCCGAGCAGGCCGACCTGCCGGTGGCGCTGCACACCGACACGCTGAACGAGTCCGGCTACCTGGCCGACACCCTGGACGCGGTGGGCGGGCGGACGGTGCACGCGTACCACGTGGAGGGCGGCGGCGGGCACCCCGACCTGCTCGGCATCGTCTCCCGGCCGAACGTGCTCACCAGCTCGACCACCCCGACGCTGCCGCTCACCCCCGCCACCATCGCCGAGCTGCACCCGATGACCCTCACCGTGCACCGGGGGCACGCCCACGTGCCCAGCGACGCGGGCATCGCGGCCAGCCGGATCCGCGAGCACGCCATCTCGGCGGAGAACCGGCTGCACGACCAGGGCGCGATCAGCATCATCAACTCCGACTCACTGGGCATGGGCCGGATGGCCGAGACCGCCCGCCGCGCCTGGCAGCTGGCGCACGTGCAGGCCGGACTGGCCGGCGAGGTCGGCCCGGACTTCGCCAACAACGCCCGCGTGCTGCGCTACCTGGCCAAGCTCACCCACAACCCGGCGGTGGCCCACGGCCTGGCGTCCCACGTCGGCTCCATAACACCGGGCAAGCTGGCCGACATCGTGCTCTGGCAACCGGCCTGGTTCGGGGCGCAGCCCGAGCTGGTGATCAAGTCCGGCTTCGTGGCCTGGGGCAACGCCGGCTCGGGGTCCGGCTCCACCCGGCTCACCCAGCCGCGCCGGATGCTGCCGTTCTACGGCGGGCTGGGCGGTGCCCCGGCCCGGCTGTCCCACGTGTTCGTCTCGGCCCACGCCGAGCGCGCCGGCCTCCCGGCCGGCCGCAACTACTCACCCATCGCCGACGCCCGCGGCCTGACCTGCGCGGACATGCTGCACAACACCGCCACACCCCACGTCGAGCTGGCCGGCGAGCCGACCCCGGTCCGCGTGGACGGCCAGGAGATCCCCCTCCACCACGCCCACAATCTCCCCCTCACCCGCCTCCACCACCTGGGGTAACCACCACGCCGATTCAGTCACTTGAGCACGTTGATTCAGTCACTTGAGCACGTTGATTCAGTCACTTCAGCAGTCGGGAGGTCCGGGATGAAAGTCGATCTCGTCATCCGTAACGCGGCTGTGCACACCATGGACGACGCGCACCCGCGCGCCCACACCCTGGCCGTGCACCACGGCCGGGTGTTCGCCCTGGACCCCGACCGCCTGCACGGGGAACGGGAGATCGACGCCCAGGGCGCCACCCTGGTGCCCGGGTTCGGCGACGCCCATAACCACATGGCCTGGTACGGGCAGAGCCTGGACGAGGTGGACCTGACCGGGCTTTCCGACCTGGACACGCTGTACGCCCGGGTGGCCGAGCGCGCGGCCCGGCTCGGGCCGGACGAGTTCGTGATCGGCGCCGGCTACGACCACTCCGCGATCGGCGGCCACCCGCACCGGACCCAGCTGGACCGGGCCGCCGGGGGCCGCCCGGTGGTGCTCAAGCACCGCTCCGGGCACGTCACCACGGTGAACTCCCCGGTCCTCGACCGGCTGGGCGTCCTGAACGGCTCGGCCGAGGTGCCGAAGGGCGGCGTGGTCGTCCGGGACGAGACCGGCGACCCCACCGGCACCCTGGAGGAGCAGGCGCAGAACCTGGTCAACACGCTGCTCGTGCCCTTCCCCACCGAGGACCTGGCCCGGGCCATCGGCAAGGCGTCGGCGGTGTACGCCGCGCAGGGCCTCACCCACGTCACCGAGTGCGGCATCGGCGCCGGCTGGGTCGGCCGCTCGCCGCTGGAGCTGGCCGCCTACCAGCGGGCGCGGGCGTCGGGCGGGCTCAACGTGCGGGTGCAGCTGATGCCCACCATGGACGCGCTGCACCCCGTGCGCGGGCATGCCACGGAAGGGGAGCCGTTCGGCCTGGACCTGGGCGTGTGCACCGGGTTCGGCGACGACCGGGTGCGGATCGGCCCGGTGAAGATCTTCCTGGACGGCTCGCTGGTGGCCCGCACGGCGGCCATGCTGGCGCCGTTCTGCGACCGGCACTCGCACGGTTACCTGCAGGACGACGCCGACGTGCTGCGGGAACGCATCGTCGCCGCGCACGCCACCGGCTGGCGGGTGGCCGCGCACGCCATCGGCGACCGGGCGGTGGATCTCGCGCTGGACATCTTCGACCAGGCCCACCGGGCGCACCCCGGGCCCGACAAACGGCACCGGATCGAGCACGCGGCGGTCACCTCGCCGGACCAGATCGCCCGGATGGCCGCGCTGGGCGTGACGCCCGTGCCGCAGGCCCGGTTCCTGTACGAGATCGGCGACACCATGGCCGAGGCGGTCGGCCCGTCCCGGGCGGATCAGCTCTACCGGCACGCCAGCTTCCTGCGCGCCGGGCTGCGGGTGCCGGGCAGCTCGGACCGCCCGGTGGCCGCCGGGGCGCCCCTGCTCGGCATGCAGTCCATGGTGCTCCGCCGCACGTCGAGCGGGGCGGTGCTCGGCCCGGACGAACGGGTGGACGCGGCCACCGCGCTGCGCGCGTACACCCTGGACGCGGCCTGGATCGCCGGCGAGGAAGGGGTGCGCGGAAGCCTCACCCCGGGCAAGCTGGCCGACTTCGTCCTGCTCGGTGATGACCCCACCGCCGTACCGCCCGACCGCATCGGCGCCATCGACGTGCTCGCCACCTACCTCGGCGGGCAGCGCACCCACGGGAGCGAGCTATGACCACGAACGAGTCCGTCACCGTCACCGATGCCGACGCCCGCAAGGTCGCGTTCGGCGCATTCGTCGGCACCGCACTGGAGTGGTACGACTTCTTCCTCTTCAGTGCTGCCGTCTCGCTGGTGTTCAACACCCAGTTCTTCACCAGCAAGGACATCGTGGTGGCCACCGCCGCCGCGTTCGCCACGTTCGCGGTCGGGTTCGCCGCCCGGCCGCTCGGCGCGGTGATCTTCGGCCACCTGGGCGACCGGATCGGCCGGCGCCGCTGCCTGATCATCACGGTGACGATGATCGGCCTGGTCACCGGGTTGATCGGCCTGCTGCCCAGCTACTTCTCCATCGGGGTGGCGGCGCCGATCCTGCTCACCCTGCTGCGGCTGTTGCAGGGCATCGCGGTGGGCGGCGAGTGGGGCGGCGCGGTGACCCTCGCCGTGGAGCACGCGCCGATCGAGCGGCGGGGCCGGTACGCGGCCATGCCGCAGATCGGTTCGCCGATCGGCACCCTGCTCTCCTCCGGGGCGTTCCTCGCGGTCGGCTACCTGCCCAAGGAGAGCTTCGACTCGTGGGGTTGGCGGCTGCCGTTCCTGGCCGCGTTCCCGCTGCTCTACATCGCGCTCTGGCTGCGCCGCCGGGTCGAGGAGTCGCCGTTGTTCGAGCGGCTGCTCGAGGAGGACGAGCTGGCCAGCGCGCCGGTCCGCGAGGTCGTCACCAAGGCCTGGCTGCAGCTGCTGGTCGGTGCGGGCGCGGCGTTCCTGGGCATCGGCGGCTTCTACCTGTGCACCGCGTTCGTGATCTCCTACGTGAAGAACACGCTCAAGCTGCCCCAGACCCTGGCGCTGAACGCGACGCTGGTCGCGGCGGCCGTGGAGATCCTCATCCTGGTGATCTTCGGCCGGGTGGCCGAGCGGGTCGGCGCGGCCAGGGTCACGCTGGTCGGCGGGCTGGCCTCGGCGCTCGTCGCGTTCCCGGCGTTCTGGCTGATCGACACCAAGAACTCGGCCCTGCTGGTGCTCGGCGTGACCGCCGCGGTGGCCTGCCTGTCGATCCCGTACGCGGTTTCCGGGGCGCTGCTCGCCGAGCTGTTCCCGGCCAAGCTGCGCTACAGCGGCATCGCGCTGTCCTCCAACTCGGCCGGCGTCGTGAGCGGTTTCGTGCCGCTGCTGGCCACCGTGCTTCTGGCCGCCAGCGGTGGCCAGTCCTGGTCGGCGGCGGTCCTGCTCATCGGGATCGCCCTGATCACGGCGTTCTCCGGGGCGATAGCGCCCCGGGTGTCGCTCAGCGAGGACCGGGCCGTGGTGCGCTGAGCGCGGTCAGCCCCGGATGGCGTCGACCGCGCTGAGCACGGCGAGGACGACCAGGATGGCCGCCGTCGCCCGAGTGATCCAGCGCACCGGCACCACCCGGGCCACGCGGTTGCCCCCGAACACCGCGATCGCGGAGACCGCCCACAGCGCGAGCAGGGCACCGATGCCGACGGCGAGCGGGCTTTCGTAGCGCGCGGCCATGGTGGCGGTGATGATCTGCGTCGGGTCGGCGAACTCGGAGAGCACGGTGACCCCGAAGCTGGTCGCCACCACGCTCCAGATCGTGGCCGGCGTGTCCCCGATGTCCGGCTCGTCGTCATCGTCGTCCCCGCGCAGCAGCAGCACCGCGCCGACCAGGAAGACCACCGCGAGGATCGCTTCCAACGGCCGGGTGGGCAGCAGCGCGACCAGGCTCCCGGCCGCGACCGCGACGACCACGTGCACGGCCATGCCGGCGAAGACGCCGATCAGCACCCAACGGGCCGGGAAGCGGGTGCTGAGAACCAGCGTCACCAGACCGCTGGTGTCGACCAGCTCGGCGAGAAAGACGACCGCGAAGGTGATGGCCGCTGCCGTGAGCACGCAGAGACGATGTCCTAAGGACGGGTGGACCGCAACCGCGAGCCGGTTCAGCCGCCGCGGAGCCTGATCTCCACCTCGGGCGCGGGACCGGTGGAACCGGTCAGGTGGGTCCACAGGCGCCCGACGATCGGTTCGAGCAGGCGGGGTCCCAGCTCGCGCAGGACGATGGCCAGCGCCTGGACCTGCTCGGGGGCCTCGCTGGTGGCCACGCCGGCGCCCCGCAGGTCGCGGACCTGGGCGAGGGTGAAGTCGGCCAGCAGGTCGAGCAGCTCGGTGTCCAGCTGGGCCGGGTCGACCAGTGCCCGGCGCAGGTAGGGCAGGTACGAGGGGTGCGCGGCGTACATCCGCGCCACGCTGGCGTCCCGGGCCCGGCCGATCTCGGCCGCGCCGCCCTCCTTCGGCACGTCGTCCAGCGCCTGGCGCAGCAGCTCCAGCATGTGCTGCTGGACCGCGCGGCGCAGGCCGTCCTTGTTGCTGAAGTGGTGCACCACCAGGCCGTGCGTCACCCCGGCGGCCTGGGCCACCTCGCGCAGGGTCGTGTTGGCGTCGCCCTGGGCGGCGTGCAGGGCGAAGGCGGCGTTGCGGATGCGCGCCTTGGCGGTGAGGTCACCATCCACCGCCCAGCGGCTCGTGGTGTCGCTGACCATGCCGTAACCCTACTCGCGCACCCAGTGTATTGACCAGATGGATAGTCATTCGTACAGTTGGTCAGCATGAGCCAACGAGCGGTGGTCGCGGGCGTCGGCATGGTGCCGTTCGCCACGCCGAGCAGGAGCGAGACCTACGACGTGCTGGCCGAGGGCGCGGTCCGGGCGGCACTGGGGGACGCCGGGATCACGCTCGACCAGGTGCGGCAGGCCTACGCCGGCTACGTGTACGGCGACTCGACCTGCGGCCAGAACGGGCTCTACCGGGTCGGCATGACCGGTGTGCCGGTGATCAACGTGAACAACAACTGCTCCACCGGCTCCTCGGCGCTGTACCTGGCCCGGCAGGCGGTGGCGTCGGGGGCGGTGGACTGCGCGCTGGCGTTCGGGTTCGAGCAGATGCAGCGCGGCGCCCTCAGGGCGCACTGGGAGGACCGGCCGAGCGCGTTCACCCGCTTCGAAGAGGTGTCCACGGCGGCCGACGGAGACGCCGGCGCCGTGCCGATGGCGCCGCGCTACTTCGGCGGGGCCGGCGCGGCCTACTGCGAGCGCCACGGGATGGACCCGAAGGTGTTCGCCCAGATCGCGGTCAAGGCCCGCAAGCATGCCGCGAACAACCCGTACGCGGTGTTCACCGACCCGGTGACCGTGGAGGACGTGCTCGACTCGCCGCGCATCTACGGGCCGCTGACCCGCCTGCAGTGCTGCCCGCCGACCTGCGGCTCGGCGGCCGCGGTGGTGGTGAGCGAGGAGTTCGCCCGCAAGCACGGCCTGCGCGCCGACGTGGCGATCGCCGCGCAGGAGCTGACCACCGACACCCCGGAAAGCTTCGACGGCGACCTGATCAACCTGGTCGGCTACGAGATGACCAGGGCCGCCGCCCGTCGCGTCTACGAGTCGGCCGGGGTGTCCCCGGAGGACATCCGCGTGGTGGAGCTGCACGACTGCTTCACCGTGAACGAGCTGCTCTGCTACGAGGCGTTGGAGCTGACGCCCGAGGGCACCTCGGAGAAGTTCATCACCGACGGGGACAACACCTACGGCGGCCGGGTGGTGACCAACCCGTCCGGCGGGCTGCTCTCCAAGGGCCACCCACTCGGCGCGACCGGGCTGGCGCAGTGCGCGGAGCTGGTCTGGCAGCTGCGCGGGGAGGCCGGCCCGCGCCAGGTCGAGGACATCAACGTCGCGTTGCAGCACAACATCGGCCTCGGCGGTGCCGCCGTGGTCACGCTCTACGAGAAGGTCCGCTGAGCATGAGCTACCGATCCCCCTGGCTGACCGAGGAGCTCGACCAGCTGCGCGACCTCACGCGCACCTTCCTGGCCAAGGAGTCCGCTCCGCACCACGAGCGCTGGGCCGAGCAGGGCGCGGTCGACCGGGAGTTCTGGAACCGGGCCGGTGAGCTGGGCCTGCTGTGCATCAGCTGCCCCGAGGAGTACGGCGGCGGGGGCGGCAGCTTCGCGCACGAGGCGGTGGTCCTGGAGGAGCAGGCCCGCATCGCCGACGACTGCTGGGCCTACCCGGTGCACAGCACGATCGTCGCCCACTACGTCAACGCCTACGCCGACCAGGAGCAGAAGCGGCGCTGGCTGCCCAAGCTGGCCAGCGGCGAGTACGTCGGCGCCATCGCGATGACCGAACCGGGCACCGGCAGCGACCTGCAGAGCATCCGCACCACCGCCCGCCGCGACGGCGAGGACTACGTGGTCAACGGGTCCAAGACGTTCATCACCAACGGCACCCACTGCGACCTGCTGATCATCGTCGCGCGCACCGGGGACGCCCCCGGTGGCAAGGGGATCTCGCTGCTCGTCGCGGAGACCCGCGACCTGCCCGGATTCCAGCGCGGCCGGGTGCTGCGGAAGATCGGCGGCAAGGGCATGGACACCCGCGAGCTGGCGTTCACCGACATGCGGGTGCCGGTGGCCAACCTGCTCGGCGACCGGGAGGGCCAGGGCTTCGCGCAGCTCATGACCCAGTTGCCGCAGGAGCGGCTGGCCATCGCGGTCGGCGCGGTGGCCTCGGCCGAGCACGCGGTGGACCTCGCGGTCGCCTACGCCAAGGAGCGCACCGCGTTCGGGGAGAACCTGCTCGGCTTCCAGAACACCCGGTTCGTGCTGGCCGAGTGCCGCACCGAGGCGTTCGCGCTGCGCACGTTCGTCGACCACTGCATCGGCGCGCACGTTCGGGGCGAGCTGGACGCGGCCACCGCCTCGATGGCCAAGTACCTGGCCACCGACAAGCAGGTGGAGATCACCAGCCGCTGCCTGCAGATCTTCGGCGGCTACGGCTACATGCTCGAGTACCCCATCGCCCGCATGTACGCGGCCGCCCGGGTCCAGCAGATCTACGGCGGCACCAACGAGATCATGAAAGAACTCATCGCCCGCACCCTCTGACCGGCGCAGTACCCCGCGCTTCGGCCACGCACGGTGACGGTCGGGCAGGCGTCCCGTGGCGCTATCCCTGCCACGCTGCGCAACCGAGCGCGGCCCGGGGCGCGAACCGAACGCCACCGGCGGCACCCGAGCCGCGGAAGACCACCCAACCGGCGCCGTCCAAGCGATCTCTTGAACCGGCACCGCGCACAACCGTCAACGAGACGCGGATGCCGCTGAGACGCCGCCACTCCCCGGCGGGCCTCACAACCAGCCGGGGACCACGAAGACCAGCCAGGTGATCACCGGGCCGACCGCGACCATGGAGAAGCCCCAGGCCATCAGCCGGCGGTAGACGTAGTCGCGCTTCTCCTCCGGCGAGGACGCCACGACCAGCGCGCCGGAGGTGGAGAACGGGCTGGAGTCCACGACGGAGGCGGAGATGGCCAGCGCGGTGATCAGGCCGACCGCGCCGATGTGGCCGGCCATCAGGAACGGCACGGCCAGCGGGATCAGCGCGCCGAGGATGCCGGTGGTGGACGCGAACGCGGACACCGCCCCGCCGATGTAGCAGATCACCAGCGCGGCCAGCAGCGGGACGCCGATCAGCGCCACCTGCTGGCCGAGGAACTTGATGGTGCCGATCTCCTGCATCAGGTTGACGTAGGTGACGATGCCGCAGACCAGCAGCACGGTCGGCCAGGCCACCTGGGCCACCGCGCCCTTGTAGGTCTGGGGCGCGAGCAGGGACAGCACCACGGCGGCGGTGATCGCCAGCAGCCCGATGTCCAGGCCGAAGGCCAGCGCGCCGACCGCCAGCGCGGCCAGCACCAACAGGGTGAGCGCCCGGTTCAGGTTGAGCGTGCCGACGTCTCCAGCCGCGTCGTCGAAGGACGCCCCGGTGGCCCCGGTGGTCTGCGGCCGCGCACTGCCCGGCCCGCCGCCCGGCGCGACCCCGTCCTCCGCCGCTCCCACCGCGGCGGGTTCCGGAGTGGCCTGGCGGCCGAGCAGCTCCCGCCCGCCGAACAGGAAGAACACCACGCCGTTGAGCAGCACGTTGAAGATCAGGCTGCCCAGGAACAGGGTGAGCGGGCTGCCCGGCAGGCCGCTCTTGGCCACCACGCCGTTGGTGATCACGCCGAAGATGGACAGCGGGGAGAACCCGCCGGCGCTGGCACCGTTGATCACCGAAAGACCCATCAGGACCGGGTTGATCCGGTGCCGCAGCGCGAAGCTCAGCGCCACCGGCGCGATGATCGCCACCGCCGCCGGGACCACCGCGCCCACCGAGGTCAGCACCCCGGTGATGGCGAACATGATCCACGGGATGAGTGCGATCCGCCCGCGCACGCCGCGCACCGCGACGTGCACCAGCCAGTCCACCGTGCCGTTCGCCCTGGCGATGGCGAACAGGAACGTGACGCCGACCAGCACCACGAACAGGCTGCCGGGGAACTCCGCGAATATCTTGTCGGCGATGTCGTCCGGGGCGCCGTCCAGCACGAACGAGCCGACGACGAAGGCGGCGACCAGGCAGATCGCGCCGAGGTTGATCGGTAGCAGGGTGGCTAGGGCGAAAGCGGCGACCAGTAGCAGGATCGCGATCACATGGACGGACACGGCGACTTCCTCCCGGCGGACGTTGGCGGGGGTGCGCTTCAGCAGTAAATTTCCGTATTGCGGAATCTGACTTTCATGTGAGTAGTATGCTACTGAAATCCCCTCTCCGGTCAAGGAGGACTTGTGGCGGCTACCGGCGGGCGACACTTCCTACAGATTCCCGGCCCGACCAACGTGCCCGACCGGGTGCTGCGGGCGATGGCCGCACCCACCATCGACCATCGAGGGCCGGAGTTCGCCGAACTGGTCCGCGAGCTGCTGCCCGCGTTGGGACCGGTGTTCGGCACCACCCGTCCGGTGGTGGTCTACCCGTCATCCGGCACCGGGGCGTGGGAGGCGGCGCTGGTCAACACGCTGTCCCCGGGTGACCGGGTGCTGGCCAGCGAGACCGGCCACTTCGCCACGCTGTGGACCGAGCTGGCCGGCCGGCTGGGCCTGGACGTGGACATGATCCCCGGCGACTGGCGGCACGGCGCCGACCCGGCCGCCATCTCCGAACGCCTGCGCGCCGACACCGGCCACGCGATCAAGGCGGTCTGCGTGGTGCACAACGAGACCTCCACCGGCGTGACCAGCCGCATCCCCGAGTTGCGCGCCGCTCTGGATTCGGCCGCGCACCCGGCGCTGCTCCTGGTGGACACCATCTCCTCGCTGGCCTCCATCGACTACCGGCACGACGAGTGGGGCGTCGACGTCACCGTCGCCGGTTCGCAGAAGGGGCTGATGCTGCCGCCGGGGCTGGGCTTCACCGCGGTCAGCGACAAGGCGCTGCACGCGCACCGGGAGACCGCCGGCCTGCCCCGGGCCTACTGGGACTGGACCCCGATCCTGGCCGCCAACGGAGGCGGCTACTACCCCTACACGCCGGCCACCAACCTGCTCTACGGGCTGCGCGAGGCGCTGGCCATGCTGGCCGAGGAGGGCCTGTCGGCGGTGTTCGCCCGCCACCAGCGGCACGCGGCGGCCACCCGGGCCGCCGTTCGGTCGTGGGGGCTGGAGGTGCTCTGCGCCGACGAGCGGGAGCACTCCGGTTCGCTCACCGCCGTGCTGCTGCCCGAGGGGCAGGACGCGGACGCGGTGCGCCGGGTGATCCTGGACCGGTTCGACATGTCGCTGGGCACCGGGCTGGGCCGGCTGGCCGGCAAGGTGTTCCGCATCGGGCACCTCGGCCACTTCAACGACCTGAGCCTGGCCGGCACGCTGGCCGGGGTGCAGATGGGCCTGCAGCTGGCCGGGGTGCCGATCAAGCCGGGCGGGGTGGAAGCCGCGCTGGAGCTGCTGAAGTGACCTCCTTGCAGACGGCGCTGGCCCGCGAACTGGCCGGTGAGGTGGCCTTCGACGAGTACACCCGCCACCTCTACGCCCGCGACGCCAGCATGTACTCGATCACCCCGCGCGGCGTGGTCGCGCCGAGGGACGCCGACGACGTGGTCGCCGCCGTCACGCTGGCCGCCGAGCACGGCGTCCCGGTGCTCCCCCGGGGCGCCGGCACCAGCCTGGCCGGGCAGACGGTGGGCGACGCGCTGGTGCTGGACTTCTCCCGCCACATGGCCGAGATCGTCGACCTGGACCCGGAGACCCGGACCGCGCGGGTGCAGCCCGGCGTGGTGCAGGACCAGCTGAACCGAGCGGCCGCTCGGTACAGCCTGATGTTCGGCCCCGACACCTCCACCTCCAACCGGGCCACGCTGGGCGGGATGATCGGCAACAACTCGGCCGGCAGCGGTTCGGTGCGCTACGGCATGACCATCGACCACGTTCAGGCGCTGGACGTGGTGCTCTCGGACGCCACCCGCGCGCGGTTCGGCCCGGTGTCTCCGGCCGAAGTGGCGGCGCGGGCCGCCGGTTCCACCCGCGAGGCGATGATCTACCGCGAGCTGCCCGCGCTGGTGGCCGCGCACGCCGAAGTGATCGACACCGACTTCCCCGGCTTCTGGCGGCGCGCCGGGGGTTACCGCCTGGACCGGCTCGCTCGGCCGGACACGCCGTTCGACCTGGCCAAGTTCGTGGTCGGCGCGGAAGGCACGCTGGTCGTGGTCACCGAGGCGACCGTCGGCCTGGTGCCCAAGCCGCCGCACACGGTGATCGCGGTGGGGCACTTCCGCTCCACCCAGGCGGCGATCTCCGCCACCGGGGACGCGCTGGCCTGCGACCCGGCCGCCGTCGAGCTGATGGACCGGACCATCCTGGACCTGTCCCGGCAGAAGATCGAGTACGCCGCGCTGGGCGAGATCCTGCACGACGACCCGGACGCCCTGCTGTTCGTCTCGTTCAGCGGCGACGACCGGTCCGCGCTGCTGCGCCAGCTGGACGAGCTCACCGAGCTGTGGGCCGAGCACGGGCACGGGTACCACACCCTGCGCGCGGAGACCCCGACCCAGCAGTCGGCGCTGCTGAAGGTGCGCAAGTCAGGGCTGGGCCTGCTGATGGCGGCGAGCACCGGCAGCAACCGGCCGCTGGCCTTCGTGGAGGACACCGCCGTGCCGCCGGCCCGGCTGGCCGAGTACACCGCGCGGTTCGCCGAGGTGCTGGACCGGCACGGCATGCGCGCCGGGTTCTACGGCCACTGCTCGGTCGGCTGCCTGCACATCCGGCCGTTCGTGGACCTTTCTCGGCCGGACGAGGTGGCCCGGATGCGGTCGGTGGCGGAGGAGATCCGGGACCTGGTGGTGGAGTTCGGCGGCGCCAACTCCTCCGAGCACGGCGACGGGCTGGCCCGCAGCGAGTTCAACCGGCGGCTGTTCGGCGACCGCTTGTACGAGGCGATGCGGCAGGTCAAACGGATCTTCGACCCGGACAACCTGATGAACCCGGGCAAGATCGTGGACGCGCCGGCGATGACCGAGAACCTGCGGGACGCGCTGTTGCGGGAGGCGAAACCACTGCCCACCGCGCTGGACCTGACCGTGCTGGCCGGAGGCTCCGACGGCATGCGGGGCGCGGCCGACCGGTGCATGAACATCGGCCTCTGCCGCAAGACCGACGCCGGCGTGATGTGCCCGTCCTACCAGGCCACCCTGCGCGAACAGGATTCCACCCGAGGCCGGGCCAACGCCCTGGTCAAGGCCCTCTCCTCGCCAGACCCGCTGGCCGGGCTGGCCGACGAACGCCTGCACGAGGTCCTGGATCTGTGCCTGATGTGCAAGGCCTGCAAGAGCGAATGCCCCCTGTCCGTGGACATGGCCACCCTCAAAGCCGAAACCCTCCACCAGACCCACCAAACCCGGGGCGTCCCCCTACGCTCCCGCCTCTTCGCCGCCATCCGCACCCTCAACCGCTGGGGCTCGGCCGTCCCCACCCTGGCCAACCTCCCGGCCCGCCTGCCGGCGGCCCGCCGCCTCCTGGGCCTGGCCCCGGACCGCCCCCTCCCCACGTTCACCCGGCGGACGCTCCCCCGCTGGCACCACACCCGCCCCCAACCCGGCGAGTCGGCACTTCCATCAGCGCGAGTCGGCGTTTCCAGCACACCGAGCCGGCGCTCCCGGCCCACCGAACCGCCCGCCCCGCGCGGCACACTCACCTGGCTGGCCGACTCCTTCACCTCCTACACCGAGCCGGCGGTGGGCATAGCCGCGATCGAGCTGCTGGAGCGGGCCGGCTGGCGGGTGAACCTGGCCGACACCGGCTGCTGCGGGCGAGCCGCGTTCTCCAAGGGCCTGCTGGACAAGGCGCGCAAGCAGGCCACCGGACTGGTCGAAGCCCTGCGCCGCACCCAGGGACCGATCGTCGGCGCGGAGCCGTCCTGCCTGCTCACCCTGCGCGACGAACACCGCGCGCTGCTCGGCGCCGACCACCCGGGAGTCGCTGAGGTGGCCGGACGGGCGGTCCTGGTGGAGGAGCTGCTGGTGGAGGCGATCGACGACGGATCGCTGCGGTTGCGCGAGGACGCCTGGCCGGCCGGCGCGCGGATCCTGTTCCACGGGCACTGCCACCAGAAGGCCGAGGTCGGCACGGCGGCCACGGTGGCGCTGCTGCGCCGCATCCCGGGCGCCGAGGTGGTCGAGCTGGACGCCGGCTGCTGCGGCATGGCCGGCTCGTTCGGCTTCGAGGCCGAGCACTACGAGACCTCGATGCGGATCGGCGAGAACCGCCTGTTCCCCGCCGTGCGCGCCGAACCTCCGGACACCCTGGTCGCCGCCACCGGCGTCTCCTGCCGGCAACAGATCGATCACGGCACCACCCGCCGCGCCCACCACCCGGTAGAACTCATCCGCGCCGCCCTCCCCTAACCCCATATCGCTACCCCACGCACCTCATGTCGCGGTCTTCACCAGCGCATGTCGCGGATTCCGCCTGGGTGAAACCCGCGACACGCACTGGGCAAACCCGCGATATGCACTGGGCAAACCCGCGATATGGGTGGGTTAGCGGGGGCGGGCGTGGGCGGGGCCCAGGACGTCGGGTTCGGGGGTGGCCAGGGCCAGGCGGAGGAACTGTTGGACCTGGGGTGAGGGGCGGTCGGCGCGGCGGCGGAGGACCGCGGTTTCGACCACCGGGACGTGCCGGGAGAGCGGGCGCACCACGACCTCGGCCGAGGCCACCCCGGTCACCGACGCCGGCAGCACCGAGACGCCGAGGCCGGCGGCGACCAGCGCGACCACCGTGGACACCAGCTCCACCGACTGCACCGACGGCTCGAACCCGGACAGCCGGCAGGCGTTCAGCAGGTGCGGGCGCAGTCCGCCCCAGGTGGCCGGGGCCGGGCTGAGGAACACCTGGTCGGCCAGTGCGGCCAGGTCCACCAGGTCGCCGACCGAGGAGGCCAGTGCGGCGGGCAGGACGGCGGCCAGTGGTTCGCGGTGCACCACCGCCACGTCCAGGTCGGCGCCGTGCCCCGCGCCCACCCCGGGTGGCGGCAGGTACACCATGCCCAGGTCGGCCCGCCGCGCCCGCACGTGCTCGACCACGCCGTCCGCCCGGTCCTCCAGGAAGTGGATCGCCACGTCGGGCCGGTCGGCGTGGTAGCGGCGCAGCAGCGGGGCGAGCACCGCGCCGGCGGTGGCGGACACGAACGCCACGGTCAGCCGGCCCACCCGGCCCTCGCCCAGCCGGCGCACCGAGTCGGTCGCCGCGTCCATCCCGGCCAGCAGCCGGCGGGCGTGTTCCAGCAGGTGGGTGCCGGCCTCGGTGAGGTCCACCCCGCGCCGGTGCCGGACCAGCAGGGTCACCCCGAGCTCGTGCTCCAACCGGGCGAGCTGGGCGGACAGCGGCGGCTGCGTGAGGTGCAGCCGGGCGGCCGCCCGGGTCACCGAGCGCTCCTCGGCGACCACCACGAAGTAGCGGAGCTGTCGCAGATCCATGGTCAAGAGTATGGCTGGTAGTCGAAACAAGTATTGGACATATGCCAGGCCGGCAACGAGTGTGAAGGCCGACACAGCCGTCGGAGGACCCCGTGCTCGAGTTCCAGTACCAGGCGCTACCCGGCCGGGTGGTGTTCGGCGCGGGCGCCGCCCGCCGCGAGCTGGCCGGCGAGTTGGACCGCCTCGCCGCCAAGCGGGTGCTGCTGGTGACCGGCGGTTCGGCCGAGGAGACGGCCCGCGCGCTGGCCGACCCGCTGGGCGAGCGGGTGGTCACGGTGTTCGCCGGGGTCCGTCCGCACGTGCCGCTGCGGGTGGCCGAGGCGGCCCGCGCGCTCGCCGCCTCGGTCGAGGCGGACGCCCTGCTGGCCGTCGGCGGCGGCTCGGCGGTGGGCACCGCCAAGGCGATCGCGCTCACCACCGGCCTGGCGATCCTGGCCGTGCCGACCACCTACGCCGGCTCGGAGATGACCTCGGTCTGGGGGCTGACCGAGAACAACCGGAAGACCACCGGCACCGACCCCCGGGTCCTGCCGGCCACCGTCATCTACGACCCCGAGCTGACCGTCGGGCTGCCGGCCAGAACCTCGACCGCCAGCGGGCTGAACGCCATGGCGCACTGTGTGGAGGCGTTCTGGGCGCCGGACCGCAACCCGGTCTCCACGCTGGCCGCGCGGGAAGGCATCCGCGCGCTGGCCGAGGCGCTGCCCCGGGTGCGCCACGACCCGGACGCCCGCGAAGGCCTGCTCTACGGCGCCTACCTGGCCGGATCGGCGTTCGCGGTGGCCGGGTCCGGGCTGCACCACAAGATCTGCCACGTGCTCGGCGGGGCGTACGACCTGCCGCACGCGCTCACCCATGCGGTGGTGCTGCCGCACGTGCTGGCGTTCAACGCGCCGTGTGCGCCGGAGGCCGCGGCGGCGATCGCCGAGTCCCTCGACGGCGGCCACAACGGCGACAACGGCAACGGCGGCGACCCGGTGGCCCGGCTGCGGGCGCTCAACACCGAGCTGGGCGTTCCGTGCGGGCTGCGCGCCCTGGGCCTGCGCGCGGACCAGGTGTTCGAGGCGGCCGAGCTGGTCGCGCCACTGGTACCAGAAGACAATCCGCGCCCGGTCGACCTGGCCGCGCTGCGCGGCCTCATCCACGCTGCCTGGGCGGGCACCCGGGCGGAAGCAGGAGGCGGGAAATGAGCGAGCAGTACCCGGTCACCGAGCAGGTGGTGGCCAGCTTCGCCAACAGCAAGTCGGACCGGTACCGCGAGGTGATGCAGAGCCTGGTCCGGCACCTGCACGCCTTCGCCGCCGACGTCCGGCTGAGCCAGGACGAGTGGGACACCGCGATCGACTTCCTGACCAGGGTCGGGCACATCACCGACGACCGACGGCAGGAGTTCATCCTGCTCTCCGACGTGCTCGGGCTGTCCATGCTCACCGTGGCGATCAACGCGGACACCGAGGGGGCCACCGAGTCGACCGTGCTCGGGCCGTTCTTCGTGGCGGACGCGCCGGAGATCGAGCTGGGCGGCGACCTGGCCCAGGGCGCCAAGGGCACGCCCTGCTACGTCTCCGGCGTAGTCCGATCCGCCGACGGGACGACCCTGCCCGGCGCGCGGATCGACGCCTGGGAGGCGGACGAGGACGGCTTCTACGACGTGCAGTACACCGGCGACCGCACCGCCGGGCGGGGATGGCTGCGCGCCGGTCCACAGGGCGAGTACCGCTTCTGGTCGGTGCTGCCCTCGCCGTACCCGATCCCGCACGACGGCCCGGTCGGCGAGCTGCTGACCGCCGGGCAACGCGGGCCGATGCGGCCGGCGCACCTGCACTTCAAGGTGGCCGCGCCGGGTTACCGGCCGCTGGTCACCCACGTGTTCGTCAAGGGCGACCCGTACCTGGGCGAGGACGCGGTGTTCGGTGTGCGGGACGGCCTGATCGCGGACTTCGCCGCGCACGACGGGGGCACCGCACCGGACGGCACCGAACGCGCCGGGCGCTGGGCGCAACTCACGTTCGACCTCGTCCTCGCGCCGGAGGAGGGTAAGTGATGACCGACCTGGACACCGATGTGCTGGTGATCGGCAGCGGCCCGGCCGGCGCCGGCGCCGCGCTGGCGCTGGCCACCCTCGGGGTCGACCACCTGGTGATCACCAAGTACCGGTGGACGGCGAACACTCCGCGCGCCCACATCACCAACCAGCGCACCGTGGAGATCTTCCGCGACCTGGGCATCGAGGACGACGTGCTGGCCCAGGGCACCGAGCACAAGCTGATGGGCGACACGGTGTTCTGCACCAGCCTGGCCGGCGAGGAGATCGGCCGGGTGCGCACCTGGGGCACCCACCCGGCTCGGGAGGCCGACTACACGCTGGCCAGCCCGTCGCCCAACTGCGACATCCCGCAGACCCTGCTGGAGCCGATCCTGATCGGGCACGCCGCCTCCCGGGGCAGCCGGATCCGGTTCGACACCGAGTACCTCGGGCTCACCCAGGACGAGGACGGCGTGACCGTGCACGTCCGGGACCGGATGAGCGACAAGGAGTTCAACATCCGGGCCCGGTACGTGCTCGGCGCGGACGGTGGCCGGTCCCAGGTGGCCGAGGACATCGGGCTGCCGTTCGACGGCCAGATGGACATCGCCGGCAGCATGAACATCGTGTTCCACGCCGACCTCTCGGCCTACGTGGAGCACCGGCCCAGCGTGCTGTACTGGGTGCTCCAGCCGGGCGCGGACATCGGCGGCATCGGGTTGGGCCTGGTGCGCATGGTGCGGCCGTGGAACGAGTGGCTGATCGTCTGGGGCTACGACATCAACCAGCCGCCGCCGGACGTGGACGACGAGATGGCCACCAAGATCGTGCACGAGCTGGTCGGCGACGACACCATCCCGGTGACCATCCGGTCCACGTCGCTGTGGGGCAACAACAAGAGCTACGCCACCCGGTACCGGGCCGGCCGGGTGTTCTGCCTGGGTGACGCGGTGCACCGGCACCCGCCGTCCAACGGGCTGGGCTCCAACACGTCCATCCAGGATGCCTACAACCTGGCCTGGAAGCTGGCCTACGTGCTGCGCGGGCAGGCCGGGGAGGCGCTGCTGGACACCTACGACGCCGAGCGCGCGCCCATCGGCAAGCAGATCGTGCTGCGCGCGAACAAGTCCATCGAGGAGTTCGGGCCGATCTTCGCCGCGCTGGGCCTGACCGGCACCAGCGACCCGGAGGAGATGACCCGCCGGATCGCCGCCCGGGCGGACAACACCCCGGAGGCGGCGGCCAAACGGGAGGCCCTGCGCTCGGCGCTGGAGCTGAAGGACTACGAGTTCAACGCGCACGGCGTGGAGCTCGGCCACCGGTACGCCTCGGACGCCGTGGTCGGCGACGGCACGCCGGAGCCGGGGTTCACCCGCGACCCCGAGCTGTACTACCACCCGACCACCTGGCCCGGCGCCCGGCTGCCGCACGTCTGGCTGGCCGACCGGGCCGGGCACAAGCGCAGCACCCACGACCTCACCGGCAAGGGGCGGTTCGCGCTGCTCACCGGCATTGCCGGGGAATCGTGGGCGGACGCCGCGGCGGCCGTCGCGGAGAAGCTGGGCATCGAGATCGACGCCCACGTGATCGGGCCGGGCCGGGAGCACATCGACGTCTACGAGGACTGGGCCCGGGTCCGCGAGGTGGGCGAGGACGGCTGTGTGCTGGTGCGGCCGGACGCGCACGTGGCCTGGCGCTCGGCCGGGCTGCCCGACGACCCGTCGGCCGAGCTGCTGCGAGTTCTGGCTCGGGTGCTGGCGCACCCGAGCCTCGTGAGCGAGAAGTAGCGCCATAGCGCACATCGCCACTCACGAGCCCGACGACGAAGGAGGAGGGCAATTGGGACGCATGGAAGGCAGAGTCGCCTTCATCACCGGGGCGGCGAGGGGCCAGGGCCGGGCGCACGCGCTGCGCCTGGCCGCCGAGGGGGCGGACATCATCGCCACCGACCTGGCCGGCCCGGTGGACACCGTCGACTACCCGCCGGCCACGCGAGAAGACCTGGCCGAGACGGTGCGCGGGGTGGAGGAGCTGGACCGGCGGATCGTGTCGTTCACCGCCGACGTGCGGGACTTCGGGTCGCTCAAGGACGGCCTGGACGACGCGGTCGCCCAGCTGGGCGGGCTGGACGTGCTGGTGGCCAACGCCGGGATCATCAACGACGTGCGGCCCAGCTGGGAGCTGGACGAGGCCAACTGGCAGACGATGATCGACATCAACCTGAGCGGGGTCTGGCACGCCACCAAGGCGGCCGTGCCACACCTGATCTCCCGTGGGCCCGGCGGATCGGTGATCCTGATCAGCTCGACCGCCGGGCTGCGCGGGATCCCCAACATCGCGCACTACAACGCGGCCAAGCACGGCGTGCTCGGGCTGGCCCGCACGCTGGCCAACGAGCTGTCCCCCCACCGCATCCGGGTCAACTCGGTGCACCCGACCAACGTACGCACCACGATGATCGACAACCCGTTCACCGCGAAGATCTACCGCCCGGACCTGGAGAACCCCACCTTCGACGACTCGCTCGCCGCCCTCGCCGACATCAACATGTGGGACGTCCCGTACCTGGACGTGGACGACGTGGCCAACGCGGTGCTGTTCCTGGCCTGCGAGGAGTCCCGGTACATCACCGGCATCGCGCTGCCGGTGGACCTGGGCATGAGCATGAAGTACTCGGGAGCCTGACATGGACAACACCGACATGATCGCCGCACGCGGGTCCGCGCAGCCGGCCGCGACCGGAGAGTTCGAGACCGAGGTCGACGTGATCGTCGTCGGCGGTGGCGGTGCCGGACTGCCCACCGCGCTGTTCAGCCGCTGGCGGGGCAACGAGGTGCTGGTCCTGGAGAAGGCGCCGGAGCTGGGCGGCACCGCGAAGAAGGCCGCGTTCTGGTACTGGGTGCCGAACAACCGGCCGATGCGCGAGTCCGGACTGACCGACGAGCGCGACGACTTCCTGCGCTATGTGGCCCGGCTGTCCCGCCCCACCCGGTACGACCCGGCGAGTCCCACCCTGGGACTGACCGAGTGGGAGTACGCGATGGCCGGCGCCATCCACGACAGCGCCAGCGAGGCCACCGAACTGCTGGCCGAACGCGGCGCGCTGCCCTACCGGCACTGCCCGGCGGTGCCCGACTACTGGTCGGAGATCCCGGAGGACAAGGCGCCGTACGGCCGGGTGCTGGTGCCGGTGGACGCGTGCGAGTCCATGTCCGACGGCGGGGTGAACGCGATCCGCACGCTCTCGGCCGCCGCCGAGCGGGACGGCGTGCGGGTGCGTACCGGCCACCGGGTGCAACGCGTGGTACGCGACAACACCGGCCGGGTGGTCGGCGTGGAGGCGTCCACCCCGGACGGGGTCACCCACCGGTTCGGCGCGCGCAAGGGCGTGGTGTTCGCCAGCGGCGGGTTCACCCACGACGACGAACTGCGCGGCAACTTCCTCGGCGTGCCGGCCTACCGGGGCTGCGCGGCGGCCACCAACGAGGGCGACTTCGTGCGCATCGCCGGGGCGCTGGGCGCGCAGCTGCGCAACATGAACTACGCGTGGATGTGCCCGGTGCCGCTGGAGCGCTCCGGCCGGGCCGACCTGGTCGGCATGTTCTCCGTGGCCGGCGACTCCATGCTGTTCGTGGACAAGACCGGCCGGCGGGTGGTGAACGAGAAGCTCACCTACAACGAGCTGGCGCAGAAGTTCTTCGAGTGGGACGGCACGGCCGGCGAGTACCCGTACCTGGTGCTGGTGCAGATCTGGGACCAGCGCAGCCAGGAGCACAGCGCGTCGGACGAGTACGGCCGGCTGATCGTGCCGCCCGGCGCGGACGACTCGCACGTGATCCGGGGCGAGACGCTGGACGAGCTGGCCGGGGAGATCGGCAAGCGGCTGGCGTCGGTGGCCCACAAGACCGGCGGCGCCCAGCTGGCCGACGACTTCGCGGCCAACCTGCCGGCCACCGTGGCCCGGTACAACGAGCTGGCCCGCGCCGGCCGGGACACCGACTTCCACCGGGGCGAGAAACCGATCCAGCTGATCTTCAACGGCCCGGTGCGCGAGGAACCCGGCCGGGAGAACCCGACGCTGTGGCCGCTTGCCGATCAAGGTCCGTACTACGCTGCCCTGGTCACCGGCGGCACCCTGGACACCAAGGGCGGGCCGAGGACGGACACCGAGGGCCGGGTGCTGGACGACCTCGGCCAGCCGATCCCCGGCCTGTTCGGGGTGGGCAACTGCGTGGCCTCGGCCTCGGCGCAGGCCTACTGGGCCGGCGGCGCCACCCTCGGCCCGATCATCGCCTTCGCCCACCGCACCGCGAATGCGCTCTAGCGAGCGCCCGTGAGTGATTTGTGTGGTTATAGCCACACAAATCACTCACGAGGCCCAACGACGAAGGAGGAGGCCACATGGCCGTCAGCAGGCAGACGATGACCGACGAGCAGCGCAAGTCGGTGGCAGTGGAGTACCTGAAGGCGTTCGACAACGGCGGCGTCACCAGCACCGGCGGGTCGATCCTGGAGCTGTTCGCCACGGACGCGCAGGTGTACTTCCCGAAGTGGGGAATCGCGGAGGGGCGTGAGGAGATCGGCAAGATGTTCGGCGAGGTCGGCGGCACGATCAAGTCGATCAAGCACGACTACTCGAGCTTCAACTGGGTCTTCTCCGGCGGGGACACGGTCGTCGCCGAGGGCACCAGCTACGGCGAGCACCAGGACGGGCCGTGGCGGGCCGGCGTGCCGGAGTGGGGCGCCGGCCGGTGGTGCGACGTGTTCGAGATCCGCGACTTCCTGATCCAGCGCTGCTTCATCTACCTGGATCCCGACTACGCCGGCAAGGACACCGCCCGCTACCCCTGGCTAGGCGCGCGCTGAGTAGAGCGCGAAAGGCTCGGCTGCGTGTGCGGTGCCGGTTCAGAGAGGGCTTGGACGGCACGGCCAGGACGGTCTGCCGCGGCTTGCCACGGCCCGTTGCGTCAGACCGCCCGTAGTTCGCGGGCCGGGCAGGCCAACTTTCATGGTCAGGTAGCACTGAGAGCCGTTCTACCGACAAGTAGCGTCTCTGAGCGCTACTTGATCATGTACGGACCCAGTCGGCGGCGCCGGCCGACGCGACGGGCGACACCCGGCCGCCGACGCGACGGCGCCTCCCGAGCCCGGCGGAAACCTGGGCCGCGCCGTCCGGGCTGTCTTTGAACCCAGGCCAGCTGGGGCGCGAGTGGCGGACGAGACCTCAGGGACGCTCGGCCCAGAGTTTCTCGGCGCGCGCCTTGAGTGCGTGCGCCACCGAGTCGAATCCGGCCTTCACCCAGGCGCCGGAGTGCTCGACCACCACGTCCGCGTGCTCGCCGGAGAACGCGTCCGTGGTGTAGTACGTGCACCGGTCGGGGCCGAGCGAGGTGATCCACTGGTCACGCTGCGCGAACAGGCCGGGGATCTCCGTCGCGGTGTCGTACCGGAGATGCGTCGGCGCGTCGACCACCCGCAGGTACTCCCGGTTCACGAAGGTGCCGGGCGAGCCGTCCGCGTTGGGCAGGTGGAGGTCGATGGGGTCGCCGATGGCCAGCGTGGTGTCCACCCGGATCGTGTACGGGTTCCACTCCGGGTAGCGCGGGTAGTCCACCAACACCCGCCAGACGTGCTCCGCCGGCGCACCGATCTCCACGGTCACCGACTCGATCACGTGGGTCATAGCGGCAGGAACTCCCCTCCGTTGACGTCCAGCGTGGCGCCGGTGACCTCGGACGCGTACCGGGAGAGCAGGAACAGGATCGCCCCCGCGCAGTCCCCGTCCGGCGGCACCCGGCGCAGCGCGATCTGCGACGCGATCTCGTCGTACACGTCCTTCTCCGTCACCCCGCGCTGCTCGGCGGTCATCTTCAGGTAGAACCGCACGCCGGGGCCGTCCAGCCAGCCGAGCACCGCCTGGTTCACCCGGATGCCGTGCTCGCCCAGCTCCACCGCCAGGTACCGGGTGGCGGCGCCCATCGCCGCCTTGGCCACCGCGTAGCCGCCCTCGCCCCGGTGCGGCTTGCGGGCGGCCATGCTGCCCACGTTCACCACCGTGCCCCGGCCGGCGGCCTTCATCGACGGCACGACTTCCCTGGTCACCGCCAGCGTGCCGTGCAGGATGATGTCCAGCGAGCGGCGTAGCGCCTTGTCCGGGGTGTCCAGCAGGTCGTAGAACCCGGGGTGCCCGTACGCGGAGTTGACCAGCCCGGTGATCGGGCCGAACTCGGAAACCGCCGTTTCCACCAGGCGCTGCACGTCCTCCGGTTTGCGCACGTCACACGGCACGCCGATGGCCTGGCCACCGGCCTCGGCGACCTCCTTCGCGACCTGGTTCATCACGTCGGTGGAACGCGCGGCCATCACCACCTTCGCCCCCTCGGCCGCCGCCCGGGTGGCCAGCTTGGCGCCCAGCCCGGCGCCGACGCCGGTGATCACCACCACCTCGTCGGAAAGGATCACAGGTACACCTCCGTGTAGAACGCGAAGTCCCGTTCCAGCTGTTCGGCGGACAGCCCGAAGTCCTCCGCCGTGTAGCTGTGCTTGTGCCCGCCCTGCCGCTCGGCCCGGTTGCGCGCCAGGTACTCGGTGAACGCCGCATCGTCGGCCGCATCGGGGGTGAGGCCGAGCGCGCCGAGCACCCGGCGGGCCTGCCCCGCCGGGTCGTCCAGCATGTCGGAGAACCGCACGTCGCAGAACCGCTCCGGCCGTTCCCGCCGCGCCGAGGCGAACTCGCGCAGCGTGGTGGCGAACCGGGCACTCCAGTAGCGGCCAAGGGCCGGCCGGTCCACCGACTCGCTGTGCTGGGCGCACATGGTGGCCACCATCGACGCGTACGAGGGCACCGCGCTGACCGGCGAGCGGTGCGTCATCACGATCACCGCGTCGGGGAAGGTGTCCAGCACGGTGTCCACCGCGGTCAGGTGGTGCGGCGACTTGAGCACCCACCGCCGGCCCTGGCGCGAGGGGTCCTGCCAGCGCAGCACCTGGAGCCATTCGCGCAGCTCACGATAGGCGGGCACCTGGTCGGCGGCCCGCAGCCAGTCGCCGTAGCCGGGCACCCAGTAGAAGCTGTCGAAGCTCATCGAGACGAACGAGCGGTCCACCAGGATGACGTCTTCCTCGGGGCCGTCCCATTCGATGGTGTGGATGTCCGCGAACTCCGGCGACAGCTCCAGGAACATCTTCGAGCGGGCCTGCGCGCGGCGTTTCCGCTCGCCGGCGTCCGGCCCCTCCCCGGGGAACGGGATCGGGTAGCCGGTCTCCCAGGACAGCGTGGAGGTCAGCCGCGGCGAGGCGGCGAGCAACCGGTGCAGCAGGGTCGACCCGGTGCGGGGCAGCCCGCAGATCTCGGCGGCCACGTCCACCTCGACCTCGGCGATCTCCGGGTGCTCGCGTTGCAGGGCGCGCAGCCGCAGCCGGTCCACCAGCAGCGCGGTGAGCCGGCGGCGGGTCAGCTCGGCGCCGAACTCGGACAGCTTCGCCTCGGTGTTCAGCGAGTCCACCAGCACCTTCAGCGGCTCGCGGAACCAGTCGTCGCCGAACTCGGTCAGCCCGGTCTTGTCCTGGGCGGCTCTGACCAGGTCGTCGGTGTTCATGCCAGCTCCTCCAGCGGGACGACCTTGCAGGTGGGTACGGGGTGGTGCGTGGCGCCCAGCCAGCGCAGCAGCGCGGTGCCGGACTCGTGCCCGCAGGTGTCGATCCAGTTGTTCGCCGCGCCACCCGGGTCGCGTGCGGCGACGACGATGCGCAGCCGGCCGTCCGGTTGCAGGTGGGCGGTGTGCTTGTTGACCGTGATCCGCCGCCCGTGGTCCAGCGACTCCATCCACCAGTTGTTCAGCTGGAAGTTCCAGTACGGGCAGTCCGGCACCTCGGTCTCGATCACCCAGGCCTCGCCGGACTTCAGCGCCCAGTAGCCGTGCAGGTAGAAGATCTCCGGGTCCCCGCCGGCGCGTTGGAACATGTTCTGGCCGAAGTCGGGCAGTTCGTTCGGGCGCTCCCGGAAGGTCTGCGCCCAGTGCGCGAAGGTGGCCGCCGTGCCGTGCACGGACAGCGCGGCCCGGCGCAGCGCGGTTTCCAGTGCGGCCGGGTCCAGCGGCGGCGCCACGCCGGGCGGGTCCAGCCGCTCGATGTGCCACTCGCCGGGGGCTTCCGCCGCCCGGTCCAGGTAGGTCTGCCGGACCACCAGGCCGGTGGAGTCCGGCGCCAGGGGCAGCCAGTTCTTCGCGCCGGCCGGCCGGGTCGCGGCGGCGGTGATCTCGATCGTGCCGTCCGGGCCGGCCACCAGGTCGGCGTCGGTGAGCTCCCCGGTGGACGCCATCGTGCCGTCCTTGGCGTACCGGTTGGCCTTCGAGCCGATGCTGAAGTAGGCGATGGTGCCGCGCCGGCCGGTGATCCGGTACTCCCGGTCGCCCCGGATGTTCGCGGACAGGTACACGTTGTCCGGGTTGTCCGCGCCGATCTTGACCAGGTCCAGCTCGTGGAACCGGGGCCGGTCCGGGTCGGCGTTGTCCACGCAGGAGTAGAGCATCTCCCTGGTCAGCCGGGTGAGGTAGCGGAACCCCTCCGCCCGGTCCAGCGGGGTGTCCGGCGCGGTATCGGCCAGGATCACCTCGCCGGCCCGCTCCAGCGCCCGGCAGAACTCCGTCCAGGCCTGTCCGCTGCTCACCGCGTCGGCGTCGGTCACCGAGAAAGTAGAACAGGTTCTACCTTCTCGGCGCAAGCTACCCGACCGTCACAGGGGCACGTCGTTCCACGGCTCGCGGCCCGGCACGTCCCGGCCGAAGGAGTCCGGGTTGGTGCCCAGCGCCACCGCCGCGTCCAGCGCGATCCGCTGCACCGCCACGGTCAGCGGGAACACGGACAGCGGCTCGCCGTGGGTGTCGGCGATGACCTCGGTGACCGCCGTGCCGGCCCGGCGCGCGGCGTCGGCGATGGCCCGGATGCGCTCGGACATCGGCCCGCCGCCGTCCAGGCAGACCAGGTGGTCGGCCGCGCCCAGGGCCACCGAAGGACCGTGCCGGAACTGCTCCACGGACAGCCCCTCGCTGGCCACGTAGGCCGCTTCGCGGATCTTCAGCGCACCCTCGGCGGCGGTCCACTGGTTCACCCCGGCGCCGATGAGCTCGATCAGCCGCCGCGGCGGCTCAACGCCCGATGGCTTCTCCACGGCGGCGGCGACCAGCTTGGGGATCTCCGCGAGGTCGCCGAGGTCGGCGCCGAGCGCGGTGGCCAGCTGGGCCAGTCGGAGCAGCGCGGCGGTGTGGCTGGTGGTGTAGGCGGCGGAGGTCTCCCTGGGCACGGTGCGCAGGTCGGCGTCGGTCTCCGTGCCGCCGATGCGCACCAGGTCCAGCCCGCCGTCCCGCGCGCCGGCCGCCACCTCGGTGGTGAACCGCTTGCCGCCGGTGTGCGACATGGCCAGCAGCACCTGGATGCCGTCGAGCAGGGACGGCTCGCCGGCCACGTCGGCGGACTGCGCGGCGGCGGCATCGAGGCCCGCGCGGCGCAGGAACCAGGCGCCCTGCTCGGCGGCGTGCCAGCTGGTGCCGGTGCCGACCACCAGCACCCGCCGGCCGGCCAGCCGCTCGGCAACCGTCGCCACCGGGCCGGGCTCGGCGATCAGATTGGCCAGCGCGTCGGCCTGCCCGCGCATGGTGGCCCACATCTTCGAATCGGACATGGAGCCGACGCTAGAACGGGCGGACCGGCGGCGCCCAGATCCACCTAGCCGCGATCGGCGGGGCAAATTGGCCTGGAAATCGATTTCGAAGGGGGTACTGATCTAGGCCGCAGGGCCGTACCCTGCGGGGATCGCACGAAACAAGGCTTCCGCTAAGCGGAACTTGCGAGGGGATTCGACGATGCATCCTGCTGCGCCCGCACCCGTGACACCGAACAGCACGCGCAAAGTAGCGCTGGCCACCCTGGTCGGCACGTCCATCGAGTGGTACGACTTCTTCGTCTACGGCGCCGCCGCCGCGCTGGTCTTCGGCAAGCTGTTCTTCCCGACCGTCAGCCCGCTCACCGGCACGCTGCTCGCCCTGTCCACCTTCGGCGTCGGCTTCGTCGCCCGCCCGGTCGGCGGCGTGGTGTTCGCGCACTTCGGCGACAAGATCGGCCGCAAGTCGATGCTGGTGCTGTCGGTGCTGCTGATGGGCGGCGGCACCTTCGTCATCGGCCTGCTGCCCACCTACGCCACCATCGGCGCCGCCGCCCCGGTCCTGCTCGTGGTGCTGCGCTTCATCCAGGGCATCGGGCTGGGCGGCGAGTGGGGCGCGGCCGCGGTCATGGCGGTGGAACACGCCCCGCCACACCGGCGCGGGTTCTTCGGCAGCTGGCCGCAGATGGGCGTGCCGGCCGGCATGCTCACCGCCAACCTGGCCCTGCTGGCCATGTCGCGGACCATGCCGGAGGCCGACTTCCTGGCCTGGGGCTGGCGCATCCCGTTCCTGGCCTCGATCGTGCTGGTCGGGGTCGGCCTGGCCATCCGGATGCGGGTGAGCGAGTCGCCGGTGTTCCAGGCGGCCAAGGAGGCCGGCCGGATCAAGAGGCAACCGGTGCTCGAGGTGCTGCGCACCCAACCGGTGAACGTGCTGCGCGCCGCCGGCATGCGGTTCGCCGAGAACAGCAACTTCTACATCCACACCACGTTCGTGCTCACCTACGGCACCGCGATACTCGGCTTGAAGCGCGACGACCTGCTGCTCGCGGTGATCCTGGCGTCCTTCGCCGGCCTGCTCACCCTGCCGGCGTTCGGCTGGGCCTGCGACAAGTTCGGCCGCCGGCCGGTGGTGCTGTTCGGCTCGATCTTCCTGACCGTGATGAGCTGGCCGTACTTCTGGGCGCTGGACACCCGGAACCTGGCGGTGATCGTCCTGGTCACCGTGCTGTGCATCAACCTGGGCGCCAACGCGGTGTACGCGCCGCAACCGGCCTACTTCTCCGAGCTGTTCGAGCCGGAGGTGCGCTACAGCGGGGCGTCCATCGGCGCCCAGGGCGCCAGCGTGTTCGCCGGAGGCCTGGCCCCGGTGATCGCCACCGCGCTCCTGAACGCCACCGGCAGCTACAACCTGATCGCCCTCTACATGTCCGCCATGGCGCTCATCACCGTGGTAACCGCCTTCCTCTCCCCCGACCCCTACGGCGACTCCCTCCGCCACGCGAAGACGCCAGCCGGCGCTCCCGGGTAGACCGCCGAATTGTGTCAGTCAGTTTTGTCTGACACAATCACCTGGTGCGTCCGATCAAGTTCGCGCGAATCGCCCGGAAGCACAAGATCGGTCGAGCGCATGCTGTTCATGTGATCAATACTGTGTCGCCCGTTCGCCACCCCGCAACCGACGACCTGGATCCACGCATCGTGTGGGTTGGCCCAGACGATCGCGGGCTTGAGCTCGAGATCATCGCCCTGGAGCTGCCCGAAATGTTGTTGGTCATCCATGTCATGCCCACAGCCCTGAGGAGGAAGAAGCCGTGAAGGAACAGCCCTTCCACGTCCTCGACGAGGAGGCCGACCTCGAGGAGGAAGAGGTCAGGGACAGCGCCGGGCGACGGGTTGACGCGGCCTACGTCGAGCGGGCCGTTGCCGACGTGCACGCGCGCCCGGGCCGGCCGTCGCTGTCCGAGGAACCGCGGCACTCGCCACAGGTGTCGTTCCGGGTCCCCGAGCAGACCCGGCGGTTGCTGGACGAACGCGCGAACGCCGAGGGCCGCACTCCGTCGGAGATCGCCCGCGAAGCCCTCATCCAGTACCTCGAATCCACCAACTCATAACGGTCGTAGCGCCCGCGTCGCCAGATCCGACTGAATCAACCTGCTGAAGTGACTGAATCGGCGGGGTGGGGGTGGCGGGCGTGGATGGAGTCTTGGAAGGCCAGGTAGAGGTTGGCGACCGTGGCGGCGGCGGTTATGGGGGCGCCTATCAGCGCTTCTACTCGGCGGAGGCGGTAGCGGACGGTGTTGGGGTGCACGATCAGGTGCTCGGCGGCCAGCTTCACGTCCTGGTCGCAGGCCAGGTAGGTGATCACCGTCTCGGCCAGGTCGGTGGAGCCGACCAGCTCGCCGAAGTGCCGGTCGTACCGGTCGGCCAGCGCCGCGTCGTCGCGGCGGGTGAGCAGCCAGGTGGCGAAGTCCACCTCGTCCAGCCGGACCAGAGTCTGCGCCCCGCCCCGGTCCCGCCGGCGGATCACCACCCGCCACGCGGTGAGCGCCTCGCCGAAGTAGCTCTGGCTGACCGTCAGGTCGGCGAACGGCCCGCTCACCCCGACCAGGTGGGTGCGGCGCAGCGGCTCGAGCAGCGCGGCCGCCTCCGGGCCGTCCGGCAGCACCGCGACCAGCGGCGTCTCCAGCACGTCCGGGTCGTGCCCCTCGGAGAGGATCAGCCCGACCTCGGCCAGCTGCGCCTCCTCCAGCAGCATGTCGGCCGGGCCGCGCCGGCCGGACCAGCGCGCCGCGTCCACCGGGCTGGCCGTGACCACCCGCAGCGGCGCGCCCACCCGGAACCGGAACGGGCGCAGCCGGTCCCAGGTCTGCCGGACCCTGGACGCGGACACCCCGGCGTACAGCGCGGAAACCAGCCGGGCCGCCTCGGCGCGCTCCTGGCTCATGGTCAGCGCGCGAACCGCGTTCGCGGCGGAGAGCACCCGCTCGGCGGTGGCCAGCAGGCCGGGCCCCATGGTGTCCAGCAGCGTGGCGTCCCGGCAGGCCACGGCCAGCCGGAAGCCCGAGCCGCGCAGCAGGAACCGCCGGGTGACCACCGCCCACCGCCCGACCGAGAACCGCTGCGGGCCGCTGTCCCGCGCGGACAGCTCGTCCCAGATCAGCCGCAGCGGCCCCTGCCCGGTGGCCGCGATCACCCGACCGGTGGTGTCGTAGAGCACCGCGGAGCCCTTGCTGAGCGCGGCCAGCCGGCCGACCAGTGCGCTCACCGGATTCTCCGCCGCCAGCGCGGCGAGCAGGTCGTTCTGCAGCCAGACGGTCCGCCGCAGCCGCTCCACCTCGTCGGCCAGCGCGGTCGAGTTATCCATGATTGCACTCCGCGGACGAATTTGTCCGGACCAACAACTAGATCAGATCATATTTGGAAATCTCACAGTGACGTGAGCCACCGGATGGACCAAAGTGTCTGCCGTGTCTAGGCAGCGAGTTGCCGTGGACGTCGGGGGGACGTTCACCGACGTCTACATATTCGACGAGACCAGCCGGGACGTACGGGTCACCAAGGTGCCGTCCACGCCGAGCGACCCGATGCGCGCGGTGCTGGACGGGGTGGCCCGGGCCGAGCTGGACCTGCGCGACATCTCGCTGTTCTCGCACGGCACCACGGTGGCCACGAACGCGCTGATCACCCGCAACTTCCGGCCGGCCGCCATGGTCACCACCGCCGGGTTCCGGGACGTGATCGAGATCCGGGACGGCACCAAGGACGACCTGTGGGACGCCTACAAGGATGTGGCGCCGCCGTACATCCGCCGCCGGGACCGGTTCGAGGTCACCGAGCGGGTGGACTACGCCGGCCAGGTGGTCACCCCGCTGGAGGAGGACGAGGCCCGCCGGGTGGCCGCGCTGCTGCGCAAGCGGGGCGCGCAGACCGTCGCGGTGTGTTTCGTGAACTCCTACGCCAACGCAGGCCACGAGATCCGCATGCGGGAGATCCTCGAGGAGGAGCTGCCCGAGGCCACCGTGTCCACCAGTGCGGAGATCCTGCCGGAGATCTTCGAACACGACCGGTTCGCCACCACCGTGGCCAACGCGGTGCTCGCGCCGCTGGTCAGCGGGTACGTCGGCCGCCTGGCCAAGGAGCTGAAGGACGGCGGCTACGCCGGGGACCTGTTGCTGCTGCACTCCGGCGGCGGGTCCATGACGCCCAGGATGGCCGAGCGGTTCCCGGTGCGGCTGGCCGCCTCCGGCATCGCGGCCGGCGCCATCGCCGCCCGGCACGTGGCCGGCCAGTGCGGGTTCGCCAACGCCATCGGCCTGGACATGGGCGGCACCAGCACGGACATCTCGCTGATCCACGACGGCGAGCTGCGGGTGACCAAGGAGTGGTCGGTCGAGTTCGGCTACCCGATCATCTTCCCGTCCATCGAGGTGCTCACCATCGGCGCCGGCGGCGGGTCCATCGCCCACCTCGACGAGGCCGGCTCGCTGCGCAACGGCCCCGGCTCGGCCGGCGCCGAACCCGGCCCGGCCTGTTACGGCAGCGGCGGCACCCAGGCCACCAACTCGGACGCCAACCTGCTGCTCAACCGGCTCGGCACCTCGCTGGCCGGCGGCGCGCTGCGGCTGGAACCGGAGCTGGCCGAACGGGCCATCAACGAGCACATCGCCGGTCCGCTGGGCCTCGGCCTGGAGCAGGCGGCCAGCGCGATCCTGCAGGTGGCGAACGCGAACATGGCCGACGCGGTGCGGCTGATCTCCATCCGGCGGGGCTACGACCCGCGCGAGTTCGCGCTGGTCGCGTTCGGCGGCGCGGGCGGGCTGCACGGCGCCGAGGTGGCCCGCGAGCTGAACATCCCCACGGTGATCGTGCCGCCCAACCCCGGGGTCACCTCCGCGCTGGGCTGCCTGCTGGTGGACATCCGGCACGACCTCTCCGCGATGTTCGGCGCGGTGGTCGGCGAGGCCGAGAGAAGCGTCAGCGGAACGAGCATCAGCGCGGACACCGACGAGCTGGAGGCCGCGTTCGCCGGGCTGGAGGCGGAGGCCGGCGCCCGGCTCCGGCACGAGGGCATCGCCGCCGACGACGCCCAGCTGCAGCGCCTGGTCTCCATGCGCTACTTGGGGCAGTGGCGGTCGCTGACCGTGCGCTGCGGCTCCGGGCCGGACGCCTTGTCGGCGGCGGTGCAGCTGTTTCACGAACAGCACGAGCGCGAGTACGCGTTCCGCCGGGACGACACCCCGGTGGAGATCTACCAGCTGGGCCTGACCGCCATCGGCAGCACGCCGAAGCCCGCGTTTGCCGCGCGCGACCTGGTCTCCAACGGACGCCCGATACGGGCCGGCTCGCGTTCGGTGTACTTCGACGACCTCGGCCGGGTGGAAACGCCGGTGTTCGCCCGTGAGTCGCTGCCGGCCGGAACCCACCTCTCCGGCCCGGCGATCATCGAACAGCTCGACTCCACCACCCTGGTCCCGCCGGGCACGCGCGCCGAGGTGGACGAGTGGCTGAACATCCGCATCCACCTTTCCGGAGGCGCGTGATGACCCTGACCGAGACCGAAGAGCTGGACGCGGTCACCTTCGAGGTGCTGAAGAACGCCTTCGTGACCGCGGTGGACCTGATGAGCGAGCAGATCATGCGGACCTGCTACTCGTTCGTCATCTACGCCCGCGACTTCTCCTCCGCGCTGTGCGACGCGGCGGGCAACACCGTGATGCAGGGCAGCGCGGACATCGCGGTGCACGTGGGCACGCTGCACTTCCAGTGCAAGGCGGTGCTGGAGGAGTTCGGTTCCGACATCCATCCCGGCGACGTGTTCGCCATCAACGACCCGTACCGGGGCGGCACCCACTTCAACGACGTGAGCTTCATCCGGCCGATCTTCGTCGGTGAGCGGATCATCGGGTACGCGCAGAACAAGGGGCACTGGGCGGACATCGGCGGCACCGTGCCCGGGTCGTTCGACGTGAACGCCAAGGAGCACTTCGGGGAGGGCCTGCGGATCACCCCGATCCGGGTGTTCTCCCGGGGGAAGCTGCTGCACGACGTGGCGCAGCTGCTGGTCTCCAACACCCGGTCGCCGTACATCAGCATGGGCGACCTGAACGCCCAGTCCGAGGCCACCGCCGTGTGCGAGCGGGAGATCCTGCGCCTGGTCGACCGGTACGGGGTGGAAACCGTGGTCACCGCCATGGAGGCGGCGCAGGGCTACGTGGAGCGGCTGGTCCGCCACCGGCTGACCGAGCTGCCGCGGGGCGTCTGGGAGACCGTGGACTACCTGGACTCCGACCCGGCGCGGCCGGAGGGCCTGATCCCGATCAAGATCAAGATGACCATCGACGGGGACGGCATCCACTACGACCTGCGCGGCAGCGCGCCGGCCGTGGCCACCTTCCTCAACTCCGGCTACGGCACCACGCACTCCGCCCTGTACGCCGGCACCAAGACCTTCTTCCCGGACGTGCCGCTGAACTCGGGCTTCTACCGGGTGGTCACCGCCGAGATCGGCGAAGAGGGCACCGTGGTGAACGCCGGCTGGCCCTACGCGGTCACCGGGTTCTGCTCCGGCCCCTACGAGAAGCTGATGAACGGCATCTTCGAGATCTGGTCCGAGGTGATGCCGGAGCGGGCCATGGCCTGCGCGTTCAACCTGGAGTACCTGCTGGTCGGCGGGAAGGACGCGCGCACGCCCGAGCGGCCGTACTTCATGTGGTACGACTGGATGGCCGGCGGCTGGGGCGCCCGGCACAACCGGGACGGCTCGGAGGCCACCTCGCCGCTGTTCGGCGCCGGGTTGGCGGTGCAGCCGGTGGAGGGCCAGGAACGGCTGTCCCCGGTGCTGACCAGCGAGCACCGCATCGTGCCCGACTCCGGCGGGCCTGGTCGCCAGCGCGGCGGCTGCGGGCTGGAGAAGGGCGGCACCCTCACCGACTGCCATGCCACCGTGATGTCCTACTGCTGCGACCGGGCGCGCTCGGTGACCTGGGGCATCCTGGGCGGGCTGCCGTCGGTGCCGCACGGGGTCTGGATGAACCGGGGCACGGAGGACGAGAAGTTCCTCGGCGCCACGTTCTCAGGAGTGCCGGTGGTGCCCGGCGACGCGTTCGTCCGGCCCTCGGCCGGGGGCGGCGGGCTCGGCGACCCGCTCACCCGGGACCCGGCGGCGGTGCTGGAGGACGTGATCGACGGGTACGTCACCCTCGACCGCGCGCGGATCGACTACGGCGTGCTGATCCACCCGGTCGACCCCGAGCTGGACCAGTACGAGCTGGACGTGATCGGCACCGAGCGCACCCGCCGGTGCATCGCCGGCAAGCGCGCCGACTGGCTGCGCACCGATCCGCACGAGGTCGCCGCGCGGTACCGGTCCGGGGAACTGGACATGCTGGACCTGGTCCGGCAGTACGGCGTGATCGTGGACTGGGGCACCGGCGAGCTGCACGAGAACACCACCCGCCAGTACCGCGATCTGCTGCACCGCCGCTCCGAGGCCCACTGGGAGCGCTGATTTCCTGAGAACCCGTTCCGGCGAGGGCGGGCATACTTCGGGCGTGGGGGTGCCGATATCCCGCACGCGCCTAACTGGGCGCGTGCTCAGTCCAGCGCCTACGGCGCTGGTTGTCGACGCCGGGACGACGGCGGTCAAGGCGGCGGTCGTCGCGGGCGACGGGCGGGTGCTCGGCGGCGGCAGCGCCGGGCTGACCACCGCGCATCCCGGGCCGGGGCGGGTGGAGCAGCATCCGGACGACTGGTGGCGCGGTTTCGTCGGCGCCGTGCGGCAGGCCGTTTCCGCCGTTTCCGCCGGTGGCTCGGTGGACGCGCTCTGTGTGACCGGGCAGATGCAGGACTGCGTGCCGCTGGACGCGGACGGCGAACCAGTGCGGCCGGCGTTGCTCTACGCCGACCAGCGCGCGGTCGCCGAGCTGGGCGCGCTGGACGCCCGGTTCGGCGCGGACTGGCACCGGGCCGCCGGCAACGTCGGCGACGCCGCGAGCACCGCCGCCCAGCTGCTCTGGCTGCGCCGCCACGAACCGGAAACCCCGCGCCGCGCCCGGCGGCTGTTGCTGGGCGCGCCGGGTTACCTGCTGCACCGGGCCGGCGGGCGGGCCGCGGTGGACCTGACCACCGCGTCCACCACCGGACTGCTGGACATCCGCGCCCGGGACTGGTGGTCCCCGATGCTGCACGAGCTTTCCCTGGACCCCGACACGCTGCCCGAACTGGTCGCCCCGGGTTCACCGGTGGGCGTGCTGGCGCCCGGGCCGGCCGGCGAACTGGGGCTGCCGGCCGGGTTGCCGCTGATCCACGCGGCCGGTGACGCCGGCGCGGTGACCGACGGGCTGGTCGGCGCCGAACCGGGGGCGACCAACATCTCGCTGGGCACCAGTGGCTGGGTGGCCGCGCTCACCTCGCGGCCGGGCGAGCCCGACCCGGCGCTGCACCAGCTGATCGGCGCGGACGGCCGCTCGACCCTGTTGATCGGTGCGCTGCTCTCCGCCGGCGCGACGGTGGACTGGGCCCGGCGCACCTACCTGCCGGGGGCCGACCACGCGGCCGCCGACCGGGCCGCCGCCGACGCCGGCCCGACCGGTCTGCTCATGCTGCCCAGCCTGGTCGGCGAGCGCTCCCCCGTGCGTGACCCGGACGCCACCGGCGCGGTGGTCGGGCTGCGCGCCACCACCACCGCCGCCCAGCTCTACCGGGCCGCCATGGAAGGCGTCGCGTACTCGCTGCGGCACGTCCTGGCGCTGCTCGCACCCCGGTTGCCGGCCCGGAACGGGCCGATACCGCTGTCCGGCGGCGCGGCTCGTTCCCCGGTCTTCCAGCAGATCATCGCGGACGTGCTGGACTGCCCGGTGTGCCCGGTTCCGGACGCGCACGCCGCCGAGGCCGGCTTGCGCGGCGCGCACCGGGCCGCGGCCTCGGCGCTCGGCGAACCGGTCCCGCCGCCGTTGGCCGGCGCCGCGCACTCGGGCGCCGGGCTCTCGGCCGCCGGGCTCTCGGACGCCGGGCTCTCGGACGCCGGGCTCGCCGACGCCCGGCCGACCGGCGCCGGGCAGGTCACGGTGTGCGCGCCCGGCCCGGCCCGCGAACACTACGCGCGGCTGGCCGACGCGCATGCCGGCCTGTGGACGGCACTGGCACCCACGTTCCGGAGCCAGCGCCCATGAGCCAGCTGAACATCATCACCGGCGTGGTGCCGGCGCTGCTCACGGTGGCCGCGGCGCTCGCGCTGGGTTACCTGCTGGCCCGCCGGTCGGGCCGCTGGTGGCGGCGGGCGGTGCCGGTGACCCTGGGCGGCGCGGCCGCGTTGACGGCGGCGGCGTACCTCGGCCTCTGGCTGTGGAACCCGTTCCCGGACGCGCTGCCGCTGCCGGTGCTGGCGTGGGCGTGTCTGGGATTGCTGGGCGTCGCGCTGGCCGGGGCGAACGCGCTGGCCGGAGGCCGGTGGCGGCGGGTGGCGGCCGTGCCGGCGCTGCTGTTGGTGCTGCTCACCAGCGCGGCGCAGATCAACGCGTTCTACGGCTACCGGCCCACGCTCGGCGCGGCCATCGGCGGAGCGGTGGACGACGACACCGCCTTCGCCGACGTGGCCGGCAGCCGGCCGGCCGCCGCGCGCGACCAGTCCGAGCCGCTGGACCGGTCCTGGCACCCGCCGGCCGGCCCGCCCGCCGCCGGTGAGGTGACCCAGGTGGACATCCCGGGTACCCGGTCCGGGTTCCGCGCCCGGCCGGCGCTGGTCTACCTGCCGCCCGCGTACCGGGCCGAACCGCGCCCGCTGCTGCCCGTGCTGGTACTGATCTCCGGCCAGCCGGGCAGCCCCAGGGACTGGTTCCTGGCCGGCGCGGTGCCCCGCACGATGGACGCCTTCGCGGCGGCCAACGGCGGACTGGCGCCGATCGTGGTGGTCCCGGACGGCACCGGCTCCGCGTTCGCCAACCCGCTGTGCCTGGACAGCCCCCTCGGCAACGCCGAGACCTACCTGACCAAGGACGTGCCGGACTGGGTCCGGGGCAACCTGCAGGTCGACCCGGACACGCGGCGCTGGGCGGTGGGCGGCTTCTCCTACGGCGGCACCTGCGCGCTGCAGCTGGCGGTGCGCGCGCCCGCGCTGTTCCCCACGTTCCTGGACATCTCCGGACAGGCGGAGCCGTCGCTGGGCAGCCGGGCCGAAACGGTGCGCGCGGCGTTCGGCGGGGACGCGGCGCGGTTCCACGCGGTGAACCCGCTGGACCTGCTGCGCACCGCCGCGTTTCCCGGATCCGCCGGCGTCCTGGCCGCCGGCACCGCCGACCGGGGCGACCTGGCGACGGCGCGGCAGATCGCCGACACGGCGCGCGGCAGCGCCATGGTGCTGCACACCCGCGCCGTGCCGGGCGGACACTCCTGGGTGATGGCCGCCGAGGCGCTGCGCGGCACGCTGCCCTGGCTGGCCGGCCGTCAGGGCCTCACCCCGCCGACCGAACCGCCACCCACCGCCCGGGCCGAGGCGGCGCCGGCCAAGCCGGTCAAGCACCACCGACGGGCGGCGGCCCGCTAACGGGTTACTTGCCGGTCCAGTCGGCGCGCTGGCCGGTGCCGAAGGCGCGCACGCCGGCGGCGAAGTCGGCGCTGCCGTAGACCCTGGTGACCAGGTCGTCACCGTCCGGCAGGTTCGCCCGGCGGAGCCGGGCGACGGCGACCTTGGTGGCCCACATGGTCAGCGGGGCGTGCCCCAGCAGCGTGTCCACCGTCTCGGCGAGCACGTCGTCGAGCGCCCGGTCGGCCCCGACCAGCTCGGCGACGAAGCCCGCCGCGTGCGCCTCCGCGCCGGTGTAGACCCGGGCGCGCAGCAGCAGGTCCAGGGTGCGCGCCGGGCCGAGGTGGCCGACCAGCAGCGCGTAGGTGTCCATGGAAAGGCAGTTGCCCAGGGTGCGCGCGGTGGGGATGCCGAACTTGGCCGACTCGGTGGCGATGCGCAGGTCGCACACGGCGGCGATGGCCAGGCCGCCGCCGAAGCAGTAGCCCTCCACCGCGGCCACGGTGGGCACCGTGACGTCCTCCAGCCGGCGGATCACCCGGCCGATGCGCTGTTCGTAGGCCACCCCGTCGGCGCCGTCGAGCCCGGCGAACTGGGCGATGTCGGTGCCGGAGATGAACGCCTTCCCCCCGGCGCCGCGCAGCACCATCACCCGGATGTCCGGGTCCGCGTCGGCCCGCTCGCAGGCGTTGTACAGGCCCTCGTACATGCCGAAGCTCATCGCGTTCCGCGCGGCCGGCCGGTTGACCGTCACGGTCAACACCTGCCCGGACTGTTCGACCTGCAGAAAACTCATCCCGCCTCCCCTGCTCGGATCATCGCGTCGATCTCGGTGTCCGGGTAACCGGCCGCGCGCAGCACCTCACGGGTGTGCGCGCCGGGCAGCGGCCCGGCCCCGTCGCGCCGGGTCGGCGTCCCGGACAGCCGCATCGGCGAGCCGAGCTGGCGGACCTCACCGAGCACCGGGTGCGGGGCGTCCCAGAAGAACTCCCGCTGGGACAGGTGATCGTCGGTGAACACCTGCGCGTAGTCGTTGATCGGCGCGCACGGCACCGACTCGGCGCGCAGCGCGGCCACCAGCTCGTCCTGGGTCCACTTCTCCGTGACCGCCTCGAGCACCGGAATCAGCTCCTCGCGGTGCTGGTGGCGGCCGCTGGCGCCGGCGTAGCGCGGATCGTCCCGGATGGTCTCCGGCAGTCCGAGCACCCCGCAGGTGGCGGCCCAGCTCTTGTCGGTCACCGCGCCGATGGTGGCCCAGCCGTCCGAGCAGCGCAGGGCCTGGTACGGCGCCTGCGCCTGGTGCGCCGAGCCGAGCGGGCGGGGCAGCTCGCCGGTGGCGAAGTACCGGCCGGCCTCCCACACCGCCAGGGACACCCCGGCCTCGAGCAGCGACACGTCCACGAACTGGCCGCCTCGCTGGGGGTCGGCGTCCCGGTGTCGCAGCGCGGCGAGCACCGCCATGGCCGTGTACAGGCCGCTGACCAGGTCGCAGATCGGCACGCCCACCTTCACCGGGTCCCCGTCCGGCTGGCCGGTGATGCTCATCAGGCCGCCCCGGGCCTGGGCCATGATGTCCAGCCCGGGCAACCCGGCCAGCGGGCCGTCCTGGCCGAACCCGGACACCGAGGCATACACCAGGCCGGGGTTCACCGCGCGCACCTCGTCCGGGCCGAGGCCGATCGCGCGCAACGCGCCCGGGCGCAGGTTCTCCACCAGCACGTCCGCCGTCTCGGCCAGGCGCAGCAGGGCGCGCCGGCCGGCCTCGGACTTGAGGTCCAGCCGGATCGACTCCTTGTTCCGGTTCAGCCGGACGAACGGGGAGCTGTGCCGCTCGCCGTCCTCACCCTCCAGGAACGGCCCGGCCATCCGCATGGCCTCCGGCACCCCGGGATGCTCGATCTTGATCACCCTCGCGCCCAGGTCGGCCAGCTGCATGGCGGCGAACGGGGCGGCCATGTACTGCCCGATCTCCAGCACGGTCAGGCCGGCCAACGGTGCAGGCATCATGTTCGTGATGGTACGTATTCAAACTGTTTCCCGCGGCCCTCCCGCAATCGTCGCTCTCTCCCGAGTGCTCCCGGACGCGCACACCCACCTTTGCTCTGCGTTGGAAAACGCAACATTCGGTGTACTGAATCGTTTCTTAGTGGATCTTTCGGGTGGGCCGGACGACGGCTGGGGAAGGCGCGTCCCCCGTACTCCGCGATCTGGGGCCGCGCGGCGCGGTTCTGCCGCGCGGGGCGGTTCTGCCGTCGCGGCGGTGCCGAGGCTGCCGGCGGTTCCGCGACTGCCGGCGGTTCCGCGACTGCCGGCGGTTCCGCGATTGCCGGCGGTTCCGCGATTGCCGGCGGTTCGCGGCCGGAGCGGTTCGCGGATGCAGCGGATTCGCGGCCGCGGGCCGCGCCCGTTCGGGTTTGTTTACCGCGTGTAGTCGCGGCGCGTCATCGAAGGCAAGCTCAGTCCGGTGGACAGCGTGATCAGATCGGACTCAGCTTGCACTCGGCGAACGGAGCAGCCCAGCTATGCGGCCTTACTGTCACCTCCGCCTCACTCGTCACGTGACCGTCACGCAGGGTGACGCTCAACCCGGGGATGCTCGCCGAGTGGCGGCACAGTCACCTTCTGGTCATGGATTGGGGGACTGCGCTGCCACTCGATGAAAGCGAACCCGGGAACCCGCACGCGCGACCACGCCCCGCGTTCGGAAGGCAACGGCCGCTGGATGTCGCATTTCTTGACGCAGAGCAAAGTGAGTGGGAGCGCGGGCCTGGGTGCTGGGGGAGCTAAAGAGGGAACTCCCGGGGGGTGCCAGACGGGGGGCGCGGTAGGGCGGCCGCCAGTGCGGTGAGCACGAGCGTTCACCGGGTCCTCGGCAACGCGCGTGGTCACCGCACTAGGCGGTCCACGGTGGACGGGGCGAAGTGCTCGTCGGCGGCCAGGGCGGCGATGCCGAGCAGGGTGGTGTTCTCCGCCGGGGGGCAGGCTTCGACCGACAGGCCGTCCAGTGCGTGGGTGTGCGCTCCGGCCAGCACGGTCTCGCGCAGCCCGGACAGGAAGGGTGGCAGCACGCCGAAGGCGCCGCCCACCCGGATGTGACGGGGGTTCACGATGGTCACCACGGTGGCCAGCACGGACCCGACCAACCGCCCGGCCGCCGACGTCACCCGCACCGCGTCCGGGTCGCCCGCCCGCACCCGGCCCAGCGCCTCGGCGGCCGAGCGGACCCCGTGCGCGCGCAGCTCGCGGACCACGGCCCGCCCGCTGGCCAGGGCGGCCACGCAGCCCCGGCGGCCGCAGTCGCAGCGCTCGTCGCGGCCCTCCACCCGGATGTGCCCGATCTCCCCGGCGCAGCCGGTCTCGCCCCGGTGCACCGCGCCGGAGATCACCACTCCGGCGCCGATGCCCGTTCCCACCTTCACCCCGACCAGCGCACCGGCCGGGTTGCCGAGGCCCCGGTACGCGCCGAAGGCCAGGGCGTTGGCGTCGTTCTCCAGCAGTACCGGCACCTCCAGCGACGCGAACGGCGTTCGCAGGGGGACTCCGCCCCAGTCCGGCATGGTCGGCGGGGCGTGCGTCACGCCGGCCCGGTGGTCGATCTGGCCCGGGACGCTCAGGCCGACCGCGGACAGCGTGGACTCCCGGCCGGTCTCGGCCAGCAGCCGGCGGCCGGCGGCGAGCAGGGCCGGCAGGGTGCGGTCGGGATGGTGGCCGTCCGGCAGGTCGGTGTGCGCCTGGGCCAGCACGGTCCCGGCCAGGTCGACCACGGCCAGCGTGGTGTGCCGCTGGCCGACGTCGGCGACCAGTGCGGTGCGGCCGATGTCGTTCACCGCGAGCAGCTCGGCCCGGCGGCCGCCGCTGGACTCGCGGTACCCGGCCGCGCGGACCAGGCCCAACCGGTGCAGCGCGTCCAGCCGCTCCACCAGGGTCACCCGGGACAGCCCGACCCGGACCCGCAGCTCCTCGCGGGTGAGCGGCCCGTCGGCGCGCAGCGCGGCCAGCACCTCACCGGCGGTACTCATTGACAACCACCTCCTCCCGGACTTATGTTCAGCGAGCTGACAGAAGTCTAGAGGGGACCCGATGACGCTGTCTCGCCGGCAAGCGCTGCGCGGGCTCGGCGTGGCTGCGCTTGCGGCCGGCGCCGGGGCACTGACCAGCGGCTGCGTCGGATTTTCTACCACCGGCGGGGCCGGCATGGTGCTGCTCTCCACCCAGTTCCGGCCGGTCGCCGAGGCGGAGAAATTCCGCGCGGCTTTGGCCAAGGCGGTCAGTGCGCCGGTCAGCTACGTGACCATCGAGGAGGGTCCGTTCGCCAGCCAGGTACGCAGCCAGGCGGCCACCGGGCGCACCCAGATGGGCCTGCTCGGCGGTTCACACTCCGACCTCGCGCCGCTCGCCCCGGACTTCCTGGAGCCGGTGGACGGGCTGCTGGCCGGGCTCGGCGACCGCGGCTTCCCACCGGAGTTCCTCGCGCTGGCCCGGTCCGGCACCCGGCAGACCTGGTACGTGCCGTGGGTGCAGGCCAGCTTCATCATGGCCGCCCACGAGCGGGCGCTGGCCGCGCTGCCCCCCGGCGTGGACCCGGAGAACCTCAGCTACGACGGCCTGTTGGACTGGGCGATCGCCGCGCGCCGGGCCAACGGGGGCCGCCCGGTGCTCGGCCTGCCCTGCGGGGCGAAGGGGTTGGTGCACCGGTTCCTGCAGGGCTACCTGCTGCCCTCGTTCACCGGCGGGCAGATCACCACGTTCCGAGGCCCCGAGGCGGTCGCGGCCTGGCAGTACCTGCGCGAGCTCTGGCCGAACTGCAACCAGGCCAGCACCGGCTACGAGTTCATGCAGGAACCGCTGGCCTCCGGCGAGGCGTGGATCGGCTGGGACCACGTGGCCCGGCTGGTGGACGCGCCGTCCCGGGAACCCCGGAGCTGGCGGATGCTGCCCGCCCCGCGCGGGCCGCGCGGCCTCGGCTACCTGGCGGTGCTGACCGGGCTGGCGCTGCCCCGGGGCGGCACCGACCCCCGGCTGGCCGGCCAGGTGATCGAGGCGCTGACCACGCCGGCCGCCCAGCTGGCCACCATGCGCGCGACCGGGTTCTTCCCCGTGGTGAAAGCCGAGCTGCCGGGTGATCTCCCCCCGGCACTGGCCATGGAGGCCGCCGCGGTGGCCCGGCAGCGGGCCGCGCCCGGCGCGCTCCTTTCCCTGCTCCCGGTCGGTCTGGGCAGCCGGGAGGGCGAGGTCAGCAAGGCGTTCAAGGACAGCTTCCGCTCGATCATCCTGGAGGGCGCCGACATCCGGCGCACGCTGGACGCGCAGGCCCGGGTGCTGCAGGGGCTGTTCGACGACCTGAAGGTGCCCTGCTGGTCCCCGGACCCGGCCGCCGACCTGTGCCGGGTCGGGTGAGCCGCATGCGCAACTCCCCCTGGCTGTTGCTGGCGCCGTCCCTGGTTTTCCTGGCCGCCCTGTTCGGCTGGCCGCTGGTCCAGGGCGTGCTCACCGCGTTCACCGGTCCGGACGGGTTCACCCTGGCGCACTGGTCACGCCTGTTCACCGACCCGTACTTCCCCCGCGCCGCGCGCAACACCGTGCTGCTCATCCTGTGCGTGGTGCCGATCCAGGTGGTGCTGGCGGTGGGCATGGCGCTGCTCGTGCAGGCGCGGCCCCGGTTCCGTGCGGTGCATTTCTACGTCTGGACGATCCCGCTGGCGGTTTCCGAGCTGGCCGCCGGGCTGGTCTGGCTGGCCATCTTCGACAACCGGGGCTACGTCAACTCAGCTCTGGTCGGGCTGGGCCTTTCCGAACACGGCGTGGCCTGGCTGAACTACCAGAACACCGCCGGCATGCTGCTCGCCGTCGCGCTGGCGGAGATCTGGCGGGCGACCTCGCTGGTGTTCGTGATCGTGGTCGCCGGGGTGCAGATGATCCCCCAGGACTTCGACGAGGCGGCCCAGGTGTTCGGGGCCAACCGCTGGCAGCGGCTGTGGCACGTCACGCTGCCGGCGCTGCTGCCCAGCCTGCAGGTGGCGCTGATCCTGCGCACCATCCTGGCGCTGCAGGCGTTCGCGGTGGCGCAGGCGCTCACCGGGCGGGACTTCCCGCTGCTGGTCGGCGAGACCTACCAGTGGTACGTCCAGCTGCAGAACCCGGCGGTGGCCAGCGCGGCCGCGCTGGTCGTGCTCGCCCTGTCCCTGGGCACGGCGGTCGGATACCTGCGCGTGATGCGCCGGAGCGCGGCATGACCCGGCCACCGATCGATCTCCGTCCGCTGCGCGCCCGCCGGTGCCGGGCCGCCGCCGTGCAGGCCGCGTGCGTCGCGGTGTCCGTGTTCATGGGCCTGCCCATCGTGCTGATCGGGCTGGCCGTCTCACCCGACACGCTGGGCAGCTTCGTCGGCGCCGTCGGAACGGTGCCGGCGCTGGGCAACTCGGTGCTGGTCGGGCTGTACACGGTGGCGCTGTCCCTGGTGGTCGGTGCGCCGGCCGGGTACGCGCTGGCCCGGCACGCGTTCCGGGGCCGCGACGCGTACCAGGTTTTCCTGCTGCTGGCCCGGGCGCTGCCGATCGTGGTGCTGTCCGTGCCGCTGGCCACCATGTTCCTGCGCCTGGGCGGCTACGACACGGTGTTCGCGGTGACCCTGCTGCACACCACGCTGGCCCTGCCGACCACGGTGCTGATCACGGCCAGCATCTTCGTCGCGGTGCCGCCGGACTACGAGGAGGCGGCCCGGGTGTTCGGCTGCACCCGGTTCGAGGCGGCGCGCCGGGTGGTCGTCCCGCTCGCGCTGCCCGGGCTGGCCGCGTCGTCGATCTTCACCTTCGTGCTGTCCTGGAACGAGGTACTGGGCGCCGCCGTGCTCACCATCGGGCACCGCACGCTGCCGGCGCAGGTGCTCGGCTCGCTGGCCGAGGCGCCCCAGGCGTACCGGTTCGCCGGCGGGTTCGCGCTGATCCTGCCCGCGCTGCTGTTCATCCTGGTGATGCGCCGCTACCTGGTGAACATGTGGGGAACGACGCTCCGATGAGGGATCACGATGGCTGATGTAGAGCTCCACGAGCTGGTCAAGACCTACCCGGGCGGCACCCAGCGGGCCAGCGACGCGGTGTCCCTGCACGTGGCGGACGGCGAGTTCATGGTGCTGCTCGGGCCGTCCGGCTGTGGGAAGACCACGCTGCTGCGCATGATCGCCGGGCTGGAGACACCGGACTCCGGGCAGGTGCTGATCGGCGGGCGGGACGTGACCTACGCCGACCCGCGCGGGCGCAACCTGTCCATGGTGTTCCAGTCCTACGCGGTGTTCCCGAACAAGCGGGTGGCCGACAACATCGGCTTCGGGCTGATGGTGGCCGGGCGGCCGGCCGAGGAGGTCCGCCGGAAGGTGGAGTGGGCCGCCGACCTGCTGGCACTGCGCCCGTACCTGGACCGCTACCCGGCGAAGCTGTCCGGCGGGCAGCGCCAGCGCGTCGCGGTGGCCAGGGCGATCGTGATGGACGCCGACGTGCTGCTGATGGACGAGCCGCTGTCCAACCTGGACGCGCTGCTGCGGCTGTCCTTCCGGGCCGAGTTGAAGAAGCTGGTCGGCGAGCTGGGCACCACCTGCATCTACGTCACGCACGACCAGCTGGAGGCGCTGTCGCTGGGCGACCGGGTGGCGGTGATGCGCACCGGACAGGTCGCCCAGTGCGGGCCGCCGACCGAGGTGTACGCGCACCCCGCCGACGAGTTCGTCGGCGGGTTCCTGGGCAGCCCGCCGATGAACTTCCTCACCGGCACGGTCACCGGGGACGGCGGGCGGCTGGACCTGGGCGGCGCGTCGCTGCCGGTGCCGGCCGCGCTGCGCTCCTTCGCCGGCAAACCCGTGCGCCTGGGCATCCGCCCCGAGGGGATCGCCCTGGGCGCCGGGCTGACCGCGGAGCTGGAGGTGCTGGAACCCCTGGGCTCGTCCACCCTGCTCACCGCCACCCTGGCCGGCCAGCGGGTGAAGATCTCCGCGCCGGCCGGGTTCCGCGCGGACCCCGGCGCCGAGCTGCGCGTCGCCCTGCCCGAGGACCAGTGCCGCTGGTACGACCCGGAGACCCAGTTGCTGTTGGAGACCGCTTGACGTCCGTGCACTACCCCGAGCCCACCCTGGCGGCCCGCGCGGCCCGCGTACTGCGGGACAACGACACCGGATCGGTGATCACCGCCGCGCCCCGGTTGTACCCGCACATGTGGAGCTGGGACGCCGCGTTCATCTCCATCGGCCTGGCCCACCTGCACGTGCGGCGGGCGATCGCCGAGCTGGACACGCTGTTCGCCGCGCAGTGGGCGGACGGCATGGTGCCGCACATCGTGTTCACCGGGCGGGACGGCTACTTCCCCGGCCCGGACCGGTGGGGCGTCCCGGACCCGGCGCCCGGCGTGCGCACGTCCGGCATCTGCCAGCCGCCCATCCACGCCATCGCGGTGCGCCGGGTGCTGGACATCGCCCGCGCCGGTGCGCCGGAGGACGCCGAGGCGGCGGAACGGTTCGTTTCCCGCGTGTGGGAGCCGCTGCTCGCCTGGCACCGCTGGCTGGCGCGCTATCGGGTGGACGCCGGGACCGGCCTGGTGACGATCGTGCACGGGTGGGAGTCCGGCATGGACAACTCGCCGCGCTGGGACGCCCCGTACGCGGCGGTGCGCCCCGGCCCCGATCTACCCCCGTACACCCGGGAGGACCTGCACCGGGCCGACCCCGGCGAGCGGCCCACCGACGCCGAGTACGACCGGTACCTGTGGCTGATCGAGGGCATGCGCCGGGTCGGCTACGACGCCGCCCGGGTGGTGGCGACGTCGGAGTTCCTGGTCGGCGACGTGTTCATCACCGGACTGTTCGCGCTGGCCAACGACGTGCTCGCCGAGCTGGGCGAGTCACTGGGCCACGAAACGGCCGAAGTGCGGGGCTGGGCCTCGGGGGCGCGCGCGGCGGTGGCCGCCGCCCGCTCGCCTTCGACCGGCCTGGCCCGGGACTACGACCTGCGCGCCGGCCGCTGGCTGGACACCGAGACGATCGCCGGATTCGCCCCGCTGCTCTGCGACTCGGGCGCCGAACTGTTCGAGCTCTGGGACTCGCCGCGCTGGGCCGGCAACCCGGACCTGGTGGTCCCCATCCCGCCGTCCACCAGCCCGTCGGCCACGGGTTTCGACCCGCGCCGGTACTGGCGCGGCCCGCAGTGGCCGGTGCTGGCCTGGTTGTTCGGCTGGTCGTTCCGCCGGCACGGATGGGCGCACCGCGCCGCCGCCCTGCGGGAAGCCGGGATTCGCCTCACCGACGGCGGCGCCTTCGGCGAGTACTACCACCCGTTCACCGGCGAACCGCTGGGCAGCGCCGACCAGTCCTGGACCGCCGCGGTGGTGCTGGACTGGGTGTGCGCCTGAGCTAACGACCGCCGGTCTTGGTGGACCAGAGGGCGCGCTTGTCGGTGGAGTAGATGACCACGTTGCCGTCGTCCTGCACGCCCAGCCAGGCGCCCGGGTTGGGCGCGGTGCCGGCGTTCCAGACCGGCTGGTTGGCCGCGTTGACCACGACCAGGTTGCCGTCGCCCTGCATGACCGCCTTGACCCCGCCCTTGCCGGTGGTCTGCGCGTTCCAGAGTGCCTGCGCGCCCTTGTAGAGCACGAGGTTGCCGTCCCGCTGCATGATGAACCGGTAGCGCTGGTTGGCCGACCGCACGAACTGGTCGGCGGCCAGCGTGCGGTTCGGGTCCATCCGGCCGATGATCATGTGCCGGGACCACAGCGGCACCTTGCCGCTGGAGTAGATCACCAGGTTGCCGTCGTCCTGGACGCCCAGCCAGGCACCCTGGTTCGGCGCGGTGCCCGCGTGCCACACCGGCTGGTTGGCCGCGTTGACCACGACCAGGTTGCCATCGCCCTGCATGACCGTCCGGGCGCCCTTGCCGGTGGTCTGCGAGCTCCACAGCGCGCGCCGCGCCGAGTCGTAGAAGACCAGGTTGCCGTCCGTCTGCTGGATCAGCGTGTAGCGGCCGTTCCCGGAGCGCACCGACTGGTTGGGGCCGAGGGTGGCCCCGGAGGCCAGGACCCCGGCGGGCACGGCCGATGCGACGGCGGGCACGGCGACCACCGGGGACAACGCCAGCGCGGCGGTGAGCAACACCTTGGCAAGCACGTCTGACCTCACTTCGGTTTCAACACGAACGGCTGAATGGCTCAACCGAAATGAGGGTCCGAAGGTTACGCCAGAGACACCGGCAACCGGTCCAAACCCCTGATCAACATGCTGTTGCGCCAGGTCAGCCCGGCCGGATCGACGGCAAGCCGGATCCGAGGGAATCGCGCTATCAGGGTACGGAAGGCGATCTCCCCCTCCAGCCGGGCCAGCGGCGCCCCGAGGCAGTGGTGGATGCCGTAGCCGAAGGCCAGGTGGCCGGAGGTGTCCCGGGCGAGGTCCAGCTCGTCCGGGCGGTCGAACCGCGCCGGGTCCCGGTTGGCCGAGGACAGCGAGACCAGCACCACCTCGCCGGCCGGGATCTCCACGTCGCCGATGGTCACCGGTTCCTTGGTGTGCCGGAAGGTGGCGGTGTTGAGCGGCCCGTCGAACCGGAGGAACTCCTCGACCGCCGCCGAGACCAGCCCGGGGTCGGCGCGCAGCTCGGCCAGCCGGTCCGGGTTGGTGAGCAGGCCCAGCATGCCGTTGCCGATCAGGTTGACCGTCGTCTCGTGCCCGGCGACCAGCAGCAGGAAGGCCATGGACACCGCCTCCCGCTCGGACAGCTGGTCGGCGTCCTCGGCGGCGGTCACGATCAACGAGAGCAGGTCGTCACCGGGCTGCTCGCGCTTGCTCGCCACCAGCGCGGTCAGGTATTCCGCCATGGCCATCCCGGCCGCCGCGCGCTCCTTGATCGGCTTCTGCGAGAGCAGCGTGTTCGACCAGTTGCGGAAGCTACCCCGGTCTTCCTCGCCCACCCCGAGGATCTGCGCGATCACCGTCATGGGCAGCGGGAAGGCGTACGCGTCGAGCAGGTCCAGCGTGGGCTGCCCGGCCCGCACCCGCGCCTCGATGGCGTCCACCAGGCTGTCCGCCGTGGCCTGGATGCGCGGCCGCAGCGCACTCACCGACCGTACGGTGAACCCCCGGTTGACCAGTTTGCGCAGCCGGGTGTGGTCGGGCGGATCCGTGCTCAGCATGTGCGCACTGATCGCCTCGCCGAACGCCAACCTCTGGCTCGGATCCGGCAGATGGCGCTCGATCACCGTGCTGAGCTGGGCGTTGTCCTTGGCCAACCGGGGGTCGTTGAGCGCGGCGCGCGCCTCCTCGTACCGGGTGACCAGCCAGATCGGCAGGCCCAGCGCGGTGGTCGCGCGCACCGCGGGGCGTTGCTCCCGCAGCACCGCGTACATCGCGTGCGGGTCGGCGAAGAACTCCTCGCCGAGGTGGACCGGCTCGCGTGTGGTGGACGTCATACGTACACCGTACGGGAGCGGCGGCGGTCAGCGCACGTCAATCTTCCGGGTAACGGGTGTCCAGGCTGAGCTTCTCCCACCTCTCCAGGTCGGCCAGCTGGCGCCGCAGTTTGTCCCGGATCCGGTTGACCGCCTCGGGGCCGAGCGGCAGGCGCAGCGGCGCGTCCGGCTCGTCCACCAGGCGGATCACCGCGTCGGCCAGCCGGCGCGGGTCGTTGGGCTGGCGTCCGTGCTGCCGGGAGAAGTGCTCGCGCAGGCGGCCGGCCGGGGTTTCCCGGTAGTCCTCGATGGGCTCCGAGAACTCCATCGACCGCCCGGTGAACTCGGTGCGGAACGGCCCCGGCTCCACGATGAGCACCCGGATGCCCAGCGCCCCGACCTCCCCGGCCAGCGCCTCGGACATGCCTTCCAGGGCGAACTTGCTGGTCGCGTACAGGGCGTGGCCAGGATTGCCGACCACGCCGCCCACCGAGGACAGCTGCACGATGTGCCCTTCGCGACGGGCGCGCATGTGCGGCAGCACCGCCCTGGTCACCGTGAGCACGCCCCGCACATTGGTGTTCAGTACCCGTTCGACCTGCTCGTCGGACAGCTCCTCCAGCGCGCCGACCAGGCCGTGGCCCGCGTTGTTCACCAGCACGTCGATCCGGCCGGCCCATTCGACCGCTTTGGCGACGGCCCCTTTCACCTGGTCGGCCTGGGTGACGTCGCAGGGCAGCGCAAGTACGTCGGCCGGGTGGGTTTCGGCGAGATCGGCCAGCGTCTCGGGGCGGCGGGCGGTGGCGACCACCCGGTCGCCGTGGGCCAGGACCGCCTCGGCCAGCACCCGGCCGATGCCGGCGGAGGCCCCGGTGATGAACCAGATTCGTGTCATGCCTCCAGCATGTGGTTAGCCGTGCTCAGAAGTCCAAGACATGTTTGAGCTTGGATTCATCGTGTTGGATTATGAATGGGTGGAGCTGCGCCAGCTGACCTACTTCGACGCGGTGGTCCGGCACGGCGGGTTCACCCGGGCCGCCGAGGCCCTGCGGGTGGCCCAGCCGGCGGTGTCGGCGCAGATCCGCCGGCTCGAGGCGGAGCTGGACGTGCAACTGCTGCGCCGCACCACCCGGCGGGTGGAGCTGACCGATGCCGGCGAGCTGGTGCTGGCCCGGGCCCGCCGCATGCTGGACGAGCGGGACGCGCTGCACGGCGACCTGGCCCAGGCGGCCGGCGCGCTGCGCGGGCGCGTTCGACTGGGCGCCATCCAGGCGGTCGGCCCGTTCGACCTGGGCGGCGCGCTGGCCGCGTTCCACGCGCGCTATCCCGACGTGGAGCTGCGGCTGCGCTCCGGCCCGGGCGGGCAGCTGGTCGGCGACCTGGACGCGGACCGCATCGACCTGGCCATCGGCCCGCTGCCGGACACCCTGCCGGAGCGGATCTCCCGGCTGCCCCTGTTCACCGACGAGCTGGTGCTGGTCACCGCGCCGACCCACCGGCTGGCCGGGCTCGGCTCGGTGCCGCTGACCGCGCTGCGGGACGAGCCGTTCGCCTGCCTGCCGGCGGACAGCGGGCTGCGCCGCATCCTGGACCAGGCCTGCGCGGCCGCCGGTTTCGCGCCCCGCGTGCCCTACGAGAGCACCAGCGTCCAGCAGATCCGCGAACTGGTAAGCCACGGCCTGGGCGTCGCCCTGCTGGCCCGCTCCGTGGCCACGGCCCCCGGCCGCCCGGTCACCACCCACTCGGTGTCCCCGACACCGATCGATCGCCCGATCGGCCTGCTCCACCTGCGCAACCGCCCACTGGCCCCGGCCGCCGCCCACTGCCGCGTCTTCCTACTCGCCTGGCCCCGCCCCGGTGATTCAGTGGGTCCAGCACTCTGATTCAGTGGGCTCAGCAGGGTGGTTCAGTCCGTTCAGCACGGTGATTCAGTGGGTCCAGCACGGTGATTCAGTCACGTTTGGCGGGGCGGCCGTTGCTGAACCGACTGAACCAGCGTGCTGAACGGACTGAACCAGCGTGCTGAACCCACTGAATCACCGTGCTGGACCCACTGAATCAGGGGTGGGAGGGGGCCGGGTACTGGCGGAGGTCGGCGGCGGCGTGGGCGCTGAAGATGGTGACCTCGTCGCCGTGGGTCGCCGCCAGCTCGCGCAGGCGGGACTGGTTGTGCAGGCGGGAGTGCTTGTTCTGCTGGACCAGTGACTCGAACAGCGCGACGCCGGCGGGCGCGTGCGGCTCGGGCGCCAGCTCACCCGGGTGGAAGTAGGCGTCGCCGGCGTGCAGCAGCCAGCGGTCACCGTCGCGAACCGCGACGCCGGCGTGACCCCGGCTGTGGCCGGTCAGCGGCACGATCAGGATGTCCTCGGACAGGCCGTCCAGCGGGCGGACCGCGTCGAAGCCGAACCACGGCTCGCCGCTGGTGTGGTACGGGCGGAACTTCGGCCCGTGGGCGAACTGCGCCGACCGGTAGCGGGACCGCTCGCCGGCGTCGGCCGGCGACCGCATCGCGTCCAGCTCGTCCTGGTAGACGTGCACGGTGACCTCCGGGAAGTCGGCCAGCCCGCCGGCGTGGTCCAGGTCCAGGTGGGTGGGCACGATGTGCCGCACGTCCTCGGGGCGGTAGCCCAGCGCCTTCAGCTGCTCCACCGCCGACTCCGCCCGGTCCAGCACCGGGTTCACCACCAGCAGGAACGCCTTGCCCAGCCACTCGGCCGGGCGATCGGTGGCCGGCAGGCCGACGCCGGTGTCGACCAGCACCAGGCCGTCCTCGGTCTCCACCAACAGGCAGTGGCACACCATCCGGGCGCGCCGCAGCAGCCCGGGGTCTCCGTCGATGAGCCGCCCACCGGGCGGCCGCATGGTCCCGCAGTTCAGGTGCCGTACCAGCATGCGTACATCGTACGCCAACCTTCTCCGGAGACAGTTGGACAGGTAGTGTCACACCGATGAAGCTGGGCATCTCGTTCCTGAAGCTGCATCCGGGCCGGTTCGCCGAGGTCACCCGGGAGGGCGAGCGGCTCGGCTTCGAGTCGGTGTGGCTGTCCGACCACCTGGTGTTCCCGGTGGACCTCGGCGGCGCGCCGTATCCCGGGGACAACGCCGACTCGCCGGCCGACACCGTGGTGAAGACCCCGTCCATGTGGGACCGCCCGCTGTTCGACACCACCGCCTACCTGTGCTTCCTGGCCGGCCAGACGTCCACGATCCGGTTCGGCACCTACGTCTACCTGCTCGGCCTGCGCCACCCACTGATCGGCGCGCGGGCCTTCCAGACGCTGGACGTGGTCTCCGGCGGGCGCGCCGAGGTGGGCATCGGGGCCGGCTGGATGGAGAGCGAGTTCGCCGCCGCCGGGGTCGACTTCCGCACCCGGGGCCGCCGGCTGGACGAGTGCATCCAGGTGTGCAAGCGGCTGTGGACCGAGCCCAACGTCGCCCACGAGGGCGAGTTCTACGCGTTCGACGGGGTCGGATTCGAACCGAAGCCGTCGCCGGCCATGCGCCTGCACGTGGGCGGCGAGTCCAGGGCCGCGATGCGGCGGGTGGCCCGGTACGGGAACGGCTGGATCGGCATGGAGCACACCCTCGAGTCACTGCCCGCCAAGCTCGCCGAGCTGGACCGGGCGTTGGCCGACGCCGGGCGTTCCCGGGACGAGCTGGAGATCTCCGTGGTGGGCGCCGCGCGGGAGCCGGACGACCTGAAGAAGTGGGCCGAGTTGGGCGTGCACCGGCTCATCCTGACCCCGTTCCGGCGCACCTCGACCGCGATCGAGGACATGCGCGATTTCGCCACCGGCATCGGCCTCGGAAAGTAATCGGTTAGGCCGTAAGCTCGCTGGTTATGGCCTCGACGGTGACCCAGGCAGACCAGCGGCTGCCGCATTACGTGGACCACGGCGGAACCGGTCCGGCGGTGGTGCTGTTGCACAGCTTCCTGATGGACGGCGAGATGTTCGAGCCTCAGGTCGCCGCGCTCGGCGGGTCCTTCCGGATGATCACGGTGGACGAGCGGGGGCACGGCGGGACGCCGGCCGAGGAGCCCTTCGACTACTGGGACGTGGCGCGCGACGTGCTGGCCCTGCTGGACTCGCTGGGCATCGAGCGGGCCGCCGTGGTCGGCACCAGCCAGGGCGGGTTCATCGGCATGCGGATCGCCCTGCTCGCGCCGGAGCGGGTGTCCGCGCTGGCCGTGCTCGGCACCTCGGCGGCGGCCGAGGACCCGGCGCTGGCCGACAGCTACCGCCAGCTGGCCCAGGCCTGGGCGGACAACGGCCCGGCCGACCAACTGCTGGACACGGTGGCCATGGTCTGCCTCGGCGACGCGCCGGCCGACCGCTGGAAGGCCAAGTGGCGCAAGGTGGACGCCGAGCGGTTCGTGCGCAACCTGCACACCCTGGTCGGGCGGGACAGCCTGCTGCGGCGGCTGGGCGACATCAGCTGCCCGGTGCTGGTGCTGCACGGCTCGGCCGACCGGGCCTACCCGGTGTGCCGGGCCGCCGAGATCGTCGAGGCGGTGCCGGGCGCGGAACCGTTGGTCGTGGTGGACGGCGGCGCCCACTTCCTCAGCCTGACCGACCCGGAGGCGGTGGAACCGCACCTGCGCGCGTTCCTCACCAAGCACTGTTAGATTATCCGGTGTGGCAGCCACCGGGTGGATCGTCGGGTACCAGCTGCTCAGTGCCGCGCTGGTATTGGGCGGACTGGTCTACCTGCTGCGCCGCCGCGATCCGCTGTACCTGGGTCTCTACCTGGGGTCGGCGGTGGGCGGCGGGGTGTTCGAGTGGATCTTCGACACCCGGTGGTACTTCAACCTCACCACCGACGAGCGGCTGCTCCCGCTGTGGCGGATCGACGGGGTGCCCGCACCGCTGGCGATGATCTTCTTCTACACGTTCTTCTTCGGCATCCCGCTGGTGGTGTTGATGGAGCACGCGGACACGCTGTTCGCCCGGTTCGGCCGGCGCGGCTGCTACCTGGGCCTGGCGCTCGTGGCGGCGGTCGGGGTGCTGGCGTTCGAGTCGTTCAACACCTCGGTGATCGGCGCCTACGCCTACCACCAGCGTCCGGAGTTCCTACTGCTCGGCATGCCGTGGTCGAACCTCTGGTTCAGCCCGCTGATCTTCTGTTTCGCGTTCTGGGGCGCGCTGCGCGCCCGCGACCTGCTACGGGCGGCGCCGGCGCGTTCGACCGCACTGGCGCTCGGCTTCGCCGTCCTGGTCACCGCCTACTTCGCGGCCGCCACCCTCAACGGCATCTGGTACGCACTGGCCGCCCCCTGGACGGAGAGCGGCCGCCCCTTCTAACCGGTCAACCACGCACGCTTTGGCTCTGCGTGGAAATATGCGACACCGCCGAGGTCGCGACCAGAGACGCTTTGCCAAGATCAAATGTCTCTCATCGCTACCTCGGCGTGGCGGCGCTGCCAGACGACACCCGCCACTACCGCAACGAACGTGGCCAGGGCGGTCAAATACAGCGGCTTGTGGCTGGCCGGGTCGAAAATCATCCCGACCACCACACCCACCAACAACGTCAGCGTCAGGATCGACAGCCACGGATACGCCCACATCCGCACCGGCAACGCCGCCACACCCGCCGCACCCAACCGACGCCGACACGCGATCTGGGTCACCGCCACACACAGATACACCACCACCGCGACCGCACCGGCCGAAGCCAGCAGGAAACTGAACACCACATCCGTGGGCAGGAAATAGTTCGCCAACACCGCCACGAACCCCGCCCCCGCACAAATCCACACCGCCCGCGTCGGCACACCCTGGCTGTTGACCTTCCGCAGCGCAGCGGGGGCCTCACCCCGCCGCGCCATCGAGAACATCATCCGCGACGACGAGTAGATCCCCGAGTTGAGGCAGGACAGAACGGCGGTCAGCACAATCAAGTTCATGATCAACGCCGCGCCCGGGATACCCAACCGGGTCAACACCGCCGTATACGGCGACGCCGTCACCTCCGCCGAAGAAGCCGGCAACAACGTCACCACCACCGCGATCGAACCCACATAGAACACGATGATCCGCGTCGCCACACTCCGCAGACTCCGCCGCACCGTCTCCGCCGGATTCACCGACTCACCCGCCGCCACCGTCACCAACTCGGTGCCGAAATACGACAGGAACACCGTCAACGCCGCCGGCAACAACGCCCCAAACCCATGCGGCAACCAACCCCCATGCCCCGTCAAATTCGACATCCCCGGCGCGGCGACATGCGGCAACAACCCCACAATCGCCGCCACACCGACCGCGATGAACAACACGATCGACGCGACCTTGATCAACGCGAACCAGAACTCGAACCGGCCGAACGACGACACCGCCGCCAAGTTCACCGCCGTCAAAAACACCATGAACACCAACGCGGACAACCAGTTCGGCACCCCCGGCGCCAACTTCCCCGCGATCGCCGCCCCCGCCACCGCCTCAAACGCCACAATCACCCACCAGTGATAGGCGTACAACCACCCCACCGCCAAACCAGCCCACGGCCCCAACTCGCGAGTGGCATACGCCGAGAACGACCCGGTATCCGGCGCCGCCACCGCCAACTCCGCCAGCATCCGCATCACCAACACGATCAACACCCCGACCGCAGCATACACAAACACCACACCCGGACCCGTCGCGTTGATCGCCTTCCCACTACCCACGAACAAACCGGCACCGATCACCCCACCGATACCGATCATCGTCAACTGCCGGCTACTCAACGCGGCCTTCAAGCCGCCGGAAACCTCATCGGTGGGCGCGTGCACGGACATGGCGGACCCCCTCGGTCAGCACACTCAACGTGATTTGCATGACATAGTGACGATGCAATTCAAGTTTCGTCAAGACCTCGCACCGAACTGTTTCGACGCAACTACAGTTGCGGGGTGACCGAGACGATCCCCCAGCCGGGCAGCTACCGCGAGTTGCGGCAACGCCTGCAGGAACGACTGCCGGACATGGCGGCCGGCCAGCAGCGCATCGCCCGGCTGCTGCTGGACGACCCGGAGGGCACCGCGTTCCGCAGCATCGGCGAGACCGCCAAGCTGGCCGGCGTGCACTCCTCCTCGCTGGTCCGGTTCGCCGGCCTGTTCGGCCTGAACGGCTACCCGGCGCTGGTCAAGCTGTGCCGGGAGCAGCTGGCCTCGGAGGCGCAACTGGTGCGCCGGCTGGAGCAGGCCGGCGAGCACACCGCGACCGGCGAGCTGCTCGGCGCGGTGGTCGACCACGACGGGCGCAACCTGACCCGCACCTTCGCCCAGATCGACCACGCGGAGTGGGAGCGGGCCGTGGGACTGCTCGCCGACGCGGCCACGGTGCACGTGGTCGGCCTGCGCAAATGTTTCTCCGTGGCGCACCTGATGAGCTACCTGCTGCACATGGTGCGCCCGGGCGTGCGGCAGATCGGCGGCAGCGCGGGGCTGCTGGTGGACGAGCTGCGCGAGGTGCGCGCGGGGGATGTCCTGGTGGCGGTGTCGATCAGGCGCTACACCGGCGACACCGTCCGGGCGCTGGAGCACGCCGGCCGGCTGGGCGCGGCGACCGTCGCGCTCACCGACGACCCCTCCTCGCCGCTGGCCCGGGCGGCCGACCTGTCCTTCTACGTGGAGACCGGCGGGGTGACCGTGCTGCGCTCGCTGTCCGCGTTCACCTCGCTGGTGCAGGCGCTGGCCACCGCCGTGGCCGTCCAGCTGGGCACCCGCAGCCGCGACGAACTGCGCACCGACGAGGACCTGCTGGAGGCGTTCCAGGTCTACCACGAGCGCTAGCCCCAGTTGCGTTTAAGACTTGTGTACGCAACTCGAATTGCGTACAACTAGTGAGCATGACGGTGGTGCTTGCCGAACGTGCCGGGGCCGTACAGCGGCTCGTCCTGAACCGACCCGAACGCCTCAACGCGGTGAGCGCGGAGCTCTACCGCCTGCTGCTGGACCGGCTGGCCGAGGCCGACGCCGACCCGGACGTGCGGGCGGTGGTGCTCACCGGCGCCGGCCGGGCGTTCTGCGTCGGCGCCGACCAGAAGGCTCACGGCGCGGGCACCCGCACCCCCGAGCAGCGGGCCGAGTACGTGCGGCTGGCCTGGCAGGTGTGCGAGCGGATCCAGACCATGGCCACCCCGGTGGTCGCGGCGGTGCGCGGCTACGCGCTCGGCGCCGGCGCCGAGATGGCCACCAGCGCGGACTTCCTGCTCATGGCCGAAGACGCGCAAATGGGCTTCCTCGAGGTGTCCATCGGCACCTTCGTCGGCGGCGGCGTGACGCGGCGGCTGCCCCGGCTGGTCGGGCTGCGCCGGGCCGGGGAACTGCTGATGCTCGGCGAACGGTTCACCGGCACCCGGGCCGCCGAGTGGGGGCTGGCCCACGCGGCGGTGCCCGCCGAGCGGCTGGACGAGGAGGCCACCGCGCTGGCCGGGAAGCTGGCCGGCAAGGCGCCGATCTCCATGGCCCGGATGAAGGCCGCGCTGTACCGGGAGGACCCGATGGCCGAGGTGCTGCGGGCGGAGGCCGACGACCTGCTGGAGATCATGGACACCGAGGACTGGGCCGAGGGCGTGGCCGCGTTCGCGGACCGCCGCGACCCGGTTTTCCGGGGCAAGTGATGACCGGGACGATCGAACCAACGGCCACCGAAACCGACGCGCTCACCCGGCTGCTGGACCCCCGCTCCATCGCCGTGGTCGGCGCTTCCACCGACCCGGCCAAGCGCGGTTACCAGGCCATTCGCGCGCTGCGCGACGCCGGCTACCCGCACCCGGTCTACCCGGTCAACCCGCGCGGCGGCGAGCTGTTCGGGCTGACCGTGCGGCGCAACGTGGCCGAGCTGCCCCCCGGGGTGGACGCCGCGCTGGTCGCGCTGCCCGGGCCGGCGGTGCCCGGCGCGCTGCGCGAGCTGGCCGGGGCCGGGGTGGCCGGCGCGGTGGTGCTGGCCAACGGCTTCCGCGAGTCCGGGGCGGCCGGGGCGCCGCTGGAGGCGGAGTTGGCCGCCGCGATCGCCGACACCGGCATCCGGGTGATCGGGCCGAACACCTCGGGCATCCTGAACACCGCCTCGGGGGCGAACCTGGTCGGCGTGCCGGACCCGGCCCCCGGCCCGGTGAGCGTGCTCAGCCAGAGCGGCAACATGCTGCTCTCCCTGCTCGCCGACGACCGCGCGCTGGGTGGCCCCGGCCTGCACTGCTACGTCGGCCTGGGCAACCAGGCCGACGTGGGTTACCACGAGTGCCTGCGGGTGCTGGCCGGCCAGCCGGGGACCGGCGCGGTCGCGGTGCACGCCGAGGGGCTGGGCGACGGGCGGGCGTTCCTGGTCGAGGCGGCGGCCGCCGACCGGCCGGTGGTGTTGCTGCGCGGCGGGCGTTCGGACGCCGGCCGGGCCGCCGCGCTGTCCCACACCGGCTCGGTGGCCAGCTCCGACGCGGTGGCCACCGCCGTGCTCGCGCAGGCCGGCGTGGAGCTGGTGGACCGGTCCGACGAGCTGGCCATGCTGGCCGGGGTGCTCGCGGTGAGCACGCCGATGCCGGCCGGGCGCGGGGTCGCCGTGCTCTCCGACGGCGGCGGGCACGCCACCCTGGCGGCGGACGCGCTCACGGCGGCCGGGGTCCCGCTGGCCACCCTCTCCGGCACGACCCGCTCGCGGTTGCGGGCGCTGCTCGGCCCGCCGGCCGCCGTGGTCAACCCGGTGGACGTGGCCGGTGCCACCGACACCGACCCGACCCGGTTCGTCGCGGCCACCGAGGCACTGATGACCGACCCGGCCGTCGGCCTGGTGCTGCTGGTGGGCCTGTTCGGCGGCTACCACCTGCGGTTCGGCAAGCACCTGAAGGCGGCCGAGGAGGCGACGGCGGCGGACCTGGCCGCAATGGCCGGCCGGCACGGCATGCCGTTGCTGGTGCACAGCTGCTACACGGTGGACCGGCCGGCCGCGCACCACACGCTGCGGGCCGCCGGGGTGCCCGTGCTGGCGTCCATCGACCACGCCGTCCGCGCCACCGCCGCGCTGCACCGGCGGGCGCGGCGGGGTGCGACGCGGTCGCAGCGCTCCACGCTGCGGCTACCCGTGAGTGAGAAGTGTGGCTATAGCCACACTTCTCACTCACGGGCCGTGGACGAGCCGGCGGCGCGCCGGCTCGTCGAGGCAGCCGGCATCGACACCGGGCCGTGGTGGTTCGCCCGCACCGCCGGCGAGGCGGCGGCGCTGGTCGGCGCGCACAAAGGGCCGTGCGCGCTGAAGGTGGTCTCGCCCCAGGCGCCGCACAAGTCGGACGTCGGCGGGGTGCGCCTGGGCGTCACGGCGGACGCGGCCGAGGGGGCCTGGCGGGGCATCGTCACCGACGTGACCACCGCCCTGCCAGAGGCGGTGATCGACGGCATGGTGGTCGCGCCGATGGCTCCGCGCGGGGTGGAGCTGCTGGTCGGCGCTACGGTGGACCCGGTGTTCGGCCCGGTGGTGGCGTTCGGCTCCGGGGGTGTGCTGGTGGAGGCGCTGCGCGACGTGACCTTCCGCGCCGCGCCGTTCACCCACCTCGAGGCGCTGGAGATGATCGAGGAGACGGTGGCCGCCCGCCTGCTGGACGGCTACCGCCACCTCCCGGCGGTGGACCGCGACGCGCTGGCCGAGTTCCTGGTCCGGATCGGCGACCTCGCCGTGGCCACGCCCGGCCTGGTCGAGCTGGACATGAACCCGGTCCTGGCCGCCGGCAAGAATCTCCTCCCCCTGGACGTCCGCGTGGTGCTCAGCTCGCCAGCTTCGCCACCAGGGTGAGGACGTCGTAGCGGGCGACCGAGGCGCCGTCCTGGCGGGTGACGTCGGCGTCCCAGCGGACCTCGCCGTAGCCCGCGCCGTCCCTCGGCGTGAGCTGCTTGCAGGTCAGCGTCACGGTCAGCTCGTCACCGAACTTGACCGGGGAGAGGAACCGCAGGTCGTCCACCCCGAAGTTGGCCAGCACCGGACCCGGGTCGGGGTCCACGAACAGCCCGGCGGCCAGCGAGACCACCAGGTAGCCGTGCGCCACCCGCTCGCCGAACAGCGGGTTGGCGGCGGCCGCCTCGGCGTCCATGTGCGCGTAGAAGGTGTCGCCGGTGAACTCGGCGAAGCGCTCCACGTCCTCCTGGGTCACCCGGCGGGGACCGGCCACGATGGTGTCACCGGGGCGCAGCTCCTCCAGGTGCAGGCGGAACGGGTGCACGTCGGTGACCCGGCGGGCGGCACCCCGGACCCAGCGGCCGGTGATCGCGGCCAGCGTGTCCGGGTCGGCCTGCACGGCGGTGCGCTGCATGTGGTGCAGCACCCCGTGGATGCCACCCAGCTCCTCGCCCCCGCCGGCCCGCCCGGGGCCGCCGTGCAGCAGCGCCGGCAGCGGCGAGCCGTGGCCGGTGGACTCGGCGGCATCCGCGGCGTTCAGCACCAGCAGCCGGCCGTGCCAGGGGGCCGCGCCGAGCACCACGTCACGGGCGAACGCCGGGTCGGCGGTGACCACCGACCCGGCCAGGCTGCCCCGGCCCCGGGCCGCCAGCTCGACCGCCTCCGCCGCCGTCCCGTTGTACGGCAGCAGCGTGCTGACCGGCCCGAACGCCTCCACCTCGTGCGGCTCGGCCCGGTCGGCGTCGGCGACCAGCAGGATCGGCGAGATGAACGCGCCCCGGTCGGCGTCCGCGTCGGTGACCGCCACCTGGTCCGGGTCACCGAACACGATGCGACCCGCGCCGGCCAGCGCCTTCAGGCTCCGGCGGACCTCGTCGCGCTGCTCCTGGCTGGCCAGCGGACCCATCCGCACGCCCTCGGCCGCCGGGTTGCCCACGGTAATGCGCGCGAGGCGGGCGGAGGTCGCCTCGGCCACCGCGTCCAGGTGTTGCGCCGGGACCAGTGCCCGGCGGATCGCGGTGCACTTCTGCCCCGCCTTCACCGTCATCTCGGTGACCAGTGCCTTCACGAACAGGTCGAACTCCGGCGTGCCGGGCGTGGCGTCCGGACCGAGCACGGACACGTTCAGCGAGTCGGCCTCGGCGGTGAACCGGACCGCGTTTCGCACGATCGCCGGGTGTTGACGCAGCGTCGCGGCGGTGGCCGCGGACCCGGTGAACGCCACCGAGTCCTGCTCGCTGAGGTGGTCGAACAGGTCGCCGACCCCGCCGGCCAGGAACTGCACCGAACCCTCCGGCAGGATGCCGGACCCGACGATCAGCTCGACCAGCTCGGCGGTGAGGAACGACGTCGGCGTGGCTGGCTTGATCAGGCTGGGCACCCCGGCCAGCAGCGCGGGCGCGAGCTTCTCCAGCGGCCCCCACACCGGGAAGTTGAACGCGTTGACCTGGACCGAGACCCCCGGACGGGGACAGTAGAGGTGCTGCCCGACAAAACTGCCGCCCTTGCTCAGCGGCTCCACCGGGCCGTCCACATAGAACGTGTCGTTGGGCAGCTCGCGACGCCCCTTCGACGCGTAGGTCAGCAGCACACCGAGGCCGCCGTCCACGTCCACCTTCGAGTCGAGCGGGGTGGCGCCGGTGCGGGCGGACACCGCGTACAGCCGCTCGCGGTGCTCGCGCAGGTGCTGGGCCAGCGCCTTGAGCAGGGCCGCCCGCTGGTGGAAGGTGAGCTGGCGCAGCGCCGGGCCGCCGGTCTGCCTGGCGTGCCGCAGCGCGCCGGCCAGGTCCAGGCCGGCCGAGGACACCGTGGCGACCAGCTCACCGGTCACCGCGTCGTGCACCGGCCTTCCCTCGCCGCCGCCGGTGTGCCAGCCGCCGGCCAGGTAGCTCCGCAACATGCCCATCTGCTGTTCTCCCCGTAGCCCCTCGTAGCCCGACCGATCGTTCGGTTGGCCTAAGAACCTACCACCCGGACCCGCACCACGACAGGGGGCAAACCCGAGTCCGCCATACGGTGACCTGACAGAATCGCCGACATGCGCATGTCGGCGAAGGCGGAGTACGCCGTCAGGGCCATGGTGCAGCTGGCGGCGGCCGGACCGGACGTGGTGATGAAGTCCGACGACCTGGGCGCGGCGCAGGGCATTCCGACGCCGTTCCTGCTGGACATCCTGTCCGATTTGCGCGCCGGCCGGCTGGTGCGCAGCCAGCGCGGCCGGGACGGCGGTTACGCGCTGGCCCGGCCGGCCGAGCGGATCAGCCTGGCCGACGTGCTGCGCTGCATCGACGGCCCGCTGGCCAGCGTGCACGACGTGAGCCTCGGCCAGCTGGCGTACACCGGCCCGGCCGCGCCGCTCACCGAGGTGTGGATGGCGCTGCGCGCCAGCATGCGCGCCGTACTGGAGGAGACCAGCCTGGCCCAGGTCGCGGAGAACGCGCTGCCCACCCCGGTGGCCGAGTTGGCCGCCGACTACCGCGCACAGGAACACCAGCGCCGGGGCGCCGTCTACACCGACTGACTCAGCCGACGGTGACGTCGGCCGTCACCGACATACCCGCGCGCAGCCTCGAGTCCCCGGCCAGTAGCGCGATGGTGACCCAGTAGTTGGCCACCCCGGAGATGCTCACCGCGGTGGGGGCAATCGCGTGCACCCGCCCGGGCAGGGTCAGCCCGGGCACCGCCGGAAAAGTCAGCCGCACCGGTTGACCGGGGTGCAAGACCGCGGCGTCCGCCTCCTGGAACGGGAGCACCGCCACCCCGCCCCGCTCGTCAACCCCGGAAAGCGCCCCACTGGCGGTCGCCGTCGGAGGCGCCGGACTCGGCTGCGCGGCCTGAACGATCCCGGCGGCCGGCGCCGGCGCGCCTGCCCCGGCGCACCCCACGCCCGCGAGCCCAACCCACACCACGAGCCCGGCCATGGCCACCCGTCCCAGGCGCACGCCCCCGATGCTACGCGGGACCTGGGCTTGGCCGGGGTCACCGGCTCACCGCGCCGCTCGCGCCGTCGCATATTTCCACGCAGAGCCAAAGCGGGGGTCTAGGTTCGGGGTATGGACCCGCTGGACTGGAACGCGCAGCTGGTCGACCAGCTGGACTGGCACTGGCGCCAACAGCTGCGCCCGAGGCTGACCGGGATGACCGACGACGAGTACCTCTGGGAACCGGCGCCAAACGCGTGGAACCTGCGCCCGCGCGGCACCAGCACCGCGCCGATCAGCGTGGGCGGAGGCGCGCTCACCCTGGACTACGCCTTCCCCGAGCCGGACCCGCCGCCGGTCACCACCATCGCCTGGCGGATCGCCCACGTGCTGGTCGGGGTGTTCGGCGCCCGCACCGCCAGCCACTTTGGCGGCCCGCCGGTGGACTACGACAGCTACGAGTACCCGGAGACCGCCGCCCACGCCCTCCGGCAACTGGACGCCGGCTACCACGCCTGGACCGAGGGCGTACGCGGGCTGGGCATCGACGGCCTGCAACGGCCGTGCGGGCCGGCGGAAGGCCCGTTCGCGGACTACCCGATGGCCGCGCTGGTACTCCACATCAACCGCGAGGTACTGCACCACGGCGCGGAGATCGCGCTGCTCCGCGACTTGTACAGAGCGAAGATGTAAGCGTGACCGACATCTGCGCCCTCACCGCAAACCAGCTCGTCGCCCACCTGAACGCCAGGGAGCTGTCCTCCCGGGAGATCACCGCCGCGCACCTGGACCGGATCGAGAAGGTCAACCCGGCGGTGAACGCGATCGTCTCGCCGCGCGCCGAGCAGGCGCTGGCCGAGGCGGACCTGTCCGACCGCCAGCGAGCGGCCGGCAAGGCGGTCGGGCCGCTGCACGGCCTGCCGATGGCGTTCAAGGACACCCACGAGACGGAGGGCATCCGGACCACCTACGGCTCGCCGCTGCTCTCCGACTACGTGCCGGCCCGCGACGAGCTGGTGGTGGCCCGGATGCGCGCCGCCGGGGTGATCCCGCTGGGCAAGACCAACGTGCCGGAGTTCGCCGCCGGCTCGCACACGATGAACCCGGTGTTCGGGCTGACCCGCAACCCGTACGACCCGACCCGGTCCGCCGGCGGCAGCAGCGGCGGGGCGGCGGCCGCACTGGCCTGCGGCATGCACCCGCTGGCCGACGGCAGCGACATGGGCGGCTCGCTGCGCAACCCGGCGTCGTTCTGCAACGTGGTCGGTTTCCGCCCGACGCCGGGCCGCGTGCCGACCTGGCCGGCCCGGCTGGGCTGGGCCACGATGGCCGTGCAGGGGCCGATGGGGCGCACGGTGGCCGACGCCGCGCTGCTGCTTTCGGTGATCGCCGGCCCGGACGACCGCGCCCCGTTGTCCCTGGACCAGCCCGGCTCGCTGTTCACCGGGTCGCTGGACAGCGACCCTTCCATGCTGCGGGTGGCCTGGTCGCCGGACTTCGGCGGCACCCTGCCGGTGGAGCCGGAGGTGGCCGCCGTGGTGGCGGACGCGGCACGCACGTTCACCGGGCTGGGCGCCGAGGTGGTGCGGGACTGCCCCGACCTCGCCGACGCCGACCAGGTGTTCCGCACCCTGCGCGCCTGGCAGTTCCAGCACACCTTCGGCGAGCACTACGCCAACGCGCGCGACCAGCTCAAGCCGACCCTGGTGCGCAACATCGAACAGGGCATGCGGCTGACCGGCCCCGAGCTGGCTAGGGCCGAGGAGCTGCACACCGGGCTGTACCACCGGGTGCGGGAGTTCTTCGACCGCTATGACGTGCTGTTGTTGCCGGTCAGCCAGGTGGCGCCGTTCCCGGCCGAGCTGGAGTACCCGACCGAGGTGGCCGGCACCGAGATGGCCGACTACCTGGACTGGATGCGCTCGGCGTACTACATCTCCGCGACCGGCTGCCCCGCGCTGTCCGTGCCGGCCGGGTTCACCCCGGGCGGGCTTCCGGTGGGCGTGCAGATCGTCGGGCCGGCCCGGGCCGACCTGGCCGTGCTGCGTGCCGGGCACGCCTTCGAGGCCGCGACGGGCCACGCCAGCCGGCGCCCGCCGGTCATCGCGGGGTGACCTCCCGCTCCGGCCGGTACAGCGGCCGGGTGAGCACGGTGCCCGGCGTGCGCACGTTGCCGGCCACGAACCAGTCGCCGACCAGCCCGCCCTCCTCCGGCGGGAGGCCGAAGGTGTCCGGGTCGAAATTAAATCCGTCGGAGCCGAAATAGTTCGCGAACCCGTTGCGCACGCGCGCCGGAATTCCCACGTGGCGCAGCATCGAGCAGTACAGCAGGGAGAAGTCGCTACAAATTCCGACGAATCGGGCAGACAATTCACGGGCCCGGTCGAGCGGGCGGCCGTCCCGGGCCAGGACGATCCGCGGGATGTCGTCCACGTAGCGGGTCTCCGCATCCTCGTGCCGCCACCGCTCCGGTATCCGGTAGCCGAAGATCTCCTCTTCCATCCGGTGGAACAGCAGGTTCCGCACGATGCCGGCGAGCGCGGCCGGGTCCGCCGGCAGGTCGGCGTAGTGCCCGGCCAGCTCGTTCGGCCCGGAGAAAACGCTCTGCGAAACATAGAGCTCACGCTCGCCATCGGCGAGTTCGGAAAACATCATTAATTCCTCCCGTCCGCCACTGTGCCAAAATTCCCGGAAATTGTTGCGGCCGGGCCACCGACGCAGTGACACTCGGTAGTCGGCGCCGGAAGAGGATCACGATCGAGTCTCGGCTACGGTTGCCACGCTCCCCGCCGGCAACCTTGGGATGGAATGGACAAGCTCACGGAACCCGACAAGGCCGAGTCCAAGCGACCGAGCACCGCGCGCGGCTCGATCACCGTGTCGATCTGGACCATGGTCAGCCGGATCACCGGCCTGCTCCGGGTGGTGGTCATCGGGGCGGTGCTCGGGCCGACCTACTTCGCCAACGCCTTCCTGGCCGCGAACAGCGTGCCCAACCTGACCTACACCGCCGTCGCCGGTCCGGTGATGGGGCTGGTGCTGGTGCCGGCGATCGTCCACTCGCTGGGCGCCGCCACCGGCGCGCACCCGTTGCGGGACACGGCGGACATGCTGGCCAAGGTCACCGGCTACCTGCTGACCATCGCGGCGGCGGCCGCCGCCGCGCTCGCGCTGGCCTCCCCCGCCCTGGCCTACGCGGTCACCGCCGGCATCCCCGACCCGGCGGTCCGCGAGCACGCCTGGGAGCTGACCGTCCTGGTGGTGCTGTTCGTGGCGCCGCAGGTGATCGGGTACACGGTGGCCGGCATCGGCGAGTCGATCCAGCAGGCCCGGGGCCGGTTCGCGCTGGCCGCCGCCGCGCCGGCGCTGGAGAACTTCGGCCTGATCGCCACCATGGGCATCTTCGCGCTGGTCTACCCGCCGGGCGTGGACGTGATGGACGTTTCCATCGGCATGGTGCTGCTGCTGGGCATCGGCGCCACCGCGTCGGTCGCGGTGCACGCGGGCGCGCAGGTCTACGGCGCGCGCCAGGTTGGGCTTCCGATCCGGGTGCGGCGCGGCTGGAAGTCCGACCCGGTGACCACCGAGATCACCAAGCGGCTGCGCAGCTCGGTGATCGTGGCCGGGTTCCCGGCCATCTCCATGTTCGGCATGCTGGCCCTGGCCGCCACCGTGCCCGGCGGCACGTTCGTCTTCCAGGCCGGCATGTCGATGTACTTCGTGCTCTCCGCGCTGGGCGCCAAGTCGGTGGTGGCGGCGGCGCTGCCCGGGATGAGCGTGGCGGTGAAGGAGAAGGACAACGCGCGCTACGGCGCGGCCTGGCGCCAGGCGCTGTCCTTCGGCGTCACGGCCAGCCTGCCGGCCGCGTTGCTGCTGCTCGCGTTCGCCGGGCCGGTGGCCGGGGTACTGGCCAACGGCAAGCTGGCCACCCCGGACATCCTGAACTGGCTGACCGGCTGCCTGGCCGTGTTCGCCATCGCCCAGTTCGCCAACTCGATCAACGAGATCGCCCGGCAGGCGCTGTTCGCCCGGCTGGACGTGCAGCGCGCCCGCACGATCAGCACGGTCGTGCTGATCGTGCGCCTCGGCGTGGGCGCGGCCAGCCTGCTGCTGCCGCTGGGGCTGTACCGGCTGCTCGGGCTGTGCGCGGCGGTGCTGCTCGGCGAGGCGGTGGCGGCGGTGCTCGGGCTGCACTCCATCCGCCGGGCCATCCGGCCGGAGCGGCTGGTGGACTACCGCCGGCTCGGCCACCTGGCCCTCGCCACGCTGGCCATGCTGCCGGCGGCCGCGGTGGGTGCCTGGCTGGCGCAGCGGCAGGACGCCTCCTATGCCGCCGGGCACATGGTGCAGATCGCCATCTGCGTGGCGTTCGGCGGGCTGGCGATGGCCTGCTTCGTGCTGGTGGTGGCCAAGCTCACCGGCCAGCTGCCCAAGCTGCTCGGCAAGATCCGGGGGAAGCTGCTGCCCGGCTAGGTACCGTGGCGGGATGCGCGATCGCACGTGGCTGGTCGCGGCCGCGGCGGCGATCTGGGGCACCGACGCGCTGCTGCGCAAACCGCTGGCCGGCCAGCTCCCCTCGGCCACGGTGGTGTTCTGGGAACACCTGATCGTGGTGCTGGTCCTGCTGCCCTGGCTGCCCGCCGCCGGGAAGGCGTTCCGGGCGCTCGACTGGCGCTCCCGGTCGGCGCTGTTGGTCATCGGGGCGGGCGCCTCGGCCGTGGGCACCGCGCTGTTCACCCAGGCGCTGCGGCTCGGTGACCCGGTCACGCCGCTGGTGATGCAGAAGCTGCAGCCGGTGATCGCGCTGGTCACGGCGGCGGTGCTGCTCGGCGAGCGGCTGCGCGCCGGGTACTGGGCGTACGCGGTGCCGGCACTGGCCGGGGCATGGCTGATGTCCTTCCCGGACCCGTTCGAGGTGCGGCCCCGGGCGGCCTCGGCGGCGCTGCTCGCGTTCGGCGCGGCGGTGCTGTGGGCGGTGGGCACGGTGCTCGGCCGGTTGGTCAGCGCGGAGCTGAGCAGCCGGGACGTGACGGTGCTGCGGTTCGCCATCGGGCTGCCGGCGTCCGCGCTGGTGGTGCTGGCGCAGGGCGCACCGGTGGCGGTCACGGCGGGACAGCTGCCGCCGCTGGTGGCGTTGGCGCTGGTACCGGGCCTGCTCGGGCTGACCCTCTACTACCTGGGCCTGCGCGCCACCGCCGCGTCCCGGGCCACCCTGGCCGAGCTGGCCTTCCCGGCCACCGCCGCGCTGATCGGGGTGACACTGCTCGGCGGCTCGCTCAGCGTGACGCAGTGGCTGGGACTGGCGGTGGTCGCGGCGGCGGTGACCGCGCTGGGGCTGCGGGAGTCCGGCCACCGACCGGTGGTCGAGCTCACCGGGGCCGCGCCCGGCGGCGGGCGAGCGGGCCGCCCCGGACCCGACGGCCCGGCAGCCGGCGACCCAGCGCACGGGCGACCCAGCCGGCCGTCCTGACCACCTCGGCCACCAGCGGCCGGGGGTCGCGCACGGCCCAGAACGCGCCGACCGGCCGCCGCCGGACGCGCAGCGCCTCGGCCAGCACCCGGCGCACCGCCGGCCCGTCCCGGCCCAGGGTCACCACCAGCGAACGGGGCAGCGCGGTCTCGTGGACCCAGATCGACTCCCGCCCCCTCGCGGACCGGGGCACGCGCGGCGGACGGCGGACCGCGTCCAGGTAGGCCACCTCGGGCAGGTTCACCCCGGCGGCGGTGGTCAGCGCGGTCTGCATGTTGGGCCGGCCCACCGTGGGTTCGGTGATCAGCATCCGGCCGTCGACGGCACTGCGCCGCACCTCCACCGAGCCGAACCCGACGTGCCCGGCGGCGGCCAGCAGGCGCCGCGTCAACTGGTGCAGCTCATCGTCGGCGCAGGTCACGGCCAGCGCCGAGGTGCCGATGTCCACCGGCCACTGGAGCAGCTTGCGGCCCGCCCTCGCGGCCAGCTCGGTGCCGTCCCGGTCGCGGTAGGTGAGGCAGAAGTACACGTCGCTGTCCCGCCCGGGAATCCACTCCTGCAGCACGACCCGGTCCACCGCGCGGAACGGGTCGAACGGCAGCCGCGCCCAGTCGTCCGGGGTGGCCAGCCGGTACACCTTGGTCTGCCGGCTCAGCTCCTGCCAGCCCAGGGTCCGCTCGAACGGCTTGAGCACCACCGGAAACGTCAGCTCGCGCAGCGCGCCGGGCACCCCGGCCGGGTCGTCCAGGACCACCGTGCGCGGCACCGGGAACCCGTGCTCCACCGCCCACCGGTGGAACGCGGTCTTGTCCAGCAGCCGCTCCACCACGGCCAGCGCGGGCAGCACGAAGTCGAACCGCTCGGCCAGCTCGGCCCGGTGCTCCGCGACCACGCGCACCGCGCCGTCGAAGGCCGGGAACAGCACCATCCGGCCGTACCGCCGGTGCGCCGCGCCCAGGGCGGCCAGCCACGCCTGGTCGGACGGCCCGCCGACCGGAAGCACGGCCTTCCACAGCGCCGACCGGCAACCCGACTCGAACGGCGTCCGCGCGGCCCCGACCAGCGGCACCCCCAACGGGCGCAGCCCCCGGGCGAGGGCCAGCCCGATGGGGGTGTTCGCCCCCGCTACCAACGCCGGTAGGTCGGCCATCCGGCCGATGGTCCTCCGCCGGAGGCCGCCGCGATACCCCTCGCGGCCCGGGTTACCCCCGGCCGGCCAGGTATTCCGCCACTTCGCGCTGCTCGTTGTACTCCGCCCAGCCCAACGGGGTGGCCTCGTGCTCGGCATCCAGCGCCTCCGGGTCGGCCCCCAGCTCGAGCAGCGTCTTCACCATCTCCAGGTCGCCCCGCCAGGCCGCCTCGTGCAGCGGGGTGCGCCCGCCGGGCGGGTTCACCGGGAAGCCCAGCGAGACCAGCAGCCGGGCGGCGTCCACCCGGCCCAGCTCGGCCGCCCGGCACACCAGTGCCGGGTGCGCGGCCAGCGCCCGCTCGACCAGTAACGGCTCGCCGGCCGAGCCGGCGGGCCGGGTCGGGCGCCCAGTTCGGCGCCCGACGGAGACACCGTCGACGAGCAGCCGGTCCACCGCCGCCCGGTCGCCCCGCATGCACCGGGCCACGAACTCCAGCACCGGGTCGGCCTCGCCTCGCACCGGGTCGGCCTCGGCGCCGGCCGCCCGCAACAGCTCGGCGATCTCCACGTTGCCGGACAGCATGGCCAGCTCGTACGCGTTCCGGCCGCCCATGATCGGGTGCTCGGTGCCCAGCCCGCGCACGTCCGCGCCGGCCTCGAGCAACAGCCGCACCCGGTTGGCCAGGCCCTCGGACGCCGCGTGCAGCAGGGCGTCCTGCAACAACCGCGCCGGCGTCGGGTGGATCGGCGCCATCCGCCGGTGCCACGGCCCGCCGGAGCCCCGGCCCAGCCCGTGCGCGAGCAGCAGCTCCAGCCAGTCGTTGCGGTCCTCGCCCGGGCCGGCGAAGGCGAGGTGGTAGAGCGCCTGGCTGTCGTTGGCGTCCGCGCCGGCCTCGAGCAACAACCGGGCCAGGGCCAGCGCGTGCCGGTGCGGCGGCTGGTCGCTCTCGCCCCCGCCGAACGCGCCGGTCAGCGCGGTGAACGGGGACGGCAGCCCCTCCCACAGGTAACCGGCGTTCGGGTCGGCCCCGTGGTTCAGCAGCAGCCGGGCCACCCCCAACGGGTCGCCACCGTCGAGCCGCGAATAGGCCAGGTAGAGCAGCGGCGGCCAGTTGAAGGGGCCGCCCTCGGCGTTGGCCAGCGCCGGGTCCTCGGCCAGTGCGGCCGCGGCCGCCGCCACCTCGCCGACCGCGGCCATGGTGTGGATGTTGGCGGCGGCCAGCGCCGGGTTCGCCGCGAGCAGCCGCTCCGCCTCCTCGCGGCGGGCCGGGGTGTCCTCCTCGGCGTAGGTGAGGCAGGCCAGCCGGAGCAGCCGGTCGGGACCGGCCTCCTGGGCCGGGGCCCGGTGCGGCGCGCGGGTGTAGCGGGCCACCTGGTCCAGGTGCTCGGTGAGCCGGGGCCAGCTGGGAAAACCGTAGGAGCGGGCCAGCACCAGCTGGGCGTCCGACCGGCTCAGCTCGGCCGGCGCCACGTCCCGGGGGTGGAACTCGCGGACCAGCGCACCCGCCTCCGGGTCGCCGGCGCGCGCTCGGCGCTGCAGCTGCTTGGCCTGGTTGCGCAGGTGTTCGGAGTTGGGGTCACTGGGCAGGCGACGGGTAGGCACGACGGCCTCCTTTCCGGCTTGCCTGGCGTTCGCATGGTCAGGCGGGAAAAGGAGGTCGTACACGGGCCTTGCGCATCGAAACAGGTGGGCTGAGCCCTTCCCGCGAACCGGCGGCGCCCCGCGCGCCACCGCCATCGTAAGGGATCCGTATCGGCCCGGAAATAGGCTTCCGATCATGACCGACATCACCCGTCACGGAGTACTGCGCAACCTGGCCGACACCGAGTACCCGGGACCCACGATCAGCCAGCTGGTCACCCGGGGCGACACCGCGTACCTGTGCGGGGTGATCACGCCCGAGCTGGCCCGCGACCCGTCCGGCGGCACGGTCGGCGACGTCCGCCGGCAGACCCGGGACGTGCTGCACCGGATCGACGAGCTGCTCGCCCTGGCCGGCACGGACCGCTCGAAGCTGATCACCGCCCAGGTCTGGCTGACCGACATCGGCCTGTTCACCGAACACAACAAGGAGTGGAACGCCTGGGTGGACCCGGACAACCCGCCGGTGCGCGCCTGCGTGGAGGCGAAGCTGGCGCACCCGGCGCTACTGGTCGAAATCATGGTCACCGCCGCCCGCTGACGTTCGCGGTGTCACCCAAACGGCGGAAACCTGGGTAAAGAGTAGATGTGATGCACACCGCTCGCCGGTGCAGCCTCGTTGGGCCGTTCGAAGTCGGGACTCACGACACGACATGCTCAAACCAGCGTTAGGAACCTGATGAAGCTCACCACCGCGAAGCTACTGCTTACTTCGGTTGCGCTCGCCACTTGCGCGTTCGGCGGCGCGCTGGTCGCCGCCCCGGGAATCGCCGGCATGTCCTCCGCGCCCGCGACGGTTCTCGCCTCCGGTGACGACGACGACTTCGAGGACTTCTGCGACCACTACGACGGCGAGCACGAGCTGCCCGGCAACAACGGCGTCTTCCAGCACCCGTGCCAGTCCAAGGACAACAGCGTCGGCCGGGGCAAGGTCGGCATCCTGGGGCACGAGTTCGAGCGCTGAGTTCTCGCGCATAGAGACATCCCCGACCCGCGCGGTCGCGGTCTAACCTGCTGGTCATGCCGGCAGAGGACCGCGCCGCGCGGGTCGCGGACGTTCATCGGCTTGCCGCCGCGATGCCGCACGTCACGGTGGAGCAAGGCCCCAGGAGCAATCCCGTCTACCAGGTGGGCCGGAAGTCGTTCGTGTTCTTCCGCACCCCGCGCCCGGACGCCGTCGACCCGGAGTCCGGCGAGCGCTATCCCGATGTGATCGTCTTCTGGGTGGAGTCCGAGTCGGACAAGCAGGCGCTGGTCCAGGACCCGGGCACACCGTTCTTCACCACACCGCACTTCGACGGGCATCCCTCGGTGCTGTGCCGGGGCAGCCGGATCGGCGAGCTGTCCCTCACCGAGCTGACCGAGGTGGTGCAGGACGCCTGGCTGGCCCAGGCCTCACCCCGCCGGGCCGCCGCGTGGCTGGCGACACAAAGCCATTGACCTGAACTTATCTCGAGGTTTTAGCGTCGGTACATGGCCCTGACCAGCACCGCACCGTCCCGAGCCGCCCGTCCACCCTTGGCCACGCTGCTCGGCGTGAGCACGATGACGATCATGGCGAGCGCCACGATCACCCCGGCGCTGCCCGGCATGGAACGCCACTTCGCCGGCGAACCGAACGTCGAGCTGATGGTGCGCCTGGTGCTCACCCTGCCCGGGCTGGCGATCATGGTCAGCGCCCCGCTGCTGGCCCGGCTGGGCACCCGGGTCGGCCGGGTGCGCGTGCTGCTCGGCGCGCTGCTGCTCTACCTGGTGGCCGGCGGGTCGGGCCTGCTGGTGGACTCGCTGTCCGCGCTGCTGGTCGGGCGGGCGCTGCTCGGCGTCGGCATCGCCGGGATCATGACCACGTCGACCGCACTGCTCGCCGACCACCATCCCGCCGGCGAGCACGGCCGGGTGCTCGGCCTGCAGGGCGCGGCGATGGGCTTCGGCGGGGTGGTCGCCCTGCTGCTCGGCGGGGTGCTCGCGGCGGCCAGCTGGCGCGGCCCGTTCGCGGTGTACCTGCTGGCTCTGCCGTTCCTGCTGCTGGTGTGGCGAAGGGTCTCGGAACCGCCGGCACCGCCGCCCTTCGAAGCGGGGCTGGCCCGGCGCCGGTGGAGCGCCCGGCTGCTCGGGCTGTACGGACTGGTCTTCCTGGGCGTCCTGGTGTTCTACACGGTGCCCACCCAGGCACCGTTCTGGCTGGCCCGCATCGGTGACGCCGGCCCGGCGGTGACCGGCGTGCTCATCGCCGAGGTGAACCTGGTGGCGACGCTGGTCGGCCTGGGCTTCGGCCGGCTGCGCAACCGGCTGGGCTTCGCCACCCTGGCCGCCGTGATGTTCGGCGCCTACGCGGTCGGGCTGGCCGTGGTCGGCACCGCGCCCGGACTGTGGGCGGCGGCGATCGGCATGGCCGTCGTGGGCGTCGGCATCGGCCTGCAGAACCCCACCATGAACGGCTGGACCGTGGCCTCGGTCGACCCGGCCGCGCGCACCAAGGCCCTGGGCGGCACAACCGCGGCCCTGTTCCTGGGCCAGTTCGCCTCACCACTGGTAGCCCAGCCGCTGATCACCGGCGCCGGCTTCGCCCCCATGTTCCTGACCGCCGCCGCCCTGGCCGCCCTCGCCGCCACCCTCCCCGCACTGGTCCGCCGTCTGAGATGATCCACATTGCGTGACCGGCACACGCGTTGTGGCGCCGGCACACGCTCAATAGTCCGGGTGCCGGCGCCAGAACGGGTGTGCGGCCCAGACCGACCGGGGGAACCGACTGGTGCGTGGGGGCTGGCGGCGGGTGGGGGCCGGGATGCTCCTGCTCGGGTGTGTGCTCGGGGTGGTGGCGGTGCCGCCGTATGCGGATGAGCTGGCCGATGCGGCGGCCACGCCCGCGTTGGAGTGGCGGGACTGCGCGGAGGGCTTCCAGTGCGCCACCGCCCAGGTCCCGCTGGACTACCGCGAGCCGGAGCGCACCAAGATCGACCTGGCGCTGATCAAGCTGCCGGCGAGCGACCCTTCGCGGCGGATCGGCACGCTGTTCGTCAACTTCGGCGGCCCCGGCCCTTCCGGGGTGGACCGGATGCGGCAGCGGGCGCGCTGGCCGTGGCTGTTCTCCGAAGAGCTGCGCGCCCGGTTCGACCTGGTCTCCTGGGACCCGCGCGGGGTCAACCGGAGCACCTCGGTGCGCTGCTTCCCGGACGACGCGCAGCGGAACGCGTTCTTCACCGCCTTTCCCGACGTGCCCGACACGCCGGCCGGCGAACCGGCGTTCTTCCGCGCCTCCCGGGAGCTGGCGGACCGGTGCGCACAGCAGTCGGGCTGGCTGCTGCCGCACCTGAACAGCGTCAATACCGTGCGCGACCTGGACCTGCTGCGCCGCGCGGTCGGGGACGCCAAGCTGACCTACCACGGCATCTCCTACGGCACCTACCTCGGCGCGCTGTACGCGAACCTGTTCCCCGGGCGGGTGCGCGCGCTCGCCCTGGACGCCACGCTGGACCCGCTGGGCAACGCGGTCGGCCACGCGTCCAGCGCGCTGCACCGACCGGTGGACACCCGCCAGGGACTGCCCGACGCGCTGGCCGACACGTTCCACGCGTTCCGCCGGGAGTGTGCGGCGGCCGGCCCATCCCGGTGCGCCTTCGCCGGCGGTGACCTGGCCGCGCTGGTGGACCGCGCCCGCCGGCGGCCGATCCCGCTCACCGAACCGGACGGCACGAGGGTCGACTACACCTCCTCGAAGATCATCGAGCTCGTCGCGGGCCTGGACGTCCCCGGTGACTGGCCGGACGCCGCCGCGACGCTGCGCCGCCTCGCCGACACCGCCCCGGCGACCCGACCCACCGGCGTCCCCGAGGCTCCCGACCCCCAGCCCTACCCCGCGAACCGCACCGAGGCGTACAACGCCATCCAGTGCGCCGACAGCGCCACGCCCCGCTCCGAGTCCGACTACTCCGCCCTGGCCGCCGCCGAGGACGCCCGCGTCCCCTACTTCGGCCGCCGCACCGTCTACAACATGATGACCTGCGCATACTGGCCGGCCGAGGCCGTCGCCCCCTACACCGGCCGCTGGGACCGGATCCCGGCAAACCCGGTCCTGGTGATCAACAGCCGGGTCGACCCGGCGACCCCCCACCCCGGCGCGGTGGACACCGTAAGACTGTTGGCCCGGGCCCGGTTGCTGACGGTGGACGGCGCCGGTCACAGCACCATGTTCGTGCGCTCCCTGTGCGCGGAACGGGTCAAACGCGAGTACCTGATCGACGGCATCCTTCCCCCGGAAGGCACGAGCTGCCCGGTAGACCGCTCCCCGTTCGCGCCCTGAGCCGGCGTGCGGCCAAGATCCACATCAACCTCAGTGCCCCTTTTCGGCTTCGGAAGGTGCGTGAGGTTGATGTCGATCTTCAGTTGGGCGGGGTGCCGGTTCAAGACGGCTTGGACGGCCGCGGTTGGGCGGCCTGCGTCGCTCGGGTGCCGCCCGCCGCGGTTGCGCGCCCTTCGGTACTTCGGCTACGGACCGTGGTCGGGCACTGGGCGGCTGGGGCGGTGGTTTCATCGAGAGCTGGCTCAGTCCGGTGAATTCCATGATCGAAGGGGACTCAGCCAGCACTCGACGGGTGACGAGCGCCCGAATCCACTCGGGAGCCGTTGTGGTGGTTACGGTACGTAGCGAAAGTGGGCGTCGAGTGCCCAGACGCAGCGCAATGGGCCGCACGGCCGCTTCGGAACGCAACGGGCCGGGCCAAGGCCGCGGCAGGCGGGCCGACCGCGGCCGTCCAAGCCGTCTTGCACCGGTACCGCGCGGAACCGGAGCCTCGCTCCTGACCCGGCGTGCCCGGCCCAGAAGGTGTCGACCGGTCAGGAGCGGCGGATGGCCACGTCGACGTTCATACCGGGGGAAATCACGACGCCGTTGGTGTTGAGCAGGGCGATGCGGACGGGGACGTACTGCTCGATCTTCTGCGGGTTGCGGGGGTCGGTGCCGGCCGCCGGGTAGATGGTGAACTGGCCGGCGGTGGCCGCCTGGATGTCCAGCACCTGGCCGAGCAGCGGGCGGCCGGGGTAGGCGTCGGCGGTGATGTCCACCAGGCTGCCCTCGCGCACGCCCTCGATGTCCTCCTCCGCCACCCGCGCGGTGACGTAGACGCTGTCGTAGGCGGTGGCCAGCTTGGTGCCGGCGGTGACGTACTGGCCGGGGACGACGTTGGTGGCCGCGATGGTGCCCGCCCTGGGCGCCTTGATCACCCGTTGCGGCTGGCCGCCGCTGCCGATCTCCTCGATGCGGCCGACCACCTCGTTGGCCGACACCGTGGAGCCCGTGGTGAGCGACCAGCTCAGCAGCGTGCCGGTGCGCGGCGCGTTGATCTCGATGGCGTCCCCGTCCACCTTGGCGTTGTCGGTGGAGACGTAGTGCCGGGTGTGGAACAGGTAGGTGCCGGAGAACGCGGCGGCCTCCACCAGGGTGACCAGCCCGATCACCGCGGACGCGATCTTCGTCGAGCGTTTCAGCATGTCGGCCCCTCAGTGTGCGACGGGCGCGTCGCCGCCGCCCGACGGTCGCCCGGCCGGCAGGAAGAAGGCCAGCGCCACCCCGGCCAGGGTGAGCGAGCCGGCCACGATGAACGCGTTGCCGTACGTCTGCGCCTGCACCTGGTTGCCCAGCTGCTGCCACAGACCGAGCAGCCCCTCCTGGCCGTTCGCCTGCATGGCGACCACCCGGGGGTCGGCGTCCGCGCCGTCCGCGGAGAGCAGGCCGGACCGGTCGGCCATGATCTGCGCGTGCTGCAGGCTGACCATCGCGGTCATCCCGGCCAGGCCCAGCCCGGCGCTGACCCGCTGGATCAGCGTGCTGAAACCGCTGGCGTAGTCGGCCAGATGCGGCGGCACCGCGGACATCCCGCCGGTCATGATCGGCATCATGGCCAGGCCGGTGCCGCCACACATGATCATCGTGCCGATGACGACCTCCAGCCGGTCGACGTTCACGTTGATCTGGGACAGCATCATCAAACCGAGGCTGTTGATGCTCAGCCCGAGCATCGCCAGCCACCGCGCGCCGAACCGGTCGTAGAGCCTTCCGGTGATCGGCATCATCACCATCAGCACCACCGCCAACGGCGCCATCACCAGTCCGGCGTGCCACGGCGTGAGCCGCTGCGCGCTTTGCAGGAACGACGGGATGTAGAACAGCGTGGCGAACAGCCCGATGGAGATCGCCGCGTTCAGGATCATCGAGTTCACGAACGGCCAGTAGGTGAACACCCTCAGGTTCAGCAACGGGTTCTTCACCTGCAGCTCGATCACCACGAACAGCGCCATGAGGTTGGCCGCCACGGCGAGCAGGATGAGCACCCGGTAGCCGGTCCAGCCCCAGTCCGCGCCTTCCTCGAGCGCCAGCAGCAGAGCGAACAGGCTGCCCGCGATCGTCAGGAAGCCCCACAGGTCGAACGGCTTGCCCCGCTCGGCGGGGAAGTTGGGCAGCACCGCCATCGCGGCGACCACGCCGAGGATGCCGATCGGCACGTTGATGATGAAGATCAGCCGCCAGTCGGTGTGTTCGACCAGGTACCCGCCCAGCGTCGGCCCGAGGCCCGGCGCGGCGGTCACGCCCAGCCCGAAGATGCCCATCGCGGCGCCGATCTTGTCCATCGGCACCATGCGGAAGAGCAGGGTCAGGCAGGTCACCGGGATCACCCCGCCCGGGATGGCCTGCAGGATCCGGAACAGCACCATCTGCCCGAGGTCACCGGCCAGCCCGCACAGCGCGGACGCGACGGTGAACCCGATCAGCGACCAGATGTAGACCCGCTTGAGCCCGAACCGCATGCCCAGCCAGGCGGCGGCCGGCACCGCGACGCCCTCGGTGAGGCTGTACGAGGTGCTGATCCACTGGATGCTCTCGGTGCTCTCGCCGTAGTCGGCCCGGATGGCCGGCACGGCGACGTTCACGATGCTCATGTCCAGCACCGACATGAACATGCCGACGATCACCACGACCAGCGGGATCTGCCAGTTCACCGGCTTGGCGTCGGCCGCCGGCGCGGCCGGCACCGGTGGCGCGGGCGGTACCGGTGGTTCCGGGATGGGCGGAGCGGTGACAACCGATGACCCCGATGTGGACACGGGCGGACCTCGATTCGGCGGCAAAGGCCCGAGCGACGCTGCCCGGTACGACTGGGAGTGAAGCAGGGAGGGGTCCCCGGTTAGTTAACGGGGATGGGTCCCCGATTTCTTCCCAACCGTACTCATCAATTCGCGGAGGCGTCCACGCTTTAAGCTACGATAGCTGGCATGTCGGCGGGGAAGCCTCTGAATTCGCTGCGCAGCGATGCCCAGCGAAACCGGCGTCGCCTGCTCTCCTCGGCCGCCGAAGTGCTGCGTGAGCAGGGACTTGACGCCTCACTGGACGAGATCTCCCGGCGCGCGGGTGTGGGGAACGCCACGCTCTACCGCCACTTCCCCAGCCGGGAGAAGCTCTACGAGGCGGTGTACCTGGAACAGGCCGACGCGCGCCGGCAGTCGTTCGAGCGGTCGCTGGCGATGAGCGACGGCTGGGCGGCGCTGACCCACTACTTCGAGGAGGCCTGCGGCTTCTTCGCCACCGACCAGGGCCTGGCCGACCTGCTGAACCGGGGCATGCCCCAGTCCCCGATGCTGGACGAGATGCGCGACACCTGCCAGCGCATCCTGCGCGAGCTGCTGGACCGGGCCCGCGCCCAGGGCGCGGTGCGGGCGGACGTCGAGCAGACCGACCTGATGTGGATGCTCACCTCGCTGCAGCGGGTGGTCGCGGTGAGCGAGCCGGACCACCCGGACGCCTGGCGCCGCTACCTGGCGCTCACCCTGCGCGGCCTACGCCCGCCGGGCCGCGACACCGGCGAGCTGCCCGCCACCTCGCTCACCCCGGACATCTTCCACGAGCTGCTGTGCCCGCGCCTGCCCACGCACACCCCGCGGCCGGCCCGCGCCCTCGCCGGCAACTGACCTCAGGACGCCAACCCGGTGACCATCGAGGGCACCCGGCCCATAGCGAGCCGGTAGCCGACCCCACGCACGGTCTGGATGAGCCACGGCCGGCCGAGCTTGCCGCGCAGTGTGGACATGTGCACGTTGAGACACTCGCCGGCGCCCAGCCGGTACTCCCCCCAGATGTGGTCGAGCAGCTTGTCCCTCGAGCACACGCCGCCGCCCTCCTCGGCCAGCAGCTTGAGGATGTCGAACTCCTTCCTGGTGAGCTCGATGAGCCGGTCGGCCACGGTGACCGACCGGACGTCCAGGTCGATGGTGACGTCGTCCACCCGCACCACGCCGGCCGGCTCCAGCAACCGGTCGCGCAGCCGGCGGACCACCTTGATCCGGGCGAGCAGATCGATCGGGTGGAACGGCTCGCAGAGGTAGTCGTCCGCGCCCGCGCGCATCCGGAGGATCCGTTCGCCCACCTCGGGGCCGGACACCAACAGGATCACCGACACGTTGCTCCGCGCGCGGATCGCCCGGCACAGCGCGATGCCGTCCGCGCCCCGGGACAGGTCGGGCGTACGGCCGACGTCGGGCGGCAGGGCGACCACCGCCGCGTCCGCCCCGACCAACCGCTGGTGCACCGACCCCGGCGTGTCGTCCAACACCGGTCGCACCGACCACCTGGGCAGTGCCCGGGCGAGCGCGACGACGCCGGGCGAGCGATGGCCGAGAAACAGCACCTGCATTTCGGGATCAACCTCTCGTGGGCACCTGCGGAAGGCTTCAACGGAGAGTTGCGTCACAGACGCCGAAGGTTTACCCGGCACCGCGAAAGTCTCGAACCGACCAGGCCTAGCCGCACCGGGCTGGGCCGGCGCTCGGGAGCGCCGGCCAGTCGCGGACCAACCGGTCGGTGTCCGAGGCGGTCCCCACACTGACCCGGATGCCGTGCCCGGGGTACACCTTCACCCGCACGCCGGACAGCGCCAACCGGACCGACGTGAGCTCGGGGTCGAAGTCCGGCACCCAGACGAAGTTCCCCTGCCCGGCGACCACGGGCACGCCGCGAGCCCCCAGGCCCAGCGCCAGCCGGGCCCGCTCGGCGTTCACCGCGCGCACCGCGCGGGCCAGGTCCAGGGGACGGCCCAGGGCGGTGATCGCCGCCCGCTCCGCCGCCGAGGTGACGGCGTACGGGCAGCCCGCGGCGGCCAGCCGGGCGGCCAGGGCCGGCAGCGCCAGTCCGTAGCCGACCCGCAGCCCGGCCAGCCCGTAAGCCTTGGAGAACGTCCTGGTCACCAGCACACCGGGGTGCGCGGCCACCAGCTCCACCGGCCGGGGCGGGTCCGGGTGATCGACGAACTCGGCGTACGCCTGGTCGATCACCACCAGCGGGCCGGCGGGCAGATCGGCGAGGAACTCCACCAGCTCGCGGTGCGTGAGCGATCCGCCGGTCGGCGAGTTCGGCGTGCATACCACGACCAGCGAGGTGTCCGCGTCCACCGCCCGGTGCACCTCGGCCAGGTCGACCGCGCCGTCCGCCCGCAGCCGGGTGTGCGCCACGGACAGCCCGCGCGCACCGGCCAGCTGGGGGAACGCGTCGAAGCTCGGCCACGGCAACACCAACCGGCCGCCGGCGACCAGGGTGAACGCTCGAGCCAGCACGTCCACGCTGCCCCCGCCGGCGACAAACCACTCGGGCTCGACCGCCCAGTGCCGGGCCAGCTCCGCGCGCAGGGCCGGCGCGTCCCAGCTGGGATAGGCGCTCGGGTCGGCCAGCCCGCCCAGTGCGGCGGCCAGCACCGCGCGAGATCCGGGATGGCGGAGCTCGTTGCGGTCCGCCGCCAATGGCGGGGACCCACCGACCACCGTGCGCACGGCCGGCTCAGTCCACCGGCACCGGGGCCGCGCGCAGCTCGCCGACCACCGCGCGGGCCTGCTCCTCCAGCTCCGGTCGCAGAACCACATCCTCGTTGAACTTCGGGTCGGTGCGAAACTCCAGCGCGAACACCGGCTCGGTGAGGCTCAAGTTGACCGCGCAATGCGGAATACCGGCCGGCACATAACACATTTCTTCCACAGAATGCGGCAGCACCGTCGGTTCGCCGTCCTGCCAGACAACGGTGGCGGCCTCGCCGGACACCACCGCGACGATGATGTCGGACTCGGCGTGCACATGGGTGCGGCTCACGCCGCCCGGCGGCATGCGCACCGAGCCACCGGAAATTCGGTGACTACCCGCGGTTTCCGCAGTGATCATGGGAGTCAGCGCCTGCCCCTGGATGCTGGCGTACTCCCCGGTGTCCGGCTTGCCCACAACGGTCGCGCGCTCCGCCATCTGCCCCTCCTCAGTCGGCGATTGAGCGCAAAACTAAGTGCAATAACAATACTTATCAAGTGGACGTTAAATTGTTTAGATAATATTAAGAGGGATTGCGAATATTTCAACTTGGAAAGAAATTAGCCTTACCATTCGGCGAACGAGCCGTCCGGGTGCCGCCACACCGGCGGGCGCCACCGGTGGCCGACCTCGGCGGCCCGGCGCACCGCCGTCTCGTCGATCTCCACGCCCAGCCCGGGAGCCTCGCCGCGCTCGATGAAGCCCTTGGGGAACGCGAAGGCCGAGCGGTCCAGCAGGTAGTCCAGCAGGTCGGCGTCGGCGTTGTAGTGGATGCCGATGCTCTGCTCCTGGATCAGGAAGTTGGGCGTGGCCAACGCGACCTGCAGGCTGGCGGCCAGGGCCAGCGGCCCGAGCGGGCAGTGCGGGGCGAGCAGCGCGTTGTGCGCCTCGCCGAGCGAGGCGATCCGGCGCACCTCGGAGATACCGCCGGCGTGCGACAGGTCGGGCTGGATCACCGCCACGCCGGCCTCCAGCGCGGGCAGGAAGTCGGTGCGCGAGTACAGCCGCTCGCCGGTGGCGATGGGTACCTCGGTGCCGGCGACCACGTCGCGCAGCCGGTGGGTGTACTCGGGCAGCACCGGCTCCTCCACGAACAGCGGGTGCAGCGGCGCCAGCCGGGGGATCACCCGCCGGGCGGCGGCCACGGTGAACCGGCCGTGGAAGTCCACGGCGACGTCCCGGTCCGGGCCGATCGCCTCGCGCACGGCGGCCAGCCGGTCCACCACCCCGGCCACCTCGGTCGCCGTGGGCATCCGGCCGATCCGGCCGCTGGCGTTCATCTTCACGGCGGTCAGGCCGGCCTCCACCTGGGCGGCCGCCGCCTCGGCCACCGCGCTCGGCTCGTCGCCGCCGATCCAGCCGTACACCCGCACCCGGTCCCGCACCGCGCCGCCGAGCAGCTGGTACACCGGCACGCCCAGCGAGCGGCCCAGGATGTCCCACAGCGCCTGGTCCAGGCCGGCCACCGCGCTGGAGAGCACCGGCCCGCCCCGGTAGAAGGCCGCCTTGGTCATCGTCTGCCAGAGGTCCTCGATGCGCCGGGGGTCGCGGCCGAGCAACAGGTCCGACAGCTCGTCCACCGCCGCGCGAACCGTGTCCGCGCGGCCTTCGACGACCGGCTCGCCCCAGCCGACCACGCCCTCGTCGGTGGCGATCCGGCAGAACAGCCAGCGGGGCGGAACCTGGAAGGTCTCGACTTTGGTGATCTTCATTCTCCACCGCAGCCTACCCGCCAGCGCGCGACGGCCGGCGGGATTAGCATCTGCAGACATGCCAGAGGCTCAGCTGGACAACGAAGATCTCGGCCACCTGCGGCACTTCGACAACCTGTCCCGGCGGCAGCGCAACGACTGGTCGCTGATGCAGAACAAGAGCATCGGCCAGGACGACTTCGGCGGCTACCGCTTCCAGCTGTCGTACATGGTCTACGCGCTGGCCCTGACCCACCGCAACCGGCTGCCCGCCGCGCCGGGCCTCTTCCGGCCGGTGATCCGGCGGCTGATCGACAAGCTGCTGGAGCCCGAGGTGTGGCTGTACTGGCGGGACACCAGCCGGGGCGGCGCGCCGTTCAACGCCCACCTCGCCGGCAAGCTGGGCGAGGAGTGGGACCCGGTGGTCCGGGACAACATCATGTACAGCGCCTACGTGCAGTCCTGCGCGCTGCTGCACGACTACCTCTTCGGCTCCGACGAGTTCACCGCGCCCGGCTCCCTGACCTTCGAGCACTGGTCGTTCTTCTGGGGCGGCGAGCCCAAGCGGTTCGCCTACGACCGGGACTCGCTCAACGAGCACATCTACTGGCAGATGGTCCAGAACGGCTACCTCGGCGTGGCCTGCGAGCCCAACTGCGTGTTCCAGATCTGCAACCAGCCGGCCATCCTGGGCTTCCGGCTGCACGACCTGATCACCGGCGGCAACCGGGCCGACGAGGTGGTGGCCGGCTACGAGCAGGCCTGGCGCGACTTCGGCCGGCTGGACGAGACGGGCCACTACAACCGGTTCGTGGCCGAGGACAGCCGCGCGGTGGTGCCCGGCGGCGGGCAGAGCGCCTGGAGTGACGCCTGGTGCGGCGCGCTGATGAACATGTGGAACCGGGACTTCGTGCGCGCCAACTACCCCCGGCAGCTCCAGGACTTCCTGGTGCGCGAACCCGGCGGCACGCTGTCCGTGCGGCCCACGGCACGCGAGTTCGAGGGCATGCCGATGAACTACGACTGGTGCGACTTCGGCTGGACCTCCGTGTGGGCCTCGGAGATGGGCGACGCGGAGACCCTGGACGGCCTGCTCGCGCACGCGGACCGGTACATGTCCCCCACCGTGGTCGACGGCGGCCGGTACTACCCGCGCAACGACACGATCTTCGACGCGGACGGCCACCTGGTCGAGGTCGAGCCGATGACCGGCAACACGCTGCTCGGCTACGCGCGGCTGAACGTGCCGGACGGCCTGTGGCGGCTGTACAACGAGCCGTTCGACCCGGCCCGGTTCGAGCGGCCGGCGCTGCTCGAGGTAGCCCGGAACGTGGACGTGAGCCGGGCCGAGGTGGTGGACGGCAAGCTGGAGATGCGGTTGCGCGCCCGCGACGACGTGCCGGGGGACGGTTCGGTCGGCATCGGCCGGGTGCTCGGCCGGGGACGTTGGCTGTTGTGCGCGGACGGCGAGGAGCTGGCCCGGGTCGAGGGGCACTCGGTGACGGGTGAACAGGTGCGCGCCGACGGTGATCTGCTGGTGTTGAGCTGTCCGGCGCGGGATCGGGCGTTCCAGTTGGTTCCGCTGGTGTAGCGGGCGGCGGTTTAAAGATCTGCTTGGACGGCGCGGCTCGGAGGACTGCCCTGGTTGGGTGCGGCCCGTTACGTTTCGGCTGCGCGGCGCGTTTCGTGATCAACAGGGCGTGGTGGCCACCTCTGGGCCACTGAGGCGGCCGCCATGGCCTGGTGATCATGTGATTGGTGATCAGCATGACGTGATGGTCACCTGGGGGCGTCCGAGGTGGCCACCATGTCATGGTGATCATGCGATCGGGCGTGATCGTCGTCCCGGGTGATCCCGCCGCGCTGGCCGAGCTTGATCGCTGTCGCTGGCGGTGCGGCCGCGATTTTCGCGGCTCGTACGCCGCAAACGACGATCACCGTCCGCGCCGGGTTAGCGCGGACGCGATGCGCCGGGGGGTTACGCACCGCGTCCGCACAATGAGGATCGCCGGGGCGTGCGGCGGGGTTACTTGAGTTTTCAAGTTGTGATGTTTGGGGCGATCTCACGTTTCCGGCGGCCCGGTCGTTTACCCAACGTGCAGATGCGGCCGTTCGAACAGATCGTGGACGAGTACGGGCCGATGGTGCTGCGCGTGTGCCGGGCCGTGGTCGGCCCGACGGACGCGGAGGACGCCTGGTCGGAGACGTTCCTGTCCGCGCTCCGGGCGTACCCGGAGCTGCCGGCCGACGCCAACGTGGAGGCCTGGCTGGTCACGATCGCCCACCGCAGGGCCGTCGACCTGGCCCGGGCACGGGCCCGCCGCGCCGACCCGGTGGCCGAACCGCCGGACCGGCCGAGCCGGCACGGCCAACCCGGCCGGTCCGACCCCGACCTGTGGCGGGCGCTGGCCCGGCTGCCGGACAAGCAGCGCGCCGCCGTGGCCTACCACTACCTGGCCGGGCTGCCGCACAAGGAGGTCGCCCGGATCACCGGCGGCAGCACCGACGCCGCCCGCCGGGCGGCCGCGGACGGCATCAAGACCTTGCGCGCCATCTACCCGGAGGGAGCCCTCACATGATCTCCGAACTGTTCGCCGAGCTTTCCGACGTGGACGAGGAAACGACCGCGCGGCTGCGGTCCCGCCTGGTGGCCACCGCCGGGGCCGAGGGCCTGCTGGACGTCGGCTACCGCACCGTCGACTCGCCGGTCGGCCAGCTGCTGCTCGCCGCCACCGCCCAGGGGCTGGTGCGGGTGGCCTTCCACCGGGAGGGGCACGACTCGGTGCTCGGCGCGCTGGCCGGCTCGGTCAGCCCGCGAATCCTGGCCGCGCCGTCCCGCCTGGACAAGGCGGCCCGGCAGCTGGACGAGTACTTCGCCGGCCGCCGCACGGCCTTCGACCTGCCGCTGGACTTCCGGCTGGCCCGGGGTTTCCGGCTGGCCGTGCTGCGCCACCTGACCGTCATCCCCTACGGCGGCACGGAGAGCTACACCCAGGTGGCGGCGGCGGCCGGCAGCCCCCGGGCGGTACGGGCCGCCGGCACCGCGTGCGCCACCAACCCGCTGCCCCTGGTGGTGCCCTGCCACCGGGTGGTCCGCTCGGACGGCTCGTCCGGCGGCTACCGGGGCGGCGCCGAAGCCAAGCAGACCCTGCTCACCCTGGAGACCTCGAAATGAACCACACGATCTGGCCGAGCCCGCTCGGCGACCTCACCCTGGTCCGCGACGGCGAGGCCCTCACCGGCCTCTACTTCCCGCACCACTGGTACAAGCCCGACGACGTCGGTGAACGCGACGACAGTGGGTTCGACGAGGTCATCCGGCAGCTCACCGAGTACCTCGCCGGCTCCCGCACGGAGTTCGACCTGCCCGTGCGGGCCGACGGTGACGCGTTCCAGCGGTCCGTGTGGGCGCGCATCGCCCGGATCCCGTACGGCGCCACCACGACCTACGGGGCGATCGCGCGCGCCATCGGCCAGCCGGCCATGGCCCGCGAGGTCGGCGCCGCGGTGGGGCGCAATCCGCTGTCCATCGTGGTGCCCTGCCACCGGGTGCTGGGCAAGGACGGCGAGCCGCGGGGCTACGCGGGCGGGCTGCGCCGCAAGCGCCTCCTGCTCGACCTGGAACAGCCGGGGCTGTATGCGGCCGGCTGAGCGCAACCGGGTCACCCCGCTGGGCGAGATCGTGGCGATCCCGCTGCGCGGAGCGTGGACCGGCAACCGGGGCGTGCTGCACGAGGGTCGCGAGATCGTGCGGCCGCACCGGGGGAACCTGTGGATCACCTGCGCGCTGGAGTTCCGCGGCCGGTGGCGGGAGCAGTGGTTGCCCAACCGGTGGACCCACCTGTACTTCCACGACGAGGCCGTGTCCTTCGCCGCCGGCCACCGGCCCTGCGGGGAGTGCCGGCACGCCGACTACCAGGCCTACCGGCGGGCCTGGACGGAGTCGGTGGGCGGCGCCCCACCGTCCGCCGGCGAAATGAACCGCCGCCTGCACGCCGAGCGCCTGGTCGCCGGCACCCGCCGCCGCCGGCTGCACCCGATGCCGTGGCGGGACCTCCCGGACGGCACCTTCGTGCTGGCCGGCCCCACCCCCGCGAGCCGGCACTCCCAGCACACCGAGTCGGCGCTCCCGGCACACCGGGCCGACCCCGAGCTGGTGCTGGGTGGCGAGTTGGTGACCTGGGCGCACCACGGTTACCGGGGCCGGCGCCCGCGTCCCGGGCGCGGCGAGGTGGACGTGATCACCCCGCCGGCCACGGTCGCGGTGCTGCGCGCCGGCTACCCGGTGCAGATCGACCCCGGCGCTACCGGCTGAGCCCCAGCGCGCCGGCCAGCTCGGCCAGTGCGGGCAGCGGGTCGCCGGCGTCCGGCAGCACGTGCACGCAGACGTGGTCGGCGCCGTTGTCCAGGTGGGCGGTGACCTTGCCGGCCGCGGTCGCCGCGTCGCCCTGCGCGACCAGTGCGTCGATCAGCGCGTCGGTGCCGCCGTTGTCCAGGTCGGCGTCGGTGTAGCCCAGCCGGCGCAGGTTGGCCCGGTAGTTGGAAAGGTGCAGGTACGGCTGGTCCACGGCGGGGCGGCCGACCGCCAGGGTCGCCGCGTGGTCGGTGCCCAGGGCGACCTTGTGCTCCACCGCGAGCAGCGGCGCGTTGCCCAGGGTGTCCCGGGCGGTCGCGGTGTAGGCGGGCGGGACCAGGTACGGGTGGGCGCCGGCGGCGCGGTCGGCGGCCAGCCGCAGCACCTTGGGGCCGAGCGCGGCCAGCGCGCGCCGCTCGGTCGGCACCTTGCGCTCGTCCAGCACGTCCAGGTAGTTCACCAGTGCCTCGTAGGGCTTGGTGTACTCGGCGGTCGCCTCCGGGTGGCCGGCGCCGACGCCGAGGAGGAAGCGGCCGGGGTGGCCGGCCTCCAGCCGGTGGTACGAGTCGGCCACGGTGGCCGCGTCGGCCGACCAGATGTTCACGATCCCGGTGGCCACCGAGATGCGCTCGGTGGCGTCCAGCACGGTCTGGGGCACCGACAGGTCCGCCTCCGGCGACCCACCGATCCAGATCGCGCCGTAACCCAGCCGCTCGATCCCGGCCGCCCGCTCGGCCGTCATCCCCCACTGCCCGACCCAGACCCCGACCCGCCCCAGCCGCACCGGCGTGGCGTCAATGCTCATGATCATCCTCCCGTAGCTGTCGACTCCCGCCTCAACCATCCCGCACCCCCGCCCCATTCCGAGCGGCGCGGTCGGCCTTCCCGGGAGGCCTCCCGGGGGCGTGCCTCGATACTCGGTTCCGAGGCGCGGGGGGCGATCCGGCCCGCGATCGGTGCGACGGTTGCCCTACGACCACCTCCCGTGCCCGATCCGGGAAATGGGACCGCCCGGGAGGCGTGCCACGATGCCGCGGTGAGCATCCGCCCGCGTGCCCTGTGGCTCGGCCTGGCCGCCGCCTCACTGGCGGCCGTTCTGGTCGCCGCCGGGCTCCTGGTGTGGCAGCGCCAGGAGCTTCGGCGGTAGCGCCGGGCCGTTCGAGACTCAGAGCCGGGTGGCCGGCAGGGGCGTCTCCAGCGCCGAGCCGTCCGGGCGGCGTTCCACGAAGTACGCGCGGGCGTCGGCCCGCTCGGTGAGTACCTCGTGCAGCTCGCTGCCGTGGTAGAGCAGCCCGGCGCCGTCGTCGGTGGCGTAGCCGGGTGGCAGTTCGCCGTCCGCGATCAGCCGCTGGAACAGCGGCCGGCGCTGCGCCTCGCTGTCGTAGTGCACGCCGTTGGACCAGGGCAGCAGGGCGAGCCCGTTGGTCACCGGCTGGAGCTCGGGGCCGAACGAGTCGGTGGTTCCGCCGACGTGCCAGCAGATCGACCCGGCGGAGACGCCGGTGAGCACCACGCCGTCCTGCCACGCCTCCCGCAGCGCCGTGTCCACCCCGTGCAGCCGCCACATGGCCAGCAGCCCGGCCACGCTGCCGCCCCACGCCCAGATGACGTCCTGACTGAGCAGGTGTTTGCGCACGTCGTCCACGTTCGGCATGGGGAACAGGGAGACGTGGCTGCCCGCCCAGCCCTGCCGCCACGCGTTGTCGTAGAACGTGCTGACCAGCGCGTGGTCATCGCCGACGGCGGTGGGCAGCAGGCACACGCGGGGCGCCCGGCCGGTCACCCCGGCCAGCGCGACCGCCCGGTGGGTGAGCGCCCCGACCTCCCAGCGCAACCGCGCGGAGTACCGGAAACCGCCGGACGTGGCCAGGATGGTCGGACGCGATGCGGGCATGCCCGCACCTTAGGGCGTCCGAACGCCCGGGCCAGCCCCACGCGGAGGCCGGCCCGGGCGACCGGAGATCAGACCAGGTCGTAGCGGTCCAGCTGCATGACCTTGTCCCAGGCGGCGACGAAGTCCGCCACGAACTTCGCCTTCGCGTCGTCGCTGGCGTAGACCTCCGCGACCGCACGAAGCTCGGAGTTCGAGCCGAACACCAGGTCGACCCGCGTGCCGGTCCACCTGACCTCGCCGCTGGCCACGTCGCGGGCCTCGAACGAGTCGTCGTCGCCGGCCACCGACTTCCACTCGACGTCCATGCCGAGCAGGTTGGTGAAGAAGTCGTTGGTCAGCGTGCCCGGCCGGTCGGTGAACACACCGTGCTTGGACCCACCGGTGTTGGCGCCCAGCACGCGCAGGCCGCCGACCAGCACGGTCATCTCCGGCGCGCTCAGGTTCAGCAGGTTGGCCCGGTCCACCAGCAGGTACTCGCCCTGCAGCCGGTGGCCCTTGCCCCGGTAGTTGCGGAACCCGTCGGCGGTCGGCTCCAGGTGCGACATCGAGTCGACGTCGGTCTTCTCCTGGGTCGCGTCCGTGCGGCCCGGGGTGAACGGCACCTCGACCGGCGTGCCGGCGTCGGCGGCCGCCTTCTCCACCGCGGCCACGCCGCCCAGCACCACCAGGTCGGCGAACGACACCTGCGTACCGGAGGCGTTGAAGTCGGCCTGCACGCTCTCCAGGGCGCGGATCACCTGGGCCAGCTCGTCCGGGTTGTTGACCTCCCAGCCACGCTGCGGCTCGAGGCGGATGCGACCGCCGTTCGCGCCACCGCGCTTGTCGCTGATCCGGAACGACGAGGCGGCCGCCCACGCGGCGGAGACCAGCTGGGACACCGTGAGGCCGGAGTCCAGGATCTTCGCCTTGAGCGCGGCGATGTCCTCGGCGTTGATGACCTCGCCGGTGCGGGCCGGCACCGGGTCCTGCCAGAGCAGCTCCTCCGCCGGCACCTGCGAACCGAGGTAGCGCTGCTTCGGCCCCATGTCCCGGTGGGTCAGCTTGTACCAGGCGCGGGCGAACGCGTCGGCGAACTGGTCCGGGTTCTCGTAGAACCGCCGGGAGATCGGCTCGTAGATCGGGTCGAACCGCAGCGCCAGGTCGGTGGTCAGCATCCCCGGCGCGCGGTTGAGCTCACCGGTCTCCGGGTCCGGCACGGTGTTGCGCGCCGCGCCGTTCTTCGGCTTCCACTGGTTGGCCCCGGCCGGGCTGCGGTCCAGCTCCCACTCGTACTCGAACAGGTTGTGGAAGAACCAGTTGCTCCACCGGGTCGGGGTCGGGGTCCAGGTGACCTCGAGACCGCTGGTCATCGAGTCCCGGCCCTTGCCGGAGCCGAAGCTGTTCTTCCAGCCCAGGCCCTGCTGCTCGATCGGGGCGCCCTCGGGCTCCGGGCCGACGTTCTCCTCCTGGGCGGCGCCGTGCGTCTTGCCGAAGGTGTGCCCGCCGGCGATCAGCGCGACGGTCTCCTCGTCGTTCATCGCCATCCGGCCGAAGGTCTCGCGGATGTCCCGCGCGGCGGCCAGCGGGTCCGGGTTGCCGTTGGGGCCCTCCGGGTTGACGTAGATCAGGCCCATCTGCACCGCACCCAGCGGCTTCTCCAGGTCGCGGTCGCCGGTGTAGCGCTCGTCGCCCAGCCAGGTGCGCTCCGGACCCCAGTAGACGTCCTGGTCCGGCTCCCACACGTCGGCGCGGCCGCCGGCGAAGCCGAAGGTCTTGAAGCCCATCGTCTCCAGCGCGCGGTTGCCGGCGAAGACCATCAGGTCGGCCCAGGAGATCGCCTGGCCGTATTTCTTCTTGACCGGCCAGAGCAGCCGGCGAGCCTTGTCCAGGTTGCCGTTGTCCGGCCAGCTGTTCAGCGGCGCGAAGCGCTGCATGCCGGCCCCGGCCCCTCCCCGGCCGTCGTCGACCCGGTAGGTGCCGGCGCTGTGCCAGGCCATCCGGATCATCAGACCGCCGTAGTGGCCGAAGTCGGCCGGCCACCAGTCCTGCGACGTGGTCAGCACCTGGTCGACGTCCTTGGCCAGTTCGCCCAGGTCGACCGTGGCGAACGCCGCCGCGTAGTCGAAGTCCTCACCCAGCGGGTTGGCCGCCGGGACGTGCTTGCGCAGGATCGACAGGTTGAGCTGGTTCGGCCACCAGTCACGGTTGCTGCCGCCCTCGGTGGGGTGGGAGAAGCGGCCGGTCGAGACCGGGCACCCACCCGCACTCTCAGTGTTCATCTCTCCAACAACGGCGTCAGGCCTGTCAGACACGGGAATCCTTCCAAGATGTGCTCAGGAACTAGTTTCTCCCGCGCGCGCCGAACGGGGCGCGCGCTCGGTCCCAGCGCCGTCGGCGCTGGGTGTGGTGGAACAGTCGGGGCACAGGCCCCAGTAGATGACCTCGGCCTCGTCGATGGCGAAGCCGTGGTCATCGGACGCGGTCAGGCAGGGCGTGCCGCCGACGGCGCAGTCGACGTCGGCGATGGCGCCGCACGACCGGCACACGACGTGGTGGTGGTTGTCCCCGACCCGCGCCTCGTAGCGCGCGGAGGAACCCGCCGGCTCGATGCGCCGCACCAAGCCGGTCGAGGTCAGCGCGTTCAGCACGTCGTAGACGGCCTGGCGGGACACCTCGCCGAGGTCCGAACGCACGATACCGATGATCGAATCCGTATCGGCGTGCGGATGATCGTGTACCGCGGACAGCACCGCCAAACGGGGGCGCGTGACCCGCAGCGCGACCCCGCGCAACATGCGCTCGAAGTCCGAAGTCGTCGGCACGGCACCGAAGCTTGGTGCATTTTCTGGATTGAGTCAAGTTTTCAACCCGGCCGGCGCCGTCACCCAACCGGGTCGACTCGCCATCCCCCATGATGGCGGTGATGACCGACAGCACGAACGTGACCGGACCGGCGGGGCCGGCGGGCAACCGGCGCCGGCGGGCGGACGCGCGGGCCAACCACACCGCGCTGCTGGACGCCGCCGCCCGGGTGCTGCTGCGCGACGGCTACGCCGTTCCGCTGGACCGTATCGCCCATGAGGCCGGCGTCGGCGTCGGCACGCTCTACCGGAACTTCTCCGACCGGGACGAGCTAATCACGGCCGTGGTCGACCGCTCCTACAAGCTGGTCGCCGAGCTGGCGCGCGCCGCGGCCGAGAGCCCCGCCGAGCCGCTGGACGCGCTGGCCGGGTTCTTCGCCGGCGTGGTCGACCAGCGCGACCGCCTGGTCCTGCCGATGATGGGCGGCCCGGCCGTCACCGGCCGGATCAACCCGCACAGCTTCGAGATCAGCACCGCGCTTCAGTCGGTGATCCAGCGCGGCATCAGCGCCGGCACGATCCGCGCCGACGTCGGCGCGCCCGACGTGATGGTCGCCGGCGCGATGCTGGGCCAGCCGCAGCTGCCCCCGGAGGCGTGGCGGGTGGCCTCCCGGCGCATCGCGGCGGTCCTGCTCGACGGCCTGCGCGCCCGGCCCGACCAGCGCGAACTGCCGCTCAGCTTCACCCGGGAGGAGTTCTCCGCCGCGCTCACCGCGCCGGAGGACCGCTCTGCTAGATCCCGTACCGCCAGACGGTCAGTGAGTGGGCGCTGAACCACAGCCCGGCCAGCACCAGGCCGGCGGTGGAGGCGATGGCCCATCTCGCTTTCAGGCCGGACAGCACAATGGCCAGCGGCAACATGAGTGGAAACGCGGAGAGCAGTAGCCGAACCCGGTCCTGAACCAGCCCACCGGAACCGAATGCCATGCCGACGGTGAACAGGCAGTAGGTCCACACCGGCCACGGCAACAATCCGCGCGACCAGATGAGCGCGGCGCCGGCAACGACGATTACCGCCGCCGTTATCAAGGTGAACACATTGGGGTCGGCGGCGAAGGTGGCGAGCACCCAGGTGAGAGTGGTCGCGCCGAAGTCGATTTCGTTTCCCCAGCCCGCCTTGGTGATGGCGAAAAAGCCTCCGGTCATTCCGCTCTTGCGGTCCACCCAGAGCAGGTAGCCGAGCAGTCCGGCCGGGGTCAGCAGTGTCCCGAGAAGGGCCGGCCAGCCGGCCTGCTTCCGGTGCACCACGATCGCCGCGATCACCACGGGGATGAGCGGCACGCCCATCGGGCTGAGGTAGCCGGCGGCGGCCGAGCCGGCGATGGCCAGCCACCACCGCCGCTCCAGCAACCCGACCAGCGCCCACCCGACCACGGCGACCAGCAACGACTCCGGGTACGGCAGCGTGAACACCACCGACATCGGCGCCGCCGCGAGGGCCGCCACGGCGATCAGCTCGCCCCGCCGGTCGGCCCCGCAGTGCCGGGCCAGCCGGGCGACCGCGTAGCCGCCGACCACCCCGGCCGCGGTCGAGACGACCAGCCCGGCGGCGAGGTAATCGTCCCCGAGCAGCGGCGCGACCCCCCGCACCAGATGCGGGTATCCGGGAAAGAACGCCATCGCGCCGAATGGCGAGGGCATGTTGTGTGCGTCGACCATGCCGCGCGCGGCGGTCAGATAACCGAACTCGGCAATGCGCAGATACCACTGGCCATCCCAGGCCAGCAGGTTCACCGGCCGGCGGTTCCACCAGGCCATCACCCAGAAAAGCAGCGACCCCAGCAACCGAATGACCAGATAGAGCAGCGCGGGCGCCACAGCCCGCCGGACAGCCGCGGAACTCGACCAGGCAAAGGTTCGCGGCCGGGCGAGAAAAGGTCCTTCGAGGCCACCCAGAACGGAAAGCCAACCCCGCCGGGCCAGAACGGCGGCGACCATGCCGGTTGCCCCACCGGTCACCAGCAAAATCGCGGCGACCACCCACGGCGGCAACTCCATCGCCATCAAAGGGGTCCTTTTCCTGAGTACCGCCGCGACGACTCAGAGTGCCCCAGGACCCTTGCGGTTTCCTTGCAACGCGCCCCGGAACGGTCCGCCCGCATCGGTGGCCATCGAGATATCCCATCCCACCACCGCCGGCTGTCCCCATGTCATGGCCGCGAACACCACACCTGAGGACCACGGCTCCCTCGATCGCCGCGAGCACCGGCATCACCGCCCGTCGGGGCGCGAGAGCTCGCTGGCGACCAGCTCATATTTGATCTCTAGGCCGACGACGAAGAAGTACAGCGTATTCAACCCCGTTGACCCAGTGCCGCGGGTCCAGGTGCAACCCCGGGCGAGCGCGGCTCCCCGCCAACGCCCTACCCGACCAATATGCGTCAAATAGTCGAACGCATTTTCGATCGATGTGATATTATGGGCTTGTGGTGATGCTCTCGGTGCCGGTACCCGATCTCGAGGATCGGGCGTTGGATGCCGAACTCTATGCGTTTGTCACTTCGCTGGATCCGGATCGTGTGGCGAACCGGGATGTGCCGGCGGTGCTGGCGGCGGTGAGTCGGCTGCATGCCCGGTTGGGCGCGTTCAAGCTGGGCTGGATCAATGAAGTCACTCGCCGCGCCCCGAACGGTCCGCCGGATGGTGTGGATCGGCTGCGTGAGCCGCATCGGTTCGGTCCTGACGAGGTGCGGGTGACGCTGGCCTGGAGCCGGCAGCGCGCCGAGCGTGACAGCAGTGTGGCGCACGAGGTGATCACTCTGCTGCCCGATGTGTATGCGGCATGGAGCGAGGGGCGGATGGACGAGGCCAAGGCCCGCATCTGCCACACGTATCTGGCGAATCTCACCGCACCTGAACGCGCCGCCGTGTGGGCCGCGGTGGCGCCCAGGGTGGCCGGGTGGAACTCTGGCCAGTTGGCCGCGCGGCTGCGCAAGCTGACCCTCGGCGGGTGTCCGGAGAGGGTTGAGGAGCGCTATGCGCGGGCAGTGGAGGCCCGGCGGGCCGTGTGGTTCCTCAGTCCCGACGGCACCGCTTGCCTTGCACTGGACGGGGTGGCGCCCGGTGACGCGGCGGCGGCGAAGAAACGCATCACCGCACTGGCCCGCCGGCTGCGGCGCGCGGGTGCGCCCGGCACCTTGGATCAGCTGCGCGCCGACATCACCCTCGCCCTACTGGACGGCACCCTCGACGGCCTGACCAGCGAACAGATCCTCACCCACTTCCGCCCGGCCACTAACGGCGGGCGATTGGACCTATCGCCTACCGTGAGATCCGACATCACGCCGTCCGGCCCCGCTCCCCGCGATCCCATCACCCCCGCCGTCACACAACCGAGCGCCGCCGAGCCCCACGCGCCCGAACCCGACGCGCCCGAACCCGACGCGGCTGGATCCGACGCGGCTGGATCCGACGCGGCTGGATCCGACGCGGCTGGATCCGAGGCCACGGGACCCGGTGGCGCAGGGAGCCGGCTCGGGACCGATGTCGTGCTCGAGCTGGGCACCCTGATCGGCACCAACCAACGCCCGGGCGAGCTGCCTGATCTGCACGGCGCGATACCCGGCCACGTCGCCCGCGCCGAAGCCCTCAACCAGCAACGCGGGCGATGGGTCGTCGCCGTGTGTGACCACGAGGGCTATCTGCTGTGCTGCGCCACCCTGCGCGCCCGCCCAGACGGCGCCCTCGACCGGTATCGCGGCGGGACCGTGGAGCTTCGCCTGACCGTGACCCAGCTCGAGTACTGGCTGCATGATCCACCGCGAGGGTTCGAGAAGTTGATCGCCGAGATCGCCGCGCGGTATCGCGCCTGGCCACAACAGGTAGCCGGTCTGAACGAACAACCCGATCGGCGGTTCCCCGGTTCGGCGTTGCGCCGGTGGGTCGAGGTCCGTGACCAAACCTGCCTGGGGCCGGGCGGGTGCGGGCGACCGGCGCGCCAGTCCGACAAGGACCACACCCAGGACGTCCAACACGGCGGCAAGACCACCGACATCAACCTCAGTCCTCAGTGCGACCACGACCACCTGCTCAAGACCGAAGGAGGCTGGACACTCGAACAACCCGAACCCGGCGTTCTGATCTGGCGCAGCCCACTCGGCCAGACCTACCGCACCCGAGGAGACCCACTCATCGACCCACCACCCGAACTCGACCCCGACCCGCCGTTCTAACCGAGATCCGCGGGCGGTCAGCCACCTTGCCCACGCCGATCAGATCCCGCCGCCGGCTCCGGTCAGATGCCGCGGTGGGTACTCACGGCGGCGCGCAGCGCGCCGAGCTTCGGGGCGAGGGCGGCGTCCAGGGCGAGCGGGTCCCGGGCGTTGAGGTACTCCATCTCGCGGCGCTCGGGGAGTTGGGTGTTGATGTCGATGCGGCGCTCCTCGAGTCCGGCCAGGATCTCGGCGGCGACCTGGTCGACGGGGCGGAGCGCGTAGCCGAGGTCGGCGCCGGCCCGGGTCGTCGCCATCATGGGCGTGTCCACCGGCCCGGGGTAGACCGAGGCGACGTGCACGCCACTGCCGTACAGCTCGCGGCGCATTGCCTCACCGAACCGAACCAGGGCGGCGTGCCCGTGCAAGGCGCCGGCGGCCCGCAGGTGCGGCAGGGCCGCCCTGGTGACCAGCACCGGGGCCAGCAGAGCCATCTTTGACAGTGCTGTCATGATTGCCGGCGTAGGCACATTTTGACAATACTGTCAAACATGGCCGAGGTGCGCGCCGGCGGAATTACCAGCACGGAGTGCCGCCGGCGGGGCCGTTCACGCGGTCGCGGTTCAGCCGCGCGCGGCGGCCAGGGCGACCGCCGCCGGGAGCATCTCCAGGCTGTCCAGCCGCACGGTGGCCAGGCCGGGCGGATGCCCGGTGTGGTCGCGGTCGGTCCAGATGGACCGGATGCCCATCCGGGCGGCCGGCAGCACGTCGTGGATCCAGCTGGTGCCGACGTGCAGCCAGTTGTCCCGGGTGGCACCGGTCTCCGACGCGAACGTGGCGAAATGCGCCAGGGCTGGGCGGTAGGACCGGACCCGCTCCGCCGTGACCACCAGGTCCGGCTCCACCGGGAGGTACTCGGCGGTGGCGGCGAACAGGTCCTCGTCGCAGTTGGTGATGATCCCAACCTTCCAGCCGTCCGCCCGCACCGCGCACAGCGCCTCCCCGGCGTCGGCGAACACCGGCATGGCCGGCCACGCCCGCACGAAGGCGTCCACGTCACCCGGGTCGACGCCGGCCCGGCCGGCCGCCAGCCGCAAGCCCTCACGCAGCACCTCGCGGTAGGGCCGCCACCCGTGGGCCTCGATCTCCAGCTCGGCGCGGTGGTAGCCGTCCAGCACGGTGGGAGCGGCCGGACCGAGGCCGGCGAGGGCCGCCGCCATCCCCGTCCGCCAGTCCACCAGGGTTCCGTAACAGTCGAAGGTCAGCCAGCGGTCCGTCATCGGGTCGATCCCTTCTCCAGTCGGGCGCCAACTTTGTAACACAATCTCGAAAGATTGCACTACAATTTGCCGGATGGCCGAACGTCTCAGCACCGTGGACTCCCTCAGCGACGAACTCAGGTCGCGCATCCTCCGGGGGGAGTTCGCACCCGGCCGGGCGCTGCGCGAGGTCGACCTGGCCGACGGGTTCGGGGTCGGCCGCAACTCGGTGCGGGCGGCGCTGCAGGCGCTGGTGCACGAGGGCCTGGTGGTGCACCGCGCCAACCGGGGTGCGTTCGTGCGCGAGTTCGACCTGGCGGACATCGACGACCTCTACGGCCTGCGGACCGCCCTGGAGTGCGAGGCGGCGCGCCAGGTCGCAGCGTCGGGAGCGCCGCTGGAACCGCTGCACCGATTGCTGTCCGAGCTGGAACGGTTCCGGCCGGACAGCCCGTGGGACCAGGTCGTCGCCACCGACATGGCGTTCCACCGCCGCGCGGTCCGGCTCACCGGCAACCTCCGCGTGGCGAACCTGCACCAGGCGGTCACGTCGGAGGTGCAACTGCTCCAGTCCCAGGTGCACTTCGACTACCCGGAGCCGGGTGGCCAGCTGGGACGACAGCACCGCGTGCTGGTGGAGGCCCTGGAGAGCCGCGATCCCGAGCGGGCGGACGGCGCCTTCCGTGAGCACCTGCGAATGAGCCGCCACGAGGTGGTCGCGTGCTACCGGGGCGGCCGAATTCCCTCGTAACTACACCAACTGGTCGGTATAGTTACGACCATAACCCTCCAGACCTGGCACTGATGTCGCTGCGCGGGCTCAGCCGCCTGCCTGTCGCGGCCGGGTGGAGCGCGCTACCGCTGGCCGACCTCGACCGGCGCGTCCGGGTGGGCGCACCAGTCACTCCACGAGCCCGGGTAAAGCCGCGCGCCCGGATAACCCGCCGCCTCCAGCGCCAGGATCACATGGCACGCCCGCGCGCCCGAGCCGCAGTAGGCGACCACCTCGGTCCGCTCACCGATTCCCAGACCGGCGTACATGGCCCGCAGCTCCGGGCCGGGGCGAAACCGGCCGGCGCCGTCGACGTTCCGCTCCCAGGGGACGTTGAGCGCCCCCGGGATGTGGCCGGCCTTCGGGTCGACCGGCTCCTCGTCGCCCCGGTAACGCTCGGGAGGCCGCGCATCGAGCAGCACCGTACCCGGCTCCAGCCGCCGCACCTGGCCGTAGTCCACGACCCGGTCCGCGCGCGGCGCTCCGGCGGCGAAGTCCCCCTCCGGCACCCGCACCTCGCCGGACTCCCACGGGCCGCCCCAACCGGGGATGCCGCCGTCCAGGATCGCCACCCGCTGGTGGCCGAAGTAGCGCAGGGTCCACCAGAGCCGCGCCGCCACGAAACCGCCCTGGTCGTCGTACGCGACCACCGCGGTCCGCCGGTCCACCCCGGCCCGGCGCATGGCCCGTTCGAACGTGTCCGGCTCGGGAAGCGGGTGGCGTCCGCCACCGCTCCCGGCCGCGGTCGCCTCGGTGTCGTGGTCCACGTAGACCGCCCCCGGGATGTGTTTCTCCCGGTACCGGTCGAGGCCGGAGGCGCCGTCGATGTACCAGCGGATGTCCAGGATGCGGACATCCGGATCACCGGCATGGCCCCGCAGCCAGTCCGCCGAAACGATCCCGTCGGAGCTTCGCATGCCTACTTCCTACGCCGGGGCGGACATCAGAGCGAGCCGTAGGCGATCGCGCTGTGGTAGACCACGGCCGCCTTCTGGTCCGCGAACTTCGGGCCGGCGACCAGCGCGTGCGCGTCCTCGAAGAATCCCATGGCCTCCCGGGCGTGACCCTGCTTCCACAGAGCCGAACCCAGCTCGTAGGTGCAGCGATGCAGCAGTTGGTGGTACTGCTTGTCGGGCAGCCGCTCGTCGTGGCGCCGCAGCCGGGGCAGGGACTCGCGCAGGATCGCCTCGGCCTCGCCCGGCTGCCCGGTGGCCAGGCAACACCGCGCCAGCGACACGTGCAGCAGGGTGCCGTCGATGAGGTCGTCGAACGAGACGTCGGGCCGGCGGCGCCGGTCGTCCCCGGCGTACAGCTCCCGCAGCAGCGGCACCGCCCGCGCCATCTCGCCGTGGAGTTGGTAGTGCTCGGCGACCAGCCGCTCCTGCCGGGCGATGTACTCCTCGCCGCCGTCCAGCCTGGCCCGCTCGCGCATCAGGCCGTCGTACGCGTCGATCATCTCGTCGTAACGGCCCGCCTTCTCGTAGACCCCGGCGAGGTCGTACATGGCGGACACGTGGCGCCGGTCCCATGTCGCGTCGGCGCGCAGCCGCGCCGCGGTCCGTTCGGCCTGCTCGACCTTCCGGTCGATCGGCTTCCCGGCGGCCTCGTAGGCCCGCCGCCGGAACGAGCGCAGCCGGTCCACCAGCGAGGAGTCCGGTCCGTGCGTCTCGCAAGCCTCCTGGATCGCCGTGCCGACGATGTTGCGCAGCCACCCGGACCTCGGCTTGGCGGCGAACAGGGCCTCCACGTAGAGCGCCCGGATCTCGCTGAACAGCGGGTCTAGCCGGGAGATGCCCGACTCGGCGTCGTTCACCGCGCGCCCGACGATCACCAGGCGGCGGCGCGCCGAGACCGTGGTGCTCAGCTCCGCATCCACCCCGAGGAACTCACGCAGCCGGTCGGAAAGCTCGAGGTACCGGACCCGATCCGCCATGCCACCCTCCACCGCCACCACTGATCATCAACGATAGTGCCGCGACCTACCCCCGCTGGTGGGTGACCACGTCGGCGAAGGTGGCGAGGAACCGCCGGTAGGCGTCCTCGCCGAGGCGGGAGGAGTGCCGCCGCTGGATGTCGCGCATGATCGCGTCGCCGGCGAGCTTCTGCCGCCGTCCCCGGTCGGTGTGGCAGACCAGCTTGGCCCGCCGGTCCTCCGGGTCCGGGTGCCGCTGCACGTAGCCGAGGCTCTCCAGCTCGTCGATGACCGTGCCGACGACCTGTTTGTGCTGGCCCGAGAGCCGGGCGATCTCGGTCGCGCGCATGCCGTCGTCGCTGATGTAGGCCAGCACCGTGCCGTGCCGGGGGTACAGGTCGTCGAAGCCTTCCTGGGCGAGCCGGGCGTACAGCTCGTCCTGGATGGCGAACAGCAGCCGCGCGGCGAGCACCCCGAGGTCGGGTGCCTCGGTCAGGGAGTCCGCCCCGCTCACGAGGAAACACCGCGCAGCGACAGCAGCAGGTAGGCGGCGAGGGTCGGAGCGTCGGTGATCGTGCCGTCCCGGAGCATCCGTTCCAGCTCGGCCCGGGGGAACCACTGCTGCCGCATGTCCTGCTCGGTGGTCTCGCGGTGCGGGTTCCCCGGGGTGAGCCCGGTGGCCAGGAACACGTGCATGCCCTCGCCGGTGACCGAGTTCGCGCAGTGCAGGTAACCGAGCCGCTCCAGCCGGTCGGCGGTGAACCCGGTCTCCTCGACCAGCTCGGCGGCGGCCATCTCCCGCGGGCTGCCGGTCACCCCGCGGGGGAAGGCTCCGGCCGGGAACTCCCAGGACCGCTGGCCCAGCGGGTACCGGTACTGCTCGACCAGGTGGAAGCCGTCGTTCTCCAGCGGGATGACGATGGCGAAGTCCGGCTTCTCCACCACCGAGTAGAGACTGGGCGACCCGTCCGCGTGCTCGATGCGGTCCTCGCGCAGGGTCAACCACGGGTTCTCGTAGACCACCCGGCTGGACAGGGTCCTGATGCTCATGCGGTCATCCTTGCAGCCGCCCGCACCTGGCCGATCCGCTGTTTGCGGAATCAATTTGACGGAACGCACTCACCGGTGGGAGAAACTCCGGATAATTTGCACTCGCTACCCGCGCGTGGGCGCCATCGCCAATAGACTGTCGATCATCTTTGTGGCGACGGCATTCCTGGTGGCGGCCGCAATCTTCGCTGCCCCGCAGAAACCCCAGGTGGCCGATCCGTCCCGGGGCATGGTGCTGGTCTCCGCGAGCGGGGAGGTCTATCGGGGCGGTGCGGCCGTATCCGAATACCGCCGAATTCAGGGATGCTTACCGGGCTGCAAAGTCGTGGTGATCGATGCGGCCAGAATGCCCTTCATCGCGAGAAACATCGACCTGGCCCAGGGCGCGGGCAAGCCGGGCACCCTGACGAGGGCCGGCACGGCGGTGCAGCGCATGAACCGGGCCGCCGCCTGCGGCACGTTCATCCGCCGGTACGGCGGGGAGTGCGACGAGTACCCTTTCGCCTCCAGCCGGCAAGGGGGCGTCGGCTCCCGCACCGAGGAGGTGCCGGCGCGGGAGCAGCGTTGCCAGGGCGGGCTGCTCAGCGCCCAGTACCGGTCACAGGGCATCAAGGAGGGCGATGATTTCGGCGTCCTGGTCTCGAACCTCGACGCCATGGCAAAGGGGCCGTACACCGGCACCGAAACGGCCCGGGAGAGAAACTGCGGCAGATGAGCGAACCCAGCCTGAAAGCGGATATCGGGGTCGGCATCGACCACGGCCAGCTTTACATCTACGACCTCGGCGCCCCGATCGACCTCGGCGGGCCCGACGCACTGGAAGCGCTGGACGACGCCCAGAACTCGGGGCGCTACGTGGGCCGCTCCGGCGACCTGGTGAATATGCTGTCACCGGTCCAGTGGCACTTCGATGCGCCCATGCGGGTGGAGGTCTGGGCCGGCGAGCCGGCGCCCGAGGAAACCGGCTGGGACCACGTCGTGGACCTCGACCTGAACGCCCCCACCGGGCAGCTGGCGTTCCAGGCGCCCACCGAGGAGGAGTACGCCTCCTGCGCGATCCCGCACGGCCGCTACCGCATCCGGGTCTCCGGCCGGGGCTATGACCGTGCCAACCCGCAGGGTGGCGGCGGCGACTCCTACCGGGTCCAGCTCTGGCCCCGCACCGGCGATCGGCCGCCGGCGCTGCGCCAGCGGTGGGCCGGCTGGGCCTCACTCATGGGCTAGGTCGCGAAAAGTTTCGGACGCGGTGTCGGATCGGGGCGCGGCCGTTCGCGGCGGGGATGAACGGACACCCACGAGAGAAGACCCGCGACCATGAAACTGACCACCGTCACGAACGTCTCCGTCGACGGAGTGATGCCGGGCCTCGCAGGTTCTCGCCCCCTACGACCAGCTGGTCCGCCTCAACCCGCTCTAAGTGGTTTGCCCCGTGGTCCGGTCGGGTAGATCGGCAGGCAGTACCGGCCACAACCGGAGCGCGAGAAACCGATGCCAGCAGCGGCCACCACACTCCCGGTCGACGCGAACGCGCCGGCCGTGGCCCGCCGCTGGTTGGCCGACGTGGCCGGCGGGTGGGCGCTCGACCGGTCGCTGTGTACCGACGGGATGCTGCTGCTGTCCGAACTCGTCACGAACGTGTTCGAGCACGCGAGCGAAACCCCGCGCGTGCACGTGCAGATCCTCTGGCACTGGCCCACGCTGTCCGTGGCGGTGACCGACGCCTCGCCGGTCCACCCGGTGATCCGCGAACCGGCGCCGAGCGAGTTCCGCGGCTACGGCATGCAACTGATCGCCGGCCTGGCCCGCCGATGGGGCAGCGAGCCCTATCCCGGCGGCAAGCGCGTCTGGGTCGAGCTCGCCGCGCCCGACGCCCCGCCCTGGACACTCGAGCCCTCGGCCATCGACGAGACGCTCGAACGAATCCTGCGGGACAACGGCTAGGAACTAGTTAGCAACCACCATACTTAGCGCATGGCTCTCACCCGGATGACCGCGCGGCAACGCCGCGAGCAGGTGCTCGCGGTGGCCGAGCGCGAGTTCGCCGCCACCGGCCTGCACGGCACGTCGGCCGAGACCATCGCCCGCCGCGCCGGAATCACCCAGGCCTACGTGTTCCGGATCTTCGGCAGCAAGAAGCGCCTGTTCCTGGAGGTGGTCGACGCGGCGTTCGCCCGGATGACGATAGCCATGACGGCCGCGGCCGGCGGCCTGGAGGGCATCGAGGCGCTGTCCGCCATGGGCGCGGAGTACGACGCGATGCTGGCCGACCGGACCACCCTGCTGCTGCAGCTGCAGGGCCTGGCCGCCAGCGGCGACAGCGAAATCCAGGCGGCGGTCCGGGACAGCTACGGCCGCCTCTGGCAGGCGGTCGCGGCGACCGCCCAACTGGACCCGGTCACCATAAAGGCCTTCCTGGCCTTCGGCGCCCTGCTCAACACCAGCGCCGCCCTCGACCTGGCCGATCACGACACCGACTGGTCCCGCCAAGCCCGCACCCGAATCCGCGCCGCCCTGTTCACCCACATAACCACCGCCACCAACACCGACGAGCACCCCTGAGCGCCCCCGCTACCGGCGCGCCCAACCACCCAACGCACCCACCGCAGGGGGTCCGGGGGCTTCGCCCCCGGCCGGGGTGTGGGGGCTCGGCCCCCACACGACACGCGAAACAAGAAAGGCCCGCGCTCTCCGCGAGCACGAGCCTCCTACTTGTGGACCTCAAGGAGGCCCTGTCATACCCCCGTCCGCCGGTCCGGCGACTACTGGACATGGTTAAGCACTGGGCGAAGGTGCCGGCCGCTGAGCGCGCGGCAGCGTCCGAGCCACGTTTCCAGCCCCGACGGGCTCTGTCACTCGCGGAGCGCCTCGGCGAAGCCGGTGTACAAAAGCTGATCACCGCTTACCGCAACGGCACAACCGGTCCGGAACTGGCCGCAGAGTACGGCTGCAGCCTCAAAACGATCAGGCGGCTGCTGCGCAAATACGGAGTCCGGCTAGCTGACTGACAGCGCTCACCTACCGACCTGCTCAGCGTTACCGCCGACTTTGGCGGAGCATCACTCCCCAGAAGGAAGCCCGCCACACTCCCAGTCAAGGTTCAAGAACACTCCGTAGCCATGTCTCATCTTGCCAATCCTCGATCGCGTGGTTCGAGCACAAGTAGCGATCTTCTTCGCGCGTCACCCTCGGCACCGGGCATCAGATGCGTGTACTGTGGCGCTCCCTGACAGGGAGCGCTTCCCGCTACGAGAGACGCTCTTACCCACTCGGAGAGGCCTGTTTGATCAAGCAAAAGCTTGATATAATAGGCCTCGTAAGAAGGAGATCGCAGTGAGCAAGCAAGCTTTCGGCGGCGACGACGGTGGCGACACCTGAGACGTCTTGCCAGATGTACGAAGTGGGGAGGTGAAGGATCACCTCCCCTTTCGTATGTCCAGCTTGAAGCCCTGCTTCCTCATTGGTGTCGCGTTGGCCACCGAGACCTTGACCTGCTGCCGACCGTCTTGTAGATCTTCCGAGCCGAAGTTACAGTCCTCAGACTCTTTCAAGTTGATCAACTCATAAAAAGCTTTGACACCTCGCGGCAGGACAACGGTGATCGTGAACTCCTCGATCGGTCTGCTGAAGCTCAGTAGGAATGTATCTGGCTCGCGATCACGCACCAACCTCGAACACTTGGCCGGCCAGTCAAGGTCGATCTGAAACGCGATCTCCGCGCCTTTAAGGGCCGACATCGGACAGTGTGCCAAAATTTCTAGTCGGCCATCGGTTAGCCAGGCCTTTGTAACGTCCCAGCGCACGCCGCCAGCCTTATCGACAAGCAGACTGCTAACATCTGCCTTAACTCTTCTCTGGATGCGGCTTGACTGCTGCCAGCCCGGCCCAATCCTGATTCGGAAGAACTCGAGGTGCTCACTCTCGACCACCAGCGAAACCTTCACGGTCTGGCGACAGTCACCATTGGCGTCGATATCGGTGTAAGAACTGTACGTCTTGATTCGCCACGACTGGCCAAGCCGTTCGTTTATAACTTCACAGTACCGGGCCAACAACCGTTCAGCACGCTGGAGGGTCTTTCGGCTTTCGCCGGTGCTTGCAAGGAGGTACGCCATTAGGCCTAAGTTTGCGAACAGCACAATGACGATCGCTGCGGCTCGGATCGCCGTGCTCCCAAACACCACGCTCAGCGTGCCGCCGAACGCAAGTATGCCGAGCGCGCCGCTGACCAGACCAATCAGCCCGCGGTCGAGCACATATTGGTTCAACCAGCTCAAGAAGCTTCGCAACAATGCCTACCCCTCCGTACGCACGAAACGCCGCCAAGCGAAATACGGATGGCGAATGCACCTCGGCATCAAGAGGACGATCTTCGACCACAGCCAAAGTGCCACAAACAGGTCGACGAACACGCGCAGCGCCCAATGGAAACTTAAATCGCACAGCGCTACTGCGCTACCTTCCGGGCTGCACGCGAGTATCCCCCAGAGTATCGCTACCACTATCGTGGCCAGTCGCCAGAATGCCGACCACCCTGAACTCCATGCCCGACTGGACAAAGGCAAAAAGCTCTCATAAGCGGACACGGCTGCAATCTCCTAAAGCTGATTATATTATCTGCTATGCGTACTCGATACAAAGGTTACTCAAAGTCAGTTACTTGTTTCGGCAAACGCGCGCCATCATCGGCCATCTCCGCAGCCAGCGCAGCAGTACACACCCAGCCGGAGTGACGGTCTAGGTCCAAATGGATTAACACTCAACGTTGAGACCGAGCTGTGACCCAAGTGAGACGAGTCGACGCATGAGCACGTTGAGCAGTCTGGCAGTCGGCACCTTGGAGCGATATATCGGCAAAGAGCGTATTCGCGCGCCTACCCGAGCCGCTTGGGAATCTGGATCGATGGCCTCCCCTGTCCAGGGCGGGCCGTCCTCACGAACGCTATGGAGACCCCGCTAGCCGGTGTCAGGCCGTGGGCGGAATCTCTAGACACACAGGACGTAAGGTCAATCGTTGGCGCGTAGCGCCCGAATAGCCTCCAGGGCTGTAGGCCCCAGGTCCGGATCTTCAACGTATCGTTCCAGGCTCTGAATCACGTGCTTAGACCCCGTTTGGCCGAGCGTACGGATCACAAATTTTCCACGCCTGAGAGGGTCGACATGGTTAAAGATTGAGGTCAGATCGGCTAGATCTTCGAGCGCCGGTTCCAAGAGTCGACCAACGTCATTCCGACAAACCTTCAGAATCTGCGGCATTAGACTCAGCCGCCCCGCGTCTTCGTGATCCAGTATCCACGCATGATCGAACTGGTACATGGGATCGACGGCCGCGTGACTGAGATCTTCAACTAGCCGCTGCCACACGGCAGCCAGTCGGTCGGCGTGCTCGTTGATATCCGGACAGTTCAGCAAGTAGACTATTTCTGCGTAACAGCTCCAGGCGGCTTGATCACCACTGCTCGGCTCGGGCAGGAGCTCAAACGGGGCGCCGACGATAGCCAGCCCTTGAAAAGCCCGCACGAAGCAGGCCGTGTCTTCTTGCGGCGCTCCGGAGTCAGCCGGTGGGTAGCGTACGTGGTAGCGGAAGGCCGGCAAGACAGCTGGAGATGGTGCCCGCATCAGCTCCCCCATCAGGCTCGCGACAAAAAGCGGACTATAGCCGCCACCACGGGCAGCGAGCGAGAGCAGCTGAGAGCGGTCATCGGGAGCTAACTTGGCAATGGCTTCGCAATAAGGTGCGGCTACAACATCCTCAAACTGACTGCTGTAGATATAGTATGCTGCACGATAGACTTTGTCGCTTTCCGGCGCTATCAGGAGTGATTGGATGTCGTCGGCGATTGCCTCAACCGAACCGGGCGGTTCAACCAGTCCGTAGGTGTTGAGCACATCGACAAGCATTGATGACAGCATGATATTGTTTGAAACATCGAACCCCTCAAGCAGCGAGACAATCTGCTCTCGGGTATCGGCGGTGACCGTCTGACTGATCATTTGAGCAGCCTCGAGTGCTTGCAAACGCACATGGTAAGCCCCTGAACGCCAGCACTTTTCCAGCAGTACCGGGAACGCGCGCGCGACCTCCGAATCATCAATCGTCTTGCACAGCACACACAACAACGTCAAACGGCTGAAGCTGGTTGGCACCGTCCCGTCGATAAGCTCGTGAAGGATGTGAGGCTCGACGCGTGGCCCGGGCCTTCGACCGAATTCGCGGTCGTATCGCCCGTGCTCGCACCCCTCGATCACAAGCGCGGCGGGTAAGCGCGGTGTTGGACCACCTGACAGACCGCTGGCTACGGTGGCGGCGAGCGCACTTGGCGGCAGCCGACGCCCTAGCTCCCAGCCAGCGTGCCCCTTCGCGCGACCGAGTACCCGATCGGTCGCATCAAGCAGCGCAATCGCCTCCGCCAGGTATTCCTGAGCAGGTAACAGCTGCGCCAATGCGGTCAGCTTGGCTGCGTCGGCGTCGGTTAGTAGTACCTCAGACAGCACAGCCCGAGGGTGTGAATCAAGATCGACAACTCGCAGTTCAGCCCGCCCCATCAAGGCAGTGAGCTTGCCGGCCACGTCATGCAGTTCAGCCGCCGCCACGCGAGCGGCAACGGCACCCAGTTCCGACTCGGCGGCCATCAAGTAGAGCTTGGCGCTCGCCAAGCCGTCCAGGAGTCCGCGGAGGCGAGGAAGCTCCGGCTCCAATGGTAGCACCAGCTCGACGAGGTCGGCATGCCGGGGCCGTTTGAGTTCCGTAACCACTCGCTCAGGATGCTGGGATTCCAGTAATAGGGCTTCACCGACCAGAAACCGCCCAATCAGCTCATGCGCAAATGCGAATGAGCCTTGCTGTAACCGGACCAGGCGACAGTGAAACAGATTGTCCAGCGTGACGTACGCTTCCGCGCTCGTTCCGACCGCCCGTTCCGCACGCCGGCGCGCGACGTCGATTGGCAAGGCCACCACCAGTGCCTCGTCCATCTGTAATGCGAGCTGCCGCAGCGCGGCGCGCGTTGCAGCAGGCGCAGGCAGATCACTGAGGCTTTGACGCACGAAGGCGTCAAAGAGCTGACCGCGACTAACCGGCACTGCTAGTTCCGCCGCGCATGATGCCGCCATCGACAACTCGAACGCTGTCTGGAACGGTTCGCACATGTCTGCTATAGCTGCCGCATTGTACGAAGCCAGTACCGCTCGGCGGTCGCTCGCCGATAGCGCGCCCATCGAGATAGCCGTGAGCTCGAACCCGGCCGGCTGCTGCACAACCTCTTGTGTCGTCAACAGGACCAGCAGGCTTACACGTCGCCGCAAGGCAAGGAGATCAGCGAGCAGCTGCTCGCGTCGACTTGCCGCACATTCATTGAAGCCATCCAGTATCAGCAGGATCGGCGTCGAGGCGCGGGCGGCTGCACCCATCAGTTGTTGGGCTGTTTGGACTGTCATCGGCGCCACACTGCGATCAAGCAGTCGCGACAAGCGCCCTTCGTAGGTGCGTGCCCGCACTAAGATTGGCAGCCACTGCTCCGAAGTGGCCAACGCGGTGTGTAGCGCCAGGTGGCTCTTGCCAGTTCCCGAGGCGCCGACCAGTTGCACCGACTTCCCCGCCTGAAGCAGTTGATCGATGGGCTGGGCGCTACCCGCACCATCCATGATCAGCGGTGTCGCCACGTGTTCGTGCAAATCGGCCCGATAGACGTCGGCGAAAGCTTGCTGGTAGGCAGCAACAATGTCTACAACATTTTCACGATCATCTCGGGGTGTTGTCGCTGCTGCGGTTAGTCCTAAGAACTTTACAAACTCCAGCCAGTCGCCCAACGTCCAAGGGAAACTCGTATCCGTACCGCACGCCAAGCTTACAGTTTCAGGATAGCCGAGAGTCTGCACCTTGTAGTCACTGGGCACCTTCGACCCAACAGCCATCTTTGGAAAGATACATGTCACGCTCTCAAACCATCGATAGAACTGCCCCCGTGGCGGACGGGCTAGCTCCCCATGCTTAGTGGCAAATGCTTGAAGATCGTCGCTGAGAGCGAAGCGCTGACGAACCGTCTGCTCGTACGGGTTCACACTCGACATCTCACGCCAGGAACCGTTAGCATCGCGGACTTGCCAGGCCCCGTTCCGACCTCCCCGCAGCTTGCCGTCATAATTCTTCAGCTCAATGTGGCAAACGCTCTTCGACGTGATTACCAGAAAGTCGACCTGCAAAGCATTACAGAGATAGAAATTAGCGAGCACTAACGCGTCGACACCCGCCTGCTCAAAGTCTGCACCCAGGGTGCGGAGAAAGTCGCGTTCCGACTGGTGTGCCGGCTCGCTTCCCCAAAAAATCTGCACCCTACTCATCATGACTCACTGTGACAGGTTATACCACAGAGCGCAACGATGCGGCCCTGTGGTCTGCGAGCTTGGCGCGCATTCCGTTCTGAGGTGTACGTCCCCGTGCGCTTCTTGCCAACGGGATGTCATCGTTGCCTACTGCAATGATATGCTAAACACCTTCTCAAACCCCTGCACGTGATCAAAGTCAATATCGACGGCTAGTAACTGTTCAGCAACTGAGTCCAATGCAAAGCCCGAACCATCAGGGAAGTACAGCGCACTTCGCCCCAAATACCTAGTGCCGTCGCTCGACATTCCGCATCTATTGCAAAAAACTGAAACCACTTGGTTTTCAAGCGCGCGTGCACGATGGATAGCCGGTAAGAAGTCGACTGAAACGGTCGACGGTGAAAGGATCAGCCTCGCACCGGAGCTAACCGCCTCACGTGAGGCAATCGGATTCGCTATATCGAGACATATCCTTACCGTTGCGGCTACGCCGTTAAGTTTCAGAAGTTCGTTAGTTTCGCCTGATAGAAGGTGCCGAGACTCATCACCGAAGAGCATTTGCTTGGCGAGAGCAGTGCGCTGGAGATGTCCATTGTCGAGCACGACTACCTCGTTGGATGCTGCCTCCGTGTCACCCAGTGGCAGACTTCCTACAAAGACTAGCTCGTTGTCTAAACTCAGCTTACAAAGCGGTGAGAGCTCTTCTTGCACAACATCGAAGGCAAGCGGCATTGGGTCCGTGCGATACTCACCGAGGAAATATTCCGGAAGAACAACGATAGCGCTTTTAAGGGACTCCGCAAGATTGCAGATCAGCTCAACGTTTTCACGCATCGTACGACTTTGAGGTGCATACTGCAAAACGCCGATTCGACTCACGGACCGAGCCGCCACCCGACCCAAATCACGAGGCCACGATTCCATGCGTGGATCAGTTGATTGTGACACGATGCTACTATCGTCCAGTTCGAACAACGGCCACTCGTGCTGAGCGTCGGACAACGGCCGCTGCACTCGACTGCGAACAGGCGGCACTTCTCGGGCAACGCCATCGTGATAAGCGCCCTGGGATACCTCTACACCGTCGAAATATAGCTGCTCGTTACTCATGCTGGACTCGCATTGTTGCACCCGACGGGCGTACTCTGCCACTCACTCCCACTACGAATTTTCTCACATAGGGGAGAATTGTCCAAGAGCAACACAGGAATAGGAGAGACACGGCGGCATGATCGTTGCCCGCGCTGCCCGTGCTTGCTCGTCATACGGGTTCTCCAGGCTACGCCGAGTAGGCGATCACAGGTAGTCACAGGGTCGCGTCCCTCCCTCCGCTTGCTGAGCAGGTGTCCAGGCATCGCGCCTAACGACCTAGACGACCCGCCGTTATTCTCGAGTTGCCGACTAGTAGCTCTGTCAACGAATGAGGCTGCCGGTCGACCAGCCATCTTGGGCGCAGAACCATGGCCCCCGTGCGCGAGAGTACTACGAGCTTGTAAGTCGCGCTCGCCATGACGCGCGGCAGTATCGTCGCTGCTCAAACCTACCGTGCATCTCACGCCTAAACCCGAATTGCCACCCGTCACAGTCCGCTGCCAAGAGCTCCGAAGGTCACCAAGCTTCCGAGATCCTGACCGGCCGTGAGGCTACCCGCTCCGCCTCCCGATCGCGCCCGCACCCAGAACTCGGTCGCCCTCGTTCTCCATCTGCGCACCCGCGCGATGCAACATCACCGCGACAGAAGCAAAAGATCTTTAACAGATCAGATATAGAAACCGTTTTTTCACCGATGAGTCTAGACTTCCTTGGACCTATCTCCTGTATCTTTGCCACGCGGCCGTCATGCGCGGCGGGCACCTGTTCCCAGCTTTAGCAGTCAAGTTGGCGGAAGGGGTTTAGTTTGATTCTCACTAGCCACAATACTTCTTGGCACGACGGGGGCGTCGCATTATGGACCGAAGATACCGGGTTGGTAGCTCTGGCCTCTGAACGTGTCGGTGATCGATTTAAGCACAGCTGGGACTCCTCACTTGCGTACGAATACCTCAAGGAGAGGTTTCCTCACCTACCATTCGGCTCTCAAGATGATCTCTTTGTCGACTCTTCCGCTGGCTTACAAGATCATTCACACCATTTGTACCACGCCGCAAGCGCGGCCTTTGCGTCAGGATTTGACGACGCAGCCGTACTGGTCATCGACGGACAGGGTCCCGCCGGGGACCATCTCTCATGCACGACACTCTGGACGTTCTCTAAAGCTCACGGCTTGCGGATGGTCGAAGACGTACATCCTGAATATGAATCGCCATTTGCCGGCCGATCAGCTGGCCATTTCTATACCGCCGTTGGCGCACTGGCTGGGATGCGGGACCTGTACTGCGAGGGCAAGACAATGGCGCTCGCAGCGTACGGTAATCCGTCCTCCTTCAGCCGTGAGTTTGCTAATTACGGAGCCGTTGGCCAGGACGGGCTTTACGACATTGACCCGTTATTTACGACTGCCATTTTGGCTCACACGCTTGGACCACGTCTGTTCGGTTGGCCAAGCCCGACTGACCAGCAAGCGCAGCTTTGGGAGCGCATCAACGCACTCCGTGAATCATCGCATGAGCAATGGCCGACTCGCGACGACGCGAACATAGCCTTTGCGGGACAACGGCTGTTTGAATCCGTCCTCCTCGGGCTTGCCCGTCGTGTCCAGCAGGCAACACACCACAGCAGACTATGCCTCGCCGGCGGCGGCGCCCTAAACTGTGTCGCTAACGGAAAGCTGGTCGCCGCCGGCATATTTGAGGACGTATATGTTGTGCCGTGCTGCGCTGACGACGGTCAAGCACTCGGAAAACTGTATCTTGAGCTACACCGGCGACAGTTACCGGTCTCCGGCCTCGCAGACGCCTATGTCGGTCCCGAATACTCTGAGCCAGAAATACGTTCAGCGGTCAGCATGTTTCTTGACCAGCACGAGACGAAATTTCTTGTCCGCGAGCTGGACACGAACGCAACAGCCACGGAGGCAGCGAAGCTCATCGCAGATGGAAACGTCATCGGCCTTTTTCGTGGTCGTTCCGAACTTGGCCCTCGGGCACTCGGCCACCGAAGTATCCTTGCTAACCCGTGTCTTGCCAGCATGCGGGCACGACTGAACGCAATTAAAGGCAGAGAAGAATTTCGCCCGATCGCTCCGATGATTGACCTGCGGGAAGCGGTGAAGCTTTTCGATGTGTCGGGTCATCACTCACGCTTCATGACATTTACTCATACCGCCAAAGCAGGCACACGTGACCGGCTACCAAGCGCTGTACACGTTGACGGTTCCGCACGTCTCCAAACGGTCGCCAGCGACGGTGATCCTTTCCTCAGGATACTTCTGGAGCGCGTAGCAACTCACTACGGAACGAGAGCGGTCCTCAATACATCCTTCAACGGGAAAAATGAGCCCCTGGTTGAAACGCCGTCTGACGCACTCAACAGTTTCGAAACCTTGGGGCTTGACGCCCTGGTGTTGGAGTCTTGCATCATCACGAAGGCGGCTTAGTAGCCGATTCGAGATCAACAACACGACCTACTCAATGATGGTGACAAAAGCATGCCGAAGCTTGACAGGTAATGGCTTGTCTCGAGAGTCGACAACTTCCACCGCTGCTTACGGTGACGTCACAACCCGCCGGATAGCGTCCCGCTCGATTTCATTCACGGCATGCCGACTGTATGGCTTATCGCTGGCCGCCACGATCAACATGCTTTGCGAGCCATCGTTTCGAACGGCATGCGACCAATTCTTCGGAGGCACGACCGCCACAGCACCGGCGCCCTGAAATACCTGGCTCCGACTTTCGGTACCATCGCCTTCGTCCCAATGCAGCGACCACTCATCATGGTAGACAATAGCTATAATTTCGCCACGCTTTGCATGGTAGTGGTTGCCCCTAATCTCACCGGGACGTATCTCCGCAATGTGCAAGTCATGCACGCCACCGATGCGACCGAGGTGCTCGCTGAGCAGCGAGAAGCTAAAACCTCGATGGTCGGCGGACTCGTCGAGTGGAACTACTTCCATCTTTTCGTTGCTCAACATCGCCCCCGCAGGTCGATCGCCTACCGCTACCTTTGGGCAACGGCGCTCCATCGTACCGCTTCGATCGCTCGCCGGCTTGTTCTCTCACCGAACAATTTCGAATAGGCCATATCGCCGATCTTCGCCAGCTCGGAAACCGACCCGTCATCGTCGGTCCGATCACGCGCGGAACCCACCGCCCCAGTTCTCCGACCGGTATACGCGCACATGTACGTCAGTAAGGTCTTCTGTCTGATCGTCCAACGCGCTACGCCGGAGAGGTAGCCCGAGCGCACTAGGCTCGTTCCGAAGATACGAGCTCACGCTGCGGCGCTCCGCCGACCTTATAGACGCCGGGCGCAATCTCTACGGACGCCGTCCATAGCTGCTCGTACAGGTCGGCTGAAAAGCGAGTCGATGTCGGCTCCCACTCTGCCCCCATGAAAACAGCGTTTTCGACGTTGGCGCCTGTGAAGTCGGCAGCAATAAGATCAGCGCCGTACAGACTTGCACCACGGAGATCCGCTCCCCGAAGCACCGCTCCGCGCATCTTCGCAAGCACAAGTTTCGCGCCGACCAACCGAGCATCGGACAGGTTCGCTTGTTGCAGACGAGCTTCCGTCAGATTGGCCTGACCCAAGTCCGCGCGCTGTAGCGACGTCCCTTCCAGGTTCGCCAGTGACAGGTCGGCGCCACCCAACCTCGCGCCGTCCAAAGTCAATCCGGCGAGATCGGCCCTGTGAAGTTTGCCTGTCGCGAGATCAGCCGGGCTTGCAGCTCGAAAGTCGGAATCCGGCTTTGTAGGTTGCTGATCCGCCGCCGCTGGCTTTCGAGATCGTTCCCGGTCACGCAGCGACGAGATCAGTTGGCGAGCAGCCTTGCGCGTCGACCGTCTGGATACGCCGAGGAACCCAAACGGAGCTGGCGCGTCGATCGTCACCGCTGCACGAAGTAGATCCGCATCGGTCACGTGGCGCAACGTCGGCTCAAAGTCATCTGTGAATACCGCCATCTGGAACCACCACCCAGGAAGCCAGGATACCAAGTACGACTGCCGCAATCACAGAGCCTGCTTGGAAAATCAGGAACCATTGCATGAAGCGCAGCCGGTTCAGGTTGCTTCGTAGCGCCACGATCTTGGCAAAATACACCTGCCTCACGCGATCTTCTGCCTCGGACGGTGGCATCGAGACGTGACCGGCGGGAGGGTTTGCGATGGTCATCAACCCATCCACCGTCGGCCCCATAGACATCCAGGGAAGGATTGCCGCAATCCCAAGTGCCGCTACAGCGATAACCATCATCAGAGCCGCCAGAGCGACACCACTGGTCTTGAGGGCTGCCAGCTGCGACCCAAGAATGCCGGCGGAGACCGCCGACGCGCTAGTCAGGAGCCCGGCGCGAGCTGCGACGCCATCCGCCTGGCTACGCGCTTCCGTAAGTTGACGATCGAGTTCGGAGAAGAGTCGATCGGTTAGAGTACCTGCCACGCCAACTCCAGTATTGGTCGCAGTCGCTCAGCAGAACTGCTGCTATCACTGTCGTTGCCGACCCCGCGCTATTGTCCGGAGCAGCATTGCTCTGCGTCGCCTCGTTGCCCGACGCCCGAAGACGTACAGGTACGGCCATTGGCGTCCGGTGTACTCAGGCCGAATCCACCCGAGCCTTTCCGGCAGTCCACCTCCCCTGGGCAGATCATCTACTCCAACCTCTGAAAGCCCCAACGGTGTATCGACGCCGAGGACCTGCAGAAAAAGGTCCTCCATTACGTCGACCATCTGACGTTGTGGCCTCTTCCAGACTTTCATGATCGACGAACGTCTTTGCCGCTCCGTCGTCGCTACCTCGGCTCGCAGTATTTCGACGATAGCTGCGTCAACCGGACTATTATGCGCTTGACCGATGGCTTGACACATCTCAGCGAGCCAAGCCGTCACAAGCCTGTGACCTTCAGTCTGAACCCAAGCTATGACGCTGGTCTCCTCGCGGAGCGATCGTCGGTCTCGCAGCTCTTCCATCTGAACCAGCAGGTAAATAAGTTCACGCGTCAGCTCACCAAGCCGCGCTTGGCGCTCGGGACCGTGCTCATCGTTCGCATCAGCCTGATAGTAGAACGGTGCACGGAGCCGGCTCAAGAAACTCAAGAACTCGGTGTCGTCGGCAGATAGGAGAAACGGTGCGAGTGCACCCGACATCGCCATGGCGTCCGCATGGTTCTGTGCATCACGAAGAATGGTTCGCGCCACGGCCTCCTCTATGGACAGTGCCCCGTGCTTCATCTCCCGCAAATCTCTCAGCACAGTTTCTCTGGTCCCAATGGGAATTCGTCGAGCGGACGGATTCTCGAAAGCCTGGTGCAACATACCGACCCACTCGGGGTGATCAGCAAGGAGTTCTCGGGCCGCCTGATAACCTCGCTCTGGTGGCGCAAGGACGACCTTCCGCTCAAAATCCGGCACGCTGGCCAACTCTTCAGAGCGATGAATCGCCATAATGGCGCCATCGATGTAATCATCCCACTCTGCCCCCGGCCATCTGACTGCGAGGGTCTTGCGCGAAGACTCATTTTTGATCCAGGCTTCGCGCCCCAGCACTCTAATACAGCCTCTTTCGATCAGACTGACAAAATCCCGGGGGCGCACGCGACATGTCGGCCTTTTGACAAAATAGCTCGAAGGCGACCACAGGTTAAGCGGCAGGCTCACTGCTACCATGCGGTGCAAGTTCTCATAGCCATCAAAGTTCTTCTCTCCCGGCTGATCTGTCGCATACTCACTAATGTGGCAGAATGTGCTGAAGCCAGAGTCGGCCGTGGTCACGATTTATCATCTCCGCGCTTCTCAATTATTCGCTAAATTGGATCGTTGATGGCGCGTGACAGCGAACGCGTCGGGTAGGTCGAGCGGGATCAGCGAGAGGCGCGAGCGAGCTGGTGTCGTTGCCTCCAACACCCGTCAAAAAGTCACCGAATAAGAAAATATATACAGCTCAGTTACAAATTCGATAGACACAAGCCCTTTCCGGTCGTCTTCTTCTCTGACGGCGCAGCAGTAGACACCCAGCGAGCGAGATGGTCTAGGGCCAAATGGCCTAACGCGCAACGTTGGTATCCAGCTGTAACCCGAGTGAGACGGGTGCACATATGAGGATGTTGGGCAGTCTCGTGCTTGACGTCATGTTCTGGCTGGAGACCGTCGGCATCGCCGGGTTCACCGCTTTCTGGATGGTGTAGACCAACGAGCTGGGCGGGTTTGCTACCCGTGGAGCGGGGCCGGCCGGCGGCAATGGTGGCGCCGAGCTGCCACAGCCACCATCCGAGCCGGCGTCTGTCCAGGCAACGCCGTCGGCAAGGCATGCCGCAGGTGGACACGCTCACAGCTCGCCTGCCCGGCGCAGCGCGGCCGACCTCGCCCAGCAGCGTCCTGTCGGCGGCTGCCCCAGATCTTGCCCGGGGGCTTCGCGTGTCTCGAGGGAACGGTGCGCAAGGGCGACACACCCGCAGCGAGGACGGCGACGCTACTCGGAGTCTTTCTTCGCGTTCGACTTGCGAAGCTCTTCGAGAATTTGCGTCCGGATTATCCGATCCTCCTGCTGTTGCATTTCTTTACGTACCATATCCGAGTCGATTCCGACGGACTTCAATATCGAATTCAGCTCCGAATCGCTTATGCTCATCACTGTCTCCCAGAGTCGGATAGCACTTTACGACGGAGGACGATACGGTGGGCAGTCTGCGTTTCGGCCACTGTTCAGGCTCAGTTGCGACACGATGTTTACTTGCCTGCGGCTGTTACCTATCGCCGGGGTTGCGCCGTGCACACCGGGCGGACGGCACGACGGGCCCTTGAGTTCGCGCAAGCGTTCGCGTGCGGTCGGCCGCCGGCTCGGGATCCCGGCCGCCACGGTGCGCTCTTGGCTACGCCGCGCCCGCGACAACCCCGAGGCACTCTACAGGCTGGGCGTGCAGACCGTGGTCGCCCTCGACCCCGACCTGCTGCCGCCACCCCGAGCCACCTCGCTCAGCGACGCCCTGCAGGCGCTGGCCGCCGCCGCGGCAGCCACGATCGCGCGGTTCGCCCCAGAGATGTCCGCCCCCCAGCTGTGGCCGATGATCAACATGCTCACCCAGAGCCGACTGCTCGCGCCCGGGTGCTCGCCCTGAGCCCACCGTCGTCACCGGCTCGGCCCTGCCCAGGGTCACCCGTCTCGGTACACCACGCCGCCCAACTCTGGGCCGAGGATGCTCACGCTGCCGGATCGGCCGCCACCGTGGCCATCATCGCGTCACCGTGCACACCAACGCGTCACCGTGAAGATCAATGGACCGAACAGCGGACCGATTCGCCCGGCCGATATCGTCATCTCGAATGGCGCCGTCATCCTCATCTTGAACGGCGCGCAATCACCAGCGCGACACCCACCAGCGGCGCGCCATGGACGGTTGGCTGGCGAAGCGCGAACTGGCACATTCGGCACGCTTTGCTTTACGGATGCGTGACGAGCCCGCCCGGCGGCAGCGCTGGTCCGCCGTGCACTTCACGGGATGTGCTTCGTTCGACGACTTCGACGGAGATCACGCCTGTCTGCTGGCCGTTCGTTGCCCTACAGGCAGCATTGCCGTAGATAAGCCCGGTTGAGCCGGGGCGCACGACCACGAAAGTGTCAGCTGACGTCTGTCGCAGCACTTTATCCTCACCACCGGACCAACTAGGTCCGATCGTCCAGCACACTGGATCGCCCGACACTACGAGCTTCTGTCCAATCGGGGGATCGACTTCGTGGTCAATATCAGTCGGATACAGGTGTTGGACAGTGGGTCCGGAGCGGGCTCGGTAGGCTTGCAGGGCCACTACGCCAAGAAGCACGACCGCAAGCCCACCAATAGCGATCCAGAAAACTCTGATAGCGCGATGACGTTCCATCTTTGACGGCATTAGCTTCATACTACGGGCCAATATGCGCCGCTCATGTGATTCCGTCAAGCCCGTTAACGCTAGGAAGGGTCCTACTGCTCACCGCCTGCGGCTTGATCTCCCTTATTGGCATCTGCTGGCTGCTGGTTCACGAAGGCATTTCGGCTGACACACTCGGGACAAGCGGCGACATTCCGACTAGCCAGCTACTCATGCTCGGCGCGGCGGGTCTGCTGACAGTCGTCGGAATCGTGCAGCTCATAGCTCGGGTTCGGCTCCGCGAGGGCAAGACGCGTTAGCCGATAACCCACGGCTGGCCGGGTGGCTTGCGCACATAGACAACCGGGTGCTGCGTGCCCCAGGCGCACTCGCCGATCTTCTCCCACGGGAACGGCGGTGTGATATCGGTGTAGTAGTTCACCATGCTGCCGCGCTGTTCCCACATTGAGCTGTCATCAAGCCGCACCCAGCGCCGAAACAGCGGGTGGTCACCGGGACGCACCAGGTCAGTGCAGACCGCTGCACCAGGGTCGTCTTCCTGGTCCGGCCACCAGCACCGGGCGTCGAGCGGCGCTTCCAGCAGCGCGCCGCAGGAGCAGGCCGTCACCGCGCGGCCCTGGCGCGGCGTTGGTGGCGGTAGGTTCGCCAGCGCGCCAGGTAGTAGGCCACGAGATCGTGCCAGGCCAGCTCGCCGTACGGCGCTTGGCGCTGCCGGCGCGCGCGTTGGGTGGCATGGCGCACGGCGGCGCCGTTGACGATCTTCGTCCCCATGGATCCGACGCTAAGACGGCGACCGGTCGGGCCGGAACGATGTTGCCCCAAGTTGCTCGCATCCACCCCGATGGGGTAGCGGCGGGTCGTGCCGTGCCGTACCGATCCGGCGGACGGGTGGACGTCTGACCGGCGCGTTGACGAGTTGCTTGATCACTTGCAGGATGGGGCCGGTCCGGGCAACATTCGGGGCCAATCCAGACGCGGGAGACGCCATGCAGCTCAGGTTTCTTGGCAAAGAGAGCACGCCGACCAACTCGCCGACGCTCTACGCCAGTGACGAGGGTTCGTACGTGATTCAGGGCTGGATCGTGACCGACACAGCCGTCTTGACGCGGCTCACTGTGCCTGCCAACGAAACGCTCGTCGAGGTGCCGCCGGGACTGCTCGACTACCTGGCGCTGGACGGCATGGACCCCAGCACCAAGCACCCCGTGCCGCCGATTGTGCACGTCACCGAACGCGGCAACTTCATCATCCAAGGCCCACGGGTGACCGACCCGGCGACGCTCAAGCAGATGGACATTCCCGACCACGAGACCTGTATCCACCTGGCCCGCTCGACCGTAGCCGCGCTGGTGGGATGATCGCGCCTTGCAGCCAATTAGCGAAGCCGAACGCGACGCGTTCTTCGACACCTTCCAGCACGAGGCCATCCACCTCGAGATGCGCGACATCTACGCCACCGATATCGAGCGCAGCCGGTTCCAAACCTGGCTGCGCGGTGAGCCGCTCGACCCGGCGTCGGAGGCCGCCTGGTGGCAGCCGTGGCGCGACTTCATGGCCCGCAACCGGCAGCAAGGCAAAGTGCTCAAGCGGCTGCGGATCGTGTCCGAGCCGGTCACCGACTACATCCGCTTCGAGTGGCTCGATGCCGCCGAGCTGGTGCGCGCCGGCGAGGAGGTGCGCTGGCTGCCGCGCCGGCTGGCCTCGACGCTGCTGCTGCCGGGCAATGACTACTGGCTGTTCGACCGCGGCACGGTGGCCTTCACCCACTTCTCCGGTGACGGCCACGTCCTCGGCCACGAGCTGACGACCGACCCGGACATCGTGCGGATGTGCTCCAGCGCGTTCGACGCCGCGTGGAAAGCCGCCATCCCGCACGACGCCTTCCAACCAACGTAATTGACCACGCCAGTCCGCCAGGCACGCGAGGCCCTCGGGGCCACGCTCCGTGAGATCCGCAAGGACGCCGACCTCACGGGGCGTGCCCTGGCGGCCGCCTGCGGCTGGCACTTCACCAAGGTCAGCAAGATCGAGCACGGCACGACGATGCCGAGCGAGCCGGACATCCGGGCTTGGTGCCAGGCATGTGGCGCTGCCGACCAGGTGCTGGACCTCATAGCCACCGCCCGCGCCGTCGAAAGCATGTACATCGAGTGGCAGCGCCACATGCGGGCCGGCATGAAGCGCAGCCAGACCCAAGCCATACCGCTGTACGAGCGGACGCGCCAGTTCCGGGTCTACGAGAACACCGTGCTGCCCGGGCTGTTCCACACCGCCGAGTACGCCGCCGCCATCTTCCGCTTCTGGAACGAATTCCTGGAGTTACCGAACGACGTCGACGAATCGGTGGCCGCCCGCCTGGAGCGTCAGCACATCCTCTACACCGGCCACCGCCGATTCTCGTTCGTGCTGGAAGAGCAAACCCTCCGCACCCAAGTTGGCGGCCCCGACGTCATGGTTGGCCAGCTCGACCGGCTGCTGGCCGTCATGTCGCTGTCGCGGGTCAGCGTCGGCATCATCCCGGCCGGCGGCGTACGGCACTGCCTGGCGCAGGGCAGTTTCTGGATCTTCGACGACACGCGGGTCGAGGTCGAGAGCATCTCGGCGGGGCTCGACATCACCCGGCCACGCGAGGTCGCGGTGCACGCCAAGGCCTTTGCCCTGCTCCAAGAGTCCGCCGTGCATGGTGCGGCGGCGCGGCAGCTTATCCAGCGGGCGCTGGCCGAGCTGCAAGAAGATCGTGAATGAGGATTTGCAGCAATCATCCGGCACTCGCGGACGATCGGTACTAGATGGCCACCGCATCGAGCAGCACTCCGGCAGCATAGGTGGGAAGCGGCCAGCGATCAACAGAGTGTGCTCGATACTCATGAGACAATACGTACATGGAGGCTGCCCTCAAACGCGTACTAGATCAATACCGCACGTCACAGGACTTCAACGGTCTCCATTTTCGAGACGTCTCCACAGTAGCCAAAGAGGAGGTCGTAGCCCTCGTCGCGCAAGGGCTTGTTCAGGTCGTCTCTGAAGAAGACTACCCGAACCCGCACATTCGCCCGTGGCCATCACGCCGATCAGTAGCCCAACAGATCGAGTCGGTGCGACAAATCGACGAGGATTCTCTCGACGTCTGTCTCTACCCAACGCCGCTCGCGCTCTCCAGACACCGCACCCGCAAGACCTACCCCAACGAGCCCTACCGTGCTGCCATGGCCAAAGGTCGCGGCACGCTTGAACTCGCCTACTTCAGCTTCGAGGTTCTTGAGCAATACCGCAACGATCCGCGGTTCCAGTTCAAGTTTTCCGATTTCGGAGCCGAGGTGGTCATTGCCGACGAGCATTACCTCGATGCCGATGAGCCGGAACACGACAAGATCGTCATGAGCCATATCGGCTTTGCGTACGACCTCAGCGACTACAGCCGTGACGACCCGGAATCTCCGATCATCCGGCGCGTCTGCGCGTTCTATGGCGACTTGGCAAAACTGTCGGACATCCACCAACAGCGCTGGAAGACGTACGAAGTAGCCGAGACCGGCCTCAGCCCTCACCCCATGTGGTGGGCGCAGCAGATGGGCCATTGGCCCGACGGGCTAGGCCCGTTCGAACGCTTCTTCTTCGAATTGGAAGCGCTCAATGAGCTAAACGCAAGCATATGCGGCGAACCACTGTTCAGGTCGACCGACCGCCCCGACGACTTCGGCTGGATCTTGCGAGCCTCCCAACGCGAGTGGGATCAGTTCATACACCAGCTCGACAAACTGCTGTCAGAAAATCTGAACAGTAAGGCGCTGAACGCGCTCGGCGCACCCCGCGAGAACGTCGACGGGCAACCGCTGGGAAGCCTGAACCGGCTGGCCGAACTGCTCAAGCAACGCAAAGTCCCGACTGACGCCATGATGGCAGTCATGAAGCCGTTACGGTCGATCAGGCAAGCCCGCCAAGGGCCGGCACACGCTATTCGGGCCAACCTCAGTGACAAGACCTACATCCACAAGCAAGTTGCTTTGCTGGAAGATGTCACGTCGAGCTTGGACAGCCTTCGTCGCTTCTGGCACAGCCACCCCGGAGCCCAGAACTGGCAGGAGCCCGACTACATTCGAGACGGCCAGATGTACCGCATGTAGCGAGGCTCCTTGACCTGCAATTTTTACGCGTGATCGGCGCGCATCCGGCTAGAGCCAGAGGCAACGCCGACATGCCGAACCCGAGAAGTTAACGAAGCAGCTCAAGCCCCACGCCATTTGGGGAGCCGCCGCCATCTGCAAGCGTCATCATTCCCAATCTGTATGGCGACGATCACGCGGAGATGGACGTTTCCCGACTTTCGGCTTTAGCTGGTCCGGGGCGATGACACGTTGCTTCCAGTAAATAAGCATCAGTCCGACAATGACAGCCGCAAAACCAACCCAGTAATAATAAGGGATGTTATGCTCAGGCATGAATAGTAGCAGAAGTGCGGCCACCAATGTCAGGGCGAAGTGGAGAAGCCTTCCGACAGTCGTCAGCGAACCCCAAAGACCTCGAGACTCTGGCGGCAGGGTGCGTTCGATAAGGAAGGTCACCAAAACGATAGCAAGGAGTGTGAGCGAAGAAGTGAAGTTCAACATATGGAATATTTAATACGTCCTGCTACATTGTACCGCACACCGCGCTCTTCACAAATTATTCCCGAAACGCAAACTGCATCGATTGCACAGTTCTGCTGCTTCAGCTTACAGCCACCCGGGCGCACGAAGAACTTACAGAGAGTCGTAGGACTATTTCGTTACTATACCATGTAAGCATCCAACGCTAAAGGTGATCCAGCCCAACGGACCGGCTCCGACCTCTGGCAACCCAATTATACAGCCGATGAACACATCTGGCGGGAGAGGCGGACTTGGCTTGCTCGGCGGAGAGGGTCGCACACACATGAATTGCAACTGGGGCGGTAGCGTACATTTCACCGGCTGCACCGGACCCACAATTGACGGGGGCAGCACGGGCTGCTGCGGCACCGATCCAGTACCCGGCGGGAGGTTTGGACTAGGCCCTGGCAGCGGACTGGGACTTGACGTTACCGGTGTGCCTAGGCCGGGGGCAGGCTGCAAGCAGTCCGGCGGGCAGAAATATGTGCGCGGAGACCACCCGCTCGAGCCGCACTGTACAGCGGAGAGATCGGCAGGACAACGCCGAAAGTCGGAGTAGGCCGGAACCTTGTCAGAGCTCTGATAGCACACGTAATCGGGCCGTGGCGGTGGGACATCCCCGATGGTTGCGTACGCCGTCCCGGCTCCGATCCAGACGCATTTTGCTGGCAAGCCATCATTCCCTGGAGGTATCGGGCTACAACTATCACCGCCACATACCTCAGCCGCCTTCACCTGGTCGGGCGCTTGTGGCGCCAGCGATGCCGACATGGGCGGCACAGATGGGGGTGAAGGTGTCGGTCCCACAGTACCTGACAGCGGCGCGCTCGCGGTTTGCGACGGGCTGCTCGGTACCTTTCCTGCAGTCAAACTCGGTGGTCCTATAGGTTTTGGACGCGTCGGAGGTGCGGTTGGCTTGGCGGTCAGTTTGACAGGCGGTGGCGCTGCCGTCGGCGTCGGCTCCGCTGTTTCTGTGGAGCGGGAGCCATTTGAACCAACACTTGCGGTATCAACACCATGGGCTGTCGCCTGGATACGAACATCAATGTTCGAAATCATTCCAGCGGAAGCGGCTTGCGCTTCCGCCAAACCCAGCGCCATAGCAGTTAGGGTTGCCGCTAGGACCGTACTCAGTTTCATGGAATTCTCCGAAGCACTGGGCAGGCAATCGACCGAGATTTTGAGCGAGCTTAGCTCTTAAAGCTTTCACACAATCTCACTAGGCGAGTACGAGCCATCACCTCAGAGAACGAACACTAGAATCAGCACCATGGACTAGCACAGAGCCCTTTGATGTAGCTCAAGTATCTCCGCGGCAATAACCACGTCTATCCATCAGCTAGCAAAGCATGTTCCCGGTTCAGCCGCAATCTTGAACAGTTCGGCCCGCCAGCCCGCTCGTGTTTGCCTCCGGCGAGCCAGCAGGTCGAACTACCGTCATGTATGCGAGCCACACGGACGACCCGTTGCTAGCCCCGTGCCAACAGCTCCTGGCTGACGGCCGATACAAACTCCTCTGCTTCGGCCCGCGTCCACGGCCAGCTCACCGACGGCCGTACGACACCATCGGCCGCCGTCACCGCCACGCGCGGCGAGCCCCAAACCAGCAGGACGCTGAGCGCGAGCGGCAGTATCGCGAGGATAGCGGCACCACTTCCCGCTGCCAGGCCGCCGAGGAGCCAGATCACACTGGTGATCAGCAGCAGGCTGCCAACGACGGCATGCCGGGACGTTTCCAATCGGGCGGCAACGACGTGCCGCATAATCAGGTCTTCCCGACGGACGCCAGCGAACAGACTCTTTTTCATGTTGTAGTGCACGGCCAGATTCGTGACTCTGCCAAAGCGATTCACAGCCGTTGTTGTCTCACGGACTGGTGAGCCGCTATCGGTTACTTCTCCCCCGGGCGGAGGAGAGGGGCTGGTGGTCATTTGATCGCCCTTCTATGTGATGCGGTATCAAACTTCCCCGGCCCGCCTGTTTCGACGGGCTAACGCCTCTTGCGAGCAAGAGACGGACAAGAACACTAAATGCGGACGAACCACTCGGCGTGAGCCGACGGCCGGAACATTCGAGTCGCTGAGCCTCTAGCTCAGACAACACATTCCTGCTACGAGCCAGCAGCGCCGCTCGATAAGATCACCGAATTAGGAAGACCGACACAACCCAGTTGCTACAAACACGCGCCCTCTCCTGTCAGCTCGTCTCTGACGGCGCAGCAGTAGACACCCAGCGAGCGAGATGGTCTAGGGCCAAATGGCCTAACGCGGGGCGTTTGGTATCCAGCTGTGACCCGAGTGAGACGGGTACACGCCTGAGCTTGATGGACAGTCTTGTGCTCGAGGAACACGGCGCCGCTGAGCGCTGCGCCGGCGGCAAGCACCTTGACCAAAGTGTGACGTAACGCACTCTGACCACCGGCCGACGACCATAGAGCGCAAACCGCGAACCACGAGGAACACCGGCACCAGCGGAGGATCGTGATAATCGCCGATCTCACACCTGATCGGGAAGAACGCGTCCGGCAAACCTACTACAGCCTGCGGCTGGCCATAGTCGTGCTGGCGATCATGCTCTACGTCGCCATCGGCGTCGGCCTATCATCTACCGGGGTGGCGGCATCCGACAGCTGGAGAACGAGCTGCTCGACGTCGCCGGCTTCCTGGCCGCCGTCGTGGCCTTCGTGCCTACCGGCGTGCCCCAGCGCGACGGAGATGGCTAGCTAGCCGCCGCACATAGGTCAGCGCACCTCCGATGAGGCCCTCTGTTGCGCTTCATTACTGGCATGCAGGCCGACTCTATACGGACGGACAGCTCAACCGACAGCGCTCCGATATGCCAGCGCCACGGACTGATCGATTCTACGGCCTATTTCGCCATCGCGAACGATAACATCGATCAACTCCATCGTCCGGATAAGCTGCAACATCTCGTTGTAAGCTGCATTGAAGGCTCGTCTGAAGTACCCTACATCAGCCACCTTCTCAGGCCGCCAGTTTGGAAAATCTTCATAGAACAGTCCGCTAAGCACAACGAGCGGCTCCGCATATAAGATCCACGGACGAGTTGCGACTATTCCCGGAAACGAATCAGGAGCATGTCGAGCTATCCGTTCGCGAATTACAGCATCAGTGTGATAGGCCGATGAGAGTGCGATTGAAACCTGTCTGGAAAACTGAGCGATAAGAGCCTCGGTCGACGGGCTCGAATCTCGGCTTACGGCCCGCTGGAATGCATTTAAGTCGAGTCGCTCCAAAGCGCGTAGGCGACGACTTCTGCCACCCTCGAAATCATATTGTTGAACGCTCCGTGCCGCTACGGTGAACAGCGCGTACTCGTGCTCAGAAGGGACTCGCGTATCCATCGACGTACGCACTGCCTGGGCGGCCGCTCGCAACTCTTCGGCCATTTTTCGAGCACCGGCCGACAGTGCTTTGGTGCCAAGTTCCGGTGGCGCAACGCCATTTGGACGACTCCAGCCAGAAATGGCTAGATCGAGACCTTCGGCCAAAGCGTAGAAATTGGCCATTCGACTCGACTCCCACCGGTTCGCCTCAATCCGTTCAAGCAGTATCACAAGGATAAACGCCGTTGCGAACGTCGACGTGACACTGGAGAGCGCTTCGGCCCACTTCCACTGCCCACTGGCCGCGTAATTTAACAACATCTGCACGACACCGGCTACTGCAGCCACGGACAGCACAGACGCGAGTCGCAGTGCTTGTCTGCCCATTAGGGCTCCTCAAAATGCGACTAAAGATGAGAGGTTGCAGCACGGCACACGGCCCATCCAAATTACCCTGAACTATGCTGCCTGAGCTGCTGGACGAATCACCATACTCCAATGGCATGGCAAAAGCCAGGAATAACGTGGGCGATGCACTTCGACTGTGCTCATCGACGCAAGCCGGCAGCCAACGGGGCAAACCGTATATCTCGGACGAGGACAAATCTTGGTAAGTGGGTAAACCTACCCCCGCCGCATCCCCTCATACGCCTCGCGCAAGCCCGCCGCTTCCGGCAACTGCCGCGCCTCGACCGCCTCAACGACTTCCGCCGCCCGCCAATGGTTGGACGGCACCACCCGGCCCGACGAAATTGCCCGTAGCGTCGCGTCACAAGCCTCGTCCAGCCGGTCAGTCACCAGCAGCGCCAGCGCCAAATCAATGTTGGCGCTGGCCGCCCGCCGTGGCCACTTGGCGACATCGTCATGCGGGGCCAACCGGCTAATAATCTCCCGGCTAAAGCCTTCCGCCGCCGGGTCACCCAACCACGCCAAGGTGGTAGCGACATACGCCACCGACTTGTCCGGGTCATAGCGGTAGTGGTGCTCCGGCCGGTCAGGCTTCGGCAGTGGCGACACCAGTTTGTTGACCCGCTCAATCGCGGCGTAGGTCTCTTTCGGCTGCCCGAGCCGCGCCCAGGCCCGGCCTTCCTGGGCCGTCGCTTGGATCGCCGCCGAACTGCCGGCCGGCGCGATCGCCTGCGCCGCCCGCGACAATTCCAGCGCCCGGCGGTAACCGCCTTCCGTCAGCACCCGCCAAGCCTCGGTTTCGTAACACCAGGCCCGGATTTCGTCGTGGCCGGCATGGCGCGCCAGGCTGGCCGCCGTCTTGAGCCGGGCGGCCGCCGCCGGGTACTGCTTCAGGTCAATGTGCGCCGTCGCCCCGAGCAGTGACAACCATGCCCCGACGACCAGCAGACGCTGGTGCTCGTGCAGCGTCTTGCGGGCATCGAGCAGCCGGGAGACGTAGCCGAGGTGCTGCCGGATGCGCTCGAGCAAGACGGCCGGCGGTGTGGTCGGGTAGGCCACGGCCAGCTCGTCCACCATGGCTTCCAGCCGGGTCAGGGTCTCGTCACCAACGTCGCTCGCACCGACCCGGCGGGCGAGCTCCAAGGCTTCCAGCTCGTCGCCGTCGCCGAGGTCCGGCACCGCCAGCCAGAGCGATGACGATGCTTGTCCGTTGGGTTGTTGGAGCTGCGCCGCCGTGGCACGGGCAACTTCCAGTTCGCGCTGACGCTCCTGCTGGTCGTAGGTGGCCTTGGTGGCTTCAAGTTCGCGATAGGCGGTGAGCAGCGCCCCATCTGCCCGGCAGGCCTGGTCGGCCGTCTGCCAGAAGCGCTCATCTGCCCGGCTTCTGCCCTTCTCGATGTGGTTGACGGTGGTGCGGTCAAAGCCGGTGGCGTCGGCCAGTTGGCCTTGCGTCAGGTCGGCGGCGCGGCGGAAGGCGGCCAGATGGTGGCCGAGTTCGCGGCGCATGCCGGCGATGGCGGCCGGTTCCCGTGCCATGCCTCCAAGCGTAGCCGCTGGTGGCGGGAGGTGTGGCAACCGCACGCACAGCGTGACGCACACCCACCCGCACGCCTTTTGATGATCTTCCGGCGTCCGCTACCGGCTCGCCATGCCCGCTCACCCCCGGCGGCATGGCGCTTGGGTGCGTCATCCCCGGTAGCGGATGCCTTCCAAGTCGTACCGATACGGGAGATCAGGGGACATCCGCCGTGGCAGAGATCGTGAAGCAACAAGTCGTGTACGGCGTGCATGCCGTCCGGGCGCGGGAAATCTGCGCCACGCAGTTCGTGACCGGTCGGCTCGCCAAGGCCGAGAAATATGCCAAAGAGATGAGCACCGACCCCGGCGTACTCGCGGCCGCCGTGACCCGCTACGTCATGGAGACGGAGGGGCAGCACCGGGCGGAAGCGCTGTACGTGGACGGCAAGCGGCAGGAAGTGCCGTACATCTCGGATAGCCGGCGGATTCTGGCCAATGGGCACGGCGCGGCTTCGGCCTGGGGTTTGCAGTGAGCTCCGAGGCGCTGAGCGTGTTCACGCTGTCTGGGTCGGGCGTGCTGATTCACTATTTGGATGGCGTCGGGCTGTCCGGGCTGCTGGCACGGTTGCCGACTGAGCTGGTCACCGTTGAGCGTGAGCACCGGGACGACGGTGGGGTGTGTTCTCGTTGCCCGGATGGGCGGGAGTGGCCGTGTGTGCATGTGCAAGCGGCTTGGGATGCGCGGGTGGTGCTGGGGTGGCCGTTGCCGGGGGAGGCGCGGGATTGGGCTGGTTAGGGTTAGAGGTTCTGCGAGTGGTGGCGGGCACCACGGTCGGCCGTGTGCCCCGTGGGCTTTGTCTTGATGCCTGCCCCAGCAGTGAATTCACTATATGGTGTCGAGGGGATGAGGGTTCTATATCAGTAGAAAGCTCGTCCAACCGGGCTTTCTTGGAGGGGTTGCAGTTGTTCCTCGATCAGGTAGCGCCGGGGCTAGCCCTCGGTCGTCGTTGACTTGCTCGGTGAGTTCGTCCAGCTGGTCGTAGCTAGCCTGGTCGCTCAGGGTTTGGTGACAGGTAAGGGTTGTTGAGCTCCGTAGCTTGAATTTATTGATCTTGCTCAGTCTTTCCTTCAGTCTCCATCGGGAGTATAAACCGTCGTATAAATGCCTGGACGGCATAGCGCTGCGCCTCTAGGCGGCCACGCTCATAGATATCATCTATCTGAGCTGCGTTAGGCGGTCGCTCTGACTGTTCAGTAGAGCTTTCGACTAATTCGTCATCGGGGGAGATTTCTTGCATGCATCTTTGTTATATCACTAATCGTTAAGCTGATCAAGCAACTCGCTAATAGATGCAGCCGGACCACCGGAGCCCTGCTTGAATGCTCCACCCTGCTTACCCCAGGCGATAATTTGTCGCTTGAGTTCATTCTTACTCATGCCGCGCGCTTCGGCAATATAATCGAGTATAAACTCGTAGAGCTCGCGCTCCTTGGCTTCCCGAATTTTTTCATCGTTGACCCAACGGTAAATGGTGTTTTCGTGCACGCCGAGCTCTTGGGATGCCTGTCGCCGAGTAATTTTTTTAGCCTTGATTCCCTGTATGGCAAGGAGATGAGAGCTTAGATTAGTGATTTGACCGAGCGTGTTTAAAGTATTGAGAATTGCCGAGTACTGCTGTTTAGCGGTTAGCAAATGGCCAGCGTGGCGGACTTTGCGCATATGAGCTGTAGCAATGTCGCCAAAAACAGCAAGGTATTCCGCAACTTCTTCAGCGCTCACAGTCGGCAGATTTTGAATTGCCCGTATGAGTTCATAAGTTATGGCGAAGTTGTCGGCATGACCGCGTTGGAGCCGGCCGCCTTGTTCGCTGGTGATAACAGCGTGACGCACATCGTCGGGGATCGGCTGGTCGTCAGGTGTCGTGGAGTTGTCCATGGTCTTTGACTCCCAACCGGGCGACGTGGTAGAACACTACCTACAACGGTAGTAGGTTCTAGTCGGGCGTGGCGGTGCACTTGGCTAGAGTACCGGGTGGATAGATCAAGTAGCGGGTGGGTAGAGGTGGCGGCACGCCAAGGAGACATGTAGCCCAGTCCCGATCAACATCAACAAACCCGCTGGTTGGCCCCTGAGGCCACCAGCACGCGCAGGAGCTGACGGCTCCCGAAGGGTGGCAAGGATGTTTGACACGGTGCGGGTCTCTCCTGACACGTTCCAGTCCGTCATGTTCATGAGCAGCCAGCCGCGCAAGGAGTTCACGCGCGACCGCAACGTCCGGGACGAGGACAAGCCGCAGAAGTGCACGAAGGACGGCGTGCCACTGTGGTCGGTACAGGTTGCGGTCGTCACCTGGCGCGGCAAGTCGGAGCTGTTGATGGTGACGGTGCCGCTGAGCGACGACCCGGCGACCACCTTCACGACCGGGGACCCGGTGACGCTGCCGGGGCTGGTGTTCGGCGTGACCGCCAAGCGTGAGGGCGGCTTCGTCACGTGGTGTTCGGCCGACGATGTTCGGCTGGCCGCTAGCGCCAGGGCCTAGACCGCCATGAGCGCCGTATTCGGCCTGGTTGGTGGTGTCCTCGTCCCCTATGCCTTGGCCTTCGTGGCCGGCACCTACTGCGCCGTCTGCATCTATCGCAGACACATTGAGCAGCTGACTGCTCTCAAGGTGAGATGGGCCAACGGGAGCGCAACCTAAAGGCCAAAGCTCAGCGCCTGGCGATCAAGGCCGAGAAGCTGCGCGAGCGTGAACTCCGGCAGACCGGCCCCGCCGTGGTTGAAGGCGACCTGCCCGACGACCGCGCGAGCTAGTCGGCGGTGCTGGGTCGGCGCGGTGGTGCACACCGTGCCCGCACCGACCCAGCGCGCCTCACTTGGCACTTCCAAACTCATTCGATCAAGAAGGAACCTGCGCATGTTCAACCTCGCACCCCGTTTCGCCGCAACGGCGAGCACCCAAGACCTCATCGCCCGGCGGGTTCCGGGGCACTACCGCGCCCCGGCCCGCATCGAGCGCGCCGTCCGCGACAGCGTCGCCGTCGAGCACGGCCGTAGCCTCGTCGAAGGCGCCCGCGTTCGCGCGCTGGAGTACGTCTCCACCGAGGCGCTGCAGGCGGTCGGCGGCCTGACCGAACTCGAGGCGCACTACATCCGGCGCTGTCCGCTCGGAGAAGCGCGTTACCGCGCGATCGTCGACACCGCCGCCATGGCCCTGGCGCAGATCGTGGCCGAGACCGGACGGAGCTGATCCGCCATGACCGAGACCGTCGTGACGCTCGCCAGTGTGCTGCTGGTGGAGACGATCGGACTAGCGCTGGTGCTGCTCGGCTGGCTGCTGGCGCGGGAACAACTGCGCACCGAACGTGAGCGGCTGCGCTGCCAGCGCTCGGCCCTCGACGCCGAGTGGCGGGCACTGGCTGGCGCGCACCAGGTCCGGGCCACCGTCCGGCAGGCCGGCCAGGCGATGCACCAGCAGGCCGGATACGGCCGCTAGTCGTAACCCGACCGCCACGCCATTTCGACCGACCAATTCGTGAAAATATCGCCATTCCACGCAGGGGTGAGCTATGCCCAAAACCAGCCCAAACCGACAACTGCCGAACGCTGAACTCCAGGCCGGCAGCGAACGCTACTGTCACCGCTTCGGCCGGCCCTTCGATAGCCGGTTGGATTACCAGCGGATTGTCAGCTGTCGCCACACCAGCCGGCGGATTGCCGCCGCCTATGAAGCCGCGCCGGTGCTGGACCGCACTGCCGTGCCGGCTTACCGCCGCTTCCGGGAGGAAACCTGGTGGCAGTTGGATTTCCTGACGCGACCACGAGCCCGGGGTGGCCTCGGATTCACAGTGGTCATCAGCCCGCTTGACCCGTACCGCAACGTTCGGGAACTGCTCGCCGAATTGGCCGACCGGCGATTGCGCATCTGGGCCTCGGCCGGCTGCGGCAATCCGCATCCGTGGTTGTCCGAGCACGACAATGATGCCTTTAGGGCGGTGCACGACGGATTCGGCCACGGCGCCACCGGCCGGGGCTTCGATCCTGACGGCGAAGAGGCCGCCTGGTGGAAGCACGCGGCGCTGTACTCGCCACTGGCCCGGCGGGCGCTGCTGACTGAGACACGCGGCCAGACCTGTGCGCTGTTCGAGGGGCCACAAGTGGGCTTCGCGCCGCAGAAGGCGGTGCTGCTTGACCCGCGCTTCGCGGATCGCCGGACGCTGCACCTCGATGCCGGCTGTGATGGTCGCTGTGTCAAGTGGGCGGCGTGAAGCTGACCTGGCTCGGCCGAGCCGCCGGCTACGCCGTGCTGGTCGTCATGGTGGCCGCAGCCGCCCGGCTGGTCTGGGAATTGCTACGGCCACTGCTGCCGACCGTGGCCGGCGTGTTGTTCGCGCTGGCGGCCCTGTATTGGCTGTTCAGCTGGCGGCGTATGTAGCTGCCGCGATTTGCGAAATGGCGACATGGACGGCGACTAAAACAGATGTCAAAGCCGACCGTTCGGTGTTGTCAAAAATAAAAAAATGCTTGCAAATCGCAAGCACAGTACGCATAGTCTTAAACCGGAGCTCGGGGATACCAAAACACAAGCAGTGCGATCTGGCAAGACTTTTACTGCTCGTGCGTTGACGGTATCACCCGAAGCTCGCGGTCTAATTAACCGCTCCCCCGGTGTGCGTGGGAACTGGCTGTTATTAAACACCTGCTGTCTTGATTCGTCAAGACGGTAGCCGCTTAGTAACGCCAGATTCCCACCTCTGTTCCACTGGTGAGCGAGAGAGGGAATGGAAAACAAAATGGCGAAAAGTACAACAGGCCACGGCGATACGCCGGCGGTGCGGGGCGAGCCACACCAGCAGCCGGCGGTGCGGCGGCTAGCCCGGGCCTGCATCGCACTGGTGCGCTGGCAGCGCGGCGGCAGCGTCGTGCCGACTACGGAGAACACCGAGCCGACCGCCGGCCCGGCAGCGGAGACCGGCCATGACTGACCTGGCCTGGTTCGACGCCACCCCACCGGAGCGGCTGACGCTGGACGACGTCACCCGGCTGCTGCGGGTGCTGTCCGGCCGGCCGCGGCGGGGTCTCGTCCAGCGGCTGACCCCGATCGTCGTCTTCGAGCTGCGTCTGAGCCGCGACGGAGTGCGCTGGCTGTTCGGCTGCGACCGCTGGATGGCGCGGACGCTGCCGGCCGAGCTGCGGGCGCAACTGCCGGACCTCAGTCTGGTCGCCGCGCCCGAACCGGACCGCCGTCCCATGACCACGGCGCGCGAGGTGCGTTTCACCGGCCTGGCCTACCCGCTACGGCTCGACACCGGCGACGCCGTGGCTGCCGGGCTGTACCACCTGGCCGCCGAGCTGGCGGGCGACGAACAGGCGGTGGTGCAGTGGGTCGTCGGCCCGAGCAACGACCGCCGCCGACAACCGCCGGAGGTGGTCCCACCACTGACAGCCCTCGGCTTCACCCAAGCCGACCCACCGGCCGGCGAGCAGCAGCTCTGGAAGACCAAGGTCGCTGAGCCGCTGTTCGGGGTGCGCGGCCGGATCGGCGTCCAGGTCGGTGATCCGAAGCGGGCAGCGCTGTTGCTGCGCAGCCTGCAAGCCGGGCTGTGGCTGGCCAGCGGGCCGCAGGTGCCGCTCAAGAGCAGCCACCAGTCGAGCCGCACCGCCCGGCTGCTGCACGACGTCATGGGTAGCAGCCGCACCTGGTCGAGCCTGGTCAACGCCCGCGAGCTGGCGGTCCTGATCGGCTGGCCGGTCGACGGCGCGGCGGTGCCGAACCGGGGCGTGAGCTTGGCGCCACCGCCGCCGTCGCTGCTCGTGCCGCCAGAGCGCGAAGCCGACAGCCGCTTGCTCGGCCGCAGCTTGCACCCCGCCAGCCGGGGCCGGGCGGTGATGCTGCCCATCAAGGCGGCGCTGAGCCACAGCCACCTCATCGGGCCGACCGGCTCCGGCAAGTCGACCCTGTTGGCCCAGCTCATCGCCGCTGATGCCGCCGCCGGCCGCAGTGTGCTAGTCGTCGAGCCGAAAGGTGATCTTGTCACCGACGTACTGCGCCTGCTGCCGCCGGAGCGCCACGACGACGTGATCGTTATCGAGCCGTCGGACAGCGCACTGTCGGTGGGGCTCAACCCGCTGGCCGGCCCGCCGGCGGAAGCCGAACGCCGGGCTGACGAGCTGCTGGCGCTGTTCCGCGAGCTGTTCGGCAGCGCCATCGGCCCGCGCAGTTCCGATGTCCTGCTGCACGCCCTCATCACGGCGGCCCGGCTGCCGGACGGCAGTCTGGTTGACGTCCCGGCACTGCTGACCCAGGCCAGCTTCCGGCGGCGGGTACTGGCTGGCGTCAGTGACCCGCTGGTACTCGGCCCGTTCTGGGCCGGCTTCGAAGCCGCCCTGTCCGACCGCGAGCGGACGATGGTGGTGGCGCCACTCATGAACAAATTGCGGGTACTGACCACCCGGGCAGCCATCCGGCGCATGCTCGGCCAGCCAGCGCCCGGCTTCCAGCTCGACGCCCTGTTCAATGAACGCAAGATCGTGCTGGTCAACCTCAACAAGGGCCTGATCGGGCCGGAAACCGCCCGGCTGCTCGGCACGCTGGTACTGAGCCAGCTGTGGCGCGCCATCCAGCGCCGCGCCGCCACGCCGGCCAAGCAACGCCAGCCGGTCACGGTGATGGTCGACGAGTGGCAGGACTTTGCCGGCGCGCTGGACTTCAGCGACGTGCTGAGCACCTCGCGGGGCTTGGGTGTCGGCTGGACGCTGGCCCACCAGCACCTCGGCCAACTGCTGCCGACTTTGCAGGCGGCGGTGCTGGCCAACGCCCGCAACCGGGTGGTCTTCCGGCCGGCCCAGAAGGATGCCGCAGGACTGGCGGCGGTACTCGGCGCCGGTGTCACGGCGGCCGACCTGGAGCGGCTCGGCGCCTACCAGGCCGCCGCCCGCGTGCTGGTCGACAACGCGCCGAGCCCGGCCTTCACGCTCGCCACCGAACCGCTGCCGGCGGCGATCGCCAGCGCCGCCCGGCTGCGCCGCGCCAGCCAGCAGCGCTACGGCCGGCCCGGCCAGGAGATCGACGACGCCATCCGTGCCCGGTGCTACCCGACCGACAGCGCGCCAGATGCCCCGATCGGCAGCCGACGACGGAGGCCGCAGCCATGAGTTCGTTGTTCTTTTCGTCTTCATCCGGGGTAGCCGGTCGCCCGTCCGATCGCCTCGGATCAAAAGCTGCCTCCACCAGCGGTAAGGCTGCCGATGTCGTACCGACAGTTCCGCTCGGTACGAGCGGGAACCTCCGATCTGGCCGTGCCCGGACGCTGCGCGCCCGCCTGACGGAGCGCGACATGGCGGTGCTGCGGTCGCTGGCCAGCTTCCGCCTGATGACCGGCCGCCAGTTGCAACAGCTGCACATCACCAGCGACCAGCCGGCCACCAGTGCCCGCCGGGGCCGGGCGGTGCTGAAGCGGCTGACCGAGCTGGGCGCCGTCGTCCGGCTGGAACGGCAGATCGGCGGCGAGCACGGCGGCTCTGAGAGCCTGATCTATACCCTGTCCGGCCTCGGCCAGTCCGTACTGGCGCTGGACGCGGACAGTGACGTCCATGTCCCGCGCGGCCGGATGATCTGGGACACCAAACCGGCCTTCCAGAACCACCTGCTGGCGATCGCCGATCTGTACGTCGAGCTGCATGCGCTGGACGCCCAGGGACAGCTTGAGCTGCTGCAGTTCGAGACCGAGCCGGCTGCCTGGCGCTGGTTCGCCGGCCCGGCCGGCGGGCGCCAAGCCGTTAAGCCGGATGCCTTCGTGGCCCTCGGTGTCGGCGACTTCGAGCAGCAAGCGTTTGTCGAGATCGACCGAGGCACCGAGAGCCGGCCGACGATTGCCCGCAAGTGCCGGCGCTACGTCGACTACTGGCAGAGCGGCCAGGAACAACAGCGCTCCGGCGTCTTCCCGAAGGTTTGGTGGCTGACCAGCAAACCGCGCTGGGCCGCCCGGATCGCCGACGTCATCGCCAGCCTGCCCGCCGCACACCAGCCGCTGTTCGGCGTCGGCCTGGCCGCCCAGGGCGCCGAGCTGCTGCGCCGGCTCGACGATGCCGGAGGCCAGCCGTGAGCGGCGCGGCCGGGGACGCACCCCGGCGGCAGTTCCTGTGCGGCGACGCGGTGAAGCGCTTGCGCGGCTTGCCGGAAGCGTCAATCGACTGCGTCATCACGTCGCCGCCGTACTGGGCACAGCGGGACTACGGCGTCGCCGGGCAGATCGGCGCCGAGCCGACCGTCCAAGGCTGGGTGACGGAGCTGGTCGGCGTGGCGGCCGAGCTGCGGCGGGTGCTGAAACCGGGCGGCGCGCTGTGGCTCAACATCGGCGACGGCTACAGCCGCCACCCGCGCGAAGGCGCACCGCGCAAGAGCCTGCTGCTCGGCCCGCAACGGCTGGCCGTCGCCCTGCAGGAGGACGGCTGGCTGGTGCGCAACAACGTCATCTGGGCCAAGCGCAACGCCATGCCGAGCAGCGTCACCGACCGGCTGTCCTGCAGCCACGAAACGATCCTGTTGCTGACCCAGCAGCCCACCTACTACTTCGACCTCGACGCCATCCGCGTGCCGGCCACCACGCCGAGGCACAGCGGCCGGGCCACCCAGCGCGCCGTCTACCCGCCGCCAGCCGCCGCGCCCCAGCTCCACGGCTCGCCGCGCATCGACCTCAACCGGGGCCTGGCCAGCCTGAAAGCCGCCGGCCAGGAGAGCCACCCGCTCGGCAAGAACCCCGGCGACGCCTGGCTGCTGCCGACCGCCGCCTACCGCGGCGCCCACTTCGCGGTCTTCCCGCTCGATCTGGTGCGCCGGCCCTTGCTGGCGACCTGCCCGGAACGGCTCTGCACCGGCTGCGGCGTGCCGTGGCGACGTGCTCAGCAGCGCGTCAATGGCCGGCTGCTGGCCAGCGGCCCGCTGCGGGCCGGCTGCGACTGCGGCGGCGACTGGCGGCCCGGCATCGTGCTCGACCCCTTCATGGGCGCCGGCACGGTCGCGCTAGTGGCCGAACAGGAACGGCGCGACTGGCTCGGCATCGAACTCAACCCGGCCTACGTCGAGCTGGCCCAGGCGCGGCTAGCACAGGCCCGGGGCCACCCCTGACCGACGCCCGTCGGTCACCAAAACAACTGAATAAGCAGGAGCAACACCATGGAACACCACCCCACCGATGACACCGCCGAAGCCTGGCACTGGCACGACAACACCCCGCCGGAGACCGCCGAGCCGGCCAGCAGCCCGGAGCGCAGCCTCGACGCGCCGCGCATCTACCTGCGCGACAACGGCGCCGCCGCCAAGCGGGTCGAGCGCGGCCAGTGGCTCGACGCCACCGCCGACCCGAAAGTACTGGAAGCCGCCAAGCACGAGCTGCTGGACATGTCGCCCTTCCGAGGCGCGACCGTCAGCATCCGCCAACACAGCTGCTTCGAGGGACTGGACATTGACGAGTGGGAGGACCTGGCCACCGTCAGCCGGCTGGCCCGCGGCGTCGCCGCCCACGGCCGGGCCTTCGTGGCCTACGTCGAGGCCTGGGGCCGCAGCCCGGAAGCCGTCGCCGCCTTCGGTGCCCACTACGTCGGCAGCTGGCCCGACGTCGCCACCTGGGCGCAAGCCGTCGCCGAAGACCGGGGCTGGTGGGACCAGCTCAACGAACACGTCGACGAGCAACTGCTACCGCACCTGCGCATCGACTACGAAGGCCTCGGCCGCGAACTGACCTATGACGCCCACGTTGTCGAGGACGACGAACGATCACAAATCCACGTCTTCCGACTGCACGCCTGAGCCAAGGGCCACCTCGTCGGTGGCCTGCGGCTTCCAACAGGAGATCCCAACCCCGGAATCGCCGGCCGCACCCAACCGAGGAGGAGACCATGCGTCACCCCACACACAGCCCGTCCGCCAGCCCGGCGGTGGCCTCATGAAGACCACCGCTGTCCGGCTCGAAGACGAGCTGTACGCCCAGCTGACGATCGTTGCCCAGCTCGAAGGCCAGACGGTCACGGACATCATCCGTCTCGCCGTCATCGGCTACATCGAGCAGCGCAAGACGTCACTGAGCAGCCAGGCAGATGCCGCCCTCGCCGAAATTGAACGCGAGGCCGCTATCCGCCGGCAGGCCATCACCGCCCTGTTTGGCAACGGTGACAGCGCCGCTCCGGAGGTTCCAGCCGAGGCCGACACCACGTCGACCGGCCGGAACCGGCGGGGCAAGGACGGCGGGGCCAGCAGCAGCTAGCCCGGCCAGCCATTCCCGGCAGGGAGTTCTTCTTGCAGTCGCCGCCAGCGATTCGAGAACTCCCTGCCGGTTTTACCAACATCACCGAATGGCCCCGCAGAAGGCCTGTTCACAAATTAAGCAAGCTGCTCTTAAATAGAGGGGAGGATATCGCTATGCAATCCGCAGACCATAACTCATCCGGCAACCAGCCAAGTCCACCAGCCGCGCCACAGCTGCTGACGATTGACGAGGCCTGCCGGCACCTGCGTATCAGCCGGTGGCTGCTGTATCGGCTAATTCAACAGCGCAAACTCACCACGGTGCAGATCGGCCGGCGGCGGCTGATCCCCGCCGATGCAATCGCTCGGTTTATCAATAGCCAAACCGACGAGGGCGACCGGTAATGGCCGGGAGAAACGCCAACGGCGAAGGCTCGGTTTACCGGCGCCAGGACGGCCGCTGGGAAGGCGCGTTCTATGCCCGCACCACCGGCGGACAGCGCAAGCGGGTCCGCATCTACGCCGGCAGTCGCGCCGAGGTACAGCGAAAGCTCACCAGCTTGAAAACCCGCCAGGCTCAAGGCATACCCGTGGCAGATAAGGCGTGGCGAGTAGCCGCGTACCTGGACTACTGGCTGGCCCACGCAGTACAGCTTCGGCGCCGCCCGCTGACCTACCGCCGCCATGAAGCCGTCACCCGGCTGTACCTGAAGCCAGGGCTCGGGCGACACAGCTTGGAGGGCCTGTCCGTCCTTACCGTGCAGGAGTTCCTTGACAACCTGTATCAGGCTGGTCAATCACCAGCGAGTATCCACCAGATCCGCAAAGTCCTGAGCGCCGCGCTCACCTACGCGGTCCGTACCGAACTCCTCACGCGCAATGTCGCACGGCTGGTTGAGCTGCCGAACTATCGCGCGCGGGAGGCCGAATACTGGAACGCGGCCGAAGTCCACCGCTTCTTACAGGCTGCCGCCTCCGACCCGCTGTACCCGCTGTTTGTGCTGCTCATCCTGTACGGCTTACGCAGCGGTGAAGCGCGTGGCCTACGCTGGCGCGACGTCGACTTTGCGCGTGGCGAACTCCGTATCCGGCAACAGGTCCAGCGAATCGACGGCGCAATGCGTGCAGTCGAACTCAAGACCGCGACCAGCAGCCGCGACGAACCCCTGCTGGCTACCGCCGTTGCCGTGCTGAACGAACGGCGCGAACAGCAAGCGACCGACCGACTAGCGGCCGGCACCGGCTGGGCGGGTACGAGCGAGGGCAACGAGCTGGTCTTCACCACGCGCAGCGGGCGACCGATCGAGGCGCGCAACGTCTACCGTTCGTTCAGACGCATCTGCGAACACCACGGCCTTAGCCGGATCACCTTGCATGGGCTGCGCCACACCAACGCGACGACGCAAAAAGACCTCCAGGTGCACGCCCGCGATATTCAGGCGGTGCTCGGCCACAGCGACGTACGCATGACAGGCTTATACACCCACGTCGACATCGCCAGCAAACGACAGGCCCTCACCAAGGTTGAACAGCACCTTTTCCAGCAGCCTGCTGACGGCAACGACCGTCCGCGTTGCCGTCAAGAACAGCCGTCAGACCATTTTGCCGCCGCCGGCCGACGGCCGCCGCCGGGCACAAAAAAGAGCGCCGACCTCTGGCAGGTTGGCGCTCTATTCAATGATCTTTCTGGTGGCTCCTCCCAGACTCGAACTGGGGACACAAGGCTCTTCAGCAAGACTGGAGGTAGCGCGCTGGCTCGCGTCAATCTCGTCAGAGAAGTTGCGCGTTCACAAACGCGCGTGCACGTACTTGGCGTTGTTGCCGTCAGCTTAGCCGTCAGTGTCAGTGAGCCTGGTTCTCAAATCACTGCTATTCAAATGCCTCCAACTGCTATCCACCCAGGCCAGCCTGGCCTTTATTGTTGACGTCCGCTTCCGCCTGCGACAATGGAACGAATCGAAATACCGTCTGACATGTCGTTCCAAAAGGATCAGTCGCCGAGGAGGCGGAATGTCCCGCGAGTGCGAATCCGACGATCAATCACGCCGAGCTGACCAGCGGCGCCACAGCCGGCGCCGCGTCATAGATGAGCTGCGGACCAGCCAGCAAGACGACGAGAGTCCAGCCCTCAGACGGGCTGCGGACGCGGTGCTGCGCAGCGGCCAGCAGACACAACCATTCACTGACAACGCCGGCATTGCTGACATCGCCTTTATCTATGTCCGGGTCAGTACCCGTGAGCAGGCCCGTACCGGCGGCGGTGAAGAGGGCTATTCCATCCCTGTCCAGCGCGCCGCCGGTGTCACCAAGGCCGAGCAGCTCGGCGCGGTGGTCGGCGGCATTTACATTGACGCCGGCCAGTCAGCCAAGTCGGCCCACCGGCCGGAATTGCAACGCATGCTGCGCGATATCGCCGAGCAGCGGCCACGCTACGTCATCGTGCACAAGATTGACCGCTTGGCACGCAACCGGCTCGACGACGTCGCTATCAACATGGCGCTGCGCAAAGCCGGCTGCGAGCTGGTGTCCTGTACTGAAAGCATCTCGGATACGCCGTCCGGCAAGTTCCTCTACAACATCATGGCCGACATGGCGCAGTTCTACTCCGACAACTTGGCGCAAGAGGTGCTCAAGGGCATGATCGCCAAGGCACAAGAGGGCGGCACGCCGTTCCGGCCGCCACTCGGCTATCTGCCCTTCCGGGAGTACCGCGACGGCATCGCGGTTTCAACGGTCATCGTCGACCCGCAGCGGGCACCACTCATGAAGTGGGCTTTTGAGCAGTACGCCACGGGTGACTGGACATCCCTGCAACTGGCGGAAGCGCTCCAGGAGAAAGGCCTGACGACACGGCCGACTGCCCGGCGGCCGGAACGCGACGTCAGCATGACGTCGCTACTGAACACGCTCCGTAATCCCTACTATATGGGCGTCGTGTCCTACCGGGGCGCGACCTACGAGGGCAAGCACCAGGCACTGGTGACACCGGAGCTGTGGCTGGCAGTGCAGGACGTGCTGGCAGTGCACGCCCATGCCGGCGAGAAGGACCGCGTCCACACCCATTACCTGCGTGGCACCATCTTCTGTGGCGGCTGCGGCCGGCGGCTCATCTTCAACCGCGCCACTGGACGGCACGGCGGCACCTTCAACTACTTCATCTGCCCCAAGCGCCACCACGAGAAGGTTCACTGCACGCGGCGGTCGATCCGGGTCGAGCGGATCGAGGACGGCATTCTGGCGCTGTACCAGCGGCTTGAGCTACCGCCCGAGACGGTGCACAGCATCCGGCTCGGCGTCCACGCTGAGCTGGCCGGCGAGAGTGCCGAAGCCCACCAGCAGGCCGAGCGGTCCAACCGCCGTCTGCAGCAGCTCGGCGAAGAGCGAGCCGCCCTAATGCGGGCGCACTATGCCGGTGCCGTGCCGCTTGACTTGCTCAAGTCGGAGATGGACCGGCTGACGCGGGCTATGACGGCGGCCGAACGGCAGGTTGAAGTCAGCGGCAAGCATCTGGCCGAGGTGGAAGCCGTGCTGGAGCAGGCACTGGCGGTGGCAGGTGAGTGCAACGTGCAGTACCGGCGGGCACCGGACTTTGTGAAGCGGCAGATGAACCAGGGGTTCTACAAGCGGCTGTGGATTGCCCAGGACGGGACGGTGGAGCGCTATGAGCTGACTGAGCCGTTCGCGGCGCTGCTGGGCGGGGACGGCCTGACGGCCGTCCGAGCGAGGGTCAGGGGTTCGAATGCCGAACCGACTGGGTTTGAGGCAGGTGAGGCTGTCCTGGGCGGGGAAAGCAAAACCCCGACCTCTGTGGGAGGTCGGGGTTTGAACGAGAACGTTTTGGTGGAGCTGAGGGGACTCGAACCCCTGACCCTCACACTGCCAGTGTGATGCGCTACCAGCTGCGCCACAGCCCCAATAGCGAATAACTTACCCCAACGCCAACGGTGACCGACATTTGGGGGCCTCAACTCCGGGCCGAGGCGCATTACGCTCTCAGCCGTGACCACCGACTCGCTCACGCCACCGCCCCTGGTCGACCCGGACGCCGAGGGCTGCCCGCCGGAGCAACGCCGCGACCTGCAGCAACGGCGACTCCGCGAGCTGGTCGACCGGTTGCTGCGCGCGGACGGCGAGCAGGCCGGCCGGCTGCGCACGGCCGGCGTGACCGCCGGGGCCGAGGTGACCCTGGACGACCTGGCCAAGCTCCCCACGGTGACCAAGCCGGACCTGTGGGCGCACTACCCGTGGGGCCTGCTCGCGGTGCCCCGGGCGGACGTGGTGTGCATCCACGGCAGCTCCGGCACCAGCGGCCGGCCGACCCTGGTCCCGTACACCGCCGCCGACGTGGCGATCTGGGCCGACGTGATGGCCCGCGCCCTCGGTGGCGCGGGTGCCACGCGAAACAGCGTGATCCAGGTCGCCTACGGATACGGGCTGTTCACCGGTGGGCAGGGCGTGCACCACGGCGGGCTGCGGCTGGGCGCGACCGTGCTGCCGATGTCGGCCGGGATGACCGACCGCCAGCTGCGCGTCCTCGCCGACCTGCGCCCCGACGTGCTCTGCTGCACCCCGTCGTACGCCATCTACCTGGGCGAGGCGCTGCGGGCCGCCGGCACCGACCCCGCGTCGCTGTCGTTGCGCGTCGGCGTGCACGGCGCCGAACCGTGGACCGAGGGCATGCGCCAGCAGATCGAGTCGCTGCTGGGCATCCGCGCGCTGGACATCTACGGGCTTTCCGAGATCATCGGCCCGGGCGTGGCCTGCGAGTCGCTGGACTCGGCCGGCCTGCTCAACGTGGCCGAGGACCACTTCTACGTCGAGGCGATCGACGCCTCGGGCCACCCGGTGCCCGACGGCACGCCCGGCGAGCTGGTGTTCACCACGCTCACCAAGACCGGCATGCCGCTGCTGCGCTACCGCAGCGGGGACGTGGCCACGCTGGCCGGTCCGGCGGCCGGTTCACCCCGCACGCTGCGCCGGATGAGCAAGCTGCTCGGCCGGGCGGACGACATGCTGGTGGTGCGAGGGGTGAACGTCTTCCCCACCGAGATCGAGGCGGTGCTGCTGGCCGACGAGCGGGTCAGCCCGCACTACCTGATCGTGGAGGACCGGCGCGTCCCGGCGCGCGCCGAGCTGCGCGTGTTCGCCGAGCCGATGAGCGCCGACCCCGCCACCGCCGAGGCACTGCGGGCCGAGCTGACCAACGCGCTGCGGGAGCGCCTGGGCGTCGGCTGCGCGGTGCGGGTGGTGGAGCCGGGCACGGTGCCGCGCACCGAGGTCGGCAAGGCCCGCCGCCTGCTCCGCGTCGCCGAGGGCGAGGAACTCCCCACCCCGTGGAACTCCCTCACCTAACCCCACCTAGCCATATCGCGGGTTTCACCAGGCCATGTCGCTCATTCTGACCGTCAGCAAGACCGCGAAAAGCCGCGACACAGCCCGGGAAAACCCGCGATATGAGCTACTTGGTGATGTCGGAGAGCCAGGAGCCGTCGGTGTCCTCGACGACCTTGCCGTCCACGGTGATCCGGGGGGTGCCGAAGCGGCCCTGGGCGCTCTTCAGGGAGGCGTCCTTGGTCGCGCGCTCGGTCTCGCTGGCGATCACCTTGGTGAACTTGCCGGACGTGATGCACTTCTCGATGGTCGCGGGGGCGCCCACGTCCTTCGCCTTCTGGACCAGCTCCGCGTCGGAGAAGCCGGCCGTACCCTCGGCGGGCGCCTCGTCGAACAGCTTCTTGTGGTAGGCGCTGAACACGCCGGCCTCGGCGGAGCACACGCCCGCGTTCGCGGCGCGCAGCGAGTATCCGGCCGGGTTGCTGTACTTGTTCAGGAAGCCCAGCACGTGGTACCGGACCTGGATCTTGCCGTCGTTGACCGCCTTCGCCATGTCCGCGCTGTGCTCGGACTCGAAACGGGCGCAGAACGGGCAGATGAAGTCCTCGTAGACGTCCACGGTGTGCGGCGCGTTCTTGTTGCCCGCCACCACCAGCGCGCCCTGCACGCTGGCGGAGAAGTTCGCGTCGCCACCCGCGCCACCCGAACCGCCGCTCCGGAAGGAAGCGAACGACCAGCCGGCCAACCCGGCCACCACCAGCACGCCCAGCACGATGTAGATCGCCGTGCGGCCGCCGCTCTTGGTCCCAGCCACCTCTACGAGCCTCCTTCGGGGGACAGTCGCGCATCCAACGCGAACAGGGAGCGCGGTCTAACCACCAGCCAGGCCGCGAGCAGCAGGAATCCCGCGTCCCGCAGCAGCTCGGTGCCGTACTGGGTGGCCCCGGGCTCGACCTCGCCGCCGCCGCCGAAGCAGCCGCAGTCGATGTAGAGCCCGCGCGCCCAGGCCTGCGTCACGCCGGCCATGAACGCCAGCAGCACCAGCCCGGACAGCACCGCGACCAACCGCGTACCGACGCCGATCACCAGCAGAACGCCCAGCGCCAGCTCGAACCAGGGCAGCACGGCGGCCACCACCTCGACGCCCATCTCGGGCAGCACCCGGTAGGCGTGCACGGCCACCCAGGTCTGGGCCGGGTCGGCGGCCTTGATGCCGCCGGAGATCAGCCAGACGGCGGCCAGCCCGAGCCGCGCCACGGTGCCCACCACGTCCAGCCAGAACGACTGGCCACGCGTGGGTTTTGACGCCTCGACGACCGACACGGGCGCAGCCTAGCCGGACGGTTTGACCGGCTCGTCAACGGGATCGAGGTGCGCATGTGATCAATGGGACCGACTGAGCGTCTCCGGCGCGCGCAGCCACACCGCAAAACCGAGCAGCAGGACGGCGCCGGCGGCGAGGAACGCGACCTCGTACCCGGACGACTCGACCAGCATCCCGGCCACCAGCGGGCCGATGATCCCGCCCAGGTCGGAGACCATCTGGAAGGCGGCGAGCACCGGCCCGCCGCGCCCCCGGGGACCGATCAGGTCGGCCACCGAGGCGACCATCGCCGGGGTGATCAGCCCGCTACCCAGCCCGCCGAGCAGGGACACCGCGACGAACACCGGCAGCGAGTCCACGAAGCCCAGCGCCCCAGTGGCCACCCCGGTGGCCAGCAGCCCGGTGAGCAGGGGCGGTTTGCGCCCCACCCGGTCGGCCCAGCGGCCGGCCAGCGGCATGGTCACCGCGTTGCCGCCGGCGAAGAAGGTCAGCGCGATGCCGGCCCAGCCCGGCGGCTGGCGCAGCGCCTCCACCACGAACAGCGGGATCAGCGAGATCCGCACGCCGAACACCGCCCACCCGTTGGCGAAGCTGGACACCAGGGCGGCGCGGTAGGCGGGGTGCCGCAGCGCCACCCGGACGCCGCTCGGTGCCTCGCCCTCACCGGGTTCCTCCGGCGCCCGTCCGGCCAGTTCCGACCGGTACAGCAGCAGGCCGCTGACCAGCACGGTCACCGTGAGCGAGGCGGCGTAGGCCAGGAACGGCGCGCGCAGGCTGATCGCCACCAGCCCGCTGCCGAACAGCGGGCCGGTGATGCTGCCCAGCAGGAAGCCGACCGACCACACCCCGGACGCCCGGGCCCGCCCGTCCGGCGGGGCCAGCCGCATCAGCAGGGACACCGCCGACACGGAGAACATGGTCGAACCGATGCCGCCCACCGCGCGGAACACCAGCAGCTGCCAGTAGCTCTGCGCGAACGCACAGGCCGCCGTGGACAGCGCCACCACGCCGAGCCCGAGCAGGAACACCGTGCGCTCGCCACAGCGGTTCACCAGCCGCCCGCTGACCGGCGCGAACGCCAGCCGGAACACGGCGAACGCACTGATCACCGCGCTGGCGGCGGTGACCCCGACGTCGAAGCTCCGGGCGAACGTGGGCAGCGCCGGCGCCACCAACCCGAAACCCACCGCGACCAGGAAGGCCGCCCCCACCAGCACCCATACCTCGCTGGGCAGGGGCGTCGGTCTTTCCCGCGTCACCCTAAGCCGGCGAAGAGGTCGTCTTCCCAGCCCTGCTCGTTGGCGCCGGCCGGACCGCGTTCCCCGCGCACCAACTGGAAGTGCTCGTAGCCGAACTCCGGCCGTTCCACGATGAACCTGAAGAACCCGCTGACCAGGTCCACCTGGCTGCGGTGCGCGCGCAGGGCGGCCACCTTGGTCTCCCGGTAGTCCCGCCCGTCCACCCGCGCGGTGATCACCTCGTCGGGCACGCCGGGCATGTCGTCGGAGATCGGGAAGTCGAACTCCTCGACCATCCGCAGCACCGCCTCGCGCGGGATCACCGACCAGTACGCCTTGCCCACCCGCCACGGTTCGCCCAGCTCGGGGGCGTAGTCGGGGTCGGCGGCCGGGTCCAGTGCGGCCATCGTCACCCGGTGCGCCTGGATGTGGTCGGGGTGGCCGTAGCCGCCGTGCTCGTCGTAGGTGACGACGACCTCGGGGCGTTCCTCGCGCAGCAGCCGCACCATCTCCCGGGTGGTCTCGGCCGGGTCCGCGCGGGCGAACGCCCTCGGGTCCTCGTTCTCCGGGGTGCCGACCATGCCGCTGTCCCACCAGCGGCCGGCGCCGCCGAGCCACTCGTGCCGGGCGATGCCGAGCAGCTCCACCGCGTCGGCTAGCTCGGTCTCCCGGTGAATGGCCAGCTTCTCCGGGGTGAGCGCGCCCAGCCGGTCCCGCTCCGGCTCGACGATCTCGCCCCGCTCGCCCCGGGTACAGGTCACCAGGCACACCCGCACGCCCTCGGCGGCGTAGCGGGCGATGGTGGCTCCGGTGGGAATCGCCTCGTCGTCCGGGTGGGCGTGCACCAACATCAGCCGCCGGGTTTGCGCCATGCCATCAGTCGACCACATACCCCTGACAACTTCCGCCGGTGCGCGGGTTATTTCCGACCGCCAAGGCATGTCCCGTGGATCTATGCCGACAACGCCGTGAGGCATTCGTCTGGGCGCCGCGCAGCCGGCTGGATGATCCGCGGGACATGCCTTAAGCTCGGCGGCCGGCTCGGCGGGAACGTGGGAGGAACCAGGTGGCGAGGCTGGCTCGGTTGATCACCACGGTGGTCGCCTGGTCGCTGCTCGCCGGCTTCGCCCTCACCCCGGCGAGCGAGCTGGTCGCCGACCCGGCCCGGTTCGCCCCGGAGGTCGCGTCCAGCAGTACGGACGGCGGGGGCGGCCCGCACGACTGCCACCTGCTGCCGCTGCACGGCACCCAGGCGCTCGCGGACCGGGGCACCCCGACCCGGCCGGTCGGGCACGACCCGGTCACCGGCCCGGCCGGCGCCCCGGTCGGTGCCGCGGCGCCGGTCACCACGTTGGCCCTGGCCGCGGGCCCGCTCGAGCGGGCGGACGCGCACTCGGCCCATGCACCCCAGGTTCTCCAGGTCTTTCGGCAGTGACCGGACCGGTCTGAGTTCCGGTTCTATTCGTTGCCAAAACCTTTTGGAGATCTCCCGTGCCCGAAACCACCTCTTTGCTGGACTGGATCATGGACCTGCTCCGTGACCCGGAAGCCCGAGCCGACTTCCAGGACGACCCGAACGGCTACGCCGCCGACCACGGCTTCGAGAACCTGACCGCCGCCGACGTGAACGACGCCCTCACCCTGATCGCGGACGACCACGCCCCCGGCCACGACCACAACGGCGGCGGCCACGCGGTGCACTACCCGCCGCCGCCTCGCGCCGACCACGGCGACGACAACGGCGCCGACTACCTGAACAACTACGTCACGAACAACTACACGACCGTCGAGGACCACAGCACCAACATCGACAACTCGGTGCACCAGGACATCGACACCGACGGTGGCGACTTCGACCAGGTGATCGACAACGACCCGGTGGTCGCCTCCGGGGACGGCGCGGTCGCGGCCGGCGGGGACATCCGGGACAGCGACATCACCACCGGCGACGGGAACGTGGTCGGCGACAACAACCAGGCGGTGACCGGCGACGACAACACCACGAGTTTCGGTTCCGGCGACGCCACCAGCTCCGACATCGGCCACGCCAACTTCGGCGACGGCGGCTCCATGTCCGTCGGCGGCGACTCGTCCGGCTACAACAGCGACAACGACACCAACACCTCGGTGCACAACTCCGGCGACGGCGACACCGCGGTGAACACCGCCGGCAGCGGCGGCTACGCCGACCAGGGCGTGGACCAGAGCAGCCAGGACAACAGCGAGTACTCCAACTACGAGGACAACTCGCGCACCGACAGCCACGACGACATCAACTCGAACAACCAGTACGAGCAGACCGACAGCCACAACGTCGACGTGAGCTAGCCGCTCCCCAAGGTGGGCCGGCCCGCCCTCCCCCACGGCGCCGGCCCACCACAGCACCGCACCGCACCCAAAGGCTCGCGTCTCGCGGCGGCAGTAAACCGGCGCTGGTGGCGCCTGCCGCCCCCACGCTGGGTCCGGCAAAGCTCGCACCGTAGGGGGTGTCGGGGGACTCGGTCCCCCGACGTAACCCGGAACGATCAGGTGAGCGCTCTGTGCGAACAGAGCACCCCAGAGTGGAGGTGCCGGGAATCGAACCCGGGTCCTCCGGCGCTTCACGAGGGCTTCTCCGTGTGCAGTCCGCTGTGTCTCTGCTTGGATCCACCGGTCCCGCGAACAAGCCGGTGTGACGATCCCAGTCGCTGTTTGATTTCCCGTCCGACCCCTGCGACCGGGTCGAGCGGTAAGTCCCCTAGCTGATGCCGGACACCGGGTCGGGAACAATCCCGGGCCGACAAGGCCTAGCTAAGAACTAACCGGCGAGGGTGACCTCGCCCTGGTTCGAAGCAACAAACGGCCTGGCGACAACATTGTTGGCGCTTAATTGGTTTGCGACGGGTGGTTAACGAGATCATCGTCGCCTTCCTCGACACGCTTCCCCTTGATCAACGTCCGAAGTCGAAACCGTTCACCCCCTGGTCATCGTTGGTTGCCCAACCTCTCCAGGGTAACGCCTCCGCGCTTGCGGATCATCCCGGTTCCCCGAACCGGGCCGTGACCTGGGTCAACTGCTCGGTGGCCAGCGACCGTCAGGCGGCGGCCAGGCGTTCGCGGAGGCGGCGGAGGCCGTCAGCGGTGTAGCGCTTGACCGCGCCGGAGCTGAGCTGCATCAGCTCGGCCGCCTCGGCCACGGAGAGTTCCCACTGCATCCGCATGACTACCGCTTCTCGCTCCCTCGGCGGGAGCTCGGCCAGGGCGGCGCGCAGCGCCAGCGCGTCGGCGACCTGGGCGGACACGTCCGGGCGGGGGCTGGGCAGCTCGGGTCGGTCGTCCGAGGGGTCCGGCAGGCTGGCCAGGTTCTGCCGCTCCGGGATGACCGAGCGCAGCTCCCGGTTCACCTCGTTGCACACGGCGGTGTGCAGGTAGGCCTCCAGGTTGCTGATCTCGGGGCGGTCACCCTTGTGCCGGCGCACGATCTTCTCGAAGGCCCGCTGCACCACGTCCTCGGCGCGGCCCCGGTCCCCGACCTTGCCGGTGGCGTACCGCACCAGGATCGGCGCGCGGTCCCGGTAGGCGTCGGACAGCCGCCGCTCGAACTCCTCGGCCAGCGCCTTGGACACCCGCCGGATGCCGGCGCGTCCGGCGGCGGGCAGGCCGAGCACGGTGCCCTCGCCCAGCTCCGCGAGCTGCCGCAGCAGTGCGCCGACCTGACCGAAATCTTCCTTTAGATCGACTTCGCTCATGGTTAGGACCCCTCCCCTGATGTCATTATGGCTGCCGGGTCGGCGGATGGGGGACCGCTCGAGATGACAGGCGCGCAACGGGACGATCTCGTCGTCGCGGGTGCGGTGCTGCGGGTGCTGGCGGACGGGCGCGAAGCGGTCGGCGGCGCATTCCTGGTGGGTACCGACCTGGTGGCCACCTGCGCCCACGTGGTGGCCGACGCGCTGGGCGGCGATCCGTACTCGCCGGCGGCACCGACGGCGCCGGTCCACCTGGACTTCCCGCTGATCAGGGACGAGGAAGGCGCGCCGGTAAGGACCACCGCACAGGTGGCGGGCTGGACCCCGATCGCCGAGGACGGCTCGGGTGACCTCGCCCTGCTGCGGCTTCGCCGGGGTGACGCCCCGGAAGCGGCCCGCATGCCCCCGCTGCGCCGGATCGAACAGCTGTGGGGGCAGGGCTTCTGGGTGCTGGGCTTCCCGGACGGCGGGACCCACGGGGTGTGGTCCACCGGCCTGATCCGGGGTGAGCAGGGCACCCGCTGGTTCCAGCTGCAGAGCACACCGGGCGAACGGCGCATCGAAGGCGGCTTCTCCGGCGCGCCGGTGTGGCACGTGGAGTCCGGCGCGGTGGTCGGCATGACGGTGGCCGCCGACCGGGGCGACACCACCACCGCCTACCTGATCCCGATCGATCAGGTGCTCGGGCAGGACCCGGAGCTGCTGCCCTGCCCCTACCGGGGGCTGCGCCCGTTCGGCGAGGAGCACGCGCACGCCTTCCACGGCCGGGACGCGGAGATCGAGCGGCTGGTCGACGCGGTCGCCCGGCAACCCGTCGTCGCGGTGGCCGGGCCGTCCGGGGTGGGCAAGTCGTCGCTGGTCCGGGCCGGGCTGCTGCCCCGGCTGCGGGCCGGTGGAGCCGAGATCGTGGACCTGCGGCCGGGCGATCCCGAACCCCGTGCGAACGGCAACCAGGTACTGCTGCTGGACCAGTTCGAGGAGCTGGCCGGCGCCGACCCGGCCGGCGCGCGTCGGCTGCTGGAGCGGGTCGTCGCGCAAGGCACCCGTGCCGTGCTGACCATGCGCTGGGCCGCGCTGGACGAGCTGCTCACCCCGCGGCTGGCGCGGACCCTGGAGGCGGGCACCGTACTCGTCGCCCCGTTGGACCGGGCGCGGCTGCGCGAGGCGATCGTGCGGCCGGCGGAAGGGGCGCCCGGGCTGGCCTTCGAACCCGGGCTGGTGGAGCGCATCCTGGACGACGCGGGAACCGAGCCGGGCCAGCTGCCGCTGGTGGAGTCGCTGCTCGCGGACCTGTGGGAACGCCGCGAGGGCGGCTACCTGACGCTGCGCGGCTACGCCGACGCCGGTGGGGTGGCCGGGGCGCTGCGCCAGCACGCGGAGCGGGTGCTCGAGTCGATCGAGACCCACCCCGACCCCCTCCGGAGGCTGTTCACCTCGCTGGCCCGGCCGGACGCCACCGGACGGTTCACCCGTCGCCCGGTGTCACTGGCCGAGCTGCCCGCCGAGCAGCGCGCGCTGGTCGGGCCGCTGGTGGCCGGGCGGCTGCTGGTGGCCGACGGGGACGTGGTCGAGCTGGCCCACCAGGCGCTGATCGACCACTGGCCCCGGCTGCGCGACTGGCTGACCGACGACCGGGAGTTCCTCTCCTGGCGGGCCCGGGTGCAGGAGCAGCGCAAGCAGTGGGAGGCCACCGCGCGCGACGACGGCGCGCTGCCGCGCGGCACCGCGTTGGCCGCCGCCATCGAGTGGACCGCGAGCCGGGGCGACGAGGTTTCCGAGGTGGACCGGGACTTCGTCCGCCGGGGCCGCGCCCGGCAGCGCCGCGAGGTGCGGCGGTGGCGCGCGGTCACCGCCGGCCTGGCCGTGCTGGCGCTGCTCGCGGCGACGCTGTCGGTGTACGCGGTGAACCGCCGCCAGGTGCTGGCCGGCCAGCTGGCCACCGCCAACGCGGAGACCCTGGGCCTCCAGTCGCAGGCGCGCGCGGCGACCGACCCGGCGCTGGCCGCCCAGCTGGCGCTCGCCGCCTGGCGTTCCGACCCGGACAACGCCCAGGCCCGCACCGCCCTGGCCCGCTCCTACCTGGCGTTCGGGTCGGTGGACCTGGAGCTGGCCGGCCTGACCGCCAACCCGGTGAACGCGCTGCTGGCCGCCGGGGACACCGCCGTCCTGCAGACCACGCCGCACCCGGTGCTGGTCACCGGCCTAGCCGGGCCAACCCCTCGACACTCCGAGCTGCCCGACGTCCCGGGCGACCAGGCCGTCACGCTCAGCCCGGACGGCCGGCTGCTCGCCTACCCGGGGCCGGGCGGCGTCGGCCTGCGGGTGCGCGAGCTGACCGGGAACGCCGGACCCAGGACCATCGCCGGCGGGTCGCGCGTGCTGCAGCCGCTGTTCACGCCGGCCGGGGACCGCCTGCAGGCCGTCGTGCAGACCGGGGCGGGCGGGTTCGAGGTGCGCACCTGGGACGTGCGCACCGGCGCCGAGCTGCCCGGGCGGCTCGGCCAGCTGCCCCCGGAGGCCACGGCGGCGTGGCCGACCGCCGACCCGGACCGGGCGCTGGTGCGGTACGGGTCGCAGGACCGCCAGGGCTCCCGGCTGGTGCTCCGCTCGCTGACCGACGGCTCCGAGGTGGCCACCCTGCCGGACGGGGCGCTGGTGGCCGGTTCGGGCGCGTTCGCGGTGTCCTGCGCCGACTACCAGACCCTGGCGATCACCCCGCTGGGCGGCACCGGCACGCCCCGGACCCAACCCGCCGAGTCGGGCTGCGGCGCGTGGCGGCTGCGCTCCGGCGACGGCGGGTGGCTGGTGGACGACGTCTCGGCGGGCCTTCCCGGGGCGGACTACACGACGCTGCGGCTGACCAACATCGCCACCGGCGAGGCCCGGGACGTGCTCGCGCCCCGATCGGTCAACCCGGGCCAGCCCTCCAGTACACCGGTCTTCCGGCCCAGCTCAGATCTGGCGGTGGTCTCCTCGGGTGGCCGCACGTCGGTGCTGTTGGCCCAGGGCGGCGCGTTGCTGCGGCTGCGCACGACGGCCGCGCCGGACCGGGCCGAACCGCCCCGGCGGGAGGCGGTCAGCCTTTCCGACTCGCTGGTGCTGGCCATGTACCACAACGGGGTCGCGGTGGTGGACCGGGAAACCGGGCGGCGACTCGGGCAGATCGACGGACTGGACGCCAACTTCTACGACCCCGAGATCGACGGTGACTCCATCTGGACCGTCGACCCCAAGGACCACAGCTGGGTGATGACCCGCTACCAGCTGCCCGACCTGCGCCGGATCACCTCGGTGGAGGTCCCGGACCGGCACCCGGACGGCACCTCCCCACGCGAGCCGACCACCAGCCCGCTGCACAAACGCATCCAGGTCTCGCCGGTGCCGGACAGCAACCGGCTACTGGTCGCCAACGGCGGCTGGTTGTACACGTTCGACCGGACCACCGGTGCGCCGGTGGGCAATCCGATCCAACTGGCCACCGACCCCAAGGCGATCCGGTTCGCCAGCCTGTTCACCAGCGCGATGTCCCGGCCGAAGCACCCCGACCAGGTGGCCATCCTGACCAACGACATGTCCATCCAGCTGTGGGACCTGAACACCGCGAAGATCATCGGCACCGTGCCGGCCCGGTGCGGCTGCGTGGCCCTGTTCGACCCTTCCGGCGACCAGATAGTGGTGCAGACCGACACCCGAACCCTGGAGGTGTGGAACCTGTCGCCCATCGGGCTGGCCCGGCCGGCCCTCCCGGCGCCCGACCAGAGCATCTACGGCGTCGACGACGACGGTCACCTGCTCACCTGGTCCTATTCCGACCGCCGGATGTCCTTCCTGGACCTGGCCACCGGCCGCGAGGCGGGGTCGATGATGCTGGCCGGGTTGCCCAGCACGAGCAGCACCGAGGACGGGCGTCAGATCCGGCTGTCCGTCCAGGGTCTGACCGGCAGCGTCTCCACTCAGCCCGGCCAGCTGTCGGTCACCGCGCCGGCCTGGCGCGACCGGCTCTGCGCGGTCGCGGACCGGCCGTTCACCGAGGCCGAGCGGGCCCTGCTGCCGGATGGAACCGACATCGACCGGCCGTGCTCATGACCGCCGTGGCGAACCGGGACGCGGCCGCCGTCGCCGGTGCGGCGGCGCGGGTGTGGCTCGGCACCCGGGAGGTGGTCGGCGGCGCGTTCCTGGTCGGCCCGGACCGGGTGGCCACCTGCGCGCGGGTGGTCGCGGATGCGCTGGGCACCGACCCGGCCTCCCCCGCGCCACCAACCGGCGCGGTGTGGCTGGACTTCCCGCTGGTCAGGAACGGGTCGGGGGCCCGGCTGAGCGCGCGCGTCGAACGATGGACACCACCGCGCGCGGACGGCACCGGCGACGGCGCGCTGCTGCGGCTCACCGCGCCCGCGCCCGCCGGGGTCCGGATGCCGCCGCTGCGCCGGGCGGACTCACTGGTCCGGCGGGGTTTCTCGGTGCTCGGCTTCCCCGCCGGCCTCATCGACGGGGTGTGGTCGACCGGCGAGTTCCAGCCGGTCGGAGGCAACGGCCGGCTGGGGCTGCTGCGCAGCGCGCCCGGGGAACAGCCGGTCTCCGCGCGGTTCGCCGGCACGCCGGTGTGGGACACGGCGGCCGGCGCGGTGATCGGCATGACCGTGCCCGGCCCGCCGGGGCACCCGGCCCGGCTGATGCCGATCGCGGAGGTGCTCGGGTTCGATCCGGAGTCGCTGCCCTCGCCGTACCGGGGACTGCGGGCGTTCGACGAGGCTCAGGCCGGGCGGTTCTTCGGCCGGGACGCCGACATCGAGCGGCTGGTCGCGGCCAGCCGGCGGCTGCCGGTGGTCGCGGTGGCCGGGCCGTCCGGCGCGGGCAAGTCCTCCCTGCTGCGCGCCGGGCTGGTGCCCCGGCTGCGCGCCGAGGGCACCCGGATCATCGAGCTGCGGGCGCTGCCCGGGGTGCGGCCGGACGAGGTACTGGCCTTCGCCTCGGGCGCCGGTCCGACGCTGCTGGTCGTCGACCAGTTCGAGGAACTGGCCTCGGTAGACCCTCGGGCCGCCCGCGCGCTGCTGGACCGGATCGTCCGGCTCACCGGGAACGGCCGGGTGCGGGCCGCGCTGACCCTGCGCTGGGCCGCGCTGGACGAGCTGCTCACCCCCGAGCTGGCCGGCACGCTGGAGGCGGGCACGCTGCTGCTCGCCCCGCTGGACCGTGACCAGCTGCGCCAGGCCATCGTCCGGCCGGCGGACCAACCACCCGGGCTGGGCTTCGAGGAAGGCCTGGTGGAACGGCTGCTGGACGACGCGGGCACCGAGCCGGGACAGCTGCCCCTGGTCGCCGCGCTGCTCGCGGACCTGTGGGAGCGCCGCGAGGGCGGCTACCTGACGCTGGACGCCTACCGGGCCGCCGGAGGGGTGGCCGGCGCGGTGGCCCAGCACGCGGAACGGGTGATCGCCCGGCTGCCCGAACCGGCGCGCGCCGAGGTGCGCCGGCTGTGCACCGCGCTGGCCCGCCCGGACCAGCTGCTGCACGGCGACCGGTTCGCCCGCCGTGCGGTGCCGCTCAACCAGCTGCCGCCGGCCCAGAACGAGCTGGTTCCGGGCCTGGCCAGGGACCGGCTGCTGGTCGTCGGTGGACCGCCCGGCGGCGAGCTGGTCGAGCTGGCGCACCAGGCGCTGATCGACCACTGGCCCCGGCTGCGCGACTGGCTGGCCGAGGACCGCGACTTCCTGTCCTGGCGGGAGCAGCTCGGCGCGAACCGGCAACGCTGGGAGGCGGCGAGCAAGGAGCACGGCGCGCTGCTGCGCGGCACCGCGCTGGCCACCGCCACCGAGTGGCTGTCCGCCCGCCGGGCCGACCTGACGCCGGCGGACCTGGACTACGTGCGCCGGAGCACCGCGCGGCAGCGCCGGGAGGTACGCCGGTGGCGAGTGGTGGCGGCCGCGCTGGCCGTGCTGTCCCTGGGCGCCGCCGTGCTCGGCACGGTCACCGTGTACAACTCCAACCAGATCGCCACCCGGCTGGCCGCCGCGAACGCGGACAGCATCGGCCGGGCCGCGCTGGCCCGGTTGCCGGACGACCCCGTGGCCGGCACCCAGCTGGCGTTGGCCGCCTACCGGTCCGACCCGAGGAACCCGCGGGCCCGCACCGCGCTGGCGCGGGCCTACCTGGCGATGCGCTCCGTGGATGCGGTGCTGCCGAACCTCACCTCGGCGCCGATCGACTCCGCGCCGGTCCGGGGGGACATCGCGCTGGTGCAGGCCGGCACCGACCTGGGCGTCCTCTCCGGGGTGAACGGCACCGCGCCCCGCTACCGGCAGGTCACGAACCTGCCGAAGAGCAAGCTGGCGGTCAGCCCGGACGGCCGGGAGCTGGTCGGGGTCGCCCCGGACGGGGCCATACTGGCGTACGAGCTGACGAACCCGGAGGCACCGGCCCGGCCGTTGCCCGGACCCGGGGTGGGGCCGCCGGACACCGTGTTCGGCCTGCGCTACTCGCCGGACGGCCAGCGGCTGGCCGCACTGGTGCGCGACGCACCCGGGCAGCTGCGCCTGGTGATCAAGGACATGCGCACCGGAGAGCTGGTGGCACACGGGCTCGGCCCGTTGGCCGAGGCGGACCGGCCCGACGTACAGCTCACCCTGGACCCCAAGGTGGCCGGCGTGCGGACCCGCCCCACCCCCGACCGGCCGGCCGACCGCCAGACGCTGCGCTCCCTCGTCGACGGATCCGACCTCGGCGAGCAGCCGAAGCTGGCCGTCGTCTCCGGCTCCCGGCTGCTCACCTGCGACCCGGACAGCTCGGGTCCGAACGCGACGAACATCTTCGCCACCAGCGTGATCGGCTCGCCGGACCCGCCCCGGCGGATCGGGCTGCGCGGCGGCAGCTGCTACTCGGTCGTGCTGTCCTCGGACCAGGGCTGGCTGATCAGCACCCGGAACACGCTGGACGGCGACCACGGCAGCGTGATCACGCTGACCAACCTGCAGACCGGCGAGGTCCGCGAGACCACGCTGCCCCACCTGCGGCCGACCAGCTTGGGCCTCACCTCGACGGCGGCCTTCGCCGACCTCAGGGTGCCCGGCGTGGTCACCGTGGACGGGCGCCCTTCGCTGCTGCTCGGGGTCGGCACCTCGGTGCTGCGGCTGAGTACCGAGCCGTCGGTCGGCGCGGACCAGCTGGGCCAGGGCGACTACCTGGACACCACGGCGAACCTCCGGGTGAACCGCTCCGGCTCGGACCTCACCGTGCGGGACAGGGCCACCGGTCGCGAGCTCGGCGCGGTGCACGACCTGCCGCCGCGTACCACGGTGGCCGGGTTCGACGGCGCACGCGTGTGGACGGTCACCGGGCAGCAGGACCGCACCGTCGAGGCCACCGCCTACGCCCTGCCCGAGCTGCGCCCGGTCAGCCGTTTCCGGCTGCCGGCCAGGTCACCGGACCTGCCGCCCCCGTCCGCGCCGTCCCGGGGTTTCGTGCTGGACGTGCAGTCCGAGGCGGACGGCGGACGGCTGTTGGCGCTGAACGACGGCGTGCTGACCGCGTGGGACCCGGCGACCGGCAAGCCGGACGGCGCACCGGTACCGCTGGAACCCGCCGGCCCGACCAACGCCCCGGCCGGGATCACGCCCCAGATCTGGGCGCGCCCCGGTCACCCCGGGCAGGTCGCGGTGCTCACCCGCGACATGTCGGTGCAGGTGTGGAACGTGCCCGAGGGCCGCAAGCTGGCCACCCTACCGGCCGAGATCAACCCCGAGCTGGCCCGCAAGGGGGCGGACGTGGCCGTCTTCGACCGATCCGGTGACCGGTTGGCGGTGCTCACCAAGGACCGGGCGGTGCGACTGTGGAACGTGGACGACACGGTGCCGGCCGGGCCGCCGATCCCGGCCCCGAACGCCGGCGAGCTGGCCGGGTTCGACCCGGACGGCTACCTGGTGGTGTTCGGCAACGAGCTCGGGATGTACAACTCGGTCACCTTCCTGGACCTGGACACCGGCGGTGAGGCCGGCTCCATCGACCCGCCGATGAAGCCGGGGCGGATGACCGGCGAGGGCCGGACCCTGGTGCTCGAGCTGGGCCTGGACGAGCAGCGGCTGGAGGTGCCGCTGTCCGCGTCAGCATGGCGGGACAAGCTTTGCGCGGTCGCGGATCGCCCCTTCACCCCGGCCGAGACAAAGGTGCTGCCGCCCGGCGCGGACACTGACCCTCCGTGCCAATGAGCACTAGATGACCCGCGTGCGCCGAACTGGGCGCACGCTCGGCAAGCGCGTGCCGCGCTAGGCTTTGGCCGGTAAGGCGGGCAGGGCGGGTGAATGGAACGCTTGCGGGGCGACGACCCGGTGCGGCTGGGGCCGTTCCGGCTGCTGGGCCGGCTCGGCTCGGGCGGCATGGGACAGGTGTTCCTGGGCCGCACCTCCCGGGGCGCGCTCGCGGCGGTGAAGGTGATCCACCCGGGTTACGCCGCCGACCCGCACTTCCGCGAGCGGTTCGACCGGGAGATCGAGACCGCCCGCTCGGCCAACGGGCCGTGGGTGGCCTCGGTGATCGACGCGGACGCCTCGGCGGGCCAGCCCTGGCTGGCCACCGAGTTCATCGCCGGCCCCACGCTGTACCAGGCGGTACGCAGCAACGGCCCGCTGCCCACCCGCGCCGTGCAGGTGCTGGCCGGCCGGCTGTCCGAGGCGCTGGCCGCGCTGCACGCCAAGGGCCTGGCCCACCGTGACCTGAAGCCGTCCAACGTGGTGCTGGCCGAGGACGGCCCCTACCTGATCGACTTCGGCATCGCCCAGGCCGGCGACGCCACCCCGATGACCCACACCGGCACGGTGCTCGGCCCACCCGGCTACATGTCCCCGGAGCAGGCGCAGGGCGAACCGGCCCGCGAGCCGTCGGACATCTTCTCCTTCGCCGGGGTGCTCACCTTCGCCACCACCGGACGCGGGCCGTTCGGGGACATGAGCGGCCCGGTCGCCATGCTGATGAAGATCAGCAACGACGAGCCCGAGCTGGGCCGGGTGCCGGAATGGCTGCGCCCGGTACTGATCCCCTGCCTGGCCAAGGACCCGTGGTCGCGGCCCAGCGCGGCCCAGCTGGTCTCCCGGTGCGCGCCCTCGCTGGGCGCGCTGGCCGCCTGGCCACCGCCGGCGGTCACCGAGGCGACCGCCTCCGGCGAGCTCACCACGGTCATCAACCCCCCGTCGCCGGCCTCGGCCCGGCGGTCCCGCCGGCTGGGCTACGCACTGGTCGGCTGCGTGGCGGCCGCGCTGCTGCTGATCGGCGCGGTGGTCATGTTCCGGTCCGGCTCGCCGCCGTACTTCAGCACGCTGGACGACCTGCGCGCGGAGATCAGCTCGCAGCTGCTCAGCGACCGCTCCTACCAGATGACCACCACCTCCGAGTGGTCCGCGATCGGCGCCGAGCCGCTCAAGGTCACCACCGAGGGCTCGGTCCGGCTGGACGGCGCCGGCCCGTCCGCGCAGCTGACCAGCCGCACCGTCGAACCGCACACCTCGCCGTCCAGCACCCCCGCGTCCCCGCCGCCGGGGGGTCCGGGATCCGCCGGCACGGCGGCGCTGGACACCACCCCGACGCCGGCGCCGATCGTCATGATCATCACACCGCAGCAGGCCTGGGTGTCCGCGTCCGGCTGGCCGAACCCGGCGCGCATTCCGCCGGGGAAGAACTGGATCGCGGTGCCGCCCGACTCCGCGGACCCGGTGATCGCCGCCTACTCGCGGGAGATCCGCAGCCAGCGCGAACTGGCCAACCCGGCGGCCCGGTTCAGCGAGTACGGCGACGCGGTGAGCCTCGCCGGCTCCGCCGAGGACATCCTGGAAGGCGTGCCGACCCGCCGCTATACCATCCGCCTGGACCTGGCGATGGCCGTACAGCGGGAGTCCTCGCCGCTGGTCCGCCGATACCTCTGGGAGGCCGTGCAGGGTGGCGAACAGGTCCGGGATGTGCTGCTCTGGTTGGACGGACGGGGGCGCCCGGTGCGGGTGCGATCGGAGTTGCGCATGAACGGGGACAGCATCACGGTCACCGACACCCGGTACCGGGGTTGGGGCCAGGCGATGCAGATCAACCCCCCGCCGGCCGACCAGGTTCTGGTGGACCCGCCGAAATGACCATCCGGGCTCGAACCCTGTGGATCGGCATGGCCACCACGTCGCTGGTCGCCGTGCTGATCGCGGCCGGGTTCATCGTGTGGCTGAACCAAGGCCCGCGCCGGTACACCACGATGGCCGAGCTGAACTCCGCGATCAACACCGCCGCCGGGTCGGTGACCTCCTACCGGTCCGTCTACACCTCCGACTGGCAGGGTGACGTGCCGAGCCACAGCCGGTCGGAGATGGTCACCCAGCGGGACGGCTCCGGGGTGCGCTACCAGCTGACCGCGTCCTTCTCGAGCGAGGGTTCGCCGCGCCGCGAACCGACCGTGGTGCTGGTCACGCCGGAGGGGGCCTGGGTGTCCGCGTCGGTGCTCTCCGACTCCGAGCGGGCGAGCCTGCCGGCGGGCAAGTCGTGGATCGTGGTCGATCCGGCCTCGTCGCTCCCGCTGGTGAAGTCGTACGCGGAGACCGCGACCCGAGTGCGCACGCGGCCGGTCTTCGAGTCCCCGTTCAACGATGCCTACCAGATCCTGGAGGCCGCGAAGGACCAGCTGGACGGCGTCCGCACCTACCGCTACTCGCTGCGCCGGGACCTGGCCAGGGCGGCCGAGCTGGAGGACAACCCGACGCTCAAGCGGTTCCTGGAGGAGTCCGTGCGGGACGGGGAGAAGACCACCGACTCCCGGCTGTGGATGGATGCCGAGGACCGCCCGTTGCGCACCTCGGCGGACCTGAAGACGCCCGGCAGCCGGGGCGTCAGCGAGACCCGCTACAGCGACTGGGGGGCCGATTTCCACATCGCCTCGCCGCCGGCGGACCAGGTGTGGGGCGGCTGAACGGTGGCCATGGAAGAACTGCGCGAGGACGACCCGACCGGGGTCGGCCGGTTCCAGCTGCTCGGCCGGTTGGGCACCGGCGGCATGGGGCAGGTGTACCTTGGCCGGTCACCGGAGGGGTGGCTGGCGGCGGTCAAGGTGATCCAGCCGGAGTTCGCCGCCGACGAGGGCTTCCGCCGACGGTTCGACCGCGAGGTGCACACCCTGTGGGCGGCCCGGGCGCCCGGGGTGGCCGCGCTGATCGACGCCGACCCGGCCGCCGACCAGCCCTGGCTGGCCACCGAGTTCATCGACGGGCCGACGCTGCGCCAGGCGGTGCGCTCCGCCGGCCCGTTGCCCCCGGCCAGCGTGGACTTCCTGGCCGCCCGGCTGGCCGGCACGCTGGCCACGCTGCACGCGGCCGGGCTGGTGCACCGGGATGTGAAACCGGGCAACGTGGTGTTGGCCGCCGACGGCCCGCGCCTGATCGACTTCGGCAACGCGCAACCGGCCGACACCGGCGCGGTCGCCCCCACCGGCACGATCATCGGCACCCCCGGCTACATGTCGCCCGAGCAGGCCGACGGCCGGGCCACGCACGCACCGTCGGACGTGTTCTCGTTCGCCGGCGTTGTGGTGTACGCCAGCAGCGGGCACGGCCCGTTCGGCGGCGCCACCGGCAGCACCGGCGACGCCGACCACTCGGCCACCCTGGAGCGGGTCCGCACCGCCGAGCCCGACCTGTCCGGCGTGCCGGTCCCGCTGTGCGAGCTGCTCCGTCGCTGCCTGGCCAAGGACCCCGGCGAGCGTCCCACCGCCGCCACCCTGGCCGGCCACTTCACCACCCTGATTCAGTCGCCCCAGCAGGCCGGTTCGGTCATTCCGGCACCCCCGGCCCAGCGCGGCACACCGCCCGACGAGACCCCGCTCGGCACCGCACCCGCTCCGGCCCGCCAGCTCTCCGCCGCACCCACCCTCGCGGCCCCCTCCCTCGCCGAGCCCACCCCCACGGCACCTTCCCCACCCGGAACCGCTCCCGCGGAGCCGGCCGAAGCCACCCCCGCCACCCCGACCCCAGCCGAACCCGCCCCACCCAACGCCACCCCCGCCCAGCCAGCCGAACCCGCCCTGTCGACGGCCACCCCCGCCGAGCCAGCCGGACCCGGCCGGCCCGAGGCCACCCCCGCCGAGCCAGCCCTGCCCCAAGCCACCCCCGCCAGGCCTTCTGCGGGCGAGCCCGGCCGGCCCGAGGCCGGCCCGACCTCAACCGGACCTGCCGGGTCGGGCCGCTCAAAGACGCCGGCGAAGCCGCCCGCATCGGTCACCGCCGACGAGAAGCCGATCCCGGCCTGGGCCGAGATGGACCCCCCGAAGGCGCGCGGCGTGCTCATCGTCGCGCCCGAGCCCAAGCGATCGAACGACCTGTGGGTACTGATCGGTCTCACGCTGACACTGTTGCTGATCCTGTTGTTCCTCTGGCTCTAGTGTCCGGAGCCCAGCGTCAATAGTTCGGCACCAGCCGCGCCCGGGCACTTCAGAGACGGGCCCAACACAAGATCAGCAGGGCATGGCGGCAATCTCCGGCGTCCGAGGCGACCCTGGTGTCCTGATGACCATGTCAGCCGGTGATCATCAGGCTGATCATGAACGCAACGGCACGAAACAGCACGAGGTCAGCCGAGCAGGCGGGCCGGGGTGTCGTGCAGCACCGCGCGCAAGAAGTCCCGGCCGAGCCGTGCATCGGCGGCGGCCCAGCCGTGGATGGCGCGCAACTGCTCGCTGTACTGGTAGGGAATCGAGGGGAAGTCGGTGCCCAGCACCACCCGGTCGGCCAGGCCGGCCAGCCGGTCGGTCCAGTCGGGCGGCAGCGGGTTGCGCCCCTCGGTGTACGCGACGCCCACCATGGTGGTGTCGATGTAAACCCGCCCGTACCGGCCGACCAGGTCCAACGCCTCGCCGTAGTCGGGCATCCCGGCGTGCGCCAGCACCGCCGTCAGCCGGGGATGCGCGGCCAGCACCTCGCCGAACAGGTCGAGCCCGGTGAAGGCGCCGCTTCGCGGCCCGTGCCCGCAGTGCACCACCGCCGGCACGCCGGCCTCGGCGATCAGCCCCCAGGCCTGGTCCAGCTCGGGGTCGCGCGGGTCGAACCCGCCGACCTGGACGTGCACCTTGACGCAGCGCGCCCCGTCGGCGAGGGCCTTGCCCAGGTAGTCGGCGACCCCGGGCTCGGGGTACATGGTGGCGGTGGGCACCGCGTCCGGGGTGCGCGCGGCGAACTCGGCGACCCAGCCGTTCAGCCAGGCCGCCATGTCCGGCTTGTGCGGGTAGACCAGCGGCGCGAACCGGGAAACCCCCAGCTCCCGCAGGGTCTCCACCCGGGTCGGCTCATCGGTGCGGTAGGTGATCGGCCACGGCCGGCCGTAGTGCTCCGCGCCCCGGTCGAAGTACGCCCACACCTTGCGCTGCACCGACTCGGGCAGGAAGTGGACGTGCAGGTCCACCAGCCCGTCCAGGCCCAGCCCGGCCCACCAACGCGGCACGTCCGCGTCATCGACGGGCGGCTCCGGGAGGGCCGCCGCCTCGGTCAAGCGATGCCCTTGGCCCGCCGGCCCATGACCCGGCTGATCTCCCGCTGGGCGTCCCGTTTGGCCATGTCCTGGCGCTTGTCGTGGGACTTCTTACCGCGCGCGAGAGCCAGTTCGACCTTCACCTTGCCGTCGGAGAAGTACAGCTGGAGGGGGACGAGGGTCAGCCCGCCCTCCTTGGTCTTGCCGATCAGCCGCTGGATCTCCGAACGGTGCAGCAGCAGCTTGCGGGTGCGCCGGGACTCGTGGTTGGTCCAGCTGCCCTGCACGTACTCCGGGATGTACAGGTTGCGCAGCCACACCTCGCCGTCGTCCACCGTGGCGAACGCGTCCACCAGCGAGGCGCGCCCCAACCGCAGGCTCTTCACCTCCGTGCCGACCAGCGCGATCCCCGCCTCGTAAGTGTCGAGGATGGCGTAGTCGTGCCGCGCCTTCCGGTTGCTGGCGATGACTTTGACGCCCTGCTCCTTGCCCACCTACTCAGTTTACGGCCCCCCGCACACGGGTTCTCACGGTCGCGATCGCGAATGGCTGGGCGGGATTCGGGGCGACTCCGGCGCTGGTGGGGCAGGGTGGTGGGGGTGTGGGGCGTGCGGGTGGGTGCCGTGGCTGCGGTCGGGCTGTTCGGTGCCTCGGCACTGGTTGGCGGGGCACTGAGTGACGCGGAGCCCTCGCCGGTCGAAGCCAAAGCGGCACTGCTGATCAAGCCGGGCGACGGCGAACCGGGCGAACCCGAGGCCGAACCCGAGGAGGACGGCACCGCCACCGCGCCCGGCATCATCGTCCCGAGCACCCGCCGGAGCACCGGCACGCGCACCAGCACGACCCGCCGGACCACGGCGACCACCTCGGGCGGACTGCTCGGCTGCACCAAGCTCCTGCCCGACCTGGCCAGCGTGAAGCGGGCCCTGACCAGCGCATCCCCCGGCGAGGTGCTCTGCATCCGGGCGATCAGGCGCTGAGCCGGCGCGGAACGCGCTCACCGAGCGGGCGCCCAGTTTGGCGCACGCTGGAGCCCAGCGCGGAACGCGCTCACCGAGTGGGCGCCCAGTTTGGCGCCCGCTGGAGACACAGTGCGATCGCGAACGATCCGCGCCGATCGGGGTCGCGCCGGCGGCCGGGGTGCAAGACTTCGAGCATGCGACTTGCCGAACGCAACGGGCTCGCGCCGCGCGCGGTCATCGCCGGGGCGGCGCTGGCCGGCGTGCTGCTGCTCGCCGCCGCGGTCACCGCGCTCACCCCGTCCGGCGACGCCGCCTCCCGCGCCGCCGCCGTCCTGGACGCCAAGCAGGCGAAGGGCGGCGGCAAGCACCACCAGAACGCGGACTGCGACGAGAAGATCAGCGACCTGGACAAGGCCGAGGACGTACTGAACAACCTGGACGACATCATCGCCAAGGGAGACACCCAGAAGGTCTACTGCGTCCAGATCAACGACAAGGAGTTCGGCAGCCTGGAGGAGGCCGGCCTCGACCCGGACGACTTCCCACTGGACGGCATCCGGATCAGCGGCAAGGGCGTGGACGGCCTGAAGATCGGCGGGATCGACCTGGACAAGCTGATCGACCGGGCCAAGGACGGCAAGCACTCCGACCACTCGGACAAGGACTCGGAGAAAGACGACGAGGACGACGACTCGGGAAACTAGGACGTGTTTCGAAGTGCTGACTCTTTGACATCGTCTCCTCCAACCTAACCGGCGCGCCGGCTCTGAGCCCGCCTCTCGGAGTGAGCCGGACGGGGGCTGCCGATCGGGGGCCAGCTGGCCGGGGATCTTTGCTCGGGAGGGACGCCGCTGGCGTTAGGTGGACAGTTGGAACCGGCTCTTCCGTGGAGTGGGCGTCGGCCGGAGGTGCCGGCGGGGGTTTAAAGATCGGCTTGGACGGGCGCGGTTCGGTTGGTGTGTCGGGTTGGGTGCCACCCGTTGCGTTTCTCGGGCGGTCCTCGCTCTGTGTAACCGGTAGGCGTCGGTTTCCTGGGTCCTGTTTTCGCCGAGCGGTAGTCCAGTCGCCTTTGATCTTGCTGTTCGGGCGACTGTGCTGCCGCTCGGCGCGACGCGGCCCTCGACCCGCCCGATCGCCCGCGCGCTGTGGCTACGGACGGTGACAAGTGGTGCGGACCGACCCGTGCCCAAACGTTTGGCCGGCAGCCGTCGTTGACCCGCCGGCTTGCCTGGGGGTTCGAGGTCGCTTAGCGCTGCGCGGGAGCTCTGCCACAGACGTGGCCGGCCCGACCACCATGTCATGCTGATCGGTGACGAACGGGAACGCGTCAGATCGTCAAGTCACTGGTACTGGCTCTAGAGCCGCACGTAGAGCCGCAGCGTCACGTAGCCGGTGACGGACGCGATGCCGATGCCCAGCAGGAACAGCAGCGGCGAGATGGCCAGGATGTCCGAGTACTGGATCAGCGGGATCACCCCGTTGCCCAGGCCCTTGGTGATCGCGTCGTCCAGGAACAGCGCCTTGCCCACCATCAGGCTGCCCACCGCCAGCGCGGTACCCACTATCCCGGTGAACGCCGCCTCCAGCAGGAACGGCAGCTGGGTGTACCACCGGGTGGCGCCGACCAGGCGCATCACGCCCACCTCAGTCCGCCGGTTGTAAGCGGACAGCTGCACCATGTTGGAGATCAGCAGCGCGGCCGCGATCACCTCGATGATCGCCAGCGTGAAAACCACGTCGCGCACCGTGCGCAGGAAGCTGAACAGCCGCTCCACCACGTCCCGCTGGTCCAGCACGGCCTTCACGCCGGCCTTGCCGTCCAGCAGCTTGCGCAGCTCGGCGGTCTGCGTGGGGTCGTGCAGCTTCACCCGCAGGGAGGCCGGCAGGCTCTTCGGCCGGGCCAGCGCGGCCAGCGTCTGGCCCTCGAACAGGCGCTGGAACCGGGCGTACGCCTGCTGCTGGTTCTCGAAGTTGACCGCCGCCACCAGCGGCGAGTCGGTCAGCTCGCGCTTCAGCCCGGCGCACACCGGCTGGCTGCAGTCGGCGTCCGAAGCGGCCGCGTCGGTGAGCGAGACGACGACCTCCAGCCGGTCGCCGTAGATGTCCTCCATCGCGTCGATGGTGTGCACCGCGAGCAACCCGGTACCGAGCAACCCCAGCGAGACGGCGGTGGTGAGCACCATCGCGATGGTCATCGTGACGTTGCGCCGCAGCCCCGTGAGGACCTCACGGACCAGGAAGTTGAACCGCACTAGCGCCCCACCCCGTAAACCCCTCGGGTCTCGTCCCGGACCACCCGGCCCAGTTCCAGCTCCACCACCCGGCGACGCATCGAGTCCACGATGGAGTGGTCGTGCGTGGCCATCAGCACCGTGGTTCCGGTGCGGTTGATCCGCTCGAGCAACAGCATGATGTCCTGGCTGGTGTCCGGGTCCAGGTTCCCGGTCGGCTCGTCGGCCAGCAGCACCAGCGGCCGGTTCACGAACGCCCGGGCCACCGCGACCCGCTGCTGCTCGCCGCCGGACAGCTCGTTCGGCATCCGGTTGGCCTTGCCGTCCAGGCCGACCAGCTCGAGCACCTCGGGCACCACGTTCTGGATGGTGCGCGCCGGCTTGCCGATCACCTCGAGCGCGAAGGCCACGTTCTCCGCCACCGACTTGTTCTGCAGCAGCCGGAAGTCCTGGAACACGCAGCCCACCCGCTGGCGCAGCCGGGGGACCTTGCGGCGGGGCAGCTTGGCCACGTTCCAGTCGGAGACGAACACGTCGCCCTTGGTCGGGGTGTCCTCGCGCAGCAGCAGCCGCAGGAACGTCGACTTGCCGGAACCGGAGGGGCCGATGAGGAAGACGAACTCCCCCTTGGTGACCTCAACCGAGACATCCTCCAGCGCCGGCCGAGTGGACGTCTTGTACGACTTGGAGACGTTTTCCAGCCGAATCACGGATGGCAGGCTACCCGGGCCCGGCCGGCGTCAGTTGCTCGCCTGCTGGGTTTGCCGGCGCCAGCGGATGCCGGCCTCCAGGAAGTTGTCGATCTCGCCGTCCAGCACGGCGGCCGGGTTGCCCACCTCGTAGTCGGTGCGCAGGTCCTTCACCATCTGGTACGGGTGCAGCACGTAGGAGCGCATCTGGTTGCCCCAGCTGGAGCCGGTGTCCTTGAGCGCGTCCATCTTGGCCTGCTCCTCCTGCCGTTGCCGCTCGAGCAGCTTGGCCTGCAGCACGGCCATGGCGCTGGCCTTGTTCTGCAGCTGGGAGCGCTCGTTCTGGCAGGAAACCACGATGCCGGTGGGCAGGTGGGTGAGGCGGACGGCGGAGTCGGTGGTGTTCACGCCCTGCCCGCCGGGACCGGACGAGCGGTAGACGTCCACCCTCAGGTCCTTCTCGTCGATCTCCACGTGGTCGGTGGACTCCACCACCGGCACCACCTCGACCCCGGCGAACGAGGTCTGCCGGCGGCCCTGGTTGTCGAACGGCGAGATGCGCACCAGCCGGTGGGTGCCCTGCTCCACGGACAGCGTGCCGTAGGCGAACGGGGCGTGCACCGCGAAGGTCGCCGACTTGATGCCGGCCTCTTCCGCGTAGGAGGTGTCGTACACGTCGACGGAGTACTCGTGCCGCTCCGCCCAGCGCAGGTACATCCGCATGAGCATCTCGGCGAAGTCGGCGGCGTCCACCCCACCGGCCTCGGAGCGGATGGTGACCAGCGCGTCCCGGGGGTCGTACTCGCCGGACAGCAACGTGCGCACCTCGAGCGCCTCGATGTCCTTGCGCAGCCGGTTGCGTTCGGTGTCCGCGTCCTCGAGGGCCTGCTGGCCCTCGGCGCCCTCGGTCTCCTCGGCCAGCTCGTAGAGCACCGGCAGATCGTCCAGCCGGCGGCGGATGTCGGTGATCTGGCGCAGCTGGGCCTGCGCGCGGGACAGCCGGCTGGTCACCTGTTGGGCCCGTTCCTGGTCGTTCCACAGGTCCGGGTCGCCGGCCTGCGCGGAGAGCTCGTCCACCTCGGCCCGCAGCTTGTCGACGTCCAGCACGGCCTCGATGCTGTCGAGGGTGCTGTCCAGGGCCTTCAGTTCGGCGGCGACTTCGAGGTTCACAACGATCCAGGGTACGACCTAGGCGTGGGGCGCCTCGCTCAGGTGGAGCCGGCCGAGGCGTTCCGGGTCCGCGACGATCTCCAGTCTGGTGATCATTCCGTCGGCCACGGTGAAGGTAAGCACCCGGACGGGCCGGTCCAGTGGCCCCGCCGCGATCCCGGCCAGGCCGTCCACCAGCACCAACCGGGCGTCCGCCACCCGCCGGCCGTATGCCGTGGCCTGCCCGGCCACGGTCGAGGCGCCGCGCACCAGCGCCACCGCGCCGCCGGCGGCCACCGCGTCGGCCCGCAGCTCCACCTCCGGGTCCAGCACGGAGAGCAGGCCGGTGAAGTCGCCCTCGCGGGCCGCGGCCAGGAAGGCGGCCACCACCGCGCGCTGCCGGGCCCGGTCCACTGTGTCCTCTTCCCGCTGCCACGTTGTGCCGCCCTGCGCCTCCTCCCGCTGCCGCGTTGTGCCGGGCTGGGCCTCGGCCCGCGTGCCGCGAACCCGGCGGCGGGCACGGGAGGCCAACTGCCTGGTCGCGTCCGTCGACCGGCCGACCAGCGGCGCTATCTCCTCGAAGGACACCGCGAACATGTCGTGCAGCACGAACGCCAGCCGCTCGGCCGGCGCGAGCGTGTCCAGCACCACCTGGAGCGCCGGCCCCACCGAGTCGGCCAGCACGGCCAGCCGCTCCGGGTCCACCGGCTCCCCGGTCTCCGCCACGGGCTCCGGCGGGTGCGCACCGGCCAGCCGTTCCCGGCGGGACTCCCGGGAGCGCAGCATGTCCAGGCAGATCCGGGCGACCACGGTGGTCAGCCAGCCGGTCGGGTTGCGCACCTCGGCGCGGGCCGAGGGGCCGGCCCGGTCCACCCGCAGCCAGGCCTCCTGCACCGCGTCCTCCGCCTCGGCGGTGGAACCCAGCATGCGGAACGCGACCGCGCGCAGGTGGTCGCGCTCCGTGTGGAAGGCCTCGGTCAGCCGGTCGGTCCCGTCCATCGGTCACATCCTTCCCGCCCCGCCCGTCGTAACCGTGACGGATCCCGTGCGACGAACGTGACGAGAGGTGACCGGCATGCCCCGCATCCCGACCGTGCCCGCCCGCGAGGCCGGCCTTTCCGCCCGACTGGCCTACTGGTTCACCCGACGCGCGCTGCGCAAGCTGACCGGGCGCGAGCCGGACCGGATCATCGAACCCGTCGAGCTGTGCGCGCACTCGCCGTCGGCGCTGCGCGGAGTGTCCAAGCTGGAGCAGGCCGCCGCCGGCCTGAAGTTGCTGGACAAGCGCACCATGCTGCTGGCCGAGCTGAAGTCGGCCACCCTGGTGAACTGCGAGTTCTGCATCGACCTCGGCTCCCAGGTCGCTCGGCGGTGGGGGGTCGGCGAGGCCGAGCTGCGCGCGCTGCCGGCCTACCGGTCCAGCGAGCTGTTCTCCGAACGGGACAAACTGGTGCTGGACTTCGCGGTCGGCGCGACCCGCACCCCGGCGGCGGTCACCGACGAGCTGTTCGACCGGCTGCGCGCGCATTTCACCGACGCGCAGCTGGTCGAGCTGAGCTTCCTGGTCGCGCTGGGCAACTTCCGGGGCCGGCTCAACCACGCCCTGGGCGTCGGCGCGGCCGGTTTCAGCGAGGGCGCCTTCTGCGCCATCCCGGAACCCGGCCCGGCGTCCTGAACGTCCCAGCCCTCGCCGGTGCATTGGGTCGGACTCATACAAAACGCAGGTCATACACTTGCACTCGGACACGCCAAGTTCGGTGACGTCGGAAGGTGGAGCTGATGGCCGCGGTCGCCGCGCTGGACCACCCTCTCGGGCCATACACGGTGGATGAATGGTTGACTCTGCCCCCCACGGTGGATGGGTCGACGGTGGAGCTGATCTATGGATACCTGCACGTGAGCCCCGCTCCCTCCACCCAGCATCAGCGGATCGCCCGCCGTCTGACGCGGCTGTTGGAGGACGCGGTCGAAGCGTCCGGCCGACCCGATCTCGAGGTTCTTCCGACAGTCAACGTACGGATCAGCACGGCTTGGCGGACGGCACTCATCCCGGACGTGGTGGTACTGACCAGCCGCGCCAACGGTGTCACCGTGCCGGCCGACCTCCTGGCGCTCGCGGTTGAGGTCTGGTCGCCGGGCAACTCCCGCGCGGAGCAGGAGACCAAAACCGCTGGTTACGCGACTGCGGGTGTCCCGTTCCTGTGGACGGTCAGCGAAGGCCAGTTGGTCACGCACCGGTTGGTGAACGGGCAGTACGAGGTGGAGAACAGGGTGACCGCCGACGCCGCCGTAAGGGTCACCGCGGCCCCGGTGGCCGTGACAGTCGATTTCGCGGAACTGACCCGCTGACCGAAGCCAACGGGCTGAGCGGGGGCTGAGTCCCGGGTCCTGGCTTACCCGGAACAAACGCGGCGGAAAGCTACCGTTCTCCTCACGCGCCCGCCCCGGCTGGCGGGAACGCGCCGACCGGGCCATATACTCCGCCGAACGCCGGGGGGCTTGGGCAGCGGCCCAGAAAGCTAGACACACGTAGGGACGCCGATGGCACTGTTCCTGGCTCGCAGGTTCGCCAATTACCTGGTGCTCTGCGTGCTGGCCACCTTTCTGGCGTTCGCGCTCGCCTCGTTGACGTTCCGGCCACTGGACCAGTTCGCGCAGCGCCAGCCGCCGCCCCCGCCCAGCACCATCGAGGCGAAGCGGGTGGAGCTGCGGCTGGACAAGCCCATCCCGGAACGGTTCGCGCTGTGGGCGGGCGACGCCCTGGACGGCGACTTCGGGCGGACCGTGGCCAGCGCCCCGATCAGTGACGAGCTGTGGCGGCGGGCCGGGATCAGCCTGCGGTTGTTCCTGGTCGGCACGGTGATCGGGGTGATCGTCGGTGTGCTGCTCGGGGTCACCGCCGCGATCCGGCAATACAAGATCTTCGACCACGTGTCCACGTTCTTCTCGTTCCTGATCCTGTCCACGCCGGTGTTCGTCATCGGCACGCTGCTCAAGGTGGTCTGGCTGCCGGTGAACCAGGCGGCCGGCACCCAGATCCTGTACTTCAACGGGGAGTCGACGGCCGGCTTCTCCGGCACCGGGTGGGAGCTGGCGGTGGACCGGCTGCAACACCTGGTGCTGCCCACCGTCGCGGTGGCGCTGCCGCTGATCGCGTACTACAGCCGCTACCAGCGCAGCGCGATGCTGGACGTGCTCGGCTCGGACTTCCTGCGCACCGCCCAGGCCAAGGGGCTCACCCGCCGCCGCGCGTTGTTCACCCACGGGCTGCGCACCGCGCTGATCCCGATGGCCACGCTGTTCGCGTTCGGCTTCGGGCTGCTGGTCACCGGCGGGGTGTTCACCGAGCGCATCTTCGGCTGGTTCGGCATGGGTGACTGGCTGGTCTACGGCGTGCAGACGCAGGACGCGAACATCGTGGCCACGGTGACGCTGTTCATCGCGGTGCTGGTGTTGCTCTCCGGCTGGCTGTCCGACCTTCTCTACGGCGCGTTGGACCCCCGGGTCCGGGTGCGGTGAGCCCCATGACCGCGACCGAGTCGAGCCCGTCCACGGCCCCGGTGGCGGTGCCCGAGGTGCCGCCCGGCCGGCCGGCCGGGCGCGGGCGGCTGGTGCTGCGCCGGCTGCGGCGCAACCGGCTGGGCATGGCCGGCGCGGTGGTGATCGTGCTGCTGTTCCTGGGCGCGTTCGTCTCGCCGCTGCTCTACCCGTGGGACTACCGCACCCAGGACGACCTGGCGCTGCTCATGCCGCCGTCGCCGGAGCACTGGTTCGGCACCACCAAGCTGGGCGAGGACCTGTTCGCGCAGTGCATGCGCGGCCTGCAGAAGTCGCTGCTCATCGGCCTGCTGGTGGCGGTGATCTCCACCGCGGTGGCCTCCGTGGTCGGCGCGCTGGCCGGCTACTTCGGCGGGGTCACCGACCGGGCACTGATGTGGGTGGTGGACCTGCTGCTGGTACTGCCGTCGTTCCTGGTCGTGGCCATCCTGAGCCCGGCGTTCCGGGGCAAGTCCTGGCTGCTGCTGGTGCTCATGCTGTCCGCGTTCGGCTGGATGATCATGTCCCGGATCGTGCGGGGGATGACGCTGACCCTGCGCGAGCGGGAGTACGTGCTGGCCGCGAAGTTCATGGGCATGCCGGCCTGGCAGATCATCGCCAAGCACATCATCCCCAACATGGCGTCGTTGCTGATCATCGACGTGACCATCGGGGTGGGCGTGGCCATCCTGGCGGAGACCTCGCTCAGCTTCTTCGGCTTCGGCATCCAGCCGCCGGACGTGTCCCTGGGCACGCTGATCGCCTCCGGCACCGAGTCCGCGCTGACCTTCAACTGGCTGTTCAGCTTCCCCAGCGGGTTGCTCATCGTCACCGTGCTCGCGGTCAACTTCTTCGGTGACGCGGTGCGCGACGCGCTGGACCCGTCCGCCGGCCGGGCCAAGGCCGCCGGGCGGAAGAACGGAGCCCGCCGGTGACCGAACCGATCCTCCAGGTTTCCGACCTGCACGTGTCCTTCCCCAGCGAGGCGGGACCGGTGCGCGCGGTGCGCGGGGTCAACTTCGAGGTCGGGGCCGGCGAGGTGCTCGGCATCGTGGGCGAGTCGGGCTCGGGGAAGTCGGTATCCGCGCTGGCCACGATGGGCCTTCTGCCACCTCAGGCGCGGACCACCGGCTCGATCCGGTTCCGGGGTGAGGAGTTGCTCGGCCGCTCGGACGAGGAGCTGGCCAAGGTCCGGGGCAAGCGGATCTCCATGGTGTTCCAAGACCCGCTGTCCGCGCTGACCCCGATCTTCACCGTGGGCGACCAGGTGGCCGAGGCGCTGCGGGTGCACGGCACGCTGGGCAAGCAGGAGGCGGCCCGGCGCGCGGTCGAGCTGCTGGACGTGGTGGGCATCCCGCGCGCGGGTGAGCGGTCGCGCGCCTTCCCGCACGAGTTCTCCGGCGGTATGCGGCAGCGCGTGGTGATCGCCATCGCGATCGCCAACGACCCGGACCTGATCATCGCCGACGAGCCGACCACCGCACTGGACGTCACCGTGCAGGCCCAGGTGCTGGACGTGCTGCGCACCGCGCGCGAGCTCACCGGCGCCGGCCTGCTGCTGATCACCCACGACCTCGGAGTGGTGGCCGGGGTGGCCGACCGGGTACAGGTGATGTACGCCGGGCGGGTCGTCGAGTCGGCGCCGGTGGACGACGTGTTCGCCCACCCCCGGATGCCCTACACGCTGGGCCTGCTCGGCTCGATCCCCCGGCTGGACGCCGACCGGCACGCCCCGCTGGTGCCCATCGAGGGCCAGCCGCCGGCCATGGTCGACCCCGACCCCGGCTGCCCGTTCGAACCGCGCTGCCCGCTGGCCGTGCCCCAGTGCACGCACGAGGAACCGCCGCTGGAGACCGACAGCCAGCACTCCGCCGCCTGCTGGCGGGCCGGTGAACTGCGCCGGAACGAGCCGGACGCCGCCGAGATCTTCGGCATCCCGACGACCGGCGAACCCGAGGCGTCGCAAATTTCCACGCAGAGCGGCTCTGCGTGGAAAAAAGCAACAAACGGTGCACCGGATGTCGTGCTCCGGGTCACTGACCTGCACAAGCATTATCCGATCAGCAAGGGTGCGGTGATCCGCCGCCGCGTCGGCACGATGCGCGCGGTGGACGGGGTGAGCTTCGAGCTGCACGCCGGCGAGGTGCTCGCGCTGGTCGGCGAGTCGGGGTGCGGCAAGACGTCGACGCTGATGGAGATCCTCGGGCTGGGCAAGCCGTCCCAGGGCGCGATCGAGGTGCTCGGGCGGGACGTGGCCGGGCTGGACCGGGGTTCCCGCCGGGCCGTGCGGCGGGACCTGCAGGTGGTCTTCCAGGACCCGATGGCCGCTCTGGATCCCCGGATGCCCATCGGCGACGTGATCGCCGAGCCGCTGCGGGTGCACGGCGTACCGGCCGACCGGCAGGCGCAGCGGGTGAGCGAGCTGCTGCGCCTGGTCGGACTGCGCCCGGAGCACGCCGAGCGCTACCCGGCGGAGTTCTCCGGCGGCCAGCGCCAGCGGGTCGGCATCGCCCGCGCGCTCGCGCTCGAGCCCAAGGTGCTGGTGCTGGACGAGCCGGTGTCGGCGCTGGACGTGTCCATCCAGGCCGGCGTGATCAACCTGCTGAACGAGCTGAAGACCCGGCTCGGCCTGGCCTACCTGTTCGTCGCGCACGACCTGTCGGTGGTGCGCCACCTGGCCGACCGGGTCGCGGTGATGTACCTGGGCAAGCTGGTCGAGTCCGGCCCGGTGGACGAGGTCTTCGCCGCGCCGAGGCACCCGTACACCCAGGCGCTGCTCTCCGCCATCCCGATCCCGGACCCCGCCGTGGAGCGGCGCCGCGAGCGCATCCTGCTGCGCGGTGACCTGCCCAATGCGGCCGAACCGCCGTCCGGCTGCCGGTTCCGCACCCGCTGCCCGCTCTACGTCACGCTCGGCCCGCTGGCCCAGCAGCTGTGCACCGACCAGGAGCCGCCGCACACCGCACCGGAAGGCGCTGTGTCCCCGTCGGGCGCCAAACTGGGCGCCCGCCCCGAAGCGGCTCCGCCGCCGAGGAACCACCTGGTGGCCTGTCACCACTCCCGGGTGCGGGAGGTGGTCTGACGCCGTGCTGAAGTACGTGCTGCGCAAGTCGGTCGGCTGGCTGCTGATGATCGTGGTGGCCACCAACCTGACCTACCTCCTGGCCAACCTCTTCCTCGACCCGAGGGCCAACTACCTGCAGCTGCGCCCACCGCGCTCGCCGGAGCAGATCGACGCCTCGCTGGCCCAGTACAACCTGGCCCCGTCCACCCCGCTGGCGGAGCGCTGGTGGCACTGGGTGAACGGGATCGTCCGGCACTGGGACTGGGGCTCCTCGCCGATCGGGGAGAGCGTGAACGGGCAGATCGCCTTCCGCATCGGGGTGAGCGCACAGCTGGTGCTGTTGTCCCTGGTGCTCTCCGCGGTGATCGGCATCGCGCTGGCGGTGTACACCGCGGCCCGGCAGTACCGACTCGCGGACCGCTTCCACCAGGGACTTTCCATCATCACGCTGAACATCCCGGTGGTGGTGGCCGGCCTCGCGGTGGTGCTGCTGGCGATCGCGCTGAACCAGTCGGTGGGCACCACGCTGCTGTTCGTGGCCGGGGCGCAGTCCCCCACGGTGTCCGGGTTCTGGCCGCTGGTTCTGGACCGGCTGCAGCACCTGGTGCTGCCCACGATCGCGCTGACCGTGATCAACTACGCCGGCTACCACATGCTCCAGCGGTCGCTGCTGCTGGACACGATCAACTCCGACTACGTGCGGATGGCCAGGGCCAAGGGGCTGACCCGGCAGCGGGCGATCCGCCGGCACGGCCTGCGCACCTCGCTGATCCCGGTGGCCACCTCGATCGCGTTCGCCATCCCGGCGCTGTTCACCGGCGCGGTGATCACCGAGACGATCTTCGCCTGGCAGGGCATGGGCCAGTACTTCATCACCACGATCAGCAAGAACGACGTGCACGGCGCGGTGGCCGTGGCCGCCTTCGGCGCACTGATGACCGCCGTCGGCGCGATCCTGGCCGACCTCGCCGTCGTGGCACTGGACCCGAGAGTGCGGGTGACCGTATGACCACACACATTCCCGAGCTGCGGCCCACCTTCGGGCAGTCACCGGAGGCGAGCGCGCCGGGCGAGGTGACCCAGCGGGCGAACCGGCACCTGAGCCGGGGGCGGCTGTACACCCGCCGGTTCATGCGCAACCGCCCGGCGGTCGCCGGCCTGGCCATCCTGCTGCTGCTGGTGCTGTTCGCGCTGTTCGGCGGGTTTCTCACGCCGTACACCTACGCCGACGTGGACTTCGCCAACCTGACCTCGGCGCCGTCCCCGGAGCACTGGTTCGGTACCAACGGCGCCGGCAACGACACGTTCGCGCAGGCGGTGCACGGCCTTCAGCGGTCGCTGGTGATCGCGCTGACCGTCTCCCTGCTCACCACTCTGGTGTCCGCGTTCGTCGGCGCGGCGGCGGCCTACCTGCGGGGCAGCGCGGAGAAGATCATCCTGGGCACCATCCACTTCCTGATGGTGGTGCCGTCCTTCCTGATCCTCGCGCTGGTCTCGCAGAAGGCCGGCGGCGACTGGCGGACGCTGATCCTGGCGCTCACCGTGTTCGGCTGGATGCTCAGCGCGCGGGTGGTCTGGTCGCTGACCATCTCACTGCGCGAGCGGGAGTACGTGCAGGCGGCCCGGTTCATGGGGGTCAGCTCGTTCCGCATCGTGTTGCGCCACCTGATCCCGAACATCAGCTCGCTGCTGATCGTGTCGTTCACCCTGGGCGTGGTGGCCACCGTGCAGGCGGAGACCGGGCTCTCCTTCATCGGCTTCGGCGTGCAGCTGCCCGACGTCTCGCTCGGCACCATGCTCAGCGACGGCGCCAACACGCTCTCCAGCACACCCTGGCTGTTCTACTTCCCGGCCGCGCTGGTCACCCTGCTGACCGTGTCCATGGCGCTGATCGGCGACGGCCTGCGGGATGCGCTGGACCCGATGTCCCAGTCGGGCGGCCTGGCGTGACGGCACCGCTCCTGTCCGTGCGCGACCTGCGGGTTTCCTTCCCGTCCGAGGCCGGCCGGGTGGACGCGGTGCGTGGCGTCGACTTCGACCTCTACCCGGGCCGCACACTGGGCATCGTCGGCGAGTCCGGTTCGGGCAAGTCGGTGACCTCGCTGGCCGTGATGGGCCTGCTGCCGGAGTACGCGGCGGTCTCCGGGTCGATCACGCTGGCCGGCCGCGAGCTGCTCGGGCTGGACGACGAGCGGATGTCCGAGGTGCGCGGCCGGCAGCTGGGCATGATCTTCCAGGATCCGCTGTCCTCGCTGACCCCGATCTTCACCGTCGGCGACCAGATCGTCGAGGCGCTGCGCATCCACCAGGACCTGGCCAAGGACGTGGCCGCCAAACGCGCCGTGGAGCTGCTGGACCTGGTCGGCATCCCGAACCCCGAGGTGCGCGCGCGGTCCTTCCCGCACGAGTTCTCCGGCGGCATGCGGCAGCGGGTGGTGATCGCCATGGCGATCGCCAACGACCCACAGGTGATCATCGCCGACGAGCCGACCACCGCGCTGGACGTCACCGTGCAGGCGCAGATCCTCGAGGTGCTCAAGCTGGCCCAGGCGGAGACCGGGGCCGCGCTCATCATGATCACCCACGACCTCGGGGTGGTCGCCGGCACCTCGGACGAGGTGATGGTGATGTACGCCGGGCGACCGGTGGAGAAGGCGCCGGTGGACGAGCTGTTCGCCCGGCCCCGGATGCCGTACACAATCGGCCTGCTCGGCGCGGTGCCCCGGGTGGACACCGCCGAACGCGCGCCGCTGGTGCCGATCAGGGGCAACCCGCCGCTGCTCATCGATCTGCCGCCGGGCTGCCCGTTCGAGCCCCGCTGCCCGGTGGCGGTGCACGACTGCGCGGAGCGGGAGCCCGAGCTGGTCGGGGACGCACACGCGGTGGCCTGCCTGCGCGCACCGGAGATCAGCGACGGCTGGATCGGCGGCGCGCCGGTCTACCCGGTGCCCGCGCCGGTCGCCGAGGGCAGCGCCGCCCGGCCGCGCGAGCAGCGCCCGCCGGTGCTCCAGCTGGCCGGGTTGTCCAAGACCTTCCCGTTGTACAGCGGGAGCCTGCTGAAACGCCGGGTGGGCTCGGTGTACGCGGTCTCCGACGTGGACCTGGACATCCGGCGCGGCGAGACGCTCGGCCTGGTCGGCGAGTCCGGGTGCGGCAAGACCAGCACGCTGATCGAGATCATGAACCTGCGGCCGCCCGAGCGCGGCCACATCCGGGTCGCCGACGTCGACGTCGCGGACCTGCGCGACCACGACGCCGAGCGCGCGCTGCGGCGCCGGATCCAGATGGTCTTCCAGGACCCGGTGGGCGCGCTGAACCCTCGGCTGACCGTGTTCGACATCCTGGCCGAACCGCTGCGCGCGGTCGGCGAGACCGACCGGGCGGTCATCGGCGAGCGGGTGGACCGGCTGATGGAGCTGGTCGGCCTGGACCCCGAGCACACCGACCGCTTCCCCACCGCCTTCTCCGGTGGGCAGCGCCAGCGCATCGGCATCGCCCGCGCGCTGGCCACCGAGCCCTCGCTGCTGGTGCTGGACGAACCGGTGTCCGCGCTGGACGTGTCCATCCAGGCCGGCGTCATCAACCTGCTGAACGAGCTGAAGGCCAAGCTCGCGCTGTCCTACCTGTTCGTGGCGCACGACCTGGCGGTGGTACGGCACATCTGCGACCGGGTGGCCGTGATGTACCTGGGCCGCATCGTGGAGATCGGCGCCACCGACCGGGTGTTCGCCGCGCCCCAGCACCCGTACACCCAGGCCCTGCTGTCCGCCATCCCGGTGCCCGACCCGGCGGTCGAGCGGACCCGGGAACGGGTCATCCTCCGCGGCGACCTGCCCAGCCCGACGGAGTCCGCCCCGGGCTGCCGGTTCGTCAGCCGGTGCCCGCTGCACCCCACCCTGACCGAGGACCGGCGCACCCGCTGCGCCACCGAGACCCCCGCCCTGACCGGCAGCCCGGAAGTCGACCAGCTCAACGCCTGTCACTTCCGCTGACGCTCCCCCACCCGGCCGGAGATGAGGAACCGATGAAGCACATCGTGCAGAGGAGTGCCGCGCTCGCGGCGGTCGCCGCGCTGTCCATGGCGCTGGCCGCCTGCGGGGGCGGCGGGAGCGGCGAGGGGGGTGACACCGCGGCGTCGCTGGCGGCGAAGACCCAGTTCAACCCGCAGCCGTACGAGAGCCTGAAGGACGGCGGCTCGCTGACCACGGCCATCACCGAGATCACCCCGCAGTTCAACACCTTCCAGACCGACGGCACGCTGTACACGCTGAACGTGTGGCGCTGGTACAACCCGACCCTGATCACTTTCACCGCCGACGGCGACCCGGTGTACAACCCGGACTACCTGACCGACGTCAAGCAGGACACGGTCAACGGGAACACCCGGATCACGTACACGATCAACCCGAAGGCCACCTACAACGACGGCGCGCCCATCGACTGGCGCTCCTTCGAGTCCACCTGGCAGACCAGCAACGGCCGCAACCAGGCCTACTTCGTCAGCTCCACCGACGGCTACGACCGGATCGCCTCGGTCACCCGGGGCGTGGACGACCGGCAGGCCGTGATCACCTTCAACGGCATCGACGTCTGGTGGCCCGGCCTGTTCAACGTGCTGCTCAACCCCAAGGCCACCGACCCCAAGGTGTACAACCAGGGCTACATCAACAACCCGCACAACGAGTGGGGCGCCGGTCCGTACCAGATACAGAAGTTCGACCAGCAGAACGGCACCATCGTGTTCGAGCGCAACCCGCGCTGGTGGGGCAAGCGGGGCAAGCTGGACACCCGGACCTTCCTGACCATGGAGTCCTCGGCGGCCATCAACGCGTTCCGCAACGGCCAGCTGGACATCGTCGCGGTGAACAGCCAGAACGACTACGCCCAGGTGAAGACGCAACCCGGCACCGAGATCCGCAAGGGTCCTTCGTTGCAGCTGGACTTCTTCACCCTGAACGGGCAGAGCCCGATCCTGTCCGACCCGAGGGTGCGCAAGGCGGTCTTCGAGTCCATCGACCGCCAGCAGATCGTGAAGTTCCACTTCAACGGCCTGGACTACACCGCCGACCCGCAGGGCTCGATGAACCTGCTGCCCTTCCAGAAGGGCTACCAGAACACCTTCGACCAGGTCATCCGGTACGACCCTGAGCAGGCGAAACGGGACCTGGACGCGGCCGGCTGGGTGCCCGGTCCGGACGGGTTCCGGCAGAAGAACGGCCAGCCGCTGCGCTTCACCTACGTGAACACCGGCGACGACGTGGTGGGCAAGGCGGTGGCCGGCGGCACCGCCGCGATGCTGAAGAACGTCGGCATCCAGCTGGACATCCGCCAGGTACCGTCCTCCGACTACTCGAAGATCGTCACCGGACGCCAGTTCGACATGTTCTACTCCGGCGTGAGCCAGGGAGACCCGTACGGCCTGGCCTACATCTGCCAGATGTGGTGCTCGAACACCGGGCTGATCAAGTCCGGGCTGAACGACCCGAAGAACGACGCGCTGGTCCGCTCGGTCAACACGCTGCCCACCCCGGAGGAGCAGTACGCGCGGGGCGCAGAGGCGGAGAAGGCGGCGCTGGCCACCTACGGTGTCATGCCCACGGTCAACCTGCCGGCGATCTACGCGGTGAAGCAGGGCCTGGCCAACTACGGCGCGGGCCGCTTCTACGTCGCCACGCCGGAGACCATCGGCTGGCAGAAGTAACCGGCCGGGCTGCCGGAAAACCGCTGGACCTATCCTGATCGCCGTGCTCAAGGTCACCCCGGGACGGAACAGGCACGGTGGGGCGCTGCTCGCCCTGGTGTTGGCGGCGGCGCTGGCGCTGTCCGGGTGCGGTGGCGGCACCGGCCAGCGGCTGTCCCCGGACAAACAGGCCAGCGGCAACGACATCAACTCCAAGCCGCGTGACCAGGTGCGCGACGGCGGCACGCTGCGCTGGCCGATTCCGGCGCTGCCCACCAACTACAACTACAACCACCTCGACGGCACGGTGGCGGAGACCAGCGACATCGTCGGCGCGGTGATGCCGAGGCTGTTCCCCGGCACGGTGGACGGTGGTTTCCGGATCAACACCGACTACCTGACCGACGCGCGGGTCACGGCCACCGAGCCGAACCAGGTGGTCACCTACACGATCAACCCCAAGGCGGCCTGGAGCGACGGGACGCCGATCACCTGGCGGGACTTCGAGGCGTTCTGGCGGGCCAGCAACGGGAAGAACCCGGCCTTCCAGACCGCCGGCACGGTGGGCTACGAGGACGTCACCTCGGTGGTGCGCGGAACCGACGACAAGCAGGCCGTGGTGACCTTCGGCAAGCGGGTCGGCGAATGGCAGGCGCTGTTCGAGCCGCTCTATCCCGCGTCGCACTACTCCACCCCGGACGCGTTCAACAAGGGCTGGGCCACGTCGATGCCGGTCACCGCGGGGCCGTTCGTGGTGGACGCGATCGACCAGACGGCCAAGACGGTGACCCTCAAGCGCAACCCGAACTGGTGGGGCGCTCCGGCCAAGCTGGACACGATCATCTTCCGGGCCATGGACCAGGCCGCGCAGCCGGACGCGCTGGCCAACAACGAGCTCGACTTCTACGACGTGGGCTCCAGCGTCGACCTGCTCCGCCGCGCCCAGGGCATCCCCGGAGTGGCCATCCGGATCAGCCCGTCGGAGTACTACAACCAGCTCACGTTCAACGGCTCGCCCGGCGCGGCGCTGTCCGACGAGCGGGTGCGGCTGGCGGTGGCCAAGGGCATCGACCGGCAGGCCATCGCCCGGCGGATGATCGGCCAGATCGTGCCCCAGGCACACACCGCCGGAAACCACATCTACCGGCTGGGCAGCAAGGACTACCGGGACAACTCGGCCGCCCTCCCGTTCGACCCGGCCGCCGCCGAGCGCGAGCTGGACTCGCTGGGCTGGACCCGGCCGGCGCCCGGCGCGCCGAGGCAGAAGGACGGCCGGCCGCTGCGGCTCCGGCTGGGCTTCTACGACCAGCAGGCCAACACCGACCTGTGCAAGACGGTGCAGAACCAGCTGGCGCAGCTCGGCGTCACCGTGGAGCTCACGCCGTTCCCCGGCAGTGAGTACACGACGAACCTGACCAGGGGCAACTTCGACCTGTTCAGCTTCGCCTGGGGCAACACCCCCACCCCCTTGACCAGCTCGCTGGGCATCTACTCCAGCCCGCTGGGCAACAACGTCCGGCAGAACTACGGCCGGATCGCCAGCCCGGAGGTGGACCGGCTGTTCGCCGAGGGGGTCACCGAGCTGGACCCGGCCAGGCGCACCGAGATCGGCGACCGGATCGACCAGCTGCTCTGGCGGAACATGCACGACCTACCGCTGTACCCCCGGCCGGCGGTGGTGGCCGCGAAGGACAACCTGGCGAACTTCGGGGCACAGGGTTTCGCCACCTACAGCTACACCGACATGGGGTTCACCAAGTGAGACGGGCAGTAGTGGTAGTGATCGCGGCGGCGGCCTTGGTGCTGTCGGGGTGCGGGGACGGCGGGGCGGACCGCCCGGCCCTGCCCAGCGCCTATGCCGGCAAGATTGACATCAACCCGATGACGGCGGCCGAGCTGCGGGACGGCGGGGAGCTGCGCTGGCCGCTGGAGTACATCCCGGACAGCTTCAACCGGTACCAGCCGACCGGGACCTCGCACCAGACCGAGATGGTCACGGACGCGGTGATGCCGCGCACGTTCCGCACCGCTCCGGACGGCAAGCCCAAGCTGGACACCGAGTACCTGGTGTCCGCCGACCTGACCAACCAGCTGCCGCAGACGGTCACCTACGTGATCCAACCGGCCGCCACCTGGAGCGACGGCACGCCGATCACCTGGCGCGACTTCGAGGCCCAGTGGAAGGCGCTGACCGGTGCCGTCCCCGGCGAGCAGGCGGTACGCGAGCAGGGCTACGGGGAGATCGCCTCGGTCAAGCGGGGCAGCGACGACAAGCACGTCGTGGTGACCTTCGCCGACCAGTTCCCGGAGTGGCAGGGGCTGTTCAGCCCGCTCTACCCGGCGTCCACCAACACCAACCCGGTGGTGTTCAACACCGGCTGGCTGCGCAAGATCCCGACCACGGCCGGGCCGTTCAAGGTGCAGGAGGTCAACGCGCTGGCCAACACGGTCACGCTGGTCCGGAACGAGCGCTGGTGGGGTCCCCGGCCCAAGCTGGACAAGATCACCTTCAAGGTGGTGCCGCCCAACGACCTGCCGGACGCGCTGCTGCGCAACGAGATCGACTTCTATCCGATCGAGTCCAGCGGGGAGCGGTTGCGCCGGGCGCAGACCACCCCGGGATTGGTCATCCGGCAGGCCACCGAGCGCGGCTACGACCAGCTGATCGTGAACGGCGGCCCCGGCGCCGTCCTCGCCGACGTGCAGCTGCGCCGGGCCATCGCGCGCGGCATCGACCGGCAGGCGATCACCAAGAAGGTCATCGGCCAGGTGGCGCCGAACGCGAAGCAGCTGGGCAACCACCTGTTCCCGGCCAACTCGTGGCGGTACACCGACAACTCCGGCGTGCTGCCCTACGACTCGGCCGCCGCCGGGCAGGACCTGGACGCGCTGGGTTGGGTCAAGCGCGGTGACCGCCGGTTCCGCGGCGCCACCCCGCTGCAGCTGCGGCTGGTCACCACGGCCGGCGACCCGGTGGGCGATGTGATCGCGGCCGAGCTGCGGGAACAGCTGTTCCGCATCGGCGTCGTGGTGGTGCCGCAGCCGCTGCTCGGGCCGGCCAAGGACGTCGCCATGCGGACCAGCAACTTCGACCTGTTGCTGGCCGGCGGCAGCACGTCCAACACCCCACTGGCCAGCGCGCGGCCCCGGTTCTACCAGCCGGTCGGGGCGGACCTGGCGGCCAACTACGGGCGGATCTACAACCAGCAGATCGACGACGACCTCGGGGACGCCACCGAGGAGCCGGACGACACCCAGCGCGCCACCATCGCGGACGGCGTGGACCAGCTGATCTGGACGGTGGTGCACAGCCTGCCGCTGTACGCCGACCCGGGCATCTACGCGGTCCGGACCTCCCTGGCCAACTTCGGCGCCCCCGGGCTGACCGAGGTGGACTACTCGGCGATTGGCTTCGCCTCGTGAGTGATTTGTATGGCTATAGCCACACTCGCCGCTCACGGGTCGCGGCGGTGCTAGCCGCCGCGACATTGCTGCTGGCCGGATGTGCCGGCGGGGGCGGGCGCCTGGAAGCCCCGCGACACGGCACCCAGGACGTGAACCCCCAGGACCCCGCCACCCTGCGCGACGGCGGTGACCTGCGCATTCCGCTGGACAACCTGCCGACCAACTACAACTACAACCACGTCGACGGGCACGAGAACGCGACCCAGTCGGTGTTGGCCGCGCTGATGCCGCAGGTGTTCGAGGACGCGCCGGACGGCACCCAGCGGCTGAACACCGACGTGGTCACCTCGGCCCAGCTGGTCTCCACCAACCCGCAGGTGGTGCACTACCGGATCAACGACCGCGCGGTCTGGTCGAACGGCCGGCCGATCGACTGGGAGGACTTCGCCGCGCAGGTGCGCGCCAGCAGCGCCGCCAACCAGGCCTACCAGGTCGGGGACAAGTCGGGCTACGCCGACGTGGCCAAGGTGGACCGGGGCGAGACCGACAAGGACGTGCTGGTCACCTTCGCCCATCCGTACTCGGAGTGGCAGCAGCTGTTCTACCTGCTGTACCCGAAGGAGACCAACAACGACCCGGCCGTGTTCAACACCGGCTGGCTGCTCGCCCCCCGGGAGACGGCCGGGCCGTTCAAGGTGGGTGTGGTGGACCGCACCGCAAAGACCCTCACGCTGGTGCGCAACGAGCGCTGGTGGGGCGCCAAGCCCAAGCTGGACCGGGTGATCTTCACCGTCACCGAGCGGCGCGCCCGGGCCGATCGCCTGGCCAACAACGAGATCGACACCTACGAGATCGGCTCGGACGTGGACCTGTTCCGGCGCGCCCAGGGCATTCCCGGGGTGCGGATCCGGCAGGCCATCCCCAAGCAGTACCCGCACCTGACCTTCAACGGCGCCCCCGGGGCGGTGCTCTCCGACCTGAGGCTGCGCCAGGCCATCGCTCGCGGGGTCGACCGGAAGGCGGTCGCGCAGCGGCTGGTCGGCCAGATCGTGCCGAACCTGGTGCCCATGGGGAACCACATCTACCCGGTCGGTTCGAAGGGCTACCGGGACAACACCGCGTTCCCCTTCGACCAGGCGGCGGCGAACGCCGAGCTGGACGCGCTCGGCTGGGTCCGCCCGGCGCCGGGCGCGGTGCGGGCCAAGGACGGCAGGCCGCTGCGGCTGCGGATGGTGGTGCCGGCCGGAAACCCGCCGTCCGACGCCACCTCGAAGACCGTGCTCGACCAGCTCGGGCAGATCGGCGTGCAGGTGGTGATCGAGGCGGTGCCGCCGAACGCGTTCTTCGACGAGTTCGTGAACCGGGGCAACTTCGACCTGACCACCTTCCAGTGGGTGTCCAGCTCGGCATCCTTCTCCAACAGCCTGAACGTCTACCAGTCACCGAAGGGCAACGACACCGGGCAGAACTTCAGCCGGATCTGGGACCCCCGGATCGACGAGCTCTACCGCCAGGGCTTCGCCGAACTGGACGACAACAAGCGCATCGAGATCGGCAACGAGATCGACAAGCTGATCTGGCAGGAGGTGCACAACATCCCGCTGTACCCGCAGACCGGCGCGTTCGCGGTGCGGGAGAAGCTGGCCAACTTCGGCGCCAAGGGCCTCGGCGACTGGGACTACATCCGCGCCGGCTGGATGAACTGAGCCTCGGGCCGGGCGCGCTCGTCGTCCACGAACCCGGGACGCGCCGCGCGCAGCCCGACCACGAGCTGCACCACCAGCACTCCGGCCAGGGTCAGCACCGCGGGGGCCCACGACTCCGTGAGGTCGCGCAGCACCCCGACGGCCAGCGGACCGGTCGCGGCCAGCGCGTAGCCGCCGGTCTGCACGAACCCGGACAACGCCGTGGTCACCTCCGGTCGCCGGCTGCGCAGGTTGATCATGGTGACGGCCAGCGCGAAGCCGCCGTGCGTCGCGGCGAGCAGCACCGCCCAGAGCACCGGCGCCCCGCCGGGTGCGAGCAGCAGCCCCAGGTAGCCAACGATGCCGGCGGCCGAAACGCCGATCACCGACAGCCGCGCGTACCCCGGATCCCTGGCCGCCAACCACGGCAACACCAAGGTCACCGGCAACCCCAGCGCGGCCGTCAGCGCAAGCAACCCAGCCGCCCGGCCGGCGCTCACCCCCGCCGCGGTGAAGATCTCCGGCAACCACCCCATCAACGCAAACGACCCCGTCGACTGCAACCCGAAAAACGCCGTCAACGCCCAAGCCGTCCGACTCCCCCACAACCCCTCCCCCCGGCCCCGCGAGTCGGGGATCGAGGTACGGCGAGTCGGGGATCCGGATACGGCGAGTCGGGGTTTCGTGCACGGTGAGTCGGGGTTTGAGGTACCACTCGGCCCACGGTAGGTATCGGCCCCCGGGCGAGGCGCGATCAGCCAGGGCAGCAGCGCAACGGCCGCCACCGCCGCCCAGATCGCCAGGCCACCGCGCCAGCCGTGGCCGAGCGCCTCCGCGAGCGGGATGGTGGTGGCCGCCGGCACCGCCACGCCGGACACCGCACTCATCGAGTACACGCCGGTCATGAACCCGACCCGGTCCGGGAAGTACCGCTTGACCAGCGCCGGCAGCAGGATGTTCGCCACCCCGATGCCGACCAGGGCGAGCAGGCTGCCCAGCAGGAACGGCGGCACCGACGGCGCCACCGCCCGCCCGGCCAGGCCCAGCGCGATCGCCGCGATCGCTCCGAGCAGCAACCCGTAGCTCCCGAACCGCCGGGACAACGCCGGCGTGACCGCCGCGCACAGGGCGAAGCACACCACCGGCAGCGCGGTGAGCAGGCCCGCCGTGCTCGCGCTCATCTCCAACGCGGCGCGCACCTGGCCGAGCACCGCGCCCAGGCTGCTCACCGCCGAACGCAGGCTCAGTCCGGTGACCACCACCGCCACGGCCGCAATCCATCGGTTTCTAACCATCAAACCTGTATAGCTGGTTTGCAACTAACCAGTCAAGCCTCTTAGACGGTAAGATGAGGGGATGACCGGTCAGCCCGCCCCGGCACCGTTCGACCTGGTGCAGGACTTCGTGAACACCCGGCGGATCAGCGCGAACCCGGCCAAGAACGCCGACGCGCTGTCCTCCCCGGCCGCACTGCTCGCCTGGTGTCGCGCGCACGGCCGGCTCGTGGGCGCCGACGTGCCGACCGAGGCGGAGTGGGCGGACGTGATCGCCGTGCGGGACGGCCTGCGCGCGGTGTTGGCCGGCCACAACGGCGGCGCGGTCGACGAGGACGCGGACGCGCTGCGCCGCCTGGCGGCGGTCACCGCGGACATCCCGCTGCGGGTGGACTTCCCGGACGGTGCGCCGGCCCTGCGGCCCGCCGGCGACGCGAACACTGTTCGCGGGCTACTCGGCGAGGTGCTGGCTGCCGCCGCGAGCGGCGCGGACTGGTCGCGCCTCAAGGCCTGCCGCGACCCGTTCTGCCGGGAGGTCTTCTACGACACGTCGAAGAACCGGTCCGGCGCGTGGTGTTCCATGCGCGTCTGCGGCTCGCGGGCCAAGCAGCGCCGGTTCGCCCAGCGCCAGCGGGTCAGGGGGTGAAGCCGGTGCGGGCGTAGTCGGGGTCGGCCAGGCCTCGGGCGCCGAAGTTGGCCAGCGTGTCGCGGACCGCCCAGGCGCCGGTCTGCGGGAACAGCGGGATGTGGTGCACCTCGTCCCAGATCAGCTTGTCGATCTCGTTGCCCAGTTCGGTGCGCTTGGCGTCGTCCAGCTCTCCGACGCCGGCGGCGAACTTCGCGCTGATCGCCGGGTCGTGGATGCGCCCGAAGTTGCCACCGATGTCGCTATCGCGCGGCTCCTGGTAGAGCCCGGCCGCGTCGCTGAACGGGGAGCCGGTGTTGACCCACTGGAACGCGGTGAGGTCGAAGTTGCCCACGTTCACGAAGTCGACGAAGAACCGTGCGGTGGGCACCGCGTCGATCACCACCTCCACCCCGAGCCGCGCCAACTGGTCCAGCACGATCTTGCCGACCTGCTCGGAGATCGGGTTCGCGCTGGGCACCACGAACCGCAGCCGCAGCGGCCGGCCGTCCTTCACCCGAACCGCGCCGGGCGAGGGACGCAACCAGCCGAGCGCGTCCAGTTCCCGCTGCGCGGCGGCCGGGTCGAAGCCGAACCCGCCGGAGTTGTCCCGGTAACCGGTGGAGCCGATCGGGTAGATGTGGTTGCCCATCAGCGTCGGCGGGCCGACGATCCGCCCGACCAGCCGCTGGGCGATCGCCGCCCGGTCGATGCCCCGCGCGATGGCCTGGCGCAGCGCCCGGTCGGCCAGTATCGCGCCGGGCGCCCCGTTGAAGGTGACGTGGTAGTACTGCTTGGGAATCGCCCGCCGGACCGCCACCCCCGGGATCGCGCGGGCGCGTTCGAACAGGTCGGTGCTGGACCCGATCTCGTAGGCGTCGATCTCGTTGTTGGCCAGCCGGTCGGCCAGCGCGGTGCGCTCGGTGACCGTCCAGACGATCTTCTCCAACCGGGGGCGGGCGCCCCACCAGCCCTCGTTGCGCACCAACGTGATGGTCTTCGCGGTCTGGTCGATCGACTCCACCCGGAACGGCCCGGCGGTGACCTCCGGCCGCTGCGTCCAGCCGGCGTTGAACAGCGCGGGGTCGGCGTTGAACTCCTCCGGGTAGAGCCCGTTGAACAGCCGTCCGCGCCACTCGGCGAACGGCTTGCGGAAGGTCACCACGACCTCCTTGCTCGTGGCGCCCGGCCCCACCCGCCAGATGTCCACGTACCCGGTCTTGTCGCTGAACTGGTAGGTCGGGTCCGAGCCGTCGTTCGCGCGCACCTGCGCGGCGAAGTCCTCCCAGGTGATCGGCCGGCCCGTGGACCACACCGCCTTCGGGTTGATCCGGTAGCGCACCACCTGCGGGTTGCTGGAGATCAGGTCCGCGGCCTCGAGCAGGTCGGTGTTCAGCGTGACCCCGCCGTCCGGGGACTCGTCGAACGCACGCGGCATCAGCGCCCAGAGAACGTCGTGGGTCTGGTCCTCGTGCCCGTCGGTCTGGTTGTAGTTGTAGTTGACCGGAAGGTTGTCCAGCGGCAGCCGCAGCGTGCCGCCGTCGCGCAGGGTCGCCGGGTCGCGCGGGTTGATGTCCTGCGTGCCGTGCGGCGCGGCCACCCCGGGCTGGGCTCCGCCCGCGCAACCGGCCAGCACCAGAGCCACGGCCACCGCCACAGCCACCGCCGCCCGCCCACGCCAGGAGATCATCGGTGGACTGTAGCGTGATCACACCGGAAACCGGCCGTATCCTCGCGAAACATCCGCCCGTAATGCCCACGGGGCTCACCGGTCTCAAGATCGTTGAGTACCCTCGGCCGACGTGAACGCCGCTGAGCTGCTCGGCCTGCTCGCCGAACCCGAGCGGTTGCGGGTGCTCGCCGCCCTCGTCCTCGGCGCCCGCAGCCGGACCGAAGTGGTCGAGGCGACCGGGCTGGCGCCCCGGTCCGTGGCCACCGCGCTGAACCGGCTGCACGGCGGCGGCCTGGTCGAGGAGTCGCCGAGCGGACTGATGCCGCGGCTCGAGGTGTTCTCCGAGGCCGCCCGGGAGGCCCGGCAGGAGCAGAGCCCGTCGACCAGGGTCGAGGAGTCGCACGGCTACGCCGATCCCGACGTGGAACGGCTGGTGCGCACGTTCGTCAGCGGCGGCCGGCTGGTCGGGCTGCCGGCGCACCGGGCGAGGCGGCGGATCGTGTTGGAGCACCTGGCCACGATCTTCCAGCCCGGCGTGCGGTACCGGGAGCGCGAGGTGAACGTGCTGCTGCGCGCGTGGACGCAGAACGGCCCGGTGGACTACGTGACGCTGCGCCGCTACCTGGTCGACGAGAGCCTGCTGGACCGCGAGGACGGCGAGTACTGGCGTTCCGGCGGCTGGGTGGACGTCTGACGCGCGGGTCGACGTCTAGTACGCCCCGGCTGCCGCCAGGCGCTCGGTGAAGTCGGTCAGCTCGGCCCGGTCGGCGTTGCTGAGGCTGATCCGCAGCGTGCCCCGGTCGTCCGGCAGGAACGCGTTGCCCGGGATGACCAGCGTGTCGTACTCGACGACCAGCTCGCGCACCACCTCCTCGGTGGCCCACCCGCCGAACGGGTGACGCAGCCAGCCGAACAGCCCGCCGACGGACAGCAGTTCGAAGCCGCCGGGCCGCTCGGCCATCAGCTTGCCGAACCAGTGCCGCCGGTCGGCGATCTCCCTGGCCCGCTCCCTCCGCCACTCCCGGGCCCGGGTGAGGCCGGCCCAGGCCGCCTCCTGGCCGATCCGGGGCGCACAGATCGCCACGCAGTCCAGCAGCTTGGCCAACTGCCGGCTCAGCTCGGGGGATCCGACCACGGCGCCGACCCGGTAGCCCGGAATGGCGAACTCCTTGGAGAAGCTGTGCAGGCTGATCATGGTCTCCGCCCAGCCCGGGTCGGCGAACAGCGCGTGCGCCGGTTCGTCGGTGTCCCGGAAGGACCGGTACGTCTCGTCCAGGATCAGCGCGATGCCCCGCCGCGCCGCCAGCTCGGCCAACGCGGCGATCCGGTCCGGCGGCACGACCACGCCGCTCGGGTTGCCGGGCGTCACCACCACGATCGCCCGGGTCCGCGCGGTGATCAGCGCCTCCGCCGCCTCGGGGGTGGGCAGCCGCTCGTCGCCCGGGTCGAGGTAGACCGGCCGGATGTCGTTCATGCGCAGCCACATGTCGTGGTTGAAGTAGTACGGCAGCACCAGGATGAACTCATCGCCCGGCCTGGCCAGCGCGCCCGCGACCAGGCAGAAAGCCTGGTTGCAGCCGGCCGTGACGAACACGTGCTCGGCCCGCACCGGCCCCCGGTACGCCTCGGCGAGATCGGCGGCGAACGCCTCGCGCAGGTGCGGCAGCCCGGCCACGTTCACCACGTACTCCCCGCCGCGCGGGTCGCGGGCGGTGGCCACGACGTGCTCGAGCACCTGGGGCGCGGCCGGGTACCGCGGTGCCGCCTGGGCCAGGTCCAGCAGGTCGCGCTTCTTCGCCCGGTGCTCGACCAGAGATTGCGCCATGCCGATCGGCGAGTCGGCCACCTGGACCGTCAACGGGTTCAATCGCACAGAACGAGCCTAATGCGGTGGCCGCTAACGTTCACCGGGTCCTCGCGGCGCAAGCAGTTCCTGGCGGGCTGGTCGATGAGGCCGCCACTCACCTGCTGCGTGTCGAGAATCGGATTTCTTCAAGCCCGCTTGGCTTCACGTACCACAGCCGCGGCTGCCTGCCCATGGTTTCGGTGCCGATCGCGGCAAGGTTGGCTTCCATCAGGTGCACGAGTTCGGCGACCTTCGCCTCACCGGGCAGATAGAACATGTGGACCCCCGCGCGCTGGTAGGCAGCGAGTTCGTCGGGCTTACGCGAGATGCTGACGTCTCGATTAATCACTGCCCAGCCAGTTCCAGCGACCCGCGCCAGCCAGACCTCGTCATCCTGGCTGAGCGCGGCTTCGCGTGTTCCGAACAACCCAGCCGGAGTATGCACCGTGTATCCGAGGCCCAAGAGTAGGCGCCGGACTGCCCGTGTAGTGATGTTCTCGTCGAGGTAGAACTCAGGCGGCGTGGCCCAGGAGGATGCGGGCGGCGGCGCGGGCGTCGTCGACGGTGATCCCGTGCTCCTCGGCGGCCGTCTCAACGTCCTCACCCGCCTTGATCATGTTCGCTACGTCCGCCAGACGGGTGCCACTGCCAACGAAGTACGGCCGACCGAACTGATGATTCGGGTTGACCTCGACTTCGGACGGCATGGCGACTTTGAGTTTGAGGCTCACCGGAAGACGGTCAGAACCAAAGTTGAGGTACTTGAGGTAGTCCGCGACTATCGCACGCATCACCTGCTGGCCGGTGCGCGCCTCGATCAGGCCCGCGCCGCTCGTGGTCTTGGAGAAGTCCCACAGAAGGTCTACCCCATCGGTAGCCAGTTCAGGAGCCATCAGGACGTACTCGTCGCCAAATTGGCGTTTCAGCTCGTCCAGACCCGGGCGGATCTTGTGTGGCTTCACGCCTGCTTTGCGGAGTCCGTTCAGCACCCATGCCTCGGCCAGGGCAATAAAAGGGACGGACGATTCGCGACGAGCGTCCCGGTCGAGCATGTGCAGCAGCGGCGCCCCACCCGAGTAGCCCTTCGCCCACCGATGGAACGTTTGCTCAGGTAGGTCTACCAGGCGCGCAGCTTCGCCAACGTCGTACAGGCCGAGGGACAGTCGCACATCATCGACCACTGCGGTTCCGCTCCCCATAGGAGCAACGGTAGCGCGCTACACAGACATTTCCGCGATTCGCCATAGCCCGCTCACTCACCTTGTGACGAGGTCGTTAGGCGGCAAGCCAATCCCTGGGTGAAGGTCGTGCCACGGCTCAGCCCAGGGTCAGCTCGGCGATGCGTTCTCGCTGCTCGTCCACGGTGCCGCCGACCCCGGCCAGGCGCTTGGCCCGCTTGTAGAAGAAGTGCGCCTCATGCTCCCAGGTGTACCCGATGCCCCCGTGGTACTGGATCATCGCGCCGGTCACCCGTGCGGCGGTCTCGCTGGCCTTGGCCTTGGCCACCGAAACGGCCAGCGCGGTGGCCGTGCCGGTGGCGGGGTCGGTGTGGTCGGTGTCCAGCGCGTGCGCGGCGTAGAGCACCGCGTGCTCGGCCATGGTCACAGCGATGTGCAGGTCGGCCAGGTCGTGCTTGAGCGCCTGGAAGGAGCCGACCGGCACGCCGAACTGCCGGCGGTCCCGGTCGTAGTCCACCGTGCGGCGCAGCGCCTCGCGGGCGTTGCCCACCAGGTCGGCGGCGATCAGCACTGCGGACCGCGCGTGCAGCGCCTCCAACACCTCGGCGGTAGCGCCCGGCAGGGGCTCCCCGGCGCTGTCGGCCAGGCTGACCGAGCCGAGCCTTGTCGTGCCGTCGAAGGTCTCCTGGCTGGCCACGGTGACCTCGTCGGCGCGGAGCAGGCGCAGGCCGGGGCCGTCCGCGACCACGATCAGCCCGGCCACCCCGGCGTACTCCACCGCCGGCCAACCCGACTCGGACGTGCCGCGCAGCGCCAGCGCGCCGGCCACCGCGCCGGTCGCTAGCTTGGGCAACCACTGCTCCCGCTGGGAGTTCGAACCGGCCAGCCGGATCGCCTCGGCGGCCAGCACGGTGCCCCGCCACGGCCCCGGCGCGGTGCCCGCGCCCAACGCGCGCGCGATGACCTGCGCGTCCACCAGGCCCAGCCCGAGCCCCTCGTGCTCCTCGGGGACCATCACGGCTAGCCAACCCTGCTCGCCCATGGCCCGCCACAGCGGCTCCGGGTGGCCGTCCCCTCCCGGGTCCTCGACCACGCGGCGCACCGCTTCCAGGTCGAACTCGCTGGTCAGGTAGTCGCGCACGACATTGTCGAAGTCTCGCTGGTCATCGGTGAGTGCGAAGAACATGCCGCTCCTTCTAGTGTCGTGGAAACGATGTTCCTTGCCCGGATTCGGTGATCCAGGCGGATGCATCGCAAGGCTGGTGTCTAACTCGGAGGAGTGCGTAGCGGAGCTAAGTGCGACGACGACAACGCGGCGAGGCGCCGGCTGGGCGCCGAAGACGGGCAAGAAGACATCGTTTCCACGACACTAACGAGGCAGGCCGAGCACCCGCTCGGCGACGATGTTGCGCTGCACCTGCGACGAACCACCCCAGATGGTCACCGACCGGGACCACATCGCCTGCCCGTGCAGGGCGGCCAGGTCCAGCCCGGCGACCGGCTCGCGCAGCGTCGCGTCCGGGCCGAGCACGTCGTCGAACACCTCCCACAGGTCCTGGAAGGTCTCCGACCAGATCAGCTTGGTCATGGACGCCTCGAAACCGAGGTCCCGGCCCTGTTCAACCTGGGTGAGCACGTGCATGGCGTGGTAGCGCAGGCACTCCAGGTCGGTGAGCACCTTGGCCAGCTTGTTGCGGATGACGGGGTCGCTATCGCGCCCGAGTGCCCGGGCCACGGCGGCGATGTCGTCGTACTGCCGGCGGAACTCGGTGTACTGCGCGATGCCGGAGGCACCCCGCTCGAAGGAGAGCAGCAGCATCGCGGTGCGCCAGCCGTCGCCGATGTCGCCCAGGCAGGCGGCGGCCGGGACCCGCGCGTCGGTGAAGAACACCTCACCGAACTCACTGGCCCCACTCATCTGCTTGAGCGGGCGGGCCTGCACGCCGGGCTGGTCCATGTCGATGAGCAGCATGGAGATGCCCCGGTGCTTCTCCGAACCGGGCTCGGTGCGCACCATTGTGAAGATCTTGTCGCCGTGCACGGCGTTGGTGGTCCACACCTTCTGGCCGTTGACCACGAAGTCGTCGCCGTCCCTCACGCCCTTCGTGGACAGCGCGGCGAGGTCGGAGCCGGCGCCGGGCTCGGAGAAGCCCTGGCACCAGATCACCTCGTTGCGCAGCATCGGCCCGATGATCTCCTTCTTCTGCGCGTCGGTGCCGATGGCCATCACGGTGGGCGCTAGGAAGGTGAGGCCGAGCGGGTTCACCGTGGTCGGCGCGTGCGCCTTGACCATCTCCTCGTCGTAGATGGCCTTCATCCCCGGTGTGCCGCCGCGCCCGCCGTACTCGGTGGGCCACTGGATGCCGGCGAACCCGGCCAGCGCCTTCTCCCGCTCCCAGTCGCGGCGCATCTGGAAGCTCTCCTCGGACGGCAGCGCCCCCCAGAACCCGGGCCTGGTCCACTCCTCCGGGATGTGCGCGCCCAGCCAACCGCGCAGCTCCTCGCGGAACTTCTCCTCTTCGGCGCTGTAGCTCAGGTCCATGTGACCAGCTTCGCATACTCACCGGTAACCTGCCGCCCAAATCACCCCACCCCGTATCACGCCCGAACACCCCGCGAGTCGGGGATCGGGGTACGGCGAGTCGGGGATTGGGGTACGGGGCCGGGCGTGGAGATGGGGTATGGCGTCGGTTGGTCGACGTGCGAACCGGCTACCGGCCTCCGGCGATGATGGCCCCGGGCCGGCCGACGCCGTACCCAGATCCCCGACTCGCCGTACTCAGATCCCCGACTCGCCGTACCCGGATCCCCGACTCGCCGTACCCAGATCCCCGACTCGCCGGTTAGGTGAGGCGGGTGCGGAGGGTGGTCAGTTCCTGGTCGGTGAGGCCTCGAGACTTGAGCCAGGTGGCGGGTGAGCCGTGGGCGTCCAGTTCCGCCATCAGGGCGGCCATCACGGACGGCGGGCACAGGTAGAGCTCGGGGTTGTCCACGTCGATGCCCGGTTCCACCACGGCCAGCCGGCGCAGGATCTGTGGCAGGCGCTCGTTGGACAGCGCGTAGTCGTCCACCACGGCGTCCCGCTCCACGCCGGCGACCTCCTGGACCAGCGCGCAGATCACCCCGGTCCGGTCCTTGCCGGCGGCGCAGTGCACCACCGTGGGGCCGTTCTCCGGGTCGGCGAGCAGGCGCAGCGCGGCGAGCACGTTCTCCGGCCGGTGGTTCAGGTAGCCCCGGTAGGCGAACAGCTTGGGGTCCTCGTCCTCGCGGGGTACCGGGCGCTGCCCCTCGGGGAGCACGGAGAGGTGCTCGGTGCGCACGCCGGCCCGCTCCAGCGGCGTGGGGCCGTCCCGGTCCACCTCACGGGGCGAGCGCAGGTCGATCACCAGGCGGATGCCGTACTTCTCGGCCAGCAGCTCGGTGCCGGACTCGGTCAGCTCGGCCAACCGGGCACCGCGCAGGATCTGCCCGGACCGGGTCACGCCGCCGGTGCGCAGGGGCAGCCCGCCGAGGTCGCGGACGTTGTCCATGCCGTCGACATCCACCCACCGGCCGTTCGCTTCCAGCCGGCTCACTGGGCCGCCTCGAACGCCGAAGGGCTGAGAATCCGGCGGCTGATGTTCGCCACGATCGGGCCGTCGGCCTCGCTGGCCGCCTTGGCGGCCTGCCAGTCCGGGTCGCCCTGGAACGCGGCCCATTTGCGCTCGAGGTCACCGTAGTCCTCGAAGCGGACCACGTAGACCAGCTCGTTTCCGGTGTTGTCGCCGAATCCGGTGAGCGAGATGAAGTCGAGGTCAATGCCGTGCTTCTGGAAAAGTCCGAGGGTGTGCTCGTTGAATCGTTTGACCAGTGCGGGCATCCGGCCGGGGACCGTGGTGTACTCCCTGATCTCGTAGATCACGCTTCCAGTCTGCCCTGCGGGCGGGGCAGGCGCAGGGTGACCATGGTCCCTCCGTCGGCCGGCAGGCTCACGTCCAGCGCGGCCGCCGCCGGACCGGGTGCGGCGCGCAACCGGTCCCGCACGTCGGACAGCGCCTCGGTCAGCCAGGACGGCTCCCGGGCGTCCGAAACGACCGTGGCGTCCTCGCTCAGCGTGACCACGCACTCGGTGCCGAGCGTCGCGGCGGTCACCGTCACCGTGCCGCCGCGCGGCATACCCTCGATGCCGTGCCGGACGGCCGCCTCCACCAACTGCTGCACCGCGAGGAACGGCAGCTGCACGTCCTCCAGCCCCTCGGCCACGTCCCGCTTCACCGTCAGCCGCTCGCCGAAGCGCGCGCACTCCAGCGCCAGGTAGCGGTCCACGTTGGCCAGCTCGGCGCCGAGCGTGCTGATCTGCTCGCCGCGGAACGAGTAACGGGTGTACTCGGCGAAGTCCAGCAGCAGCTCACGGGCGCGCGGCGGGTCGGTGCGCATGTAGGAGGCGATGGTGGTGAGCACGTTGTAGAGGAAGTGCTGGGAGATCCGCGCCCGTTCCGCGCGCAGCTCCGCCTGGGCCAGCCGGACCGCCTCGTTCAACAGCGCGAGATCGTCCGCCCCGGCCGCCGGGTCGGCCACCACGACCTCGTCCGAGACGGTCAGCCACGGCGCCGCGCCGACGCCGGCCGGGTGCACGGTCGGGCGCAGCCGCTGCCAGCTGGCCTGTCTGGGCCGGCTGCCCGGGTCCGGCCGCCGGTAGGAGATCTCCCCGACCAGCCGGGGGGACACCCAGTGCGTGTCCCGCTGGCCGGCCGGCTCGGGCGGTGTGCCGAACGGGCAGTCCGGCTGGGCCAGCTCGGCCAGCTGGCGGGTCAGCTCCCGGCGCTCGACCGGGGTGAAGCCCGAGCTGACGCGGGCCAGGAAGCGCAGGCCGTGGCGATCCGGCACGCCGACCAGCAGCGCGGCCAGCTCACCGTTCTCCCCTGGCTGCCAGCCGCCGACGACCACCTGCTGGGTGTGCCGGGGCAAGGTCTGCACCCAGGCCCGGGAACGCCGGCCGGGCTGGTAGCGCGAGTCCAGCCGCTTGGCCACCACGCCGGCCAGGCCGTGCCGGGTGGCCTCGTGCAGGACCGTCTGCCCGTCGGTGTCCACGAAGTACGGCGGCAGCTGCGCGGGGACGCCGCTCAGGTCCAGCTCACCGAGCAGCTCACGGCGCCGCTGGTAGGGCGTGTCGGTCAGGTCGTCGCCCTCCGCGCGCAGCAGGTCGAGCAGGTAGAACCGCACCGGTACGCGGCGCAGCAGGGCGGGCGACGGCGACGCGTTGCTCATCCGTTTGCGCAGCAACCGGGCGCTCGGCCGGCGCAGCTGGTCCAGCGCGATGATCTTGCCGTCCAGCACCAGCGGGCCGTGCCGGTCGGCCAGTCCGGCCAGCGCACCCAACTCCGGGTAGCTGGCGGTGATCGGCCGGCCGGTGGCGCTGTACAGCCACACCCGGCCCGGCTCCAGGTAGGCCAGCGTGCGCAGCCCGTCCCAGACGAACTCGAAAGCCCACCGCGAACCGCTCGGCATCGCGCCGTCGGACGCGAGCATCGGGCGGATCGGGTCGGGGGTGCCGGCCACCGCTGCCACGGTTCGAGCTTAATTGGCAATCACCCGGCCGAGCGGCGGCAATATGCCGAACGGCGGACCGGCTGAGACAGCCGCGCCGCCGCCGGCGGCGGACGGGCTCAGCAGCCCACGCCGAGGCCGAGTGCGTTGAGCAACCCGCCGACGATGCCGCTGCCACTGCAGCCGCGGGCCGGGGGCGGCGGTGCGGCCACCGCGCCGCCGGACGGGGTGGCGCGGGAGACGACCGGGGCCGGGCCGGCGGCCTCCACCGGCGCGGGCGGCGCCGCCGGGCGGAGCGCCTCGGGCAGGTACTGGTTCATCTCGAAGCTCGCCAGGCTGTGGCCGGGGACGCCGGCCTGGCCGCCGCCACCCGGCGGCCGCGCCTGGTCCTGCGCCCGGTGGGCGTTGAACGCGATTACCCCGACGATGATCGCCAGAGCGGCCGCGGCAACGGCCGCCACCATCCCGATTGAACGAACCACAGCGCTGCTCCGCCCGTGTGACGTTTGTTATCTGCGTTAACGATTACGGTCGGGACGAGTTACGCGATCATCCCGGTCGCAGGTGATGTTGAAGGCCTGGCGCGTCTGCCGCGCATCTTACTCAAACCCCTGCTCAGCGCCTACGCCGAGGCACCCGTCCGGGGGTCACTCACGGGGCTTGCGCGCCTGGGCGAGCAGCCCGGAGGGGCTCACGTCCAGCTGCGCGGTGAATCCCGGGTAGAACGCCAGCTGGTCGGCCTCCAGCGGCGGGCCGACCTCGGACTCCGGGTAGGCGCACACCACCCTGGTGACCACTTCGGTACGCGCGGAGAGGGTGCGCACGTGCAGGTGGAACAGCTGCCGGCCGTCCAGCAGCTGGCGAGCCACCCGGACGTCCGCGCCGTGGGGTGCGCCGTCCGGGTTCCACGGGCCGGCCAGCGCGCGCAGTCCCGCCGGCAGCTCGATGCGCGGGCGGCGGTCGCGCAGCGCCTCGTCATTGGCGCCGTCGTGCAGGTCCAGGTCCAGCTGGCCGGCGTTGCGCACCGAGATCTCCAGCACCACCAGGTTGGTCACCACCTGGGCGCCGATCTTGATCTCCGCCCGGACGCCCACGGCGGCCGGGTCGATCCGGGCCAGCTCCACCATGCCGATCTCCAGCCGGTGCCGCGCGGCGCCCCCGCGCCGGTAGTAGAAGTGCGAGACGGCGACCCCGCCGAGCAGCCCGACCACCGCCAGCACCACGTTCAGCGCTATATCCCACGTTTCCTGCACAAGAGTCCTTGACCAAGGCTTAGCGTTCCGGACGTTGACACATTAGTGGCCCTATACCAGGATCGGTACAACGGCTGCCCGAGATTGCCGAGAGGAGGGCACCGGATGTTTACCTACCTGGAACGATTGCTGTACCGGATCCACACCATGCAGGTCAACGACGTCCGAGGACCCTCTTTCGTCGGCCGCCTTTTCGTCAGGCCATAGCGGACTCCCCGGACGGAAGAGGGCTGCCTCCCTCTTTTCGTCGCGGCTGGCAGCCCTCTTCCGGAATTCTCCCGAAATCGACCGCGCGGTATGCCCGTGATGGTGCAATCATGCCTTCATGACGGTGGTATTCGTGCACGGAAATCCCGAGACCGAAGCGGTATGGGGTCCCCTGGTGGACGCGCTGGGCACCGACGACGTGGTCTGCCTCTCCCCGCCCGGCTTCGGCGCGCCGTTGCCTCAGGGTTTCGGCGCGACCATGCTGGAGTACCGCGACTGGCTGATCGCCGAGCTGGAGAAGTTCGAGGCGCCGGTGGACCTGGTCGGCCACGACTGGGGCGGAGGCCACGTGGTGAACGTGGCGATGCACCGGCCCGACCTGCTGCGCAGCTGGGCGTCGGACATCGTCGGCGTGTTCGACCCGGACTACGTGTGGCACGACCTCGCACAGATCTGGCAACAGCCGGGGGCCGGCGAGGAGCTGGTGGACACCATGATGGGCGGGACGCCGGCCGACCGCACCGCGCGCATGGTCGACCTGGGCATCAACGCCGAGGTGGCCAGCGAGCTGGCCGACGGGCAGGGCGCCGAGATGGGCCGCGCCATCCTGCTGCTCTACCGGGACGCCGCGCAGCCGGCGCTGAGCGAGGCCGGCCGGAACCTGGAGGCGGCCCGGGCTCGGCCCGGGCTGGAGATCCGGGCCACCGAGGACCACTTCGTCGGCACCGAGGAGATGATCCGCCGGGCGGCCGAACGGGCCGGCGCACGGATCGAGGTGCTGGACGGGCTCGGTCACTGGTGGATGGTGCAGGACCCGAAGCGCGGCGCGGCCGCGTTGAGGCGGTTCTGGGACTCCCTGCCGGATTGAGTTGTCAACAGCCCGTAACCGTCTTCGTTACTGTTCGTTGTGATAAGTAAGGCTGCCGGCCAGAGCGGCTCTTGAAAAACAGTGGTGGTGCGTCCGTCCTTACGCGCCCATCGTTCGGCCGGCAGCCTCGCTAATTCCCAGCTCAGACCCGGCTGTAGAGCCGCTGGCTGGCTATCCGCGCCCCCTCGGCCATCGCGCGCAGCTTCGCCCAGGCGATGTCCGGGTCGACGGCGGACATGCGCGCGCCGGTGGCGAACCCACAGTCGGTGGCGGCCAGTACATTCTCCGCCCCGACCGCGTCCGCGTACCGGGTGAGGCGCTGCGCGATCAGCTCGGGGTGCTCGATGTAGTTGCTGGTCGAGTCGACCACGCCGGGCATCAACACCTTGCCCTCGGGCACCTCGACGTCGGTGAACACCTGCCACTCGTGCTCGTGCCGGGGGTTGGCGCCCTCCAGCACTATGCCGTTGGGCCGGGCGCGCAGCACCACGTCGATGATGTCCGCCAGCGCCACGTCCAGGTGGTGCGGCCCCTCGTAGTTGCCCCAGCACAGGTGGATGCGCATCCGGTCGGGGTCGATGTTCGCCGTGGCGTGGTTGATCATCTCGACCGCCAGCCGGGCCTGGCTCCGGAACTCCTCCAGGCTGAGCTGGTCGAACAGCACGTGCCGGCACATGGCCAGGTCCGGGCAGTCCAGCTGCAGGATGATCCCGGAGGCCGCGATCGCCTCGTACTCGTGGCGCATCGCCTCGGCCAGCGCCAACAGGTAGGCCTCGCGGTTCGGGTAGTGGTGGTTGGCGAAGAAGGAGGCGATCACGCCGGGGGACGCGGCGGAGAGGAACAGCTCGGTCGCCCCGGTGCCCTCGGCGGCCGCGCGCAGGTTCCGGATGTCCGCGTCCACCGCATCCGGGTCGGCCACCGCGATGGGTCCGGAGCACGCCGGCGGGCCGAGCACCTCGGCCACGTCGTTGCCGGTGACCTGCATGAACTTGTCCCGCGCGCCCGGGTACGCGTTGAGGTCGGCCAGGGAGAGCACCGACTCGGGCTCGCCGTCGAAGCCGGTCAGCCGCTCCCGCACGTAGGTGGAGTAGCTCTCCTTGCCGGTTTCGCCGTCGTTGACCACGTCGACGCCGGCGTCCAGCTGCCGGCGCACCACGTCCGCGACGCCGGACCGCACCAGCTCGGCCCGCTCGGCCGCGTCTACCTGGCGTTCACCGGCGAACACCGCGCGCATCTCCGGGGTGCGGGGGAGGCTGCCGGTGTGGGTCACGAGGATCCGTTCGCTGCTTCGCTGCACCTCCGTCAGCCTAACGACATTTGGTGAAGTGACAAACGCTGAAGGCGACACGCCGACCAGGCCGAAGTACTGTGACGGTTTCGACCTACAACGGCTCGACCTACAACGGCGTAGTGCCCGGAGTTGACGATGGCGCCGCTCACCACCGAACACCGCGATCGGGTCGTCGCGCTGCTCGCCGGGTTGGACCTGCCCGACCTGCCGGCGCCCGACGACCTGGTGACGGTCGGGGACGCCCGCGTCGCGCTGGACCTGGCCTGGCGGGAGCTGCTCACCTCCGCGTCACACCGGGTGGAACCCGACCATCTGGTGCTGCTGAGCCAGGTGCGCGACCTGGACCAGGCCCTGGAGCGTGAGGCGCTGCGCCACCGGGACACCGCCCTGGACCGGGTGGGCGACGCGCTGGACCTGGTGGCCGGGTGCCGCACCGGCGAGGAGTTGCTCGGCGCGGCCGCGCGGGCGATCAACGAGCTGGGCTTCGACCGGGGCATCGTGTCCCGGCTGGAGGACTCCGCCTGGGTGGCCGAGCAGGTTTACGTGGACCGGGACGCGGACTGGGCACGGGAGATCCTGGCCGCCGGCGGGGCGAACCCGCCGCTGCTGGACGGGCGCCTCCCCGAGACCGAGATGGTGCGCCGCCGGGTCGGCATCGTGGTGCGGGACGTGCAGCACCGCGCCGCCGACCTGCACCGGGCGATCGCGGAGTCCTCCCGCTCCCGGTCCTACACGGCGGCGCCCCTGGTCATCGGCGACCGCGTGGTCGGCTTCCTGCACGCCGACCTCTATTACCAGCGGCGGGACCCGGACGAGTTCGACCGCCGGATGCTCACCGCCTACGCCACCGGGCTCAGCCAGGTGACCGGGCGGCTGGCCGCCCTGGACCGGCTGAACGCCATCGCCGCCGGCCTCGGCCAGCTCGGCAACCTGGCGACCGCGCCGGGGTTCGGGTCCTCGTTGCCGGCGGGCGGTCCCACGAAACTCGGCGACGCCACGAAACTCGGCGAACCATCGAGGCTCGGCGAACCCAGGTACGGCGAGACGCTGCTGACCGGGCCGCACGGCGAGACGCTGACCCGCCGCGAGGTGGACGTCCTGCGCCTGCTCGCCGCCGGGGAGACCAACCAGCGGATCGCCCGCAAACTGGTGGTTTCCGAGGGCACGGTGAAGTCGCACGTGAAGAACATCCTGCGCAAACTGGGCGCCCCCAACCGGGTGGCCGCCGCGCGGATCTGGCTGGACCGGGAACGCTGAGACCGCTGCGCACCGGCACAGCAAACACACATTTCCCCCGCTCACACTGGGGCGAATGACCCCTTCGAAACGCCTCACGGCCGGCGCGTTCGCGGCGCTGGGCGCGGTGGCCGTGCTGGTCAGCGGGTGCGCCGGCGCGCCCGAGCCCCGCCAGCAGGCCCCCGCGCCGGGCACCCGGCAGCTGTCGATCTGGCTGACCGGCTACTCCTGGCAGGACAACACGCCGCCGGGTTCGTCCACCGTCGGCGAGCCGGTGCTGCACCAGCGGGCGGCGGGCACCGGCACCTTCGCCGACCCGATCACCGTCGCGGTGCCCGGGCACGAGGGCGCGATGGACTGGCCGCCCGGGACCAAGTTCTACCTGCCGACGGTGCGCCGCTACGTGATCGTGGAAGACTCCGGCGCGGCGAAACCACCGGCCGGCGCGGACACCCACCTGGACATGTGGATCGGCGGCCAGGACGGCACCAAAGCCGCCACCGACGCCTGCGAGAACGAGTTCACCGGCAACGTGCCCGCGCAGGTGGACCCACCGGCCGACCAGCCGGTGACCGAAGGCCCGATCTTCGCCGGCGGCCGCTGCAACATCCCGCCCCAGGCCGACGACCTGGGCACCTACCACCCGGCGGACTCCAACTAGCATCCGACGGGTGATCCCGTGGAGCGAGGGCCGCTGGTTGAACCCGCCGCCGGGCGTGCGCCCGGACGGCGACGACCTGCTGGTCACCGCCGCCGAGGGCAGTGACTTCTGGCGGACCACCGGCTACGGGTTCGTGCACGACGACGGGCACGCACTGCTCGCCGGGTTCCCACCGGGATCGGCGCTGGAGGTGGCCTTCGCGCTGGACTACACCGAGCAGTTCGACCAGGCCGGCCTGTTGGTGCGGGTGGACGAGCGGAACTGGGTCAAGGCCGGCGTGGAGCACTCCGACGGGGCGCCACAGCTGGGCGCGGTGGTCACCCGGGATCACTCGGACTGGTCGCTGGCCCCGGTGCCCGAGTGGGCCGGCCGCGAGGTGACGATCCGGGCCAGCCGCTCCGGCGACGCGGTGACCTTCCGGGCGCGCGTGGCCGACGGCCCGTGGCGGATGTTCCGGCTGGCCCCGCTCGCGCCGGACGCGGCGGCCACCGCCGGGCCGTACGTGTGCGCCCCTACCCGGGCCGGGCTCACCGTCCGGTTCACCTCGCTCACGGCGACCGCGCCGGACCAGTCACTGCACTAGATCCCCCCGCATGCGCCTAACTGGGCGCGTGCTCAGCCAGCGCCTTCGGCGCTAGATCAAGAAGGACGGGATGCGGCACTACGCCGAGGAGTTCGCCGCGCGCGTCGCGCGCCGGCCGCCGTACACCCCGGAGCGGTGGGCGCGGGTGGTGTACGAGGACGCGCCGAAGCCGCTGCGGGCGTTCCTGCGGTTCGGCTGGCGGGCCGGGCTCGGCCTGCGGCTGGGTGCGCCGGGCTCGGCGGAGCACGTGCTGGGCTGGCGGATCGCCGAGGTGGACGAGGACGCCATCCGGCTGGCGACCTCCTCGCCGTTGCTGGACGCCGAGCTGATCCTGCACAACACCGCCGAGCACGCGGTGATCACCTCGAAGGTCCGGCTGCACAGGGCACTGGCCCGCCCCCTCTGGGCGGCGGCGCTCCCCCTGCACCGCCGCCTGATCCCGCTCATGCTCCGCCAGGCGGTCCGCCGCGCCGGCGTCGCCGCCTGACACCGCACCGGAAACGTGTCGCCGCCCCCGGCGGGGCCGCCGCAGGCGGGGCCGCCGCGTCCTACGCATGCGGTCAAGATCTACATCAACCCCAGGCCCCTGTTCCGGCTCCACAAGGTGCGTGAGGTTGATGTGGATCTTCCGTTGGGCCGGGCCGGTTTAAGGGGCTGAGGCGGTCTGCTTCCGTGCCTCGGTTACGGACCGTGGTCGGGCAGGGCCGAACGGCGGGCCTCCGAGGTGGGCGGCTTCACCGAGCGCACGCTGAGTCCGGTGCTTTCCATGATCCAAGCGGACTGAGCTTGCGCTCGGCGGACGACGGCAGCTCAGACCCGCGCGAAGGCCGAGCCGGCCGTTACGGTACGTAGCGAGAGGGAGCCGGGTGCCCGACGGCTGCGCAACGGGCCGCACGCAAGCGGCGGGAGACCGCCCAGCCGCGCCGTCCGAGCCGCCTTGAACCGGCACCGCCGACGCCCGGCACCACCGTCCCGGAACGGCGTCAGAGTGAGCCGGATCAGTCGAACCGGAAGCCGCGCCAGTCGTTCTCGACCACCTCGGCGCAGGTGGCGCGGTACTCGGCGGCCGCGCCGACGTACATCATCACCACCCGGGGCTTGCCCGGGATGTTGGCGCCCATGTACCAGGAGGCGGCCCGGGGGAACAGCGTGGCGTGCGCCCGTTCGTTCAGCTCCTCGCGCCACTGGGCCTGGGCCTGGGCGTCCGGCTCCATGGTCCGGTGGCCGTGGTCCAGCACGTACTGGAGCGCCTTGGTGGCCAGGTCCACGTGGTCCTCGATGGCCAGCGGGTTGTTGTAGAGCGCCACGGCCGCGCCCGGGCCGGTGATGGTGAACAGGTTCGGGAACCCGTGGGTCATCAGCCCCAGGTAGGAGACCGGGCCGGCGGCCCACACGTCGTTCAGCTTCTGCCCCTCGCGGCCGACCACGCCCATCCGGGTCAGCGCCCCGGTGAACGCGTCGAACCCGGTGGCCAGCACCAGCACGTCCAGGTCGTACTCGGTGCCGTCGGCCAGCCGCAGCCCGGTCGGCGTGACGGCCTCCACCTGGTTCGGCTTGACGTTCACCAGCGTGACGTTGTCCCGGTTGTAGGTCTCGTAGTAGTCGGTCTCCATGGGCAGCCGCTTGGTGCCGAGGGGGTGGTCGTCCGGGCAGAGCATCTCGGCCACGGCCGGGTCGGCGACCCGCTCCCGGATGCGCTCGCGGGTGAACTCGGCGACCGTGTCGTTGGCCTTCTCGTCGACCAGCAGGTCCCGGTATGACTCCATCAGGATGGCGAACCCGCCGGTCTGCCAGCCCCGGTCGTAGGTCGCCCGGCGGTGCTCCGGGTCGACCTCCAACGCGAGGTGCTCGGGCCGGCGGTACGGCACCCCGAGGAACGAGTCGCGCGCCGCCGCCCGCACCCCCGGGTAGTTCGCCTTGGTCCGCGCCACCTCCTCCGGGTCGGACGGCCGGTTGCGCAGCGGGGTGGCGAAGTTCGGGGTGCGCTGGAAGACCGTGAGGTGCCCGGCCCGTTCGGCCAGCTTCGGGATGGCCTGGATGCCGCTGGCCCCGGTGCCGATGATGCCGACCCGCTTACCGGCCAGGTCCGGCTCGGTGTGCGGCCAGGCGTGCGTGGCGTACACCGGGCCGTTGAACGACTCCAGGCCGTTGAACTCCGGCTCCTTCGGGATGGACACGTTGCCGGTGCCGGCAACCACGAACCGGGTGAGGATCTCGTGTCCGCGGTCGGTACCCACCCGCCAGTGGCGGGCATCGTCGTCCCACTCCATGGAGACGACCTTGACGCCGAACCGGTAGTCGCGGCGCAGGTCGAACCGGTCGGCGACGTGGTTCAGGTAGGCCAGGATCTCCGGCTGCGCGGAGTACCGCTCGCTCCAGGTCCAGTCCTGCTGCAACTGCTCGTCGAAGGAATACGAGTAGTGGATCGACTCGATGTCGCAGCGGGCGCCCGGGTAGCGGTTCCAGTACCAGGTGCCGCCGACGTCGGGCGCCGCTTCCAGCCCGATCACCCGCAGGCCCATCCGGTTACGCAACTCGTGCATCGCGTAAAGGCCGGAGAACCCGGCACCGATGACGACCACGTCGCAATCCGGCTGCTCAGCCATGAGTCACTCCCACCAAGTCGGTTCCTCGCAGTCTGACCGCGTGCCGAGGCCCACGGGTAATACCGTCTCGTTATCCCACGCCTCCCGCGGTGTCTACCGGGCGTTGTCCCCCGCCCGGGTGGCCAGCACGCCGTCCGGGACCATCCCGATGAACCGCCGCGTGACCGACCGGGCCACCGAGGCGAACGAGTCCACCCCGTCGCTGCCGTGGCCGACCCGGTAACCGACCCCGATCACGCTGTGCGGCGCGCCGACCAGCTTCACCGGCCGCAGCATCGGCGCGCCCAGCCCGCCCAGCCGCCACGCGCTCTGGGCCATCGGGCTGACCACGGAGTTGCGCATCACGTCGACCGAGTAGTCGATCAGCCCGACCGCCCGGGACGGGATCGAGCGGGCCCGCTCGTTGCGCAGGTCGGCCAGGCTCCAGAAGTTCCGCCACTGGCGCGGCGTGCGCACCACGTCGATGAACCGCTCCTTCAACGCGGCGTCCACGGGCACCTCGGCGAGCCGGGAGAACGGGTGGTCGGTGCTGGCCACCAACAGGGTCGGCTCGGTGAACAGCGGCTCCATCACCAGCCGCTCGTCCTGGTAGGGCGAGCGGACCACGGCCACGTCCACGCTGCCGTCCAGCACCGCCTCGTACTGCTCGACGAAGTCCAGCTCGCGCACCCGCAGCCGCAGGTCGGGCCGGCTCTTCTGGAAGGCGTCCAGGATCAGGCCGGTCAGCTCGCCGGCGGACACCCGCCCGGACACCAGCCCCACGGTGAACGCCGGCTGGGCCTGCGCCCCCCGCACCTCACGCCGCGCGTCCTCCATCGCCCGCAGAATCTGCCGGGCATGCCCCAGCAGGGCCGCCCCGGCGCCGGTCAGCTCCACCCCGCGCGGGGATCGCTCGAACAGCGGGGCGCCGACGTCGCGTTCCAGCTTCTTCAACGCCACCGAAACCGCCGGCTGCGCCACCATCGCCCGGCGCGCGCCACCGTGGATGCTGCCCTCCTCCGCGACCAGCACGAAGTACTTGAGCGTGCGCACGTCCATGTGTGCCGTCTCCGCCGGTTAACGCCGTGACCTGCCCTGGACTCTACTGTTCAGCCGGGCGGGACGCCGAGTCCCTTGACCGACATCGTCGTCATCGCCGCGAGCATGCGCTCGTGGCTGACCGGCTCGCCCAGGCCCAGCCAGTCGCCGTGCAGCGCCACGGAGAGCGCCATGCCGAACATGGCGCGGACCGAGGCGGCCAGGTCGAAGTCGGTGAACCCGCGCTCCCGCGACTCGTTGGCCACCACTTCCTCGAACAGCTCGAGCAGGTGCGCGAAGGCCTGCCGGACCTGTCGCGACACCTCGTCGAAGGGCTGGTCGGCCGGACGGGCGGACATCAGGGCGATGAGCAGCTCGCGCTGTTCCCGCAGCGCCCCGACCAGCCCTTCGAACAACCGGTGGCCCTCCTCGTCGGCGGTGAGCCGGAGGCGTTCGCGGCTCCGGTAGTCCTGGATGTAGGTGTCCATGAACTCCACGAAGGGCGCGACCGCCGCCTCCTGGAACAGGTTCGCCTTGCTGCCGAAGTGGCGGAACAGCATGGGCTCGCTCACCCCGGCGCGCTCGGCGATGTCCCGGGTCGAGGTGCCGCTGTATCCGCGGTCGGCGAACAGTTCGCGCGCCGAGGCGAGCAACAACCGGCGCCCTTGCCCGTAGACGCTGGACCGAGCGGTCGCCGGCTGGCTCATGGGGCCACGGTAGCCACTTGACAGCTCATGGTGCTCGGCCCCATCCTCGTCCAAGTACAGCAAGCACTAAACATACCTGCCTCGAGGAGGGCCGGCGATGTCCGCGACCGATGTGATCGTGGTTGGGGCCGGCCACAACGGCCTGACCGCCGCCTGTTACCTGGCCCGCGCCGGGCGCAGCGTCCTGGTGGTGGAGTCCGCCGGCCGGGTCGGCGGCATGACCTCGACCAACCCGGTGCTGGCCGGGGCGCCGGAGCACCGCATCAACGAGGGCGCCATGGACTCCTCGCTGTGGCGCACCACCCGCATCCCGCGCGAGTTGGAGCTGCACCGGTTCGGGCTGACCGAGATCGAGGTCGACCCGCCCTACGCGTTCCTCGACCAGGACGGCTCCTCGCTGTGCATCCACCGGGACCCGCGCCGCACCGCCGAGGAGATCGCCCGGTTCTCCCGCCCGGACGCCGCCGCCTACCTGGACCTGGCCAACACGCTGGACGCGGCGATGAACGTCGCGGTGCCGTTCCTGAACACCAACCCGGTGCGGCCGTCACCGGCCGGGATCCTGCGCGGAGCGGCCCGCTCGGCGCTGCGCCCCGGGCGGCTCGGCCCGCTGGCGCACTTCTTCAGCACCTCGCACGCCGAGTTCGTCGAGGAACGCTTCACCGACCGGCGGGTCCGCGCGCTGCTGGCCGCGCTGCCCTGCTTCGCCCCGATGTTCGCCGACGGCACGGCCTGGGTGTTGATCTACTTCGGGCTGATCCACCGGGCCGGGGTGGGCCGGTTCGCCGGCGGAACCGGCGCGGTCACCGACGCGCTGGCCCGCTGCCTGGCCTCCCACGGAGGCCGGATCCGGGTCAACGCAACCGTCGACGGCCTGGTCACCCGGCACGGCCGGGTCACCGGCGTACGCCTGGACGACGGCACCGAGCTGCCGGCCCGGGCGGTGCTCACCACCAACAACGTGCGGATCCCGCTGACCGAGTGGCTGCCCGAGGGCGCGCTGCCGAAGCACCTGGCCCGGCGGGCCGCCCACATTCCCACCGACTCCACCGGCGCGTCCTCGTTCAAGGTCGACGTGGCGCTGCGCGGCCGGGTCGAGGTCTCCGCACACCGGGCCGGCGGTGTCGACCTCCGCACCCCCGCGCTGGTCTGGACCACCTTCGAGGAACACGTCCAGGCCTGGCACGACTGCGCACGCGGCCGGGTGCCCGACCCGCTGCCCGGGGTGGCCATCCTGCCCGCCGGCGCGGACCCGTCGCAGGCCCCGGCCGGCCAGGACACCTTCTGGTTCTGGTCCGGGATCTCCCCGGTGCGCCCCACCGAGCCCTGGTCCGAGCTGGCCGGCCCGACCGCGGAACGCGTGCTGGCCACCGCGTCGAAGTACCTCGGCGGGCTGGCCGAACTGGAGATCGACCGGCAGGTGATGACCCCGCCAGACTTCGAGCGGCGGTTCCGCGCCCCGGACGGCAACGTGTACCACGTCGACCCCACCGCCACCCGGTTCGGGCCGCTGCGCCCGGCCGCCGGGCTGGCCGGCTACCGCTCCCCGGTGGACGGCCTGTTCCTCTCCGGCGGCGGCACCCACCCCAGCGCCGGCATCTGCGGCGTGCCCGGACAGCAGGCCGCGAAAGCGGTGCTGCGGACGCTTCGTTGAGGAGGCCGAACCCATGACCATCGACGCATCCGAAACGGACACCGCCGATACCCCGAAGACCGCGCTCGCCGCCCGGATCGCCCATCGGGACGCCATCAACCACCGCGTACGGCTGGCCGCCATCTGGTCCTGGCCGGTGTGCGTGGTGACCTTCGGCGCGGCGTTCCTGTTCGTGGTCGGATTCGTGCCGCCGCCGTCGCCGGCGCTGGACGCGCGACAGATCGCCGAGGTCTACGCGGCCAACACCACCGGGATCCGGGTCGGAGTGCTGGTCGCCATGTTCGCCTCCGCGTTGCTGCTGCCGTTCCTCACCTCGGTGTCCGCCGAGATCAAGAAGATCGAGGGCCCGCTCGGCCTGCTCGCGCCCATCCAGTTCGGCGGCGCGGTCGCGCTGACCATGATCTTCCAGATCATCGGCCTGTGCTGGCTGGCCGCCAGCTACCGGCCGGAGGCCAGCCCGGAGATCATCCGCGCGTTCAACGACTACACCTGGTTCGCCTGGAGCAGCTTCATCGCCACCTACTCGCTGCAGTTCATCTGCATGGGCATCGCCGGCCTGATGGACTTCCGGGAGCGCCCGGCGTGGCCGCGCTGGGCCGCCTACCTGAACCTCTGGGTCGCGGTCACCGGCGCCGGCGGGGTGCTCGCGGTGTTCTTCAAGACCGGCCCGTTCGCCTGGAACGGGGTCGTCGGCTACTGGATCCCGGTCATCCTGTTCGTGGTCGGCCTGAGCGTCACCACCTGGGCGCTGCACCGCCGCGCACGCCACGAGGCCGCCCGGTGAACCGGGGGCAGGTGGCCTGCGCGTGGTGCGGGCCGGTGATGACCGCCGGGTTCTTCGTCGGGCTGCTGCTGCTCGCCCGCTTCATCCCGCCGCCCTCACCGGCGGCGGGCGCCGACCAGATCGCCGCGATGTTCCGGGAGAACACCACCGGCATCCGGATCGGGCTGTTCATCGCCATGCTGGCCACCGGGCTGCTCTGCCCGTTCTACGCCGCCATCGCCGTCCAGATGCGAGACATCGAGGGCCGGTGGGGCGCGCTCAGCCTGACCCAGGCCATCGCCTGCCTGCTCCTGCCTGGAGATCGTGCTGCCCCTGATGATCTGGCAGGCGGCCGCGTTCCGGCCCGAGCGCGACCCGGCCACCACCCAGACCCTCAACGACCTGGCCTGGCTGCCCTTCCTCGGCCTCACCACCACGGTGATCATCCAGAACGTGGTGCTCGCCGCGGTGGTGCTGCGCGATCCCCGCCAGCGGCCCCTGCTGCCCCGCTGGTACGGCTACACCAACCTCTGGGTGGCGCTGGGCATCGTCCCGGCCGGCTTCATCGTGTTCTTCAAGACCGGCCCGCTGGCCTGGGACGGCCTGCTCGCCTGGTGGCTACCGGTCGCGGTGTTCTTCTTCTGGATCATCCTCACCGCCGTGCTTCTGCACCGGTCCGCGCGCGCCGGACAGAATGTGCAGGTATAGCCGGGTCGCGATGGCGTCGAACGGCTCGCCGGCGGGGTCCGAGTAGGTCTTCGCCCCCGGAAGTCGTGCCGCGTACCCGCGCGCGGCCTCCGCCAGCGCCTCCATCAGGCCCGAGGAACGCTGGATGGCGTGTTTCCGTTGCCAGGCCAGCGATCGGTGCGGTCCCGGGAGCAGGCGTTCGCAGGCGATGCGCAGGCACAGCTTGTCGTGGTCCCCGAACAGCGCCGGCGGGGCGAGGGTTTCCGCCAGGCGCCAGAAGCGGACCGTCTGGAACACGTGCATGAGCCGGCGGGCGTCGGCGCCGAGCAGCGCGGGATAGAAGTGCGGCACCAGGCGGTGGTGGGTGAAGTTGGCCGAGGACTCCCCGCGGATCACCCGGTCCATCTCCCGCACCGCCCCGGGCGAGTCGACCGGCTGCCCGAGGGTCCGGCCACCGGCGAATATCGCGTCGGCGCCGCTGCCGGTGAGGATCGCCCCGCCGCCGTCGGCGGCGCCGTTGCGGGCGGCGGCGAGGACCGGGATGGCCGCCGTGACCTCCCACAACTCGGCGGTACCCAGCCGCTCGACCACCTCGGCCGCGAGCGCGGCCACGTCGTCGCGGGTGAGGCGGACGACGGTGTGCGGCAGCCCCAGGGCCGCCGCGGCCGCCGCCGCGCTGGTCCCGTCGGTGCTGTGGTCGGTGACCACGGTGAAGGCGCGCGGCTTCACGCCGAGGCTCGCCGCCGCGGCGGCGACCAGGATGGAGTCGACCCCGCCGGAAAGCAGCACGCTCGCGTCGCCAGGGTGCCGGTCGAAGATCGCGGTGAGGCGGTCGCGCGTCTCGTCGGCGACCAGTCCCGCGGCGACTTCCGGGTCGGTCGTCCGCCGGGCCTCGGGGTTTCCGGTCGCGATGTCGTAGAGGTCCGAGACGAACTCCATCGAATCGGCGGTCTGCCGGATCACTACGCCTGCCAGCGGCAGAGCCGGGTCGTGTAGAAGAACTCGGTCCGGTCGGCCGGCAGGATCATGTCCGCCACCTCGACCACGCGGTCGCGGATGTCGATGGACGTCTTGCGCAGCTCGAACACCGGCACCCCGGCCGCCAGCTCGAGGTCGGAGATCTCCTCGGCGCTGGGCGCCCGGGCGGTGATGCGGTCGGTGACCCGGTCGATCTCGATCCCGAGCGTGCCCAGCTGGTGCTGGGTGCCGCCGGGCCACGGCTCGTTGCCCGCGTCGAGCAGCGCCGGGTTCACCGCCACCTGCTCGTACCGCAGGTACGAGCGGACCAGGCTCAGCGGCGTCTCGTCCGCCCGAGCGCCGGTCCGGTAGGTCCGCTTGAGCAGCTTCGCCCCGGTGGGCACGCGGAACGCCGCCGCCAGGCTCTCCGAAGCCGGCTCCGTGTCGTACTCGGCATGGAATACCAGCTCCGGCGCGGTCACGCCGCGCCGCTGCGACTCGGACAGCCGCACACGGTCCTTCTCTCGCTGGTGACGGTCCTGACCACGGAGGATCGGGCGAGGTTTGCCGGCGGTGCGCTCGAACTCGGGCACGGTTGTGCGAGTCCTCTCGAAGGCGCTGGGATCAACCTCTTGACGTTAGCGCACCTGTCGAGCCGGTGCCGCCAACCGAACGACCCTCAGGAGACCGCGCCGCGTGTCATACGGTCCCGCATGCCAGCCATCGTCCCGCCCCGGGTGCCGAAGGTCTGGCCGAGGTGTCGTACTGGGTGCTTCCGGGGGCACGCGGGCACCGCATCGCCGGGCAAGCCCTGGTCGCCGCGACCGCATGGTGCTTCGCCGGCCTCTGGCTGCACCGCATCGAGTTATGCCACTCGACGCCTAAACGCTCACCGTCTGTGGCCGCGTTTGGCCTGGTTCGCGGGAGGTTTCATGGTCAAGTCGCCATGAGAGACCTTCTACTGGTCAGTAACATCTCTCAGGGCGACTTGACCATGAAACGTTCGCGCCGCGCGTAAGACCATGCCGCCCGAGGGTCTGTGGTCGGTCATAGCCCGGCCGGCCGGCGACGACGCCGAAGATCCGGGTCGCCGGCCCGGCGCGACGGGCACGCGGGGCCGTACACCCGATCGTCCGGGCTACCGGGTCTTGAACGCCTTGCGGGCGGCGGCGCGGTCGGCCCAGGAGTCCGTGCCCGGCCCCTTGACCATGTCGGTGAACCAGCTGTCGTGGCGGATCAGGAACTCCTTCCGCTCCTGGTCGGTCAGGCTCCCCAGCTGGCCGATCCCCTCGAAGTAGCCCTCGCGCGCGCCTCCGGGGGCGAACAGCATCAGGAACTCGGTCGGCTCGCCGGAGATGTTGCCGAACGAGTGCAGGCCCCCCGGCGGCACGTAGAGGTAGTCGCCCTGGCCGGCGTCCATCCAGCGCTCACCGTCGAAGACGTGGATCTCCCCGGACAGCACGTAGAACGCCTCGGACATCGTCTTGTGGAAGTGCACGCTGGTGCCGCCGACCGCCGGCCCCATCCGGTTCTGGTACAGCCCGAACAGCCCGTCGGTGGTCAGCCGCGTGGACAGGTAATGGAACTCACCACCGCCGGGGGTGGTGAAGTCCGGCGGAGTCCCGGCCGGGCGAAATGTCGCGCTGACCTCCCCCTCGCCGCTCTCGTAGCGGATCTCCGGGTAGTCATCTGCTAGGAAAGACACCCGTCGACACTAGGGGAAAGATCGCAGGCCCTGAAACGGAAAACGGCCCCCGGTGGCTGGATACCGGGGGCCGTTCCTTACTTAGTAGCGGGGGCAGGATTCGAACCTGCGACCTCTGGGTTATGAGCCCAGCGAGCTACCGAGCTGCTCCACCCCGCGTTGGTAAAACCAAGCTTACACACCGGCGAACGGCCCGCGCACGCGGGGTCCCGTTCGCCGGTGTGCGCTGGTCAGCCGCCCGGAGCCGGTGGTGCGGGCGCCGGTTGCGCCGGGGCCGGGGCGGGCGCGTTGGCCTGCGGAGCGGCGCTGGACGCGGACTGGAAGTCCTTCACCGCCCGGTCCAACTCCGACAGCGCCTGGCCCTGGGCGGCGAAGTCACCGCTCTGCTGGGCCGCGCGCAGCTTGTTCAGCGCGTCGCTGATGCCGCCGACCGCGCCGCGCAGCTCACCGGGCAGGGGCGCGGTATTGCCGCCGGCGGCCTGGGATGGCTGGCCGGGCGAGGCCGGGGTGGTCACGCCGCCACCGGGAACGGCGGTCGCCGCGCCGGGGCCGAACACCTGGTTCAGCGCGTCGTCCAGCCTCGGCGCGTAACCGATCTTCTGCCCGAAGCTCACCATGACCCTGGCCAGCTGCGGGAACGAGGCGGCCGCATTGGACCGCTCGATATAGATCGGCTCCACGTAGAGCAGGCCGCCGGCCACCGGGAGGGTGAGCAGGTTGCCGTAGTCGATCGTGGTCTGGCCACCCTGGCGGAGCAGGTTCAGGTCCTGCGCGGCCTTGGTGTCGTTGCCGAACTGCGCCTGCATCTGCTCCGGGCCGGGCGTCTGCTGCACGTTGTTGGTGGGCAGCTTGAGCACGGTGATCTTCCCGTAGCTGCCCGGATCGGAGGACACCGTGACGTACGCGGACAGGAACGGCCGGTTCAGCGCGACCAGCGCGCTGGTCAGCTGGAACCCGACCTCGTCGGGCCGGGTACCCACCTGCTGGTCACCCCTGGGCACGCCGGCGAGCACGTAGTACGGCGGCTGGGAGTCCCTGGTCTGCGCCGCGCCACCCACCGTCGGGTCGTTGGGCACGTCCCAGAACGCCGTGGTGCTGAAGAAGTCACCGGGCGAGTCCACGTGGTACCGGGTGAGCAGCTCGCGCTGCACCTTGAACTGGTCCTCCGGGTAGCGGAAGTGCGACTCCAGCTCGGGGCTGATCTCGCTCTTCGGCTTCACGCTGCCCGGGAACACCCCGGTCCAGGTCTTCAGCACCGGGTCGTTCTCGTCGAAGGCGTACAGCGTCACGGTGCCGTCGTAGGCGTCCACGGTGGCCTTCACCGAGTTGCGCAGGTAGCTGATCGTCTTGTTGGGCAGCCGGCGGACGCCCTGCAGGGTGTCCTGTGTGGCGTCCTCCAGCGCGGTGCGCGCCGCGTACGGGTAGTTCTCCAGCGTGGTGTAGCCGTCCACGATCCACTGCACCCGGCCGCCCACCACCGCCGGGTAGGGGTCGCCGTCCAGGGTCAGCCACGGCGCGACCTGCTGCACCCGGTCGCTGGGGTCCCGGTTGAACAGGATCTTGGAGTTCTCGTTGATCGAGCCGTTGAACAGGATGTTCCGCTCGCCGTAGTACAGCGCGAACACCGATCGGGTGATCAGGTTGCCGATCGGGACGCCGCCCGTGCCGGCGTAGGTGTGCTGCTCGGTGTCGCTGTCGTACTCCCGGGGCCGCTCGCCGTCCCGGGCACCCACGATGGAGTAGTCGCCGGGGGCCATCTTCTCGCCGTAGTAGACGCGCGGCTGCTGGACCTTGATGTTGGCCTCGCCGGCGGCGAAGTCCGGGATGCCGCCCTGCCCGCCGGCCTCGTCCAGGGTGCCCTTGACGGTGTTGGCCGGCGCGGACACGAAGCCGTTGCCGTGGGTGTAGACCATCCGCCGGTTGATCCAGTCGGTCTGGTTGCCGATGAGGCCGTTGCTGTCCAGCTCGCGGACCGCGACCACGTAGTCCCGCACCTGGCCGTCGCGACCCTTGTACCGGTCGATGTCCAGCTTCTCCGGGAAGCCGTAGAAGTTCTTCCGGCCCTCGAACTGGGTGAACGTCTTGGACAGCCGGCTCGGGTCGAGCAGCCGCAGGTTGGGGATGGTCGCCTGGTCGGACCGCACGGCGGTCGGGTTGGCGTCCGAGCGGCCGGAGTAGTCCTGGTAGGTGACCTGTTGGGGAGTCAGCCCGTAGGCGTCCCGGGTGGCCTCGATATTGCGCTCGATGGGCAGCGCCTCGCGCTCGTTCGCGTTCGGCTTGACCACGAACTGCTCCAGCACCGCCGGCCACGCCGCGCCGACCAGCACCGAGGACAGCACCAGCAGCGCGATCGCGATGGACGGCAGCTGCAGGTTGTGCCGGAACACGGCGGCGAAGAACAGCGCGGCACAGATCAGCGAGATCAGCAGCAGGATGATCTTCGCCGGGAGCACCGCGTTCAGGTCGGTGTAGCTGGCCCCGGAGAACACCCGGTTGGGGTCCGAGGAGAGCAGCAGGGTGTACCGGTCGAGCCAGTAGGCCACCGCCTTGAGCAGCACGAACACCCCGGCGATGACGGCCAGCTGGGCGCGCGCGGCGACCGAGACCTGGCCGGCGCGGCCGGTCAGCCGGACGCCGCCGAAGATGTAGTGGGTGATCAGCGACAGCACGAAGCAGAGCGCCACCGCGACGAACATCAGGTCCAGCGCCCAGCGGTAGAACGGCAGCTGGAAGGCGTAGAAGCCGATGTCCATGCCGAACACCGGGTCGGCGGTGCCGAACGGCGTGGAGTGCAGGAACATCTGGGTGACCTGCCAGTCGCCCTGCGCGGCCAGCCCGGCGATCACACCGACCAGCAGCGGCACCCCGATGGCGAAGGCGCGCAGCCGCTGGATGATCACCGTGCGGTACCGGGCCACCGGGTCCTCCGGCCCGCTGACCGGCACGAACACCGGCCGATTGCGGAACGCGATGGCCAGGGTCAGCGCGACCAGGCCCGCGAAGATCACGGTGACGGCGGCGAACTGCGCGATCCGGGTGAGCACCATGGTGCTGAACACACCTCGGAAGCCCACCTCGCCGAACCACAGCCAGTTGACGTAGTAATCCAACAGGCGGGAACCAGCAAGCAGCGCCACCAGCACGACCGCGCCGAACACCAGCATGATGCGGGTTCGGCGGGTAAGCGCGGGAGCCCCGGCTGGGGGCGTCATCGCCACGAGGCACACTCCATGATCGTCGATGCCGGTGCGCCGCGCCCCCTGGGCGCCGGGGGAGCCTGGCCGTTTGGCACCCTGGAGGCACGGATCACACGTCTGCTGTAATGCCCAACTCTACAAATGGGCTCTCAGGTTCCCACTTGGGATAGGAAGATCTTGCGAATGACGCGCCCCCAAGCGCCAGATGAATGGTCGAATTGGCTGCCGGCGGCCGTCCGCGAGGTGGAGGCCTTTCTCGCCGAGGCCGGCTGGGACCAACCCCCGCAGCTGTTCGCGCTGGTCCCCACGGCCGAACTGGTGCGGCGCGAGCCCGGGCTGGCCGAGCGGCTGCCCTCGGTGGAGGGGCTGACCCCGATCGCCCAGGAACCGCTGGGTGACCAGGTCGACCTGGCCGAGACCCTGGCCGGCATCTGCTGGCCCGACGAGGTGGCCGGTTGTGCGCTGGCCCAGGAGATCATGGTGCTGCCGCCGGACGCCGAGGCCGAGCTGGACTCCGCCGTGGCCGCCAGTGACGGGGCCGACGCCGTCGGGGTGGCCCGGCGGGTGGCCGGTGCGCACCCCGACCGGCGGGACGCCCGGCTGGTCGTCGGGGTGCTGCGCGGCGGCGAACACCGCTGCCTGCTCCGCCTGCGCGGCGCCCCCGACGGCGCCGACCCCCTCGAAGAGCTCGTCGAACACCCCGACCTGGCCCCCAACCTGGTCGCCGCCCTCCTCACCACCCTCACCGACTAATCCCTGATTCAGTGCGTTCAGCAGGGTGAGTCGGTCACTTCAGCAGGGTCAGCGGAGGGCCGCCAGGTACTGGGTGGTGGCGAAGCGTTGCACGGCCCGGCCGGCCGGTCCGGCCATCCGGGTGTACCAGGTCGCCGGGCGGGAGAACGCCAGGATCGTGCCGCGCACCTCGCCTGAGGGGTCGCGCCGCGCCACGAACGCCTCCTCGCCGGACACCGGGTGCCCGGGCAGCGTGCCGTAGCCGAAGCCGACGCGGTCCGGTTCGTCCACCGTCCACACCACCCGGCACGGCACGAGCAGCCGCAGCGGCCCGATGCCCGGTGCGACCAGCACGGTCAGCCCTTCGGCCGGCGGGGTGTCCGGCGGATGGATCACCGCACCGGCGCGCCGCTGCGCGGCCCAGCCCCACAGCCGCTCACGGGCGCGGGCGAACGCCGCGTCGCCGTGCCCGAGCGTGGCCGTGCGGCGCACCAGGTGGTACCCCTCCGGTGCCACCGGCGGGCTGACGTCGCCGAACACCAGGTCCCGGGTCCGGCCGGCGTGCGGGTAGGTGAGCCGCGCTTCCTCGGCCGAGGGGTAACGCCGGCGCAACCGATCGCTCACCGTCAGCAGCCCGGGGCCGGCTTGCCCGCTTTGAGCTCGTTCATCGCGTTGACCGCGTCGGACAGGTTGGCCACCTTGACCAGCTGCAGGCCGTCCGGGGTCGCGCCCCGTGCTTCCTCGCAGTTCTCGGCCGGCACCAGGAAGACCGTCGCCCCAGCGTTGCGGGCGGCCAGCATCTTGAGCGGGATGCCGCCGATCTTGGCCACGTCGCCGTACTGGTTGATCGCGCCCGTGCCCGCGACGAACCGGCCGCCCAGGAGGTCGCCCGGGGTCAGCTTGTCCACCACGGCCAGCGCGAACGGCAGCCCGGCGGACGGCCCGCCGATCTTGCCGAGGCTGATCACGACCTGGTTGGGATCGAACGGCTCGCCCTGCGGGGTGATGCCGAGGAAGCCCTGCGGGCCGCCCGGCCGGACACCGGCGGTCACCGTGCCCTGCCGGACCTCCGCGTCGCCGCGCAGGTAGCTCAGGTGCACCACGTCGCCCGGCTTCGTGGCCCGCATCAGCTCGGTGACCTGGACCGGCGAGGTGACCTTCACGTTGTTCACGGTGAGCAGCTGGTCGCCGGCCCGCAGCACGCCGCCGGCCGGGGCGTTCGCCACCACGTCACCGACCAGCACCTTCACCGGCTCGCGCAGGAAGGCCAGGGCGGCCACCTCGGCGTCGGTCTCCGAGTCCGAGAACAGCTGGTTGTTCTCCTGCTCCACCTGCTCGTGGGTCTTCTCCGGCGGGTAGATGGTGGCGCGCGGCACCACCTCGTAGTCCCGGTCCAGCCAGAACCGCAACGCGTACATCGCGGTGAGGTCGTCGGTCACCGCGACCGTGGTCATGTTCAGGTGCCCGGTGGTCGGGTAGGCCGGCCGGCCGTTCACCGCCACCACCGTCCTGCCCTCGACCTCGCCGAGCGTGTCGAAGGTCGGGCCCGGACCGAGCGCCACCAGCGGAACCGGCACTACGGAGGCCAACACCACGGCGGCGAACATCACCAGCAAGCCGTACACGAGCGTTTGGGTGCGACGGGTCACCGGTTCAGCCTACGGCTGATCTGTCGGAGCCCGATCGGCACGGCCGCGTACGGTGGTGGTGTTGACTCCGGATGCTCTAGGTGGAGATATGAGCGACACCCCGTTCGGCTTCGGCCCGGCCGACCGCGATCGCGACCCCGATCGCGACAAGGACCGGCAGGACAAGCCCGAGCGCGGCGACCAGCCGAAGGACCCGTTCGGCTTCGGCTTCCCCGGAATACCTGGGCTGCCCGGCATGCCGGGAGCGCCCGGCGGGCCCGGCGCGACCGCCGGGCCCGCTGGTTTCGACATGGGCCAGCTCGGCCAGATGCTCAGCCAGCTGGGCCAGATGCTCAGCCAGGCCAGCGCCGGCGGGGGCTCCGGGCCGGTCAACTACGACCTGGCCAAGCAGGTTGCCCTGCAGCAGATCACCGACAAGCGCGCCGCCACCGCCGACCAGCGCACCGCCGTGAACGAGGCGTTCAAGCTGGCCGAGCTGTGGCTGGACCCGGCCACCTCCTACCCCACCGGCACCCGCACGGTGACCGCATGGTCGCCGAGGGAGTGGGTGGAAGCCACCATGCCGACCTGGCGGAAGCTGTGCGACCCGGTGGCCCAGCGGGTGTCCGGCGCCTGGTTGGAGGGGCTGCCCGAGGAGGCGCGGCAGGCCGCCGGGCCGATGTTGGCGATGTTCGGCCAGATGGGCGGGATGGCCTTCGGAAGCCAACTGGGCAGCGGCCTCGCCCAGCTGTCCGCCGAGGTGCTCACCGCGACCGACATCGGCATCCCGCTCGGACCCTCCGGCACCGCCGCGCTGCTGCCCGGCGCGATCGAGCGGTTCACCGCCGGGCTGGACCGGCCGGCCAGCGAGGTGATGGTCTACCTGGCCGCGCGCGAGGCGGCGCACCACCGGCTGTTCGGGCACGTGCCGTGGCTGCTCGGCCGGCTGGTCGGCGCGGTCGAGGAGTACGCGAGCGGCATCCGGGTGGACACCGCGCGGATCGAGGAGATCGCCCGGCAGATCGACCCCAACGACCCCTCGTCGCTGGAAGGGGCGATGCAGTCCGGGCTGTTCGAGCCGCCCAAGACCGAGGCCCAGATCGCCGCGCAGCGCCGGTTGGAGACGCTGCTCGCGCTGGTCGAGGGCTGGGTGGACGTGGTGGTCAGCGATGCGGTCGCCGACCGGCTGCCCGGCGCGGAGGCGCTGCGCGAGACGCTGCGCCGCCGGCGCGCTTCCGGCGGCCCGGCCGAGCAGACCTTCGCCACGCTGGTCGGCCTGGAGCTGCGCCCGCGCAAGCTGCGCGCCGCCGCCGAGCTGTGGCGGGCACTGACCGAGGAGCGGGGCATCGACGAGCGGGACAAGGTGTGGTCCCACCCGGACCTGATGCCGGACGAGGAAGACCTGGACAACCCGAAGGGCTTCGCCTACCGCGTCCAGGCGGATGCGTCCGACCCGATCGCCGAGCTGGAGAAGACCGAGCAGGCCGAGCGCAGAGCCGACGAGGAGAAGCCGGACTCCTGAGGTGGCCGCGCGCGGCGCGCGTGGCTGGCGGCAACCCGGTCGGGTCTGATCTGCCGTTTCGAATGGTGGGCTACCAATGAGTGCCCCATTCTGAGCGCCAGCTGGGTGGTGGCTCCGGGAGGCCGGCGTGCGCGGGCAAATCAGTGGCATGGATCAGTCTCAGCGAGAGTTCACCTTCGCCGACACCCGGGAACGCCTCGCGCGGGCGTTGGACGCCTACCTGCCGGGCGAGGAGTACCGCGCGTACTACCGCTGGGCGTTGTCGGCGGCCAACCCGGACCGCGAGCTGTTCTGCCGGATCAACGCGTTGGACCAGCTGGCCAACCTCACCGCCTCGGTACTGGCCGGCCTGGACGAGGGCACGGACTGGCCCACCCTGGTCGGGCATGCCGCACCGGTGAACCTGTACCAGGTCTTCGAGGTGGTCTCGGACAACCTGGGCATCGGGCTGGCCGCGCCGGGCGCCGACCCGGTGCGGCGGGAGCTGGTGCTGGCCTTCGACGCCGAGGTGGCCGCCGAGCTGCGCTCACCGACCGGCCGCCCGGCCACCGAGCTGCTCGCGGACCTGCGCCGGCCGGCCTCGGTGGTGTCCGCCTTCGAGCAGAGCCTGCGGCCGAAGGAGCACCGGATGGTCGCCCGGCGATACGCCGACGGTCCGGGGCGTCCGACCGTCGACGAGCTGGACGCCACGGTGTGGGACGGCCTGGTGGCGAACGTGGAGTCGGGCCGCGACGTGCTCACGGCGCTCGCCGGCACCCGCACCGAGCCGATCGTGCGGGACCGCACGGTATACCGCTACGCGGCGGTGGACCGCACGCTGGGCGCCTCCGCGCTGTCCCGCGAGGAACTGCTGGAGACCAGCGTGCACACCATCCTGGTCACCCCGACGCTCGGCTACTTCGCCTCGGTGTTCGGCGAGATCCTGTCCAGCGACCCCGGTTACCCCGCCGTGCTGGCGGACGGGTCGCTGGTCGCCGCGTTCGACACGGCCGCCCTGTTGGTGCGCCTGCTCAACGACGTCGGCACCCCGCTGCTGGAGATGTCACGGGCGGAGCGGGCCGCACTGGTGGACGGCCTTCGGCCCCGGTTCGCCGAGAACGGGTCCGACTCGGCGATTCCGCTGCTGGCCGCCGCTTCCGGCGCGGTGCCGGCCCTCAACCGGCTGCGCAAGGACCTGATCCACGGCGAGCTGAACGTGTGCCTCTACGAGGTCCATCGCGCAACCGGGGCGCGGGAGGGCCTGGAGGTGTTCCTGGACGTCCTCGAGCTGTGTGCCGACCGGTACGCGCGGGCGCGGAAGCTGTTCGCCTCTCAGCTGAGCGGCCTGGACACCCGGCTGCGGGAGCGCCGAGGCGTCGAGGTCGCCCGCCGGTTCGTGGCGTTCCACGAGCGCCTCTACTCGCGCCCCTACGACGCCCCCCGCTCCTCCGGCGACTACGCCATCTAACCCCTGACTCAGTCACTTCAGCACGCTGATTCAGTGACTTCAGCGGGGTGATTCAGTCGGTTCAGCAGCGTGATTCAGTCGGTTCAGCAGCGTGATTCAGTGGGTTTGGCACGGTGGTTCAGTCGGTTCCGCACCGTGGTTCAGTGGGTTTGGCAGGGTGATGCCGTTTCAGCGCTGCGTTACACGGGGTCGCGCGTGGCCTTTCGTGGTCAACGGGCCTCACCCGCGCGTCCGCCCGATCCCGGAAACAGCGCCAACCGGCCAAAGTGACTGAATCACCCTGCTGAAGTCACTGAATCAGCGTGCTGAAGTCACTGAATCGGCGTGGTGGGAGGGCTGGATCTGTCAGGATCGGGGGGTGGGGGATATCGCGGGCGGGTTGCCGGCGGTGGTGTGTGCGCGGCCGCATCATGACGTGCACCGGCGCGACGTGGATGCGGTCCAGTTCGGGCTGGTGCCCGGGCGGGCGTTCGAGGTCGCCGGGTTGAGTGGGCCGCTGCGCCGGTGGCTGCTGGAGCTGCACGGGGCCTGGCCGACCGACCGGTTGCTGAGCCGGGCCGCGGAGCTGGGGGCGGACCGGGAGCTGGCCCGGGCGGTGCTGGTCGAGCTCTACTCCAGCGGGGTGCTGGTCGACGCGAGGCGGCCGGCCAGGGTCGCCGAGGCGCGCGGCACCGGGCGAGTGGCGCTGTTCGGGGCCGGCCCGCTGCTCGACCTGGTGGCCGGCGGGTTGACCGAGGCCGGCGTGGGCGCGGTCCGGACGTACGCGCACGGCGAGGCGCCGCGCAGCGGGGCCCGCCCGGACCTGATCGTGCTCACCGACCTGGTCAACCCGAGCGCCGAGCCGCACCGGGCGTGGCTGGCCGCCGGGGTGCCGCTGCTGCCCGCGCGGCTGATGGACGGGGCGGGCCTGGTCGGCCCGCTGGTGCTGCTCGGCCGGTCGGCCTGCCTGCGCTGCCTCGAGCTGCACCGGGCCGACCACGACGAGTGCTGGGGCACGGTGTCGGCCGGGCTGACCGGCCGGATCGGCCGGGCCGATCCGGCGTGCGCCCTCGGCACCGCCGCACTGACCACCGCCCAGGCGCTGCGTGTGTTGGACGCCATGGTCGACCCGGACGACTCGGCCACACCCGGTCCCCCGGTGCTGGACGCGATGCTGGAGTTCCGCCTCGAGCTGGGCGAACTGCACCGGCACCCGTGCCCGCCGCACCCCGGTTGCGACTGCGGGGCCGGCCGGCGCGGGGCCTGAAACGGGTCGGCTCCGGCGAGGGTGAGATGCGTCGCGCCGCGCGTTCGGTGGACAATGGCGGCATGGCCGATATCCCACGAAGTGGTGCCCGGCGCACCGCCAAGCTCGCCAGCCTGCCGCTCGGCGTCGCCGGGCGCGCGGCGGCCGGGTGGGGTCGCCGCATGGTGGGCGGCGACGGCGAGGAGATCTCCGCGCAGTTGTCCGCGCGCAGTGCCGAGCAGCTCTTCGCGGTGCTCGGCGAGCTCAAGGGCGGCGCGATGAAGTTCGGCCAGGCGCTGAGCATCTTCGAGGCGGCGGTACCCGACGAGCTGGCCCAGCCGTACCGCGAGGCGCTCACCAAGCTGCAGAGCGCGGCGCCGCCGATGCCGGCCAAGGACACCCACCGGGTGTTGGCCGAGCAGCTGGGCCGGGGCTGGCGGGAGCGGTTCACCGAGTTCGAGGACGAGCCGGCCGCCGCCGCGAGCATCGGCCAGGTGCACCGGGGCGTGTGGCACGACGGCCGGGAGGTCGCGGTCAAGGTGCAGTACCCGGGCGCGGACGAGGCTCTGCTCGCCGACCTCCGCCAGCTCGGCCGGTTCAGCCGGTTGATCCAGCCGCTGGTTCCGGGCATGGAGGTCAAGCCGCTGATCGCGGAGCTGCGCGACCGGATGGCCGAGGAGCTGGACTACCGGGACGAGGCGGACAAGCAGCGCGCGTTCGCCAAGGCGTTCGCCGACGACCCGGAGATCAAGGTGCCGAGGGTGTTCGCGTCGGCGCCCAAGGTGATGATCACCGAGTGGGTCCGGGGCACCCCGCTGTCCGAGGTCATCCGGGCCGGCGACCAGGCCACCCGGGACCTGGCCGGGATGCGGCTGGCGCAGTTCCAGTACTCCTCGCCGCCGCGCGTCCGGTTGCTGCACGCCGACCCGCACCCGGGCAACTTCCAGCTGATGGACGACGGCCGGCTGCTGGTCTTCGACTACGGGCTGGTCGGCCGGCTGCCCGAGGGCTCGCCGCTGGTGCTGCAGCACATGTGCCGGATGGCGCTGAACGGCGAGTCGGCGCGGCTGATCGAGCTCATGCGCGAGGAGGGGTTCGTGCGGCCCGGCATGCGGCTGACCGCCGAGGAGGTGCTCTCCTACCTGGCCCCGTTCACCGAGCCGCTGCTGTCCGAGACCTTCCGGTTCAGCCGGCGCTGGATCCAGGAGCAGGCGGAACGGGTCGGCGACCTGCGCAGCCCGGACTTCCGCACCGGCCGCGCGCTGAACCTGCCACCCCACCACCTGCTCATCCACCGGGTCACCTTCGGCGTGCTCGCGGTGATGTGCCAGCTCGGCGCCGAGGTGCCGCTGCGCGGCATCGTGGAGCACTGGCAGCCGGCCACGTTCACCGAGCCCGCTTAGGCATCGTGTTGCGTTTAAAGACGGCCGTCCAAGCCGCTCTAGACCTGCACCGAACACAAACGGCCAGCGCCTCGAACACCTCGCCGACAACCTCCGCCGCGCACCCGACCCACCGAGCACGAGTCCGCGACTCACCGAGCACAGACGCCCGACTCGCCGTACCCACATCCCCGACTCACCGTACCCACATCCCCGACTCGCGGGGGGATGTCCCGGGTTGGCGTCCTGTGCCAACCCGGGACATCCAGCGGCGCGCAGGCCGAGGTCAGACCGCCCGGCGGGCGCGCTCGGCGCGCGCGGTGGCGTACTTCGCCAGTCGCGCCCACCGGCGCCCGGCCACCAGTCGACGAGCGACCCGGTAGCGAGCGGCGGCTTCCTCGGCCTCACGCATTCGTGCTCTGGCCAAGGCTTCGTAGAGCAACATCTGCCGAACCCCCTTGTGCATGAGGCGGGTCCCGGTCGGGCCGGCCACCTCGGTCTGGCTGGACGGTCGCTTCTCCAGATCGACGATCTCGAGCAACTTGTTGGTCACCAGGTCTCCTTTCCGCACGCCTCCGCGGCGTACCGATCTCTGCTACAGCGGTGCGCCGGCCTCGGCCAGCGCCCGGTCCCGGGCGAGGGCAGCCTTGCTCGGCCGGCCCTTGGGCCTCTTCCGAGCGATGACGCTGCCCCTTTGGAAGATCTCGCCACCCCAGACGCCCCAGGGCTCTCCCCGGCGCAGCGCCCCGGCGAGGCATTCGGCCTTGATCGGGCAGGAGACGCACTGCGCCTTCGCCCGCTCGAGGTCCTCCGGCGCGTCGGCGAACCACAGGTCCGCGTCCTCGGCCTCCTGACAGGGCAGGGTCGCGTCGGCACTGGTGGTGCCGAGCAACCCGTCCAGACCGATGGCGTCCTGGCTGTTGACCAGGCCCGACACCGGGCTGTGGCTGACCGTCCCGCCTTCTATGGGGACGTTCCGCACTAGCACTTCGATCCCTCCTCCTTGGTCGTGCGGTGAAACTGATTGAACCGAACGGGTCCGACAGAACTGGGCCGAAAAACACGAAGGCCGCGGTCCCGATACGGGTCCGCGGCCTTTGGGCTGCTTCTCGGAGATTTCCTTGATCGGATCAAGGGCATCGCTCCGAGGCGGACACGTATGGCGGCTTGTTCGCCGGGGTGCCGGTCACGTCGACGATCATGAATTCCCACCCACGGGGGCGATCCATGACGATGCTGGCGCCGGACACACCGGTGGCCCCGTACTGGGCCTGGGCATGCCGCATCAGCGGGGACGTGAGCTGGGCAGACTGCGCCTTCGGGTCGGCGAGGTTAGCCAGCAGTGCCACTGTGGCCACCCCCCTCCCGGGCAGACGCGCGGCGCTGAGGAAGCGCGGCGCGAAACGTTTCAACCGGGCCTCGAAGATCCCGGTGAGACTCACCTTAGGAGCAGCTGCGCGAAGCGCGCAACCGACTTTCGTCCACTGTGTTTCAGTCGGCCAGCAGAGCCAGGATGTCCGGGCCGTAGCGCTGCAGCTTGGCCGCGCCGATCCCCGGGATGGCGACCAGCGCGGCGGTGTCCGCCGGGCGCCGCTCGGCGATCGCGGTGAGCGTGGCGTCGGTGAACACCACGTACGGCGGTACGGACTGCAGCTTGGCGGTGGCGCTGCGCCACTCCTTCAGCTGGTCCAGCAGCTCCACGTCGACCGAGGCGGGGCAGTCCGGGCAGCGGACCAGTGCGCCCGAGGCGCCCGGTGCGGCGCCGACGACCGGGGTTCCGCAGATCTGGCAGCGCGGCTTCGACCCGGCTCGGCGGCCGTTCCCCAGCGCGGCCGGGTGGTGGTCCGGGATCACCCCGTGCAGGAACCGGCACCGCCGCCGCCCCCGGCGGCCGCCCGGCGTGCGAGCCAGCGCCCAGGAGAGGGCCAGCTCACGGCGGGCGCGCGTCACCCCGACGTACAGCAGCCGGCGCTCCTCCTCGATCTTGGCCGGGTCGCCGTCGGCGTGCTGGATCGGCACCGTGCCGTCGACCAGGCCGACCAGGAAGACCGCATCCCACTCCAGGCCCTTGGCCGCGTGCAGCGAAGCCAGCGTGACGCCCTGCACGGTCGGCGGGTGGGAGGCGTCCGCGCGGGTTTCCAGTTCGGTGACGAACGCGGCGAGACCGGCGTCCGGGTCCACCTCGGCCAGCTCCTCGGCCAGCACCACCAGGGCGCGCAGCGACTCCCAGCGCTGCCGGGCCGCGCTGTTCTCCGGGCCGGCAATGTGTCCGTCGGGCGCCAAACTGGGCGCCCGACCCAGCCCGCCGGCGATGTGCCGGTCGGTGAGGCCCAACGGCTCGAGCACCGCGCTCACCGCTTCGGCCAGCGGCCTATCGTTTCCGGGTTTCCCCCCGGCGACGCGCAGCGACATCATCGCCTGGCGCACCTCGGGGCGGGCGAAGAACCGCTCGCCGCCCCGTACCTGGTACGGCACGCCCGCCTCGTCCAGCGCGCGTTCGTACACCTGGGACTGGGCGTTCACCCGGAACAGCACGGCGATCTCGCTGGCCGGCGTGCCGTCGTTGATCATGCGCTTGATGGTCGAGGCGACCGCGCCGGCCTCGGCCGGTTCGTCGTCGTACTCGGCGAAGCTGGGCTCCGGGCCGGGCGGGAGCTGGCCCTCCAGGCGCAGGCGGGTGCCGGCGGCCCGGTCCCGCGCGGCGGCGATCACCGTGTTGGCGCACGACACCACCTGCGGGGTGGACCGGTAGTCCCGGCGCAACCGGACCATGGTGGCCTCCGGGAAGCGCCGGGTGAACTCGAGCAGGTAGCGCGGCGTCGCGCCGGCGAAGGTGTAGATCGTCTGGTTGGCGTCGCCGACCACGGTGAGGTCGTCCCGCTCACCCAGCCAGGCGTCCAGGACCCGCTGCTGCAGCGGCGTGACGTCCTGGTACTCGTCCACCACGAAGCAGCGGTAGCGGTCGCGGAACTCCTGGGCCACCTCGGCGTTGGCCTCCAGCGCGGCGGCGGTGTGCAGGAGCAGGTCGTCGAAGTCCAGCACCTGGTGTTCCAGCTTGAGCCGCTCGTAGCCGGCGTACACGGAGGCGATCAGGTTCGCGTCCGTCGGGATCTCCCGGCGCGCACCGGCCACCTCGGCCGGGTAGGCCTCCGGGGTGATCAGGCTGGCCTTGGCCCACTCGATCTCCCCGGCCAGGTCGCGCAGCGACTCCGCGTCGGTGTCCGCGCCGGCCCGGTGGGCCGCCTGGCCCACCGCCCGGATCTTGTGGTCCACCAGCTGCCACGGCCGCTCGCCACCCTGCACCCGGGGCCAGAAGTAGCGCAGCTGGCGCAGTGCGGCGGCGTGGAAGGTGCGCGCCTGCACCCCGCCGACCCCCAGCGAGCGCAACCGGGTGCGCAGCTCGCCGGCGGCGCGGGCGGTGAAGGTCACCGCGAGCACCTGGCCGGGCGCCACCTGGCCGACCTGCACCAGGTGGGCGATCCGGCGGGTGATGGTGCGGGTCTTGCCGGTGCCGGCGCCGGCGAGCACACAGACCGGGCCGCGCGGCGCGGTGACCGCGGCCGCCTGCTCGGGATCCAGTGCGTCAGCAGGGAAGGTCGAGTTCGCGGCCGGCACGGCTGTCATCCTCTCTCACCGGTGCGCGCCTCGCGCGTAGCGGGCCGGCGTGGTGCCCAACATGCGGCCGAAGTGGCGGCTCAGGTGCGCCTGGTCGTAGAACCCGGCGGCGGCCGCCACCTCGGCCGGCGGCTGCCCGGCCAGCAGCAGTCGCCGGGCCAGGTCCACCCGGCGGCCGGTCAGGTAGCGGTGCGGGGGCAGCCCGTGCGCCCGGGTGAACGCGCGGACCAGGTGTGTGGGGTGGGCGTGCAGCAGCTCGGCGGCCCGGTCCAGGGTGACGCCTCCGGTCACGTTGGCGTCCAACAGCTGGCGGAGGCGGTCGGCCAGGTGGTTGGCGTGCTTTCGATCCGGGCGCGGCACGCCGGTTCCCGGCCGCAGGTGCTGGCGCAGCCGCTCGGCCACGAACGCCAGCCGGCTGGCCGCGTGCAGCTCCTCGCCCGGTTGCGCGAGCACGCGGTGCAGCTGGTCGATCCGGTGCCGCAGGACCGGGTCGGCCCAGCCCGGGGCGTCCACCGCCGGCCCGATCAGCCGTTCGCCGAGCAACGGCGTGTCCAGGTAGAGCACCCGCTTGCGGAAGCCGTGCGGCGTGGCCGCGCGGCCGTCGTGCGGCACGTGCGGCGGCAGCAGGGTGACCAGCTCGGCGGCGGCTCCCCGGGGGTGGCGGTCCAGGTCGAACCGCACCGCCCCGTCGTCGACGATCAGCAAGGTCCAGGCGTCGTGGGTGTGGGCCGGGTAGGCGTGCTCGGTGAAACGGGCATGGAACACCTCCGCGACGCCCGGCACCTCCGGCCGCCACGCGGTGACCTGTTCGTTCTCCCGGATGCCAAGAACGTACAAGACCGTCTCGAGCGGGCGGCGGCATCGTGGGGCCGGTGGAGCCCATCCGATTCGACACCAAGATCGCGATCCTGTTGCGGGACGACCTGCCCGGCTGGCAGCGGTTGAACGTCACCGCCTTCCTGGCCAGTGCGCTCGCCGCCCCGGAGCGGATCGGCGAGCCGTATCTGGACGCGGACGACACGCCTTACCTGCCCATGTTCCGCCAGCCGGTGCTGGTGTTCGCCGGCTCGAAGGAGGTGCTCACGGCCGCGCACGCCCGCGCGCTCGGCCGGGGGCTGCCGCTGGCCGTCTTCACCTCCGACCTGTTCAACACCGGCAACGACCGGGACAACCGGGCCGCCGTGCGCGCGGTGCACCGGGACGCGCTGGACCTCGTGGGCATCGGCGTGCACGGCCCGCGCAACAAGATCGACAAGATCCTGAAGGGCGCCCGGTTGCACGACTGACCCTGGTCACATCCGGGAAGCCGGCGGGCGGTCGGCGCGTTGCACGGTGCATGAGCGAACTCACGATGTACTCGACCACGTGGTGCGGCTACTGCCGCCGGCTGAAGCTGCAGCTGGACGAGGCCGGTATCGCGTACAACGAGGTCAACATCGAGCGCGACCCGGAGGCGGCCGCCTTCGTGGAAAGCGTGAACGGCGGCAACCAGACCGTGCCCACCCTGCGCTACCCGGACGGCAGCACCGCCACCAACCCGTCCTTCGCCGAGGTCAAGGCGGCCCTGGCCGCCGCCTGACCCGCCGCTCAGTCCTGGACGGCGGACCAGGAGTCGAGCATGGTGCGGGCGATGGAGATGGACGGGGGGACGAGCAGGCGGCCGTCGCCGGGTTCGGTGGCCCAGTCACGGGTTGCGTCGGCGGCATCGACCAACGCCCGGCGCAGCTCGTCACGGGTCAGCCAGAAGGCCTCGGCGATCTCCCCGTCGGCCGGGCTCAACGGCTGCGACGGATCCGCCACCGCCTCGAACCCGATCATGATGGAACGGGGGAACGGCCAGGCCTGGGAGGCCAGGTAGCGGATGTCGGTGACCGTGACGCCGACCTCCTCCTGGATCTCCCGGGCCACGCAGGCCTCCAGTGACTCGCCCGCCTCGACGAACCCGGCCAGCACGGAGAACCGGCCCGGTGGCCACATCGGCTGGCGGGCCAGCAGCACGCGGGCCGAGCCGCCGGTGCCGCCGTCGTGCACCAGGCAGATGATCGCCGGATCGGTGCGCGGGTACTCCTCCCGCCCACAGCCGGTGCACACCCGCAGCCAGCCGGCCTGGCGCACCTCGGTGCGCGCGCCACAACGCGCGCAGAAGCCGGCGTTGTCGTGCCAGTTGAGCACGGCCACCGCCGACACCATCAGGCCGGCGCTGGTCGCGTCCAGCGCGGCGCCGCACATGCGCAGGTCCTGCCACTGGGACGGGTCGTCGCCGTCCAGCAGGGACGGCTGGCCGCGCACCGCCCAGTAGGGCACGTCGTCCTGTTCGCCGATCAGCACCGCACTGACCGGGAGTTCGGCCGACACCTCGGGGCCGGCCTTGGTGAGCGCTACCGACCCGGTGGAGCCGCCGGGCTCCACCGGGCTGCGCCCCTTCTCGTCCACCACGAGCACGCGTGCCTTGGGCCAGGTCGAGGCCTGCCACGCGGTGTCCAGCCGCAGCTGCTCGTCCCGCCGCACGGTGGCCCGGGACAACCGGGGCGGCTCGGTGATCGGGAAGCTCAAGGCAGCTCAACCCCGCCGAGCGCGCGCAACCGGGCGGCCACCTGGCCGGCGTCGCCGACCACCACGCCGGTGAACGCGGTCGGCGTGAAGAACTCCGCCGCCGCCTCGGCCACCTGTTCCGCGGTGACCGCCTCCAGCCGGGCCGGGTGCCCGCGCAGCCACTCGGCGTCCAGCCCGACCGCGGTCAGCGCGGACAGGGTCGCGGCCAGCCCGGGCTGGCTGTCCAGGGAGATCAGCAGCGAGCCGATGGCGTACCGGCGGGCCGACTCGATCTCCGCCTCGGCCGGCGGCACGGCGGACAGCCGGGCCAGCTCGTACCGGGTCTCCAGCAGCGCGGCGGCGGTGACGTCGGTGGTCACGTCGGTCTCCACCAGCAGCGTCGCGTCCGCCGGGGTGAACTCAAGGTAGGACGAGGCCGAGTAGGTGTAGCCCTTGTCCTCCCGGATGTTCTCCACCAGCCGGGAGGAGAAGAAACCACCGAGCACCAGGTTGGCCAGCTGCACCGCCGGGTAGCGCGGGTCGGTGCGCGGCACCGCTTGCGCGGACAGCCTCAGCTGCGACTGCACCGCACCGGGGCGGTCCACCAGCAGCAGGTCACGGCCGGTCAGCGTGGGCAGCGGCGGCAGCTCGACGGCGGTGCCTCGCTGTGCCCAACCACCCAGCGCCGAAGCCACCGCGTCGATCGCCGCCGCCGGGTCCAGGTCGCCGACCAGGACCAGAGTGGACCCCCGGGGCAACACGGCGGCCCGGTGCAGCTCGCGCACGTCCTCGGGGGTCACGGCGGCCACGTCGTCGGCCTGTGGCATCTCCCGGGCCGCCGGGTGGTCGTTGTAGCGGCGCCGCTGCAGCGCCTCCCGGGCCACGGTGCGCGGCTGCGAGCGGGCCATGGCGATCCGTTCCACCAGCCGCTCGCGTTCGCGCGCGAAGTCCTCGTCCGGGTAGGCGGCCCGGGTGAGCAGCTCGGCGACCACGTCGAGCAGCACCGGCAGCCCGGAGGACAGCGCGCTCCCGGAGACCATCAGCCGCTCCGGGTCGACGGTGGCGGCGACGTCCCCGCCGATCGAGGCGAGCTGGTCGTCCAGCTCCACCCGGCCGCGCTTCGCGGTGCCGGTGAGCAGCGCGGACGCCACCATCTCGGCCCGTGCGCAGTGCAGCGGGTCGGTGCCGGCGAACGGGATGCGCAGCCGCAGCTCCACGGTCGGCACGGTGCGCCGGGCCACCGCGATCACCCGCAGGCCGGAGTCGATCACCCGGTCGGCCAGCTCCAGCTCCGGGCCGCCGCGCACCGGTCCCAGCGGCGGCAGTGGGCGGGGGCCGGCCTCGGTGTGCCCGATGTGCTCGGCGTCCCGGTGGGTCCTCACCGCGGTCACTCGGTTTCTCCCGTCTCGGACTGTGCGGCCGGTTCGATCACCAGTACCGCGTGGTGCTGCTCGCGCAGCCGGGTGGCCGCTTCGGCAACCTGCTTCGGGCCGATCGCGGCCAGCCGGGTGGGCAGCTCGGCGGCCAGCTCGGCCTTCCCGTAGAGCAGTTCCCGGGCGCCCATGGCGAGCATGCGGCTCATCACCCGGTCCTGCTCGTGGTGCAGCGAGGCGGACCAGCGCGCGGCGATCCGGGCCAGCTCCTCCTCGGCGATCGGCTCGCCGGCCAGCCGGTCCAGCTCCTCGTCCACCGCGCCGATCACCCGGTCCGCGGTCACGCCGGCCGGGTGCACGGCGGTGACGGTGAAGGTGTCCGGGTCGCGGGCGTCCAGCGGTGTGCCGAACAGCCCGCAACCGGCGGAGACGTCGGTGACGATGCCCTCGCCGTAGACCAGCCGCTGCTGCAGCCGCGCGGCCTCGCCGTCGGTCAGCACGGAGCCGAGCAGCGTGTGCGCCAGGTAGCCGTCCAGGTCGGTGGCCGGGTCGGGCAGGCGGTAGCCCAGCGCCAGCGCGGGCAGCGGGGCGTGCGCGTCCGGCACGACCTCCCGCTTCTCGGCGGTCGGCGCGGGCTCGGCGAAGCTCGGCCGGGCCGGGACCGGGCGCTCCGGGATGTCCCCGAAGTGCTTCTCCACCAGCGCGGTTGCCTCGTCCACGTTCAGGTCGCCGGCCACGGTGAGCACCGCGTTGCCCGGCGCGTAGTAGCTGTCGAAGAACGCCGCCGCGTCGTCCAGCGTGGCCTGCTCCAGCTCGGAGAAGTCACCGTAGCCGTTGTGCGCGTTGGGGAAGGTGTCGTAGAGCACCGGCGGGAGCAGGATCCACGGGAACCCGCCGTACGGCCGGGACAGCACGTTGAGCCGGATCTCCTCCTTGACCACGTCGACCTGGTTGCGCAGGTTCTCCTCGGTCAGCCGGGGCGCCCGCAGCCGGTCCGCCTCCAGGAACAGCGCGCGCTCCAGCGCGGCGGACGGCAGCACCTCGAAGTAGTCGGTGTAGTCCTGGTGGGTGGAGCCGTTGAACACCCCGCCCGAGCCCTGCACGTGCCGGAAGTGGGCCAGCTTCTCCAGGCTCTCGCTGCCCTGGAACATCAGGTGCTCGAACAGGTGCGCGAAACCGGTGCGGCCCTCCGGCTCGGAGCGGAAACCCACGTCCACGTGCACCGCGACCGCGACCACCGGGGTGGACGCGTCGGGCGCGAGTAACACGCGCAGGCCATTGGGCAGCGTGAAGCGGTGCAGCTCTGGGGTCATCTGGGCGGAGGACACACCCCGACCCTAGTTGTAGGCCGGGTGTAGGGCCGGGGTGGCAGGGTTGGGAGATGCCCCTCGGCGAGTCCGCGCCGCGCATCGACGCCGACGCCGAGCCGCGCGGCACCCACCGCTACCCGTCCGACCTGCGCCCGGACCGGGCACTGTGGGTCGCGCCGGCACCGGTCGACGGATTCAGGCGACCGTCTCGGGGGTGCCGCCGGTGACCTTGACCAGCTCGGCGAAGGTGGTCGGGAACACCGCGTGCGGGATGCCGCCGGCCGCCCACACCTCGTCGTAGGCCTCCAGCGATCGGTCGACCACGGTGCGCAGCGGCGCCGGGTGGCCCACCGGCGCGACGCCGCCGATCACCTGGCCGGTGGCCGCGCGGACGAACTTGGGGTCGGCGCGGGAGATCTTCTCCACGCCCAGCGCGGCGGCCAGCTTCTCGGTGTCCACCCGGTGCGCGCCGGAGGCCAGCACCAGCAGCGGCTCACCGTCGGCGGCGAAGACCAGCGAGTTGGCAATCTGGCCGACCTGGATGCCGAGCGCCTCGGCCGCCGCCTTGGCGGTGCTCACCGCTTCCGGCAGCACCCGCATGCGCTCGACGCTGTCCGGCGCGGCGCCGCCGGCGCGCAGCGCCCCGGTCACCGCGCGGATGTTCGGATGGTCAGGTGGAGGAGTCACCCGACCATCCGAACACAGCCGTGCAAGCGGGTTTCTACCGCGTGGCGATGCGGACGGACTCCGCCTTCACGGTGGCGCCGTTGTCCGCGACGGTTCCCCGGGCCATGATCCGGTCGCCGACCTTGGGCTTGGTGCCCACGGTCGCCAGGTCCACCGCCCGGGTGAGACCGTCCGGGCTGGTCACCGTGGCCCGGTCGCCCTCGAGGGCGGTGACGACCCCGGCCACGTGAGCCGGGGCGACCACCACCGCGCGGGCCGGCTGGCCCTCCTGGCCGAAGACGATCACCCGGTCGCCGGGCTTGAGGTCGGCGACCGCCTTGCGCTGCTCGCCACCCACCCGGGTGCCGGCGTCGGTGGCCACGTTCACCGGGCCGGCGCCGTCACTGTTGACCACGACGGTGGGACCGTTCACCGAGGCCACCGCGCCGACCACCTCGGGGCCGCCGCGTTCGGCGAACCGGAACCCGGGACCGCGCGGCCCGTCCCCGTCGCCGTCGTCGTCTCCCCAGCGCTCGTGCATGCCCCCCGGGCCGCCCGGGCCGAAGCCGGGACCACCCGGACCACCGGGACCGAAGCCCGGCCCGCCGGGGGCACCCGGAGCGCCGGGGCCGTCCGGGCCGAACGGGCCGTGGTGCATCCGGCCGTGCCCGCCGGGGCCGCCGTCCGCCCGGTCGATCCAGGCCATCCGGTCGTGCATCCGGCCCGACATCCGGCCGGCCCCGAAGGCCAGCACCAGTAGCAGGACACCGACCACGGCGGCGGCGGTGACCCAGGCCCAACGGGGTCCGGGCAGCCGCCGCTTCCCGCCGCCCCCGGGCGGAGCGGGCGGCCCGGCGGGATTGCCGGCCGGCTGGTTCTCCTGCGATTCGGAATCCGCCGCGGTGCCGGTCGGTTCGCCGCCGGCCGCCGGCTTCGAGCCTTCCGGCTCGGGCTTCTCTGGCGTGCTCATGTGCTTCTCCTTGGCGTCGTTGGGCCGTTCGGCCGTGCCCCCGACGTTGCCCCGGTCGGCTGTGAGAAGCCTGTGTATACCCACTTCCTTAAGCCGATCTTCAGCCCCGGCCGGGCCGGGTGGCCCGGGTGGGCTGGGCAGAATGGTCGGGTGACCGAGCGGGCGCGGGTGCTGGTGGTGGAGGACGCGGAGGCGATCCGCGCCGCCGTGCTGACCGCGCTGGACGACGCCGGGTTCCACGTGGCCGGCCGGCCGGACGGCACCGGGCTGGAGCGCGAACTGACCACCTTCCGGCCGGACCTGGTGGTGCTGGACATCATGCTCCCCGGCCGGGACGGGTTCACCCTGCTCGAGGTGGTCCGCCGCAACAGCGCCGCCGGGGTGCTGCTGCTCACCGCCCGGGACGGGATCGACGACCGCCTGCGCGGGCTGCACGGAGGCGCCGACGACTACCTGGTCAAGCCGTTCGCGCTGGCCGAGCTGGTGGCCAGGGTGACCGCCGTGCTGCGCCGGCTGGGCCGCACCCCGTCCACCATCCAGATCGGTGACCTGGTGCTGGACAGCACGGCCGGCACGGTGCTGCGCGGCGACCGGCCGATCGAGCTGACCGCCACCGAACGGCGCCTGCTGGAGCATCTCGCGGCCCACCGCGACCGGGTGCTTTCCAAGGCGCAGCTGCTCACCTCGGTGTGGGGTTACGAGGACTTCGACCCGAACCTGGTGGAGGTGCACATCTCCGCACTGCGCCGCAAACTCGGCGAGCCCCGGTTGCTGCACACCGTGCGCGGGGTCGGTTACGTGCTACGAACTGGGCCATGACCGACGAGCGCCTGCACACCGTCTCCCTGCGCCTGCGGGTGGTGCTGTTCAGCCTGGTCGTGTTGGGCGCGGTGATGGTGCTGGTCGGGGGGCTGTCGCTGGTGTTCGTCGGCGCGCAGAGCCGGGCCGAGCTGGGCCGGCGGCTGAACGACGGCGCCGCGCAGGCCGCGTCGCTGGCCTCGCAGCGGGTGCCCCCGGACCGGATCGTGCTGCAGGTGTCCAGTCCTTCGGTGGTGGTCCGGCTGGTCGCGCCGGACGGGGTGGTCTACGGCTCGCGGTTCGGGGTGGCGCCCCGGCCGGCCCGCTGCCCGGGCGGGCGCAACTGCGACACGGACGACGAGGACGGCCCGGACGGGCTGGGCGACCCCGAGGAGGCCGACGAACCGCCGGTGCCGCCGATGCCGCCGGGTCCGCCGATGGTCCCCGGGATGCCGGGCGGTCCGTTCGTGGTTCCCGGAGCGCCGGGCGGTCCGACCGGATCTCCCGGAACGCCGGGCGGTCCCTTCGTATCTCCCACGCCGGGCGGTCCGTTCGTCACTCCCGGGACGCCGGGAGGTCCGCCGGGGGCGTCCGGAACGCCGGGTGAGCCTGGGGTCTCCGGACCACCCGGCCCGCCATGGATGGGACCGCCCGGCCACCGGGATCGCCTGGAGCGCTGGAAGCCCGCGGACCGGGTGGTGCGCCGGGTGCTGCCGGACGGCTCCCGGTTGACCCTGTACGGCGACGTTCGCCAGCTGGTCGGGATCCAGCGGCGCCTGGGCGAGCTGCTGCTCCTGCTCGGCCTCGGCGGGCTGGCCGCCGCCGCGCTCGGGCTGATGGTGAGCACCCGGCTGGCGTTGCGCCCGCTGGACACGATGACCTCGCTGGCCCGTTCCATCGCCGCCGGCGACCGCGGACACCGGCTGGCCCCGACCCGAACCACCACCGAGCTGGGCCGCACCGCCGCCGCGTTCGACGACATGCTGGACGCCCTGGAGGGCGCCGAGCGGGCCGCCCGGGAGGCCGAGGCGGCCGCGCGCGACTCCGAGGCGACCGCCGTGGAGTCCGAGGCGCGCACCCGGCGGTTCGTGGCGGACGCCGCGCACGAGCTGCGCACCCCGATCACCGGGCTGCGCGCCGCCGCCGAGGCCGCGCTGCGCACCGGCGCGACCGGTGAGGACCGGGACCGGCTGCAGCTGCTGCTGATCCGCGAGGCCGGCCGGGCCGGCCGGCTGGTGGAGGATCTGCTGTCCATGGCGCAGATCGACGCCGGCCTGCGGCTCACCCCCGAGCCGGTGGAGCTGCGCGCGCTGGCCGACGCGGAGGCCGAGCGGGTGCGGCTGCTGGCGCCGTCGGTACACGTCGACGTCGCCGGCGACCCGCTGACCGTGCGGGCCGACCCGCAGCGGCTGTCCCAGGTGCTGGCCAACCTGCTGGACAACGCGCGCCGATACACCCCGGAGGACGGCACGATCACCGTGGCGGTGCGCCGGGGTGACGGGCGCGCGCTGGTCACCGTGGCCGACACCGGTCCCGGTGTGCCGGAGGCCGACCGCGAGCGGATCTTCGACCGGCTGGTGCGACTGGACGAGTCGCGGGGCCGGTCCGGCGGCCTGGGCGGTGCCGGGCTGGGGCTGGCCATCGCGCGCGGCATCGCCCGCGCGCACGGCGGCGAGCTGCGCTGCGGGGCGGACTCGGTCTTCGAGCTCACCCTGCCGTTGCACTAGTTCGCGCGGATCACCAGGGTGTGGGCCACTTTGTCGCCCAGGCGCTGGTGCCGGGCGTCCTGCGCCATCACGATCAGGCCGATGAACAGGAAGGTGTCCACCACCAGCATCAACCACCGCACGGTGAGCGCGCCGAGCGTGGGCAGGCCGCCCTCCTCGGTGATGATCCGCAGGCCCAGCCAGCTCATCGCCGGCGTCTGGCCGTGGTGCTTGGCCGGCCACCAGGCCATGACTCCCCAGGCGGCCAACAGGACCAGCGCGAAGGTGAACAGGCCGATGACCAGGCTGATGATGTTGATGGCGTCCGGGTCGGCGCCCGCCGCGCCGAGAACCAGCCCGATCACGAAGGCCACCACGAACAGCACCCCGTAGCCGACGCCGACCAGCACGCCGTCCAACAGGTACTGGCCCACCCGGGTGCCGACCACGTCGGTCGGGTCGGACTGCATCGGGTAGTTGGGATAGCCCGGCTGACCGGGATAGCCCCACTGTGTGGGATACCCTTGGGGGTACTGACCCGGATACGCCTGCCCGGGCTGGCCCGGGTAGGGCTGACCCGGATACGCCTGCCCGGGCTGGCCCGGGTAGGGCTGGCCCGGGTAGGGCTGGCCCGGATACGGCTGACCGGGGTACGGCTGCGCCGGCTGCCCCGGATACGGCTGGCCCGGATACGGCTGCGCCGGCTGGCCCGGGTAGGGCTGACCGGGGTAGGGCTGACCCGGATACGGCGGTTGGCCGCCCTGTCCGGGGTACTGCGGCTGCCCTGGGTACCGCGCCGGCTGTCCGGGGTACCACGGCTGGCCTGGCTGCCCGGGATACGGCGGCTGGCCCGGCTGATCCGGCGGCCCGGGCGGCTGGTTGGTCATGCGGGTGAGGATGTCATGTCGTGGCTCGGTTCCGCGGCGCAACGCCTCGAAGTCTGCTCAGCTCGGCTCGGGCGGCGCGGTGACCTTCTTGACGTAGAGCAGCCGGTCGTGCGGCTCCAGCGCGTCCACCAGCGGAGCGTCGACCCGGTGCAGCTCGTCGGCGCGCACCACGCCGAGCACGATGTCGGTCAGGTGGCGGGGGGAACCGCCCACCTCGTCCGGCTCCACGGGCCGCTCGGCGATGGAGAAACCCTCGTCCGGGGTGAGCAGGTCCTCGATCACGTTCACCACGGCCGGCGTGGCGGTGGCGATGCCGAGCAGCCGGCCGGCGGTCTCCGAGGAGACCACCACCGAGTCCGCGCCGGACTGGCGGACCAGGTGCACGTTCTCCGTCTCCCGCACCGAGGCCACGATCGTCGCGTTCGGCGCCAGCTCGCGCGCGGTCAGCGTGACCAGCACCGCCGTGTCGTCGCGGTTCGGCGCGACCACGATGGACGCCGCGCGGGGCACCCCGGCCGCGCGCAGCGCCTCGGACCGGGTGCCGCTGCCACTCACCGTGACCAGGCCGCGCCCGCCGGCCAGGCGCAGCCGTTCCGGGTCGCTGTCCACCACCACGATGGTGGCCGGGTCGGCGCCGTCGCTCAGCATGGTGTCCACCGCCGCCGCGCCCTTGGTCCCGTAGCCGATCACCACGACGTGGTCGCGCACCTGATCCCTCCATCGCTTGATCCGGAAAACCTGCCGGGAGCGCTCGGTCAGCAGCTCCAGGGTCGTACCGACCAGCACGATCAGGAACAGCAGCCGCAACGGCGTCACCAGCAGCACGTTGATCAGGCGCGCCTTGTCGGAGGCCGGCGTGATGTCCCCGTAGCCGGTGGTGGAGAGCGACACGGTGGCGTAGTAGAAGGCGTCCAGCAACGAGACGCCGTCCTCGTTGACGTCCCGGTAGCCGTCCCGCCCCAGGTAGACCACGAAAACGGTGACGGTCAGCGCGGTCGCCGCGACCAGCAGCCGGAACAGGATCGCGCGCACCGGCCCCGCGCCCCGCTCGGGCATGCGGATGACTCCGGCGAGCCCGTGCAGGTCGGCTTCCAGGCGCGGCGCGGTCACCCGGTTAGCCTAATGCGTGCCTCACCGGGCAGGCGCGCAACCCGGGCCGCCCGCCGGAAGCGACCGAATCACACTGCCAAAGGCACCGAATCACCGTGCTGAAGTCACCGAATCACCGTGCCAAAGGCACTGAATCACACTGCTGAAGGCACTGAATCAGGCTGGGGAGGGGATGGGGACGATGTTGGCTTCGGCGGCGCCGGCGGTGAGGGCTTCCAGGCCGAAGGCGGAGACGGCGTCCAGGGCTCCGGTGCCTTGGACGCCTTGCGTCGACGCGCGGTCGGCGGCCCAGGCGAGCAGGTCGGCGGTGATCGCGTAGCCGTCCGGGGAGGTCAGCAGCACCCGGGCCAGCGGCTGACCGGCCGAGCCGAACGCCTCGCCGACGAAGTAGGAGGTCGCGGAGGCCAGTGCGGCCGCGCTGGGCTCGTCGGACGCCCGTGCGGCCAGCGCGCCGGCGAACCCGGTGAGCGCGTTGGCCAGCACCGGGGTGCGGCCGATCAGCGGCGTGACCCGGGAACCCAGGTGCACCGCCTTGCTGGCCGGCCCGAACCAGCCCAGGTAGACATCCACCTCGCGCAGCCGGGGCGCCACTCCGGTCGCGGCCAGCCGGGGCAGCGCGAACTGCTCGGTGGCGCCGATGCTCACCGCCGGCCGCGCCCGGCCGGCCACGGTGAACGCCCGGTAGCGGCGGCCGGCCGGCTCGTCCAGCAGCGCGCCGTCCCGCCAGGCGTACATCGGCTCGAGGAGGGTGCCGGCCAGGGAGTTCAGCGTGCCCTTGGAGAACGGCTGGCCGCCCTGGCCGCCGGTGATGAAGTAGCCGGTGTGCACGCTCGCGGTGGCCACTCCGGCCTCGGTCAGCGCCAGCGCGCCGGCCAGCGTGCCGGGCACGTAGTCGTTGCCGAACGCGGTGAGCAGCGCCGCGCCGGACCGCTCGGCCTCCGGGCCGTAGCGCTCGAACACCGAGCGGATGAACGGGGGCTCGCCGGTGGAGTCGAAGTAGATCGCCCCCGCGTCCACGGCGGCTTCCACGGCGGCCGCGCCGAACCGGGCGAACGGCCCGACCGTGCTGACCAGCACGTCGCCCCGGTCCACCAACGCCCGCACCGACGCGGGGTCGGAGACGTCGGCGCGCGCGGTCGGCAGCCCGCCCAGGCGCTGGGCCAGGGTTTCCAGGCGTTCCGGGCTCCGCCCGGCCAGCACCGGCCGCAGCCCGCGCCTGGTCATCGCCTCAGCGGTGCGCGCCCCGGTGTAGCCGGTCGCGCCGAACAGCACGATCTTCGCCGTCATGGGCCCAAGCATACTCCCGGTATGTTACTTGAGTGGTCAGGCGTACCACGTCCGAACCGCAACGGGCCGCACCCAAGCCCGGAAGGAGCCCCACCTGCGCCGTCCGAGCCGATCTTTAATCCCCCGCGGAAGGCACGGTTCGCAACAGCCGGCGCAGGCCGTCGGCGTCCAGGAGGTCGGCGGGGCGCAGGGTGACGTCCGCGCGCACGTAGTGGAACGCGGCTCGCACCCGGTCCACCGGGCAGTCCGCCAGCGCCGCCCAGGCCAGCCGGTAGGCGGCCAGCTGCACGGCCAGCGCGGGCAGCCGCGCCTGGTCCGGGACCGAGCCGGTCTTCCAGTCCACCACCGTCCAGCCGCCGTCCGGGTCGGCGAACACCGCGTCCATCCGGCCGCGCAGCACGGTGCCGTCTACCCCCGCGCCGTCCGTTCCCCCGCCGTCGTCGCTCACGTAGAGCACCGTCTCGAACGGCACCTCCACCTCGGTGGGCCGCCGGTCGGCCCAGTCGGACGCCAGAAACGCCGCGCGCAGCTCGTCCAGCTCGGTGTCCGGGGCCGCGCCCTCGTCACCCGCGCCGGGCAGCTCGTCCAGGTCCAGCAGCCGGGTGGCGCCGAAACGCTGTTCCAGCCAGGCGTGGAACGCGGTGCCCCGGCGGGCGTAGGGGTTGGGCGGGAACGGCATCGGCCGGCGCAGCCGCGCGGCCAGCGCCTCCGGGTCGTCGGCCAGCTCCACCAGCTGGCTGACCGAAAGGAACCGGGGCAGCGCGACCTCGGGGCGCGCCGCCAGTGCGGCGGCCCGCTCGGCGAGCAGCATGCTCACGTCGGCGGCCCAGCCCTCCGGGTCGTCCGGGTCGTCCGGGTCGGGTGGCGGTTCGGGCTCCGCCTCCCCGAAAAGCTCGAGCTGGCCGTTGTCCTTGGGCAGCTTGGCCAGCGCGGCGCGGACGAGCTCCGCGCCGGCGTGTACGGCGGCCTGCCGGGCGCCCAGCGGGTCAGCCGGCCAGCGCGCGGTGCGCGGCGCGGCGGTGACCGGGTTCGGCTCGTCCTCGGCCGGTTCCTCGGCCCAGTGCTCGATCACCACTTCCGCGCTGGTCTGGGCTATGTCGTTCAGCTCGGTGAGGAACGCCGACGGGCCACGCGGCCGGTCCCCGCTGGCCGCCCACCAGTGCCCGGACAGCAGCAGGGTGCGCTCCGCGCGGGTGATCGCCACGTACAGCAGCCGGCGCTCCTCGGCCAGGCGCCGGGCGTCCAGCTCCTCCTTGTGCGCCTTGATCGCGTCGATCACCTGCTTGCGGTCGCCGTCCTCGGGCAGGGTCGGGTCCGGCAGGTCGGGGGCGTCGCCGCGCAGCTCGACCGGCAGCTCCGCCGGGTTGGTCAGCCACGAGCCGGTCTTCGCCGCCGCCGGGAAAACCCGGTCCACCAGGTGCGGCACCGCCACCACCTGCCACTCCAGGCCCTTGGCGGCGTGCACGGTGAGGATCTGCACCCGGTCGTCGGCCACCTCCACCTCGCCCGGGCGCAGGCCGTCCTCGGCCTGCTCGGCGGTGGCCAGGTAGTCCAGCAGCGCGGGCAGCGTGGGCACCTCGGCGCCGGCCGCGAACTCGGCGACCACCTCGGCGAACGCGTCCAGCTGGGCCCGGCCGACCGGGCCGGGGCGGGCGGCCGTCTCGGCGTCCAGCAACAACGCCCGCTCGGTGTCCGCCACCAGGTCGGGCAGCCCGGTCCAACCCGAACCGCCGGCCCCGCCGGCCCGCCCGCGCAGGCTCATCAGCTCGGTGGAGAGCCGGCGGATCCGCTGGTACCCGGCCTCGGAGTAGGCCTCGGGCGGGCCGGGGTCGTCCAGCGCGTCGACCAGCCCGGCCTGCTCGGCCAGCTCGCCCGGCAGCGCGTCGGCCACCAGCCCGGCCAGCGCGTCCGGTTTCGCGGAACGCTCCTCGGCGGGCAGGGCAAGTTCCCTCGCCCGCGCCCACAACGCCGCCAGGTCGGCCGCCCCGAGCCGCCAGCGCGCGCCGGTGAGCAGCCGCATCGCGGCCGTTCCGGCCAGCGGGTCGGCGACCAGCCGCAGCGCGCTGACCAGGTCGCGCACCTCGGGCTCGGCCAGCAGCCCGCCCAGCCCGACCACCTCGACCGGCACGTCCCGCTCGCGCAGCGCGGCGGCCATCGGCGCCATGTCCGCCCGCCGGCGCACCAGCACGGCGGCGGTGGGTGGGTCGTCCCCCGCATCGACGGCGGCGTGCCAGCGCGCGGCCAGCGCGTCCGCCGTCCAGGCGATCTCCTCGGTCACGTCGTTGTGCAGCGCGACCCGCACCTGACCCGGCGCCGCCGTCTCCAACGGCCGCAGCTCGTCCACCTCGACAAGCCCCTCCGGCGCGCTATGGCTCTGCGTGGAAATACGCGACGGCGCCGCGGAGTCCGGCGGATGTTGCGTATTTGTGCGCAGAGCCATACTGGGCACGCGCAGGGGTTCGGAGACCGCGTTCGCCAGGGCGAGCACCTCGGCGGGGTTGCGGAAGCTGGTGAGCAGGCCGTAACGCGGCGCCGGTTCCGGACCGGGGTAAACCGGGAAATCGGTGGTGAACCGGGGCAGGTTGGCCGCGCTCGCGCCCCGCCAGCCGTAGATCGACTGGCACGGGTCACCCACGGCGGTCAGCGCCACCGGGTCCTCGCCCGCCCCGGTGCGGAACAGCGAGCGCAGCATGATCCGCTGCGCGTGCCCGGTGTCCTGGTACTCGTCCAGCAGCACCGCGCGGTACCGGGCCCGCTCCCCGGCGCCGACGTCCGGGTGGGACTGGGCGATCCGGGCCGCGATGGCCATCTGGTCGGCGAAGTCGACCACCCGCTCCGCCCGTTTGCGCTCGGTGAACGCCTCCACCAGCGGCAACAGCGTCACCCGCAGCTTTTGCGCGTCCAACCACTTCCGGGTCTCCAACGTGAGCGCGGCCCGCTGTCCCTTCGCCCTCGGCGCGTTCTCCACGCAGGCCACGAACGCCTCGGCGTGCGCGCGCAACGCGTGCGGCTCGACCAGGTGCTCGCCCAGCTCGCCGGCCAGCGCGAGCAGGTACCCGGTCACCGTGGCCGGCACCCGGTCCACGTCCAGGTCGGCGGCCCAGGTGGAAACCACCCGGTGGGCCAGCTGCCAGGCCGCCGTCTCGGAAAGCAGTCGCGCGCCCGGCTCGGCCGGCAGCCGCAACGCGTGCTCGGCGACCAGCCGGCCGGCGTACGCGTGGTAGGTCAGCACAGTCACGGCGCTGCCGTCCCCGTCGAGCAGCGCGGCCTTCCGCTCACCGGTGGGGTCGATGTCGTCCAGCAGCCGGGAACCGGCCAGCCGCCGCAGCCGGGAACGCACCCGGTCGGCCAGCTGCTGCGCCGCCTTCCGGGTGAAGGTCAGGCCGAGCACCTGCTCGGGCAGCACCGCCCCGGTGGCCACCAGCCAGACCACCCGAGCGGCCATCGTCTCCGTCTTGCCCGCCCCGGCGCCGGCCACCACCAGCGCCGGCCGGTGCGGCGCGGAAATCACCGCCGCCTGCTCCGGGGTGGGCGGCGGCACGCCGAGCGCCTGGGCCAGCCGGGCCGGGGTCAGCCACTCGGTCTCGGTCGTTTCGGTGAGCACGCTCATCCGCCCGGCACCCCCCGGCCGTCGGTGCTGACCGGGCAGCTGGTGCGCACCCCGCACCGCTCGCAGTCACCGTTCTCCCGGGCGGTGAACGTGGCCGCACCGGTCTGCGCCGCGCTCTGGTGCAGCACGCCGCGCCACTGCTCCAGCGCCTCCGCGTCCAGCGCCGGCTGCTCGCGTTCCTTGGCCCGCCCGTCCGCGCCCCGGTCGGCCAGGAACAGCAGCCGCGCGCCCCCGGGTGCGCCCGCCGCGCCCGGCCCGCGCAGCGCGTCCCGGAAGCCGCCCAGCGCGGCGGCCAGCTGGTACATGGCCAGCTGCGGGTGCGCGGCGGCGTCGTCCTTGCTGATCGCGGTCTTGCCGGTCTTCACGTCCACGATCACCGGGCGGCCGTCCGCGTCCCGTTCCAGCCGGTCCACCCGGCCGCGCAGCTGCACCTCCGGCTCGCCGGCCAGGGCCAGGTTCATGCCGCGTTCCACGGCGACCTCGGTCATCCCGGCGGCCCTGGTCTCGGCCAGCCAGCCCCGGAACGCGGTGAGCATGCCGCGCACCCGGTCCAGCTCGCGGCGGCTGTACCAGGGCGCTCCGGCGTCCACCGAGGACCAGGCGCGGCGCAGCGCGGTGTCCAGCTCGGCGTCGTCGCTGCCCGCCGCTGCCGCCTGCACCAGCGCGTGCACCAGCGACCCGGTGACCGAGGGCAGCGCGGCGCCGTCGTCCCCGCCGTGCCGCTCCAGCAACCACTTGAGCGGGCACTTCATGATCTTTTCCAGGTCCGAGGGGGACATCGGCACCGGCTGGTCAGGATCGCGCAACGGGTGGTCGGTGCTGACCTTGGCCAGCCCGTACCAGTCGTCCGGGTGTGCGCCCCGCACCCCGGCGGCGGCCAGCCGGGCCAGCTGTTGCGCGGCCCGCTCCCTTCTCGGCGAGTCGGTCTCCGGGTCGCAGGCCGCCTGGCGCAGCTCGCCGACCAGCTCGGCCAGCACCAGGGCCCGTGGCGGCCGGGTCACCGGGCGGGTGGCGTCCGGCTCGTCCCCCTCCACCACGTACGGCTCCAGCTCGTCCAGGAACCGGGACGGCTGCTCGTCCTCGCCCCGCACCCCGGAGACCAGCAGCGCGCGCCGCGCCCGGCTGCACGCCAGGTAGAACAGCCGGCGCTCCTCGGCCACCAGCGGCGCCATCCGGGACAGCCGCTCCGGCCCCGGTTCCGGGGTGGCCGCGTCGGCCGGGCCGACCTCCAGGCCGTCCAGCGCGTCCACCATCCGCTCGACGCCGAGCAGCGTGCCGCGCAGCCGGGGGTCCGGCCAGCTGCCCTCCTGCACCGAGGGGATGGCCACCACCTCCCACTCCCGTCCCCGCGCCGCGTGCGCGGTCAGGACCGCCACCGCGTCCCCGGACGGCGCCCTCGGGGCCAGGGTGTCCCCGGCGATCCGCTGGTCGGTGACGTACTGCAGGAAGCCGCCGATGTCCCCGCCGCCGGGCAGCCGGTCGGTGTAGCGGGCCGCCGCGTCGAACAGCGCGACCACCGCGTCCAGGTCCCGGTCGGCCTGCGCTCCCACCGGGCCGCGCCGGGCGCTCGCCACCGCCCACCGACCGGCCAGCCCGCTGGCCTGCCAGACCCGCCAGAGCGCCTCCTCGGCGCTGACCCCCTCCGCGTCGGCCGCCCGGGCCAGGCCGAGCAGCTCGGCGACCGCGCGCAGCGGCTTGGTGTCCCGGGCCGGCAACATGGACAACGGGTCCACCTCACCGTGCGCGCCCGCGCGCAGGGCCTCCACCAGCAGCGCGTCGCTCATGCCGCCTTCGGCGGCCCGTGAGTGCGGAGTATCGCTATAGCCACACTCGCCACTCACGAGCGGCTCACTGAGCCGCAACAGCCCCCGGCGCAACCGGCGCAGCCGCATCGGGTCGGCCGCACCCAGGGGCGAGGAGAGCAGCGCGACCGCCGCGTCGGCGTCGATCCGCTCCGGGTCGGCCGCGCAGCGCAGCAACAGCAGCAGGGGCAGCACCGCCGGCTGCCGGGCCAGCGGCAGCTCGTCCGCCGGCACCGCCATCGGCACCCCGGCGGCGAGCAACGCCCGGCGCAGCACCGGCAGCGCGCGGTTGGTGGAGCGCACCAGCACCGCCATGTCCGACCACGCCACCCCGTCCCGCAGGTGTGCCCGGCGCAGCCGGTCCGCCACCCACCCGGCTTCCTGGGCGGCGGACGCAAACACCCGGACCGCCAACGTCCCCTCGCCGCCGCTCGACCCGCCCCCCACGCCAACGTCCGGCGTCGCGCCGACGTCCGAGCGGAGCGATTCGGGGCCGATCCGGCGGCGGCCGGAGCCGGAGCCGGGCAACCGCTCGGCCAGGCGAACGGTCGCCCGGCGCAGCGCGGGACGGGCCCGGTGGTCGACGGTGAGCACGACGGTGCGGTCGCCGTCCGGGTCGGCATCGCGCAGCGCACTGGGGTCCGCGCCCCGGAAGCCGAGCACGGTCAGGTCCGGATCGCCGGTCAGCAGGAACGTCTCGGCCGTGTCGCCGAGCATCCGGGCCAGCTGCATCTGCTGCGGGTCCAGGTCGTGCGCATCGTCCACCCAGAGGTGCCGGACGCGGTGGCGTTCCTCGGCGAGCAACCCCGGGTCGGCGGTCAGCACGTCCAGCGCGGCCGCCACCAGCTCGGCGGCGTCCAGCGCGGGCGCGGTCGCGCCGGACCCCGCGGAGGACTGCGACGCCTGTGACGCGGTGGACGCCCCGCGCAGCAGGTTCACCTGCTCGTAGCGCAGGAAGAACCGGCCGGCGGCCACCCACTCCGGCACGTCCGTGCGGGCACCGAGCTCGGCCAGCTCGTACGGACCGAGCCCGCGCTCGGCGGCCCGCAGCAACAGCTCGCGCAGCTCGGTGGCGAACCCGGGCACCCCCAGCGCCGGCAGCAGCCGGTCCGGCCAGCCGGAACCCGGCACGTCCCCGGCCAGCTCGCCGGCCAGAAGCTCGCGCACCACGGCGTCCTGTTCCGGCCCGGCCAGCAGCCTGGGCGGCGGGTCACCCACCCGCGCGGCGTAGCCGCGCAGCAGCCCGAACGCGTACGAGTGGATGGTCCGCACCAACGGCTCCCGCGCTGCCCGCAATCCGCCCTGACCACCGGGAGCGGCGACGAGCAACCCGGCGGTGATGCGTTCCCGCAGTTCACCGGCCGCGCGCCGGCTGCCCACCAGCACCAGCAGGCGCTCCGGGTCCCGCCCGGCACGCAACCGCCGCAGCACCGACTCGACCAGCAGCGTGGTCTTGCCCGTGCCCGGGCCGCCCAGCAGGCGCAGCATGCCGGCCGCCGGGTCGTCCAGGCGTTCCAGGGTCAGCCGCGCGGCCTCGTCCCACCGGGGTTCGGCGCTCGCCGGCGGGGGTCGGCGCACCAGGATCGGACGCGTCACGCTGAGCATGGAACCACTTCCCCATGACCATTCGTCACACCGGTCCCGGTCCGGCCGTAGGCTCACCGAATGGATCCGGAAACCGCCGAGAGGGTTCGCGAGATCATCCTGGCCATCCCGGTGGGGACCGTGCTCAGCTACGGCGAGGTCGCCGCGCTGGCCGGGGTACCCAATGCGCGCCACGTCGGCCGGCTGCTCTCCGAGGACGGCCAGGACCTGCCGTGGCACCGGGTGCTGCGCGCGGACGGCACCCCCACCCCGCACCTGGCCGCCGAGCAGCTGGCCCGGTTGCGCGCCGAGGGCGTCACCGTGGTCAACGGAAGGGTTTCCCGCTCTCAGCCACAGAAGGTCCAGAAGAAGTAGAAGCAGTGCTTCTCGCCGACCGCCGGCGCGTTAGGAACGGGGTCGGCGGGGAAGAACGCCGGCAGGACCAGCGCGGCGGCCAGACAGATCGGCGCGAACACCCGCGCCCGAAGCCGCCGGTTCTCACCCCCGCGCACCCTCGGTCCCCCCTCGATTGCCGGTCGAGACCGAAACCTACGGTGCCCAGCACCGCAACAACATGGGGAGAACCCCACCAACCCACCCGGCCCGGCCCACTCACCGCCTCAGGCTGACCCGCGGCCCACGCAACGGCTCGACAAGAACATGATCGACATCAACTTCATTGCCCTTGCGAAGCGTCTCGAGGGCACTGTGGTTGATGTCGATCACAAGTCTGCCCCGGAACGACCGCTAGCCGGCCCGACGGCCTCAGCGACAACAGCCAACGGGTGCCGCCAGTCGTGAGCGGGCCGACGGTGACGCTCCATCAGCGAGGCCGAACCGCCAGAAGCGACGATCAGCCCGGCCTGATCCGTGCCTCACGCCCCGCGCAGGCGTCAGAGATGGGGTGCGGCCGAAGCGGACGGGGCGCGGGCGTGACGCCGGTGCCGGGTCGCGGGGTTCAGTCGTCGGAGTCGCCGCCGGAGTCGCCGTCCGAGTCGCCGGAGTCGTCGCTGTCGGAGCGGCTCGAGCGATCCGAGTCCTCGGAGTCGCGCGACCGCTCGCGCCGGCTCTCCGAGCGGTCCTCGGGCCGGGACGACCGGTACTTGCTCGGCGACTCGTCGTCATCCTTCTCGGTGCGGTACTTCTCCCGCTTGGGCTCCTGCTTCGCGGCGTCGGAGGAGTGCTTGCGCGGGCTGGCGCCGGCGTCCCCGGCCTGGTACTTGCCCGGCGCCTCACCGGGTTTGGTCGTGTACTTGCCGTTCGGCTCGGTCCGCGTCTCGCCGGCCGGCGCCGACGAACCACCCGGCCGCGCCTCCGGCTCGGGTTGCGGGCGGGCCCCCGGCCCCGTCTCCGGCTGAACCTCCGGCCGGGCTCCCGGCTCGGCACCGGGCCGCACAGCGGGCTCGGCACCCGGACCGGCACCCGGAGACGTTCCCGGCTGAACCTCCGGCCGGGCTCCCAGCTCGGCACCGGGCTCCGTACCAGGCCGCGCCCCGGGCTCAACCTCCGGACGCGCACCCGCCTCTTTCCCAGGCCGCGCTTCCTGCTCCGCACCGGGGCGCGCGGCAGGTTCCGAATCCGGCCGCGAACCCGCCTCCGCCCCCGGGCGCGACCCCGGCTCGGCGCCGGGTCGCACGGCGGGCTTCGCCGCCGGGGCGGTCTGCTTGGCCCGGGAGTCCGCTTCCAGCTTGGTCGCCTGGGCGACCAGCTTCATGCGGGTCTCGTCCTGCGCGGCCTTCTGCTCCGGGGTGAGCGGCGGCAACTGGTCGGCCGGTGGCGCCTCGCCGTTCGGCGGGACCTGCTCGGCCGGGCCCTGTGGCTCGCTCCGCTCGCCGATCTTGGGCGGGGAGGCCGGCGGCGGGGGTTCGGCCGGGGTGATGCCGTGCCCCCCGACCCGCTGCTCCGGCGCCTGCTCGGGGACCGCGTTGGGCTCCCTGAGCTTGGTGCCCTCGGTGGGCCGCGAACGCTCGCCCTGTTCCGGCCGCTGCCCGGAGCCCCACCGCTCACCGGGGGCGCTGTGCGGCCGCCGGGAGAGCTCCCGCCGCGCACGCTCCGGGTCGCCGGTCAGGTCGGCCACCCCGCGCACCACCGAGGCGGTCCGGTCGGCGTTGTCGGAGAGCGGCGTCCGCGCCGCCTCCTGCACGCCGGAGTTCAGCATGCTCAGCTCGCGCAGCTTGGCGTCCCGCTGGCTCCGGACCTCCTCGAGCTGGCGGCGCAGCTCGGCGCTCTCCGACGCATCCGACTTGAGGGTGCGCTCCAGCTCGGAGAGCTGCCGCTGCGCGGTGACCAGGTCCTCGGCCACGGTCCCGGCCGTGTGGTACTCGGCCAGCTGGGTGCGCAGCACGGTACGCTGCTGCTCGAGCGTGGACTTGCGGGCGAGCAACGCCTGCACCTCGACCGGGAGGTGGTTGAAGACGCGGGCCATCGGCGTCTCGGCCCACAGCTGCTCGGTCTGCGAGATCAGGTCCAGCTGGCGGTCGATCGAGTCGAGCAGCGAGCTGGCCTGCGCGGCCCAGGTCACCGGGTCGACGGTGGAGGTGTTCTCCGGCGGGGCGGACGCCACCGGCACGGTCTCCACGCTCGCCGCGTGGCTGGCGATCCAGCTACCACCACCGGCCAGGATGCCGAAGGCGCCGAGCATCGCCACCGCACGCCGCTTCAGCAGCGAGGTGGTCTCGTCCCGGGCGGCCTTGCTCGGCCCGGGGCCGGGCAGCGGCGGCGGGGCGCTGAACGACGGGGAGAGCGGGCGGGCCGGCGCGGTGTCCGGCATCGTCGGCAGGTCGGCGTCCGGCGGGGAGGCCAGCCCGGGGTGAGCCGCGGCATCCAGACCTTGCACGCGCACGCGACGCGCCTCGGCCCGGTGCGCGGCGCAGCAGTAACGGCGTTGTGGGCGGCCGGGCAGGGTCTCGATGTTCCGCGCACAGCCCGGCAGCGCACAGTTGCGCACCGTGACTCCACGCGTTGCGGACATGACCCCTCGATCTCCCCAAACATCAAGCCAACCTTGACGCTACCCAGGCCGTAGCCGGTTTGTCACCGCGCGTGCTACTTCAGAATGCTTTAGGCGCCAATTGTGTAACGGATGTGACACCGCCCCCGATAAAGCGCTGACGCGCTCCTACGGACGGCGGTAGTCGCCGGAAACGCACTGCCCGCCGAGCGGCGCCGGGCCGGAAACCGGGTCGAGGGCCAGCCGGTAGCCCCGCTTCACCACCGTCTGCACCAACTTGGGGGCGCCGAGCGCGGCCCGCAGCCGGGCGATCGCCGTCTCCACCGCGTGTTCGTCGTCGCCGCCCCCGGGCAGCGCCCGCAGCAGCTCGGCCCGGCCGACCACCCGGCCCGGGCGGCGGGTCAGCGCGCGCAGCAGGGCCATGCCGGCCGGCGGCAGCGCGCGCAGCTCGCCGTCCACGAGCGCGGCGTGCCCGCGCAGCTCCAGCCAGTGACCGGCGGCCGGGTAGCCACGGGTGCGGTTGGGCGCCTCGGCCTCCAGCCGGCGCACCATCGCACCCAGCCGCGACCGCCGGGGCTGCACGTTGGGGATGTCCAGCTCCTGCAGCGGCGCGGCGGTCACCGGGCCGACGCACACCGCGAGTACCGGCCCGCGCAGCGCGGCGACCAGCTCGTCGCGCAGGCCCCGCTCGGCGGCCCGGGCCAGCAGGCTGGCCGCCGCCGGTGCGCTGGTGAAGGTCAACGCGTCCACCGAACCGGCGATCACCGCGTCGGTGAGCCGGTCCACCGGGCCGATGTCGTCCGGCGGCACCCAGCGGTAGACCGGCACGGTGACCACGTCCGCTCCGGCGCACTCCAGCGCCTCCACCAGGTCGGGCAGCGGCTCACCGTGCAGCTGCACCGCGATGCGCTTGCCGTCCACGCCGGCGTCCAGCAGGTGTTCCAGCACCTCGGCCGACGACTCGGAGGCCGGCGACCAGGCGTCCACCAGGCCGGCCGCGCGCACCGCGCCGCGCGCCTTCGGCCCCCGGCAGAGCACGGTGGCCGGGCGCAGCGCGTCCAGCAGATCCTCACCCAGACCCCAGCCGTCGGCGGCCTCCACCCAGCCCCGGAAGCCGATGCCGGTGGTGGCGATGACCAGGTCGGGCGGGTTCTGGATGAGCGAGCGGGTGGCGGCGGCCAGCTCGGCGTCGTCCGGCAGCGGCACGATGCGCAGCGCGGGGGCGTGCACGACCACCGCGCCCCGCCGCTCCAGCAGCGCGCCCAGCTCCTCGGCGCGCCGAGCGGCCGTCACCCCGACGGTGAACCCGGCAAGCGGCGGCACGCCGGACCCGGTCTCGGCCACCAGTGTCACCCCCATGGTCATGATGGCGGCCCGATATGTACCCAGCCGTCCAGCACTCGAACCGGGTACACCCGCACGGACCGTCCGGGTTCGTCCAGGCATTGCCCACTGACCAGGCTAAACGCCTGCTTGTAGAGCGGCGACGCGACCACCGGTTCGCCGCCCCGGTCGCCGATGATCCCCCGGGACAGCACCGGGGCGCCACCGCACGGGTCGTAGTTGTCCAGGGCGTACACGCTGTCGTCCGGCAGCCGGAACAACGCTATCTGCTGCCCACCCAGCAGGGCGGCCGCCCCGCGCCCCGGTTGCAGCCGGTCCAGCGGGCAGACGGACCGCCACCCGCTCAGCACCGGGGTCTTCGTCGGTGTTTCCGTCGGGCGCCAAACTGGGCGCCCGACCCTGCCCGCCGGCTCCGCCGTCGGGGTGCTCATCGGGCCGGCTCCAGTTCGATCAGCACCGGCTGGCTGCCCCGGTCGTAACCCACCGGAACGCGCTGCCCCCGGCGATCGACGAACTCGATGGTCGGGTCCGGCATCTCGGGCGCGTTCACGAAGGAGGTGAACCGGGCCAGCTTCTCCGGGTCCTCCAGCACCCCGCGCCACTCGTCGGCGTAGCCGGCCACGTGTGCGGCCATCGCGGCGTCCAGGTCGGAGCAGATGCCCAGCTTGTCGTCCATGATCACCTCTCGCAGGTGGTCCAGGCCGCCTTCCAGGGACTCCAGCCACGGCGCGGTGCGCTGCAGGCGGTCGGCGGTGCGGATGTAGAACATCAGGAACCGGTCGATGGTGCGGATCAGCGCGTCGGTGTCCAGGTCGCTGGCCAGCAGCTCGGCGTGCCGGGGGGTGAAGCCGCCGTTGCCGCCCACGTAGAGGTTCCAGCCGGCGTCGGTGGCGATCACCCCGAAGTCCTTGCCGCGCGCCTCGGCGCACTCCCGGGCGCAGCCGGACACCGCCGACTTCAGCTTGTGCGGGGCCCGTAACCCGCGATACCGCAGCTCCAGGGCGATGGCCAGGCTCACCGAGTCCTGCACCCCGTAGCGGCACCAGTCCGTGCCCACGCAGGACTTCACCGTGCGCAGCGCCTTGCCGTAGGCGTGCCCGGACTCGAATCCGGCGTCCACCAGCCGCCGCCAGATCGCCGGCAGCTGTTCCACCCGGGCGCCGAACAGGTCGATCCGCTGCCCACCGGTGATCTTGGTGTACAGGTCGAAGTCCCGGGCCACCTCGCCGATCACGATCAGCTTCTCCGGGGTGATCTCGCCGCCGGGGATGCGCGGCACCACGCTGTACGTGCCGTTGCGCTGCAGGTTGGCCAGGAAGTGGTCGTTGGTGTCCTGCAGCGCGGCCTGCTCGCCGTCCAGAATGTGCCGGCTGCCCAGGCTGGCGAAGATCGAGGCCACCGCCGGCTTGCAGATGTCACAGCCGGTGCCGGTGCCGTGCCGCGCGACCAGTTCGGCGAACGTCTTGACCCCGGTGCTGGCGACGATCTCGAACAGCTCCTGGCGGCTGTGGGTGAAGTGCTCGCACAGCGCCTTGGACACCTCCACGCCCTCGGCGGCCAGCAGCTTCTTGAGCACCGGCACGCAGGAGCCGCAGCTGGTGCCGGCCCTGGTGCAGGCCTTGAGCGCGGGCACGTCGTGGGCACCGCCGGCGATAGCCGTGCGCAGGTCGCCCTTGGTCACCGCGTTGCACGAGCAGATCTGCGCGCCGTCCGGCAGTGAGTCGGCGCCGACCTCGACGCCGCCGGGAGCGATCATCGCCACCGGGTCGGCGGGAAGTCGCGACCCGACCAGCGGGCGCAGCGTGCCGTACCTGGAGGCGTCCCCGACCAGCACGCCGCCGAGCAGCGTCTTCGCGTCCCCGCTCACCACCAGCTTCTGGTACGAGCCGGCGACCGGGTCGTTGACCACCACCTCCAGCGAGTCCTCGGCGCTCGCGTGCGCGTCGCCGAAACTGGCCACGTCCACGCCGAGCAGCTTCAGCTTGGTGGAGGTGTCCAGGTCCTGGTCCGTGACCGAGGCCGCCGACCGACCGAGCAGTCGCTCGGTCACCACCTCGGCCATCGCGTAACCCGGCGCGACCAGCCCGTACGTGCGCCCGGCCAGGGCGGCGCACTCGCCGATGGCGTAGATCCGTTCCTCGCTGGTCCGGCAGTGGTCGTTGACCAGCACCCCGCCCCGCTCGCCGACCCGCAGCCCGGCCGCCCGGGCCAGCTCGTCGGACGGCCGGATGCCGGCGGAGAACACCACCACGTCGGCGTCCAGCTCCACCCCGTCGGACAGGGAGGCCAGCAGCCGGGTGTCGGTGCCCTCGGTGATCCGGTCGACCGAGACCCCGCAGCGCACCGCGACGCCCAGGTCGGTGACCAGCCGGCGCAGCAGCGCGCCGCCGCCCTCGTCCACCTGCACCGGCATCAACCGGGGCGCGATCTCCACCACCTGCGGGGAAAGCCCGAGCAGGCGCAGTGCACGGGCCGCCTCCAGGCCGAGCAGCCCGCCGCCGACCACCACCCCGGACCGCCTCCCGGCACCCCGGCGCTCCGTCGCCGCGATGGCCGCTTCCTTGATCGCGTCCAGGTCGTCCAGCGTGCGGTAGACGAAACAGCCGGGCAGGTCCCGGCCGGGCACGGGCGGCACGAACGGGTACGAGCCGGTGGCCAGCACCAGCGCGTCATACGGCGTCACCCCGCGCGCGGTGTGCACCGCGCGCGCCGCCGGGTCGATCCGCTCGACCTGCTCGCCCAGCCGCAGCTCCACCAGGGGATCGCCGGCCACCGGGGGTAACCGCAGGCCGTCCTCGTCGGTGCCCTCGAAGTACGACGACAGCGCCACCCGGTCGTAGGCCGGCCGGTGCTCCGCGCCGAACACCACCACCCGCCAACACCCCTCGGTGTCCCGCGCGCGCAGCGTCTCCACCAGCCGGTGCCCGACCATGCCGTGCCCGACGACTACCAACGTCTTGCTCATGCGGCACCTCCTGCCGAAGCGGACAACCAGTCACAGATGCCGGACACCGCCTGCCGGCAGCCGCCGCACCCGGTGCCGGCCCTGGTGGCCCGGCTGAGTGCGGCCACGTCGGTCGCGCCGGACCGCCACGCGGCCACCAGCCGGCCCTTGTCCACCGAGTTGCACCGGCAGATCACCGTGGCCGACGGCAGCAGCGCGGGGGAGCCCAGCTCGCCCTGCGGCTCGCCCGGCCTGGCCCGCCCGAGCAGCAGCGCCAGCCGGTCCTCCGGGGCCGGCGCGCCCGAGTCGAACAGCTGGACCACCGACGCGCCGGCGTCCGGCAGCCCGAGCATGATCGCGCCGACCAGCCGGTCGTCGCGGAGCACGATCTTGGCGTAGCGACCCCGCCGGGCGTCCTCCAGCCGGAGCACCTCGAACTCGGCCGACTCCTCGGTCAGCGCGTCGCCCACCGAGGTCAGGTCGATGTCCCGGGCCTTGAGCCGGGTGACCAGCGGCGAACCGGTGTACCGGGCGGCCGGGTCGGCCCCGGTGAGCAGGTCGGCCAGCACCCGCGCCTGTTCGAACCCGGGCTGGACCAGCCCGGACACGGTGTTGGCGTGGCTGGCGCAGTCGCCGATGGCGTGCACCAGGTCGTCCGAGCTGGCCATCCGGTCGTCCACGGTCACTCCGCCGCTCACCACGATGCCGGCCTCCGCCGCCAGCTCCGAGTTGGCCCGCACCCCGGCCGCGACCACGACCGCGTCCACCGGCAGCACCGCGCCGTCGTCGGTCTCCAGGCCCTCACCCGGGGTCCACCGCTTGGCCAGCACCCCCAGCCGCACGTCCACGCCCAGCCCGCGCATCGCGGCGGCCAGCACCCCGCCGGCCCCGCTGTCCAGCTGCCGTTCCATCAGGTGCTCCACCGGGTGCAGCACGGTCACCCGGGCACCCCGGCCGACCAGCCCCCGGGCCGCCTCCAGCCCGAGCAGCCCGCCGCCCAGCACCGCCACCCGCCCGCCGGCCCCGGTCAGCCGCAGGATCCGCACGCAGTCGTCCATGTCCCGGAAGGTGGCCACGCCCTCGGCCAGCGCGCCGTCCTCGGCCAGCAGCCCGTCGGTCGGCGGCACCCAGGCCCGGCTGCCGGTGGCCAGCACCAGCTCGTCGTACGGCTCGGTGGTGCCGTCGGCCAGGCGCACCCGGCGGGCGGCCCGGTCGATCGCGGTCACCGCCGTCCCGGTGCGCAACGTGACCTGGTGCTCGGCCGCCCAGTCCGGCTCGTGCAGGTGCAGCTGCTCGGGCCTCAACCCACCGCCCAGCACCCCGGACAGCAGCACCCGGTTGTACGCCCGGTGCTGCTCGGCACCGAACACGGTGAGCCGGACGCGGGAGCCGTCCGGGTCACGCCGGCGCACCTCCTCGGCGAACCGCGCGCCAACCATTCCGTACCCGACGAGAACTATGCGGCGAGACACCCAGCCAAGCTAAAAAGCAACCGTTACGTCCGGCGCACCCCACATGACGCCCACGTAACGCTCCCCTCACCCCCACCCCCCACCTGCGGTGACACCCCCCACCCCCCATGTCGTTTCAGTCACTCCAGCACACCGTTTCAGTCACTCCAGCACCTTGGTTCAGTCACTTCAGCACGTTGATTCAGTCACTTCGACCGCTCCATTCGTGATCATCAGGGCATAAGTGTCCGACTAGACCAACTGGTAGTCACAGCAGCGCAGACAGCCGCGCTCGAGCCAGCGGCACCATCGTGAGCGCCAACAGCCGCTACGCCGCGTTACCCTCGTCTACTCCGTGCCGAGGCAAGCCACTCGAACCGAAGGGTGACGCCCGGCCGCGGCCCGGTCCAGGGTGACCAGTTCCAACCCGGCGACCTGAGCAAAGGCGGCCAGGTAGTCATCGGTCCACAGCTGATGACTGGCGTCGTTCCGCGCCGACAGCGCCCGCCACACCTGCTCGAGCCGCACCGGTTCCTCGGCCCAGAGCACCCGCTCGTCTGCCCTGAGCCGATCCAGCACTCGCCAGGCCTCGCTACGCTCGAGCACGTCACCACCCATCACCGCCTTGTTGGACAGCAACCGCAACAGGCTCATCTGGGTGACCCGGCACATGACCAGGCCTTCGCGCTGGCGGTCCATCCAAGTGGCAACGGCGGGATGGTGCACGTGCCGCCCCCAGATCGCCGACAACCAGACCCCCACGTCCAGGAGATACACTGGTCAGCCGTACCTCTCGGCGTCGGCGGCGGCGAGGGCGTCCTCGATGTCGGCGTTGCTCACGTCCACCCGGGGCTCGGCGGCTGACCCGACCAGCGGCAGCTCGACCCGGACGGAGAGGCCGCGCGCCGCCGGCCAGCCGAGCTCGACGGTGAGGGCGCGGATGAAGAGCTCCTTCAGGCTCTCCCCGCGCTCGGCCGCCCTGGACTTGGCGGCCCGGACGACTTCATCGGGCAGCTCCACCGTGGTGCGCATAAAAACATATTACCATCACGCCGACTCCAAGCGCACGGCGCAGGCCTTGAACTCGGGCATCCGGCTGATCGGGTCGAGGGCCGGGTTGGTGACCAGGTTGGCCGCCTGTTCGGCGGCGAAGTGGAAGGGCAGGAAGACCGTGTCCAGCCGGGCCTCGGGCGCGCAGCGGACCACCGCAAGGGCGGCCCCTCGCCGGGAGACCACCCGCGCCGCCTCCCCGTCCGACAACCCGGCCCGCCGCGCGGTGTCCGGGTGCACCTCGACGAACGAACCCGGCGCCACGGCCACCAGCTCGGCCACCCGCCGGGTCTGCGCGCCCGACTGGTAGTGCGCCAGCACCCGCCCGGTGGTGGCCCACAACGGGTACTCCTCGTCCACCGACTCGGCCGGCCCGGCGTACTCCACCGGGACCAGCCGGGCCAGCCCGTCCGGATGGGCGAACCGGTCGGTGAACAACCGGGGCGTGCCGGGGTGGTCCGGCGAAGGGCACGGCCAGTGCAGCGCCTCGCCGGATTCCAGCCGCGGGTAGCTGATCCCCGAATAGTCGGCGAGACCGCCGGCCGAGGCCCGGCGCAGCTCGTCGAACGCCGCCTCCGGCCGCGTCGGAAAGGCGTCCGCCGGAACCGGCACGCCGTCCGGCCGGGGCCCCAGCCGGAGGGCGAGTCCGGCGAGAACCTCCAGGTCGGTGCGCACCCCGGGTGGCGGGGCCAGCGCGCGCCGGCGGCGCAGCACCCGGCCCTCCAGGTTGGTCATGGTGCCGTCCTCCTCGGCCCACTGGGTCACCGGAAGCACCACGTCGGCCAGCCGCGCGGTCTCCGAGGGGAACGGGTCGGCCACCACCAGCAGGTCCAGCGACTTCAGCCGCCGCGCCACGGCGGCCGAGTCCGGCGCGGAGACCACCGGGTTGGCGCCGAACACCAGCAGCGCGCGCGGCCCGTCCGGCCGGCCGAGGGCGCCCAGCAGCTCCACCGCGCTGCGTCCCGGACCGGGCAGCGAGGCCGCCGGCACCCCCCACACCGACGCCACGTGCTCCCGCGCGGCGTCATCGGAGATCGACCGGTAACCGGGCAGCTGGTCGGCCTTCTGCCCGTGTTCCCGCCCGCCCTGGCCGTTGCCCTGCCCGGTGATCGTGCCGAACCCGCTCCCCGGCACCCCCGGCAGGCCCAGTGCCAGCGCCAGGTTGATCCACGCCGACACCGTGTCCACGCCGTGCGCGTGCTGTTCCACCCCGCGCGCGGTCAGCAGGTACCGCCGCGCCGAGGTCGCCAACAGCCGCACCACCTCGCGCTGCTCGGCCACCGAGACGCCGCACACCCGCTCGGCCCGCTCCGGCCACCACGGCGCGGCGGCCCGCCACGCGGCCTCGAAACCGGTGGTCCGGGCGTCCACGTAGGAACGGTCCAGGTACCCCTCGGCGACGGCCACGTGCAGCATGCCCAGCGCCAGCGCCAGGTCGGTGCCCGGTGCCGGGCGCAGGTGCAGCCCGCCGGCCTCCACCGCCTGGCGGGCGGTCGCGCTGTACCGGGGGTCGATCACCACCTGCTTCGCGCCGTGCAGGTGGGACAGCAGCGGCGGCATGGTCTCGGCCACATTCGCGCCGGCCAGCACCACCACGTCGGCCTGGTCCAGGTCGGTGACCGGGAACGGCAGGCCCCGGTCCACGCCGAACGCCCGGTTGCCCGCCGCGGCGGCCGACGACATGCAGAACCGGCCGTTGTAGTCCACCTGCGAGGTGCCCAGCGCCACCCGGGCGAACTTGCCGAGCAGGTAGGCCTTCTCGTTGGTCAGCCCCCCGCCGCCGAAAACGGCCACCGCGTCCGGCCCGTACGCCGCGCGCAGCCCGGTGAGCCGGCGCGCGACATGGTCCAGCGCGTGGTCCCAGGACACCGGCGAACCGTGCAGCAGGGGGGTGGTGAGCCGCTCCGGGTGGTCCAGCAGCGAAGCGGAAGTCCATCCCTTCTGACACAGCCCGCCGGCGTTGGTGGGGAACTCCCTCGGCGCCACGCTCGCCGGGCCCGAGCTCGCTGGGCCCGAGCTCGCCGAGCCCGACACCGTCACGGTCATGCCGCACTGCAGAGCGCAGTACGGGCAGTGCGTATCGGTCCCTACGGTCACCCGAGCATGCTCGCCGCGGTCGATGACGGCGTCGTTACCGCGGCATTGCCGGCATGCTCAGGGACGCTCACCGGGTTTCGGTCGGCGCGGTAAGCGCACGCCGTTCCGGCTCACCGCCGGAACGGCCCTCGAGCTCCCGCGCCCGACGCGCCAGCAGCTCACGCTCCCGGCGCCGCCCCTGTGCCAGCGCCCGCTCCCTACGCTCGAGGTTGTGCTCCTCGAACCGGGCGCCGGCCAGGAAGCCGATCAGCAGGATCACCGCACCCGCAATGACGATCGCAACCAGTCCCATGACCCTCGACCTCCCTTCTTGCCCGCTGTTCCAGCTGGCACCCCAAATACATCACGGGTGGCCGGTGGGGAACTGGGCGAAGGCTGGCAACGCCGGTCGAATGCTGGTCATTTCCTGGGAAGCAGCCGCTGCGCCAGCGCCACCATGGGCTCGCGCAGCTCGCCCAGCGTTTCCACCCGGTCGGTGATGAACCGCGCGGTGACCTGCGTGACCAGCGTCGCCACCAGGGCCTCGCAGGCGAACCGCTGCTCCTGGGTGCCGGCGCCGGCGATCTCGGCCAGCCCGTCCACGTACCGCTGCTGCGAGGCCAGCCGCCGGCGCATCGCCTCCGGGCCGGCCGCGTAGGTCTCGATCAGGAACAGCCGGGTGTTCGGCGGGTCGGCGGCGAGCACCTCCAGGTACGTGCCGATCATCCGGTCCAGCCGCTCCGCCGGGGTCCCCGCCCCGGCCGCCGTCTGGCGCAGCGTCGCCGCGAGATGGTCGGTGGCCGCATCCAGCGCGGCGATGAAGCACTCCTGTTTGGAGCTGAACCGCTGGTAGAACGTCTCCCGGGAGACCCCGGCGCGCTTGATGATGTCGGCGACCACGGTGTCCGCGTAGCCCCGCTCGGTCATCACCTCGGTCATCCCGCGCAGGATGCGGGACCGCTGGATGGCGGCCACCTCGTCGCGGCTGAGCCGGTGGCGGCCCCGGGGCAGCGGCGTCGGGGTCATCGGCGGCTCCGGTCGGGCTGGATGCGCAGCGTGTTGCAGAAGGTGGCCAGCATGTCGTAGTGCCCGGCCAGCATGAGGAACTCGACCGCGGCCGGTTCGTCCAGGTGCTCCCGCAGCGCCGCCCAGGCGTGGTCGTCCAGGTCGCGGGCGGTGTGCAGCAGGTCCGCGGCGGCCAGCAGCGCCCGTTGCCGGGGCGTCCAGCCTTCCGCTTCCGGCCCGGCCTCGACCCGCCGCAGGTCGTCCTCGGTCAGGCCGGTGCGGCGGCCGATCCGGCGGTGGTGCTCCCACTCGTAGGCACAGCCGCACAGGTGGGCCACCCGCAGGATGACCAGCTCGGTGTCCCGGCGGGGCAGGGTGCCGCCGGGCATGAGCCGGCCGGCGAACCGCAGCCAGCCGCGCAGCAGCTTGGGCTGGCGGCCCAGGGTGAGGAACAGCCGGGTGGGTTCGGTCCCGCTGACCCGCCCGCCGACCCGGGCCAGCGTCCAGGCCAGCGGCCCGACCTCGGCGAACCCGCCGGGGGCGATCCGCGCGCTCACGGCGTCACCGGCAGGGCGCGGCGCATCGCCCGGTTCAGCAGGCGCATGGCCACCACGTACAGCGGCGGGCACACCCGCTGGACGAGGTACATCAGCCGGATGTCGGCCGAGGTGTAGACCAGGTACCGGTTCCGGCGCATCCCGGTGATGATCGCATCGGCGGCCCGCTCCGGGGTGACGGCATGCCGCAGGAACCGTTCCCGCAGCCGGGTCAGCTCCGGGTCGCCCCGGTCGACCCCGGCGATCTCCACCGTGTCGGTCAGCCCGGTGCGCACGCCGCCCGGGCAGACCAGACTGACCCCGATCCGGTGTTCGGCCAGGTCGAACCGCAGAACCTCGGAAATCCCCCGCAACCCGAACTTGCTCGCGCTGTACGCGGCGTGCCAGGGCAGCCCGAGCAACCCGGCCGCCGAAGCGACCTGCACCAGGTAGCCACCCCGTCCGGCCCGGATCATCGGCGGCACGAACTCCTCGATCACGTGGATCGGCCCCATCAGGTTGACCTCGATCATCTTGCGCCACTGCTCGTGGCTCAGCCGGTCGACCGTGCCCCAGGTGGAAACGCCGGCGATGTTCATCACCACGTCCACGCTGGTCACCCGGGCATGGACGGCCTCGGCCAGCTGGCGCACCTGCTCCAGGTCGGACACGTCGGCCACGCGGTGGCAACCCACCGCGCCGCCCCCGTCCCGCACCAGCCGCACCGTCTCGGCCAGCCCCGACTCGCTCAGGTCGGTCAGGTACAGCTCGGCGCCCTCGTGCGCCGCGCGCAGCGCCGTGGCCCGCCCGATTCCGCTGGCAGCGCCGGTGATGAGAACCCGTTTCCCGGTCAGAAGCACGGCGGGAGACTATCCACGAACAAATTTGTTCGTCAATCGCGATCCGGCCAACTTGTCGTGCGGTTCCGACTTGGGGAACATCGGGTTATGGCGGACCCCGATGCAGCCGACCACACCGGGCTCTGCACCGAGTTGCGGCAGTTACGGCTGCACGGGTTGCACCGCGCGCGCACACTGGATCTCCCGTGCCTGCTGGGCGCGGCGGGCGCGCTCGGCCACCTGGACGCCGACCCGCCGAGGGACCTCGCGGTGGAGTCCCTGCTGCGCCAGGCCGTGGACCGGCTGGGCGAGAGCCGGGAGGCCACCGCCGCCATCCGCAGCTTCGGCCTGGACCCGGGCCAGAAGCTGTGGAAGGCCGCCGACCGGCGGAAGTCCGCCGCCCGCGCGCAGGGCGTGAGCGTGGAGACCTTCCGCAAGAGCTACGAGCTCACCCTGATCGACCAGCTGGCCAACGAGATCATCGTGCTGCTCGCGCTGTCGTCTTCGAACCCGGCCCAGCCCACCCCCGACCCGTCCCAGCCAACCCCGAACCCGCGCCGGCCCGACTCACCGAACGGCACGCCCGCCGGGGAGAGCCCCGAGCCCCCGGCCGGCCCACCGGTCCCGGAACCGCTGGTGATCACCGAGCAGCAGGTTGCCGACGCGCTCCGCACCGCGCACGCCAGCGCGGACTGGGACCTGGTGGAGGGGGCCTACGGCCAGTGCGTGGCGATCGCCGAGGACCAGGCCCGGTTCATGCCGGAGTCCATTCCGGCCTTCTACGCCGAGGCGCTGGGGCGCGTGTCGGCCTGCTACTACGGCCGGGAGGAGCACTTCATCCTGCACGGCCTGGGCATCCTGGCCAACGCCGAGCACGCCAACAAGATCACTCCGGCGCTGTTCCAGCGGCTCTACGGTGACGACCGGTTCGACCGGTTCGTGCAGTACACCCTGGACGGCGGGCAACGCCGCCGCCGGCGGCCGCACCCGTTCGAGACGCTGGTCGAGACCGCCCGCCGGTTCCGCGACCTGAACCACCTGCAGGCCGTGCTGGAGGACATGCCCACCTCGTGCGTGCTCGGCGGCTCGCTCAACTACGGCCGCTACTTCAGCGTGCGGGGCGGGCTCGGCCGGCACCGGGGCTCCAACGTCGACCTGATGATCGTCATCCCGGACTACCGCTGGCTGGACGAGGTGATCGCCGGCGTCGGCGAGCTGCGCGGCAGCGCCCGGGCCAGCATGAAGGCCCTCGAGCAGCGGGCCAGGGTGTGGCGCGACCACGACCTGGACGACGGCTACTCGCTGTTCAGCCAGCGCATCCAGATGTGGACCGACCAGGACGACCCGATCATGGCCTGGGCGCCCAACCGCGGCGAGTACTCCCTCGACCTGCGCATCGTGTCCTCATCGGTGCTGGACTGGATCCTCATCGCCGACATCCCCAAGCTCACCGCCAACACCGCCGGCAACTCCCGCTCCATCCGGGACTTCTGCCAGCACGACACGCGGGGCAACGAGCACCAGCGCAGCTTCTCCGGCCGCAACCAGCGCCCCACCCTGGAGGTCACCGAGCTGGCCGACAGCCTGCTGCGCACCCACCGCGTCTACTCGATCCACGACGACCGCTACTACCCCGGCTCGGTGCAGAACCTGCTCCTGCCCCGGTTCAACGCCCGGTGGGACAACGTCCCGGTGCTCAGTGCCCTGGAAGCCTTCCGCTGGAAAATCATCGAGCGTCTGCGCTACGAACGCCGCCAGCAGCCCTACGAGCTGCAACGCGTCAGCCTCTCCCATACCCGCCTGGAAGGCTTCGCCCCCCACATCCTGCGCAACATCGACAACGCCGACGCCATCTAACCCCCAACACCCCCAGCCCGATTCAGTGCCTTCAGCACGGTGATTCAGTGCCTTCAGCACGGTGATTCAGTCAGTTCAGCAGCGCTGACCATCCCGCCGGGCGGCCAAACCGACTGAATCACTGTGCTGAACCGACTGAATCAGACGCGGGCGTAGGCGGGGGCGCCGTCCACTCGTACCGGTGTGGCCGCGCCGGCCGGGCGACGCAGGTAGACGGCGTAGGTGATCACCGCGCAGACCAGGTAGAACGCCAGAAAGCCGTAGAACGCCGGCACCCCGCTGTGCGCCGCCGCGAACGACTGCCGGAAGGCCAGGTTGATCAACAGGCCGCCGAGCGCGCCGACCGCCGAGATGATGCCGATCGCCGCGCCGGAGATCCGCCGCGCGCGCAGCATGGCCGCCTCCGGGTCGGCGCCGGCGTCGATCGCGGCCAGCGACTTGGCCCGGAAGATCGCCGGGATCATCTTGTAGGTGGAACCGTTGCCCACGCCGGAGAACACGAACAGCCCGATGAACCCGGCGGTGAACAACACCAGTGAACCCGCGCCGGAAGCGAGCACGCACACCGTGGTGGCCAGGCCCATGGCCAGGAAGTTCCACAGGGTCACCCGCGCACCGCCGACCCGGTCGGCCAGCCAACCGCCCAGCGGCCGGATCAGCGAACCGAGCAGCGGGCCGATGAAGGTCACCGCCGCCGCCTGCAACGGGGTGCGGCCGAACTGGGTCTGCAGCACCAGCCCGAACGCGAAGCTGTAGCCGATGAACGAGCCGAACGTGCCGATGTACAGGAACGACATGATCCAGGTCTGCGTCTGGGCGACCGCCTCCCGCGCCGCCCCGGTGTCGTTGCGCATGGTGGACAGGTTGTCCATGTACAGCGCGGCACACACCGCCGAGATCACGATCAGCGGGATGTACACGGCCAGCAGCAGCCAGGGCCTGGTCGCCCCGGTCAGCGCGATCACCGCCAGCCCGATCAGCTGCACCACCGCCACGCCCAGGTTGCCGCCGCCGGCGTTCAGTCCCAGCGCCAGCCCCTTGCGGCCCTCGGGGAAGAACGCGTTGATGTTCGCCATGGACGAGGCGAAGTTGCCGCCGCCGAACCCGGCGAGCACCGCCATCAGCACGAACACCCCGTAGGGGGTGCCCGGGTGCAGCACGAATGCCGCGGCGACCGTCGGGATGAGCAGCAATAGCGCGCTCACGATGGTCCAGTTCCGGCCGCCGAAGCGGGCCACCGCGAACGTGTACGGGATGCGCAGCATCGCACCGACCAGTGAGGCGGTGGACACCAGGAAGAACTTGCCCGCCGCGTCGATCCCGTACGCCGGCCCCATGAACAGCACGAACACCGACCACAGCGACCACACGGAGAACCCGACGTGCTCCACGAAGATGGAGAACCACAGGTTCCGGTTGGCCACCGACCGCCCGGTGCGCGACCAGAAGTCCGGGTTCTCCGGCTCCCAGTGATCGATCCAACGGCCCGACCGGGCTCCGGCCAGCTTCTCGTCTGCAACCATGCCGCGACGGTAGGAAGCGTCGGTTACGCCGGCGTAACCAGGCATAACGCGCGTGCTAAGTGGTGCTCAAACCGTCGGCCCGCACCACCGTGAGCCCCATCCGCTGGAGGGATACTGGAACGCATGTCCCCCGTGCCGCCGGCGCGCCACCTGCTGCGCGCCAAGGACCTGGCCGACGCCCGCTACTTCGAGCACCTGACGGTGGCGGACTTGGCCCGGGCGGCCGGGCTGTCCCGGGCGCACTTCAGCCAGGAGTTCCGCCGGGCGTTCGGCGAGTCACCGCACGCCTACCTGCTGACCCGCCGGCTGGAACGGGCCGCCGCGCTGCTGCGCACCACCGACCGGCCGGTCACCGAGATCTGCCTCGCCGTCGGCCTGCAGGGCCTCGGCTCGTTCACCACCAGCTTCACCCGAACCTACGGCTGCTCGCCCACCGCCTACCGCGCGCGCTACCCGCCGGCCGCCCAGTACGCGCGGGTCCCCAGCTGCGTGCTGCGCGCCTACGGCCGTCCCCAACACCGGACGTTTCGAGAAGCCGGGCCCGATCCGGCGCCGCTAGCGTTCCGGCCGACCGATTCGGACGACCGGGAGGACAAATGATCAAAATCGGCACCGCTCAGCTGTGGGTGCACGACCAGGACGAGGCGCTCAAGTTCTACACCGAGAAGATCGGCTTCGAGGTGCGCGAGGACGTGACGATGGCCGAGCTGGGGAACTTCCGCTGGCTCACCGTCGGCCCGGCCGGCCAGCCGGACATCGCGATCACCCTGATGGCCATCCCCGGGCCGCCGGTGATGGACAACGACACCGCGAAGCAGGTCAGCGACCTGATGGCCAAGGGGTTCGCCGGCACCATCTTCCTGCTCACCGACGACTGCCGGGGCACCCACCGGGAGCTGGTCGAGCGGGGCGTGGAGTTCGTCGAGGAGCCGGAGGAGCGGCCCTACGGCATCGACGCGGGCTTCCGCGACCCCTCGGGCAACCACCTGCGGCTGACCCAGCTGCCCGACCGCTGAACGACCCTCACTGGCCGGCCATCAGGACCGACATGGCGTGCTCGGCCGCCGCGTGCGCGTTGGTGCACATCCGGGTGTAGCTCTGGCCGTCCACCGGCAGCTCGCTCATGTAGCCGACCCAGAGGCTCTGCTCCGGACCGGTGTCCACGCGAACCACACAACCCTGGTCCCGGGGCAACAGCGGTCCCGGCAGGTCCACCGCGCCGAACCCGGCCACCCCGCTGATCCGGGCGTCCTGGTCGTACAGGTACGGCCGGATCGACCGGTTCAGCACCAACCGCACCGACAGCCGGTAGGGCGGTGACAGCGGGGCGTTGAGCCACTCGCAGATCGGCCCGCGCAGGCCGTCCTGCACCGGTGCACGGTTCATGTCGGTGTTCACCCGCAGCTGCGCGCGCAGCTTGGCCGGCATGAGCGTGCACGGGTCGATGCCGTCCAGCCGCAGGTCCCGGGGCCGGCGGGGCAGCGAAGTGTCGGCGACGCCGGTCGGCGACCACTCCGGCTCCGGCGGCCCGGGCGGCGGACCGGCGGCCGGCTCGTCGGCGGCCGTCGAGCAACCACCCAGCGCACCGGTCAGCAGCGCCCCGACCAGCGCACACACCAGCCAATGCGCGCGCACGAGGTAATACGGTATCGGGTGTCAGAGGCGCGAGGCGATCACTTCGGCGGCGAGTTCCAGGCCGCGCAGCGACTCCGCCGTCGCGCCCGGGTGCTGGGCGTGCAGGGCCAGCCGGAACAGCAGCGCGCGCAGCAGCACCTGCGGCCACCCGTCCAGGTGCGACCAGGCGCCGACCAGCCCGGGGTCGGCGCCGCCCCAGGCCAGCGCGTCGACCACGATCACCGCGGCCGCCCACTCCACCGGGCGCCAGAACGGCACCAGGTCCAGCACGGCGGGCGGCGCGTCGCCGTCGAAGAGCACGGTGCCGAACAGGTCGGCGTGCACCACCTGCGCGGGCAGCCGCAGCTGCCGGCGCATCCCGGCCAGCTCGTCGAACAGCTGCCCGCCGGTGGCCTGGTCCAGGTTGATCGTGCGCTCGCCCCAGGCGGCGGCGTCCGCGCGGCCGGTCAGGTTCTCCCGGTCGTCCAGCAGGCGGGGCCGGCGCACCGAGGCGGTCGCGGCGTGCAGCCGCAGCGACGCGGCCACCAGTTCCTCGTAGCGACCCTCCGGGCTGCCGGAGACGTACTGGCACGCCGACCAGCCGGCCACCACCCAGCGCCCGTCGGACGCCCGCACCGGGCGGGCGATCCGCAGGCCGTCCACCTCCAGGGTGTCCAGCACGCGGGACGACCAGGCGGTCTGCGCGTGGTCGAAGACCGGGCGGATCACCACGTCGCCACAGCGCCAGCAGTCCAGCCCGCCGAATGCGATCGGCCGGCAGTCCCGTTCCCGGACGCCGAACGCGGTGCGCACATGGCTGGGCAGCTCGACACGCTCGAGCGCGCCGATATCAACCGATGCGGTGCTCACAACCACGCACGGTACCGCCGCGATATACCCGTTCCGGGGACGCCACGCCGATACCGGTGAGCCGGCGTGCCGGTTTAAAGATCGACTTGGACGGGCCGAGGCGGTTGGTCTGCCGCTGTTTTGGGTGCCACCTGCTTGCGTATCAATGGGAATGAATTACATGGTCACCATGACATTACGGCCCGCCTGGCGGCCCGGAAACGACCACCATGTCATGGTGATCATGAACTGACCGTTGGCGCTGCCCCATCCGCCACCCTGGTTGCGTGAGGGGCGGAAAATAGGTGATCGCCGTTACTGGCGGTTGAGCCTCGATTTTCGCGGCTGAACCGCCACGGATGGCGATCCTTCCCGGTCACGGCCGCCAACACCGACTCGGACCACCCGAGGGACCGGCCGACGTCACGCCAGTCCCAATTGCCCCACCCGTACCTATTTTCGGATCAGAAGTGACCAACGAGAAACGCAACGGGCCGCACCCACGCCGCGACGGACCAGCAACCGCGGCCCCGTCCAAGCCGATCTTTAAACCGGCACCGCCCTCGCCGAACTGGGCACGCGCTCGGCTCGCGCGTTCCGCTGTGTTGGTCCGCGCGTGCCGAACTGGGCACGCGCTCGGCTCGCGCGTTCCGCGCTATCGTCTCGCCATGACGACTCCCCCGCCGTCGGAGTATCCCAACTACCCAGGTGGCGGCGGCTACCGGCCGCCGTCCGAAGATCCGCTGGTGAGCACCAGCATCGACGGGTGGTTGCGCCGGGTGGTGGCCACCTTCCGGCGCAGCTTCGCCGCCCTGGCGATGATCCAGCTGGCGCAGGCGGCGGTGGTTGCGGTCAGCTCGGTCTGGTTCAACGACCTGATGGAGGGCCTGCTCACCTCCGGACGGGTGCCCGACCCGGAGCGCGACCCGAACGGCTTCAGCCAGGCGCTGCTCCCCGCCCTGGCCGAGCACTGGCTGCTGCTCGGCTTCCTCGCCCTGGCCACGGTGCTGGTCACCGCGCTCGTCCAGGGCGCCGGGATCTACGTGGCCATCCGGGACGCGGCGGGCCAGCCGACCCGGGCGGGCGAAGGCCTGCGGTTCGCGGCCACCCGGATCGGTCCGTTGTTCGGCTGGTCGTTGCTGTGCTGGGCGTTGGTCATGTTCGGGCTGACCCTGTTCATCGTGCCGGGGATCTACTTCGCCGTGGTGTTGATGCCCACGGTGGCCGCCGTCGTGGTGGTCGAGCAGGGGCACATCGGCCGGTGCTTCGCGCTGGTCAACCCCCGGTTCCCGGGGGTGTTCGGGCGGTTGTTGCTGGTGTTCGGGGCCTCGGTGGTCTACTCGGTGCTGCTGCAGGCCATCCTCGCCCCGCTGTCCTCGGTCGGCACGGTGCCGCTCGCCGTGTTGGCCGCGGTGCTGCAGATCCCGGTGGGGGTGGCATTCACCTCGGCCTACGTGGTCACCTACGCGGAGCTGCGGGCGCACGAACGCGGCTCGATCTCCACCCCCTGGCTGGCCGCGCAGCTCACCGGACACACCTGGTAACAGCAGGTAGCGGTACGGCAACGCCGGGCACCGAAAGGCAACGGATCAGCCAAAACGCTCCCCGAAGCACCGGGTAGCCGCTACCGTTCGATCATGTCGACGCCGCCGCCCTACGGCCAGGACCCCGACGGGCAGCCACAGGACCAGCCTCAGCAGCCTCCCACGCCCCCGGGCGGCTACCCACCGCCCCAGGGCTTCCCGCCGCCCCCGGGCTACCCACAGCAGGGCTACCCCCAACAGGGCCAGCCGCCCCCGGGCTACCCCCAGCAGGGCCAACCACAACCCGGCTACCCCCAACAGGGCCAGCAACCGCCGGGCTACCCCCAGCAGGGCCAACCACAACCCGGCTACCCCCAACAGGGCCAGCCGCCCCCGGGCTACCCCCAGCAGGGCCAACCACAACCCGGCTACCCCCAACAGGGCCAGCCGCCCCCGGGCTACCCCCAGTACGGCCAGCCGCAACCGGGCTACCCACCGCCGGGGCACCCGCAGCAGGGTTACCCGCCACCCGGACCGGGTTACCCGGGCTATCCGGGCGCGGGCGCCACCCCGGCGGACGACCCGCTGGTCGCCACCGACTTCGGCGGATGGTTCCGCCGGGGGTTCGCCACCGGACAGCGGAACTTCGTCCGGCTCGTGCTGGTCTTCCTGCCGTACACGCTGGTCAGCGCGGTGATGCTGATCATGCTCGCCGGGCCGCAGGCCGAGATGGAGCAGTTCTCCGCCAGCGTGCAACAGGGTGGCGGGCTACCGCCGGACTTCGCCGGGTTGTTGACCCAGCTGGTGCTGGTGTCGATCGTAGGCGGGCTGGTCAGCATGTTGGTCGTCGCGTTGTGCCAGGCCAGCGGCGTATACCTGATCGTCCGCGACGCGGAGCGGCGACCGGCGGTGATCGGCGACGCGTTCCGGTTCGGTCTCGGCCGCATGCTGCCGCTGTTCGGCTGGAGCCTGCTCAGCGGGATCCTGATCGCCGTCGGCGCGCTGTTCCTCCTGCTGCCCGGGATCTATCTGGCCGTGGTCATCATGTCCACGCTGGTCGGCATCGTGGTCATCGAACGCGGGAACATCGGGCGGTGCTTCACGCTGGTCAACCCCCGGTTCTTCGCCACCCTCGGGCGGGTCCTGGTCACCGGGGTGATCTTCACCGTCTACTACCTGGTGGTGGCCGGCATCGCCAACCTGGTCGGGGGCGGCACCGGCTCGGTGCTCACCGCCGTGCTGACCTCGGTGCTGATGCTCCCGGTGTTGCCGTTCACCGCCGGCTTCCAGATGGCCCTCTACGCCGAGCTGCGCGGGCGTGAGCACCCGGGCACCAGCACCGCGACGTTGGCCGCCGAACTCGCCCGGTAACACAACCGTGAGCACCCCGCCCCCGGACACCTTCCCGCCCTACCCCGGCCCACCGGCGCAGCCCGGTCCCGGCGCCGGGCCGTATCCGGCCTACCCGCCGCCGTGGACGCCACTGCCGGGAGATCCCTTGATCCCGGTCGACCTGGGCGGCTGGTTGGACCGGAGCATCCAGCTGATCCGGCGCAGCTTCTGGCCGCTGACGCTGATCGCGCTGATCGCGCTCGGCGCGATCGTGGTGGCGGCGGGGGTGATCGCCGGTGTGACCCTCGCGGTCGTCCAAGGCGTGCCGAACCTGCCGGAAGCGTTGGTCACGGTACCCATCGGGGTCGGGGCACTGGTCACCATCGGCGTGTTCGCGGTCGGGCAGGGCGCGATGGTGGGCGTCGCGGTGACCGACGCCGCCGGCCGGCGGATGGACATCGGCGAGGCCCTGCGGCTGGGCGCCCGGCGGGCGCTGCCGTTGACCGGCTGGTGGGCGCTGGGCGCGCTGGCGATCGCGGTCGGCGCGGTGCTGCTGATCGTGCCGGGCATGTACCTCGGGGTGGTGCTCGGCGCGTCGCTGACCTGTGTGGTCGTCATCGAACGGGCCGGCATCGGGCGCTGCTTCGAACTGGTCAAGGACCGGTTCTGGGCAACGTTCGGCCGGCTGGTGCTGGCCTGGCTGCTCCAGCAGGCGTACCAGCTGGTGGCCCAGCTGGTACTGATGATCCCGCTGGGCATCGGCTTCGGGCTGATCGGCCTCGGCAATGCCGGCACCAGCCCCGGCGCCCTCGGTTTCGTGCTGTTCGCGCTGGCCGGCGTCCTCCTGCTCGCGGTGATGATCCCGATGCCGGTGATCTCCACCGCGATGACCGTGGTGACCTACGCCGAGCTGCGCGGCCGCCAGCAGCCCGGCGCCACGGCCGGGCTGCTGGCCGAAGAACTCAGTAGGTAGGCAGCGAGGGGTCGACCTGGTTGGCCCAGGCCAGCACGCCGCCCCCGACGTGCACCGCGTCGGAGAAGCCGGCCTTGTGCAGCGCGGCCAGCGCCTCGGCCGAGCGGGCGCCCGACTTGCAGTGCAGCACCACCGGCCTGTCCTGCGGGATCTCGGCGAGTGCCGCGCCGGACAGGATCCGGTCCTTGGGGATGAGCACCGAGCCCGGGATGCGCACGATCTCGAACTCGTTCTGCTCCCGCACGTCGATCAGCGCGAAGTCCTTGCCCGAGTCGATCATGTCCTTGAGCTCGGTCGCGGTGATGGTGTGCCCGGCCGCCGCGTCCTGCGCGTCCTGGGTCACCACGCCGCAGAAGGCCTCGTAGTCGATCAACTCGGTGATCTTCGGGGTGTTCGGGTCCTTGCGGACCTTGATCTTGCGGTAGCTCATCTCCAGGGCGTCGTAGACCATCAGCCGGCCGAGCAGCGGCTCCCCGATACCGGTGATCAGCTTGATCGCCTCGTTCACCATGATCGAGCCGATGGACGCGCACAGCACGCCCAGCACGCCGCCCTCGGCGCACGACGGCACCATGCCGGGGGGCGGGGGCTCGGGGTAGAGGTCGCGGTAGTTCAGGCCCTGCCCGTTCGGCGCGTCCTCCCAGAACACCGAGGCCTGGCCCTCGAACCGGAAGATGGAGCCCCACACGTACGGCTTGCCGAGCAGCACGGCGGCGTCGTTCACCAGGTAGCGGGTGGCGAAGTTGTCCGTGCCGTCCAGGATCAGGTCGTAGTCCCGGAAGATGTCCAACACGTTGGACGACTCCAGCCGGGTGTTGTGCAGGATCACGTTCACCAGCGGGTTGATCTCGGCGATCGACTCCTTGGCCGAGAGCCCCTTGTGCTTGCCGACGTCGGAGACCCCGTGGATGACCTGGCGCTGCAGGTTGGAGCTGTCCACCTCGTCGAACTCGACGATGCCCAGCGTGCCGACCCCGGCGGCGGCCAGGTAGAGCAGCGCGGGCGAACCCAGCCCGCCGGCCCCGACCACCAGCACCTTCGCGTTCTTGAGCCGCTTCTGCCCGTCCATCCCGACGTCCGGGATGATCAGGTGGCGGCTGTACCGCTCGACCTCTTCCTTGGTCAGCTCGGCGGCCGGTTCCACGAGCGGCGGTAGCGACATATCTCTCGTGCTCCCTCGGTTAACCCATCAACTCAACAACTCAACGCCGAACCCACCCGGCATCTTCCCACCCGTCACCCCCACGCCGCACAACAAACCGGGCCGCCGCACGTGGTGCGGGTTGTGCGACGTCACGGTCTCCCTGTGCGGCGTCCGGGTGCGGTCGAGAAGCGGTGCCGGTTCAAAGAGGGCCGGGCTTGGATCGGCCCGTGCGGCCGCCCGAATGATCAATTCATCCTCACAGACGCTACCCACCAGCCAAACGTCTCCCAGGATGAGTTGACCATCAAAAGCCGCCTGGACAGCGGTCATTCGGGCATGATCCCCGGTAGTGGCGGTCCAGCCGCGATTTTCGCTGCTCAACCACCACGAACAGCGATCAAGGTCGATTGCGTCGCGGCCATCGGGCAAGGGGCAAACCGCCCGGCCGCATCGGCTCGGGCGACGGTCACCAGCGGTCGGCGTCGATGGCCTGCCACATGCCCAGGACGGCCTGGGCGACCAGGTCGGGGCGTTCCATCTGGGGGACGTGGCCGACGTCGGGGAGCAGGTGCAGGCGGCCGTTGGGGAGTGCGGCGACGGTCCGCCGCGCCAGCTTCGGGGAGACCAGGCGGTCCCGGCCGCCCCAGAGCACCAGGGTCGGCACGGTGACCCTGGTCGCCACCGACCACAGCGAGGTCCCGGTGAACCAGCCGCGGATCATCCCCCGGGTGGTCTGCCACAGCGCCTCGCCGGCCCAGGGCAGCTCGGCCCGCTCGGCCGCCTCGAGGATCGCCTCCTGGATGCGGTGCTCGGCGACCACCCCCGGGTCGCCGTAACACAGCGAGATCATCTGTTCCACCCGCTGCCGGGGCGTGACCCTGGCCAGCCGGCGGGCGATCCTCGGGCGCAGCCAGGGGATGGCGGCCAGCGCCAGCCACGGGTCGGACGTGCGCCTCGGGTCCGGCCGGCGATCCGGCATGGCCGGCGCGAGCAGGGTCAGGCTGCGCACCAGCTCGGGCCGCCGGGCCGCCACCCGCAGCGCGGTGGCCCCGCCGAGCGAGTTGCCGAGCAGGTGCACCGGGCGGCCCATGCCGGCCAGAAAGCACAGCACCGCGTCGGCGTGCGCGGCCGGGGTGTAGTGGCCCGACTGCAACGGCCGGGAGTGGCCGAACCCGGGCAGGTCCAGCGCCAGGCCGCGCGCGTGCGGGGACAGCTGCGCCGCCAGGTCGGTCCAGTTGGTGCCCGAGCCGGAAAGCCCGTGCACGTAGACCGCCGGGGTCTCCCCGTCCGGCCCCGGCGTCTCGCGCACGTGCAGGGTGACCCCGCCCGAGCTGACCTGGCGGCCCGGCCACGGCGGAACCGACTTGTCCACGGGAGGCAAGAGGGCGGCGTCGGCCAGCGGGGCGAGGCGAGCGTCGTCGACCAGCGTCGAGGTTCCGGCGGAGGAAGGGCGCATACCCCCAGGATGAGGGACGAGGCAAGAGTTGCCCACCCCGGGTGGGCATTTATCAGTTACTGGTCGGCAAACTCACCTTCACCAGCAAGTCATCTGAGGAACGCACGCGCCTCGCGCGTTATCAGCCATTCGGGTTTCCAGCGGGTAGGGTGGCCGGGATGACGGAAATCGCGGGGGCGCCACGGACGGCGGCGACGGCTCAGGATCCGAATCCGGTGCCGCCGCGCGGGGTCCGGCTGTCCCGGGACGCGCGCCGCACGCAGCTGCTCGGCGCGGCGCTGGACGTGTTCGCCGCGCAGGGGTACCACGCGGCCGCGATGGACGACATCGCCGACCGGGCCGGGGTCAGCAAGCCGGTGCTCTACCAGCACTTCCCCAGCAAACTGGAGCTGTACCGGGCGCTGCTGCGCACCTACGCGGAGCGGCTGGTGAGCCTGGTCCGCGGCGCCATGCTTTCCACCACGGACAACTCGCTGCGGGTGCAGGGCGCGGTCACCGCGTACTTCGACTTCGTGGCCAACGAGAGCAAGGCCTACCGGCTGATCTTCGGTTCCGACCTGCGCGGTGAGCCGGAGGCATCGGCCGTGCTGGACACCGCGAACCGGGAGTGCATCGACATGGTGGCCGACGCGGTCACCCAGGACGCCGGGCTGGACCGCGACCGGGCCCGCCTGCTCGCCGTCGGCCTGGTCGGCATCGGCCAGGTCACGGCGCAGTACTGGCTGGACTCCGGTCAGGCGGTACCCAGGCAGGAAGCCGTGGACCTCATGACCCGGCTGGCCTGGCGGGGCCTGGCTCGCTTCCCGATGGTGCACGAGTAACAGGCCGGGTCGAGCGCGCGCCCGGTTCGGCGCGCGCGGAAGACACCAGCTCGGTGAGGCAGCTGCTCACCGAGTCCACCCGCTCCACCGGCAGCATGTGGCCGGCGTCCGGGAGCACGGTCAGCGAGGCGTTCCTGGCGTGCTCGACGATGCGTCGCGACTGGTAGACCGGGGTCAGCTTGTCCCGCGCCCCGGCCAGCACCCGGGTCGGGATGTGCTCGAACGCGGCCAGCGCGGCGTCCCGCCGGTGGTCCTCCAGGGTCGGCCGGAAACCGGTGATCGCGGAGGGCCGGCAGTCCGCGATGCAGCGCATGCTGCGCCGCAGCGCGCCCCGGTCGGCGCCCCGGCCGATGATCAGGTACCGCAGCCCGGGGGCCAGCAGAAGCGGCCACCGGGTCAGCTTGGGCCGGCGGTTGAAGCGCACCGACCCGGCCAGCCGGGCCTCGCCCCGGCGGACCAGGTTGAGCGCCCGCACGGACAGCCCGAACGTGGTGTCCCCGAGCCCGCCGGACGCCGTGGCCACCAGGGCCACCCCGGCCACCCGGCGGGCGAACAGCTCGGGATACCGCTCGGCCAGAGCCATGATGGTCATGCCGCCCATGGAGTGGCCGGCCAGCACCAGCTTCCCGTCCGGGGCCAGCCGGTCGATCAGCTCGGCCAGGTCGTCGGCCAGGGCCGCGATGGTCATCCGGTGCGGCGGCACCGAGTCGCTGCTGCCGTGCCCCCGGTGGTCGTAGCGGACCACCCGGGTGGCCGGCGAGTGGGCCAGCACCGAACGGACCACCGGGTCCCAGATGCGGCTGTCCAGCGTCCACCCGTGCGAGAACACCAGCGTCACCGGCGCATCCGCCGGCCCCTCGACCTCCGCGTACAGCCCGATGCCCGCCGCGGTGCGGACCATCCGACCCTGGCCGGCCATCAGACCAGCGAGGCCTTGCGCCAGAGGATCTCGCTGGGGCCGCCGATGACGCCCTGCTCGCGCAGGAACGGCACGAGCTTGCGGGCCGACCAGCGGATCGTCTCCTGGTAGTGCGGGTTCGCCATGGCCACCTTGCGCGCCTCCTTGGGGTCCAGCCCGACGCTACGGTAGACGTCCGGGTGAATCAGCTCGGTGGCGATGCGGTGGGCGGCCAGCGCGGTGAGCCAGCGGCCGACGGTGCGCTGCAGCCAGTTGGCCTTCGGTGTGATCCGGGCCAGCTCCTCGCGGGCGTACCGGACGTGCCGGGCCTCCTCGGTGACGTGGATCTTGCTCACCATCCGGGTGAGCGGCTGGACGGTGTCGTCCTTCATGCCCTCGCGCTGCAGCTGGTCGGTGATCTCCTCGGCGACCAAGGTGCCGGCGAACATGGCGGTGCCGGAGGCGATGGTCTTGAACAGCCGGCCGCCCAGCATGGCCAGCCGGCGGGGCTGGTAGTCCGGCACGCCGTAGCGCTCGGTCATCTTGGCGAACATCACCGAGTGCCGGCACTCGTCGGCGATCTCCACCAGCGCGTACTGGATGTGCTTGCTGCGCGGGTCGCGGTCGTAGGCGTAGCGCAGCAGCATCTGCATCAGGATGATCTCGAACCACAGGCCGATCCGGGCGATGCTGCACACCTCGTGGATGGACAGCGTGACCCGCTGCTCCTCGGTCAGCTGGTCCCAGAGCTCGGTGCCGTAGAGGGAGACGCGGTGCGCCGGCATGCCGTATGCGCCCTGCTCGCCGACCGGCACCAACGGGGCTTCCCAGTCGATGTCCAGGTCCGGCTCGTAGGAGTGCTGCCGCGAGCTGCGCAAAAGCCGCGTGGCGGTGGCTTCGCGGGCGTTCTCGCGGGTCTCGGTGACGGTCATTGCGGCCCAGCTCCTCTCGTGCGTGCTTGATGTTACCGCCGGTAACTGTTACCAATGGTAACGTGAACGAGCAGGCTGTCAAGGCACGAAAGCAACGCTGGGCCGGTCATCGCGCGAAACGACGCGAGGAACTGGTGGAAGCGGCGCTCACCGCCATCCGCCGGCACGGGCCGGCGGTGTCGGTGGCGGCCATCGCGGCCGAGGCCGGCGTCACCAAGCCGGTGCTCTACCGGCACTTCAGCGACCGGGCGGACCTGCAGCGCGCGGTCAGCGAGCGGGCGGCGAAGATCCTGCTGGAGAAGCTGGTGCCCGAGCTGGGACGGCCGCTGCCCCCGGTGGACCGGATCCGCGCGCTGATCGGCGCATTCCTGGCCGGCGCCGAGGAGGAGCCGGAACTGTGGCACTTCGTGGTGCACAGCCAGGACCCCGGGCCGGCCGGTGCGGCGGCGCCGCAAAGTGACGTGGTGGCCCACAACTTCGAGCTGATCGCGGGCATGCTGACCAGCCTGCTGACCGACAACCTGCGCGCGCTCGGCCAGGACGCCGGCGGCGCCGAGGCGTGGGCCTTCGGCCTGGTCGGCATGGTCTACACGGCGGGCGACTGGTGGCTGCAACGGCGCACCATGAGCCGCGAAGCGCTGGTCGACTACCTCACCCAGCTGATCTGGCAGGGCCTCTCCGGCCCCCTACAGGGCGCCCCGCTCAAGAAGGACGCGCCCGAAGGGTCTTGACGCCCGTTGGGCGGGCCCGCGGTCTCAGCCGACGGAGAAGCCGACCCGACGGGAGTCGGCGGGACCGATCTCCACATAGGCCACCCTGGTGGCCGGCAGCACGAACCGGCGGCCCTTGTCATCGGTGAGCGCGAGCAGCCCGGACGGGTTCTTCAGCGCGTCGCTCACCAGAGCCTCGACCTCGTCCGGCGTCTGTGCACTGGACACCACGAGCTCCCGAGGGGACTCCGCGACGCCGATCTTGACCTCCACGCCCAAACCTCCTGGATCACCGGACGAACGCCGTCAGGCTAGCCGAGGCGACACCGGACCGGTCGCCCGGACTCGCCCGGTTCGCTGAAAGCGGACGCGAATCAGGCCAGGCCGAGGGCGGACATCCGGCGGCTGTGCTGCTTCTGCAGCTGCTTGAACAGCACCGCGATGCCGCTCAGGTCGCCGAAGCCGCTGACGAACAGCTCGGCCAGATCCTCCCGCTCGGCCACCACGTACTGCGCCTGGGTGATCGCGTCGGCGAGCAGCCGCCGGCCCCACAGGGCCAGCCGGTCGCGCACCTGGCGGTTCTCGGCGATCGCGGCGGCCACCTCCCGCTCGGCGAACGCGCTGTGCCCGGTGTCCGCGAGCACCTGGCGCACCAGCGAACCCGACGGCTCGGGCAGGAACCCGGCGACCGCCCGGTAGAAGTCCACCGCCAGCCCGTCGCCCAGGTACACCTTGACCAGGGCCTCCAGCCAGTCGTGCGGCGCGGTGGAGGCGTGGTAGCCGTCCAGCGCCTTCACGAACGGCGCCATCGCCTGCTCCACCGGCACGCCCTCGCCGGTGAGGTACTCCTCGAGCAACCGGAAGTGGCCGATCTCCGCGCCGGCCATCTTGGCCAGCGCCGCCCGGGAGGCCAGCGTGGGCGCGGTCCGCGCGTCCTCGGCCAGCCGGTCGAAGGCGGACAGCTCGCCGTAGGCCAACGCGCCGAGCAGGTCGACCAGCGCGGCGCGACTCACCGTCACGGTTCTCTCCGAGGTCTCCGTCACACCCCCCACCCTAGGCGAAAATCGCGCGGGCAAAACCGGTTCGGCCCTCAGGCTCGCCGGGCGCCGGACCAGCTTCGATCACCCGATGAGGCGCGTCACGCCCCACGCCGGCCGGGCTACCGCTATCATGTGGTCCAACGCTGCGCCACAACATAGGCGCGCGTCGCGCGGCAGCTCGAAATTCCGGCAGTGCCAAATGACTACTGGGTCAAGCACCCACTGGCCGCCGGACAGTGCGAGCCCGCGACACATACTGTGCGCGCGAGCAGCGCTGTCGTTTCGCCTGGCCTTCGCGCGCTGGAGAGAGGCGATTGCTCTGACCGTCAACAACGACAACCCAAGCTCAACCGACGACAACTCAACAGCGTTGGATTCCGCTTCCGAGCTGACCGCGGAGCCGTTGCACGCGGGCGCCCCGGTCCGGCCGGACTCCCCGACCTTCGCCGAGCTGGGCGTGCGCGAAGAGATCGTCCGCGCGCTCACCGAGGTGGGCATCGAGCGCACCTTCGCGATCCAGGAGCTGACCCTGCCGCTGGCGCTGGCCGGCGAGGACGTGATCGGCCAGGCCCGCACCGGCACCGGCAAGACCCTGGGCTTCGGCGTCCCGCTGCTGCAGCGGCTGCGCCACTCCACCGACGAGAAGGCGGTGCCGCAGGCGCTGGTCGTGGTGCCCACCCGCGAGCTGTGCGTGCAGGTCGCCCGCGACCTGGCCGACGCCGGCAAGCACCTCGGCGCGCGGATCACCGCAATCTACGGCGGACGGCCGTACGAGCCGCAGGTGGCCGAGCTGCGCCGGGGCACGGACATCGTGGTCGGCACCCCGGGCCGCCTGCTCGACCTGGCCGAACAGCGCCACCTGGTGCTGGGCCGGATCGAGTCGCTGGTGCTGGACGAGGCCGACGAGATGCTCGACCTCGGCTTCCTGCCCGATGTGGAGCGGATCCTGCGGATGCTGCCGGACAGCCGGCAGACCATGCTCTTCTCCGCCACCATGCCCGGCCCGATCATCACCCTGTCCCGCACCTTCCTGACCCAGCCAACCCACATCCGGGCCGAAGAGGCCGACCAGGGCGCGATCCACGAGCGCACCCGGCAGCTGGTCTACCGGGCGCACGCGCTGGACAAGGTGGAGCTGCTGGCCAAGGTGCTGCAATGCGCCGACCGCGGCCTCACGATGATCTTCACCCGGACCAAGCGGACCGCCCAGCGGGTGGCCGACGACCTCGGCGACCGGGGCTTCGCGGTGGCTGCCGTCCACGGCGATCTGGGCCAGGCCGCCCGCGAGCAGGCGTTGCGCGCGTTCCGCTCGGAGAAGGTGGACGTGCTGGTGGCGACCGACGTCGCCGCCCGGGGCATCGACGTCACCGGCGTCACCCACGTGGTGAACTACCAGTGCCCGGAGGACGAGAAGACCTACATCCACCGGATCGGCCGCACCGGCCGGGCCGGCCGCGAGGGCGTCGCCGTCACCCTGGTCGACTGGGACGAGATGCCCCGCTGGAAGCTGATCAGCGATGGGCTGGCACTGGGCATCGACGAACCGGTGGAGACCTACTCCACCTCCGATCACCTGTTCACCGACCTGGGCATCCCGACCGAGTCCACCGGCCGGCTGCCCCATGCCAAGCGCACCCGCGCCGGGCTGGACGCCGAGCACATCGAGGACGACGGGCCGGGCCGCCGGGGCCGGCGCGGCAACGACCGCAACGACCGCCGCCGGGGACGCCGGAGCGGCACCGGGCGCGGCGGCGACAAGCCGGATTCGGCCCCCGATTCCGGCGCCGACCAGGCTCCCGGCGAGTCCCGGCAGCGCCGCCGCCGCCGGGCGGGTGTCCTGGTGGCCGGTTCCGAGACGGACGGCCCGGGCGACCAGCCCGAGCAGGCCGGAGCGCCGGCCGAGATCGGCCGGAGCGCCGCGTCGGGCGGGGATGTCCGCCGCCGGCCGCGCCGGCGCCGCCGCCGGGGCGGTTCCGACTCCGGCGAGGCCGGCACCCCGGACGCGGCGGCCAGCTAGCCGAACGTGCTCCGAGCAGAACGCCGCCGCCGGGGCGACCTGGCGGCGGCGATGGCGATCGTGGCCGTGCTGGCCGTGCTGGCCTGCCTGATCGCGTTCTACAGCCAGGCCGCGCGGACCACGTCCACCACGGCCCCCGGGCCGGCTCCGGCCGCGCCCGATCCGCCGGTGGACGCGCCGGCCACCGTCACCGAGGCCTGGCGCGCGCCGAGCGCGGCGACCGTCGCGCCGGTGGTGGTCGGGCCGACCCTGGTCACCGGGGACGGCCCCGACACCGTCGGCCGCGACCCGGTCACCGGCGTCCAGCGCTGGGCCTACCGGCGTGACCTGCAGCTGTGCGTGGTCGGTTCCGGCTGGGGCCTGGCGCTGGCCGTCTACCGCAACGGGGCCTACTGCAGCGAGGTCACCGCGCTGCAGGCCGGCAGCGGGGAACGCGGACCCACCCGCACCGCCGACGCGCCGGACGACGCGCAGCTGTTGGACGACGGCTGGATGGTCACCGCGACCGGCCGCAACCACCTGGAGTCATGGCGGTCCGACCTGGTCGAGACGCTGGAGTACGGCGAGGTCCGCTCGCCGGCCCAGCCGAAGACCCAGCCCCGGGCGCACTGCTCGCACGCCTCGGTGGCGATCAGCTACGCCCGGCTCGGGGTGCTGGAGCGCTGCCCCGGCGAACGCGGCGACCGGCTCACCACCTTCCGCCAGAAGGACACCGAGGCCGAACACCCGGACGAGGAGGCCAGCACCCCGCTGTCCGTCGCCGGCACCCGACTGGTCGCGCTGAGCAAGCACCGGACGGCGGTACTGTTCCCCGGCACCGCCGGTGGCGCCGCCAAACTGAGCGTGCGCGACGAGGACGGCCGGGAGGTCGCCGGCTACCCGCTGGACCTCCCCCCGGCCGACCTGGCCGGCGACCCGCCCGGCGGCGTCACCCCGACCGTCACCGCGCACGGCATCGTGCTCTGGTGGACCGGCTCGCGCACCATCGCTCTGAGCGAGACCGAGCTGCGCCCGTTGTGGACGCTGCCCGGCGCGCTCGGCCCCGGCGCGCTGCTGCCGCTGCTCGCACCGGCCGACCCGGCCGGCCCGACCGAACGGCTGCTCATCCCCGTACCCGGCGGCCTGGCCGTCACCGATCCCGCCACCGGACAGGTGATCCGGACGATCCCGGTGGATCGTGGCGGCTACCAGGGTCCGGTGCTGCTGGGGGCGCTGGGGCCGATGATCTTTGAACAGCGCGGGCCGGAACTGGTCGCGTTGCGTTGAGTGCCGGTTCTGGGTTGAAAGACAGCTCGGACGGCGCCGGCTGGGTTTCTGGTCCGGCTGGGTAGCGCCCGTTGCGTCTCGTGGCTGCCCGGGCTTGGTCACGGAGTGCGACGATGAGTCGGGGCCGGTTTCGCCGAGCGCAAGCTCAGTCCGGCGGCCGCCGTCCGCCGACCGGACTCAGCTTGCGCTCGATGCTCGACACCCCTGCCCGCGGCCGAGAACGCGGCTCCACGGCTACGCACCGTAGTGTCGCTCAGCCCCGTTCCCCCGCCGAGCGGTAACCCAGTAGCTGTTGATCTTGAATCTGAGGCGACTGGACTACCACTCGACGAAGCCGGCCGTGGCGACCCGTCCGAGACAGCGACCAACAACCACCGAACGTAAGCACCGAGAAACCGGCCCCGGCACCCAACGCAACGCAACGGCCCTACCCAACCGGACCGGAAACCCAGTCGGCGCCGTCCAAGCTGTCTTTGAACCGGCCCCGGCGCAACGGGCGGCACCACCTGGCTGGCGCCGTCCGAACCGCCCTTACGGCTCCAGGAGGGACCAGGGTTCGCGGTCAGGGGCGGCTTCCCGGCCGGCCGGGCAGTGGCGGCGGAAGTCGCAATAGCTGCAGATCGGCCCGGTGCGCGGCGGGAACAGTAGCTCCGGGTCGCCGCCGGCGGCCAGGGTGTCCGCGGCCAGCGACAGGTCGTCGGCGGCCTCCTCCATGCGGCTCAGGTGGCGAGCCAGGGAGGGCTCGCTGTGCTCCCAGGCGGCCACCTCACCGCTGGGCAGGTGGTGCAGCTCCACCCGGTGGCACGGCCGGCGCAGGGTGCGCCGCACGGCCAGGGCGTACAGCGCGAGCGCCTGGGAGGAGCGGGCGTCGTCCACCGTGGGCGCCCGTCGGCCGGTCTTGTAGTCGACCACCACCAGCTGGTCACCGCGCTGGTCGATGCGGTCCACCCGGCCCTCGGCGACGATGCGCCCGGTGGGCACGGAGACCCAGCGCTCCACGCCGGCCGGCTCCTCGGCCATCTCCTCGTGGTCGTCGATGTAGTCGCTGACCCAGCCGCGGGCGCGCTCCCGGTAGGTGGCGATCTGCGTGTCGTCCCGGAAACCTTCGCCGACCCAGTGCCGGTCCACCAGCTTGGCGCCGGCTTCCGGGGTGCGCGCCTTCGGCGGCAGGTCGAACAGCGCCCGCAGCGCGTTGTGCACCACCGCGCCGAGCGTGTTGTGCGCCCACGCCCCGCCCCGGGACGGCGTCGGCCGGTCCAGGTAGGCCATCCGGTACCGGCGCGGGCAGTCCAGCCAGGTGGACAGCTTCGACGGGGTGACCTTGACCAGCTTGCGGGGCATCCCGTCGAGACTCATCTGGCCGCTCACCCGGTCAGCTTAGAGCGCACCCCCGACAACCTCGCAGCCGCTGGCCTTGGCCACCAGCCGCTCGAACATCTCCGCGTCGGTGCGCTCCGCGCCGATCGGAGTGGTCTTGTTGGTGCCGTGGTAGTCGCTGGAGCCGGTGATCACCAGGCCCAGCGAACCGGCCAGTGAGCGCAGCGCGGCGCGGTCCTCCGGCGCGTGGTCGGGATGGTCCACCTCGATGCCGGCCAGCCCGCGCCCGGCCAGTTCGGCCAGCACCGACAGCTCCACCACCCGCCCCCGGCGCCGGGCCAGCGGATGCGCGAACACGCACACCCCGCCGGCGTCGGCGATCATCTCCAACGCCTGCTCGACCGGGGTGTCCCGGCGGGGCCGGTAGTAGCGGCCCCGGGTGTTGAGCAGCGAGGTGAACGCCTCGTCCACGCTGTTCACCAGGCCCAGGCCGACCAACGCCCGGGCCAGGTGCGGGCGGCCGACCGGCAGGTCCAGGGGCAGCGCGGCCAGCAACGCGTCCGGGTCCAGCGGCACGCCGTCCTCGGCCATCCGGTGCGCCATGTCGGTCAGCCGGGCCCGGCGTTCCACCCGCAGCCGCCGCTGCTCGGCCAGCACCGAGGGGTGCTCCGGGTCGAACAGGTAGGCCAGCAGGTGCACCGGTATCCGCCCGCCCCGCCCGTCCGGGCAGACGCAGGACAGTTCGGCGCCGCGCACCAGCCGGAGGCCCTCCGGACAGGCGGCAACCGCTTCCGCCCAGCCGGCCGTGGTGTCGTGGTCGGTCAGCGCAACCACCCGCAGACCGGCGCGCGCGGCAATGCGAACCAGGTCAGCCGGTTCGTCCGTGCCGTCGGAGGCCGACGAGTGGGTGTGCAGATCGATCAAGGGCGGTCAGCGCTTGGGCTTGGACAGCAGGTGCGAGCGGGTCTGCTTCTTGTCACCGAAGATCAACTCGGCCAGCGCCTCGTAGATCTCCTCCGGCCGAGGCATGAAGTCGATCTGGTTCAGCGCCTGGATCTGACCGGCCGACTCGATCACCATCGTGCCGTAGCCCATCATCCGGCCGGTCAGGGTGCGCCGGAAGGTGAGGTCGGTGACCTTGCCGAGCGGCATCATGCCGATGTTGTGCGTGATGATGCCGGTGGACAGCATCACCCGTTTGTCGGTGATGACGATCCGCTCCACCCACCACAGCATCACGATGATGGTCAACCGCACCACCACGACCAGCCCGGCGTACCAGGTCAGGTTGTCCAGCACCAGGCTGGCCGGCACGTATCGCTGGATCGCCACCAGCAGGCCCAGCGCAAGCGCGGTCTGGGTCATGTCCCACAGCAGCGTCGACCAGTGCACACGCACCCGGATTACCCGGCGCTCGGTGGGCAGGATGTATTCGTCGATTTCCCTGGGTGCAAGCACGGCTACCGCCTATCCGCCAGCACCAAGTCTAGAAGACACCGCCGATGAACGTCACCAGCGATTCGCCCGCGTCCCTCAGGTTGGCGAGGAGGTTGTTCACCGTGCCACTCGCGTTGCCTGGCTGGGAAATGATCCAGAACAACACGAAGATGACCACGAGAAAGCCGACGAGCTTCTTGAGATTCATCTCTAGCCACCATCCGAGTGCCCCACAAAGTGTCGGATCTTGTTGTACAGCACGAACCCCCGACTGGGGAACGTGACTCGCGGGCATACGCCAATGGAGTGAATATGAGATGCTCACCACGGTGAGTGAGCAAATCCCCTGTGTCGGCGCCGTGGTGCACGACCGACACGGCCGACTGCTGCTGATCCGGCGCGCCCAGGAGCCCGGGCTGGGACTGTGGTCGCTGCCCGGCGGCCGGGTGGAGCCCGGCGAGACGGACGAGCAGGCGGTGATTCGTGAGGTACACGAGGAGACCGGCCTGCGGGTTCGCGCCGGGCGGCTGCTCGGCCGGGTGGAGCGGCCGGCCGGGAACGGCGGGGTGTTCGTCATCGCCGACTACTTCTGCGAGGTGGTCGGGCCGGAGGAACCCAGGGGCGCGTCTGACGCGTCGGACGCTCGATGGGTTGATGCGGTCAACTACGCCGCGTTGCCGCTCGTGCCCGGCCTGACGGAGGTCCTGACCGACTGGCGGGTCATGCCAAAGGGCTAATCCACCTAAGGACGTACCTGATCGGACGGCTTGATGGTGACCAGGCCGGCGCGGCCGTCCACGGTGACCGTGGCGCCGTCCGGGATGTCCAGGGAGCCGGTGCCGGTGTTGATCACACAGGTGACCCCGAGCTCCCGGGCGACGATCGCGCCGTGGCTCATCGCGCCGCCGGTGTCGATCACCAACGCGGCGGCGACCAGGAACAACGGCGTCCAGCTGGGATCGGTGGTGCGGCACACCAGCACGTCGCCGGGGTCCAGGTCGGCGTCGGCGGGATCGGTGATCACCCGGGCCCGCCCGGTCACCACGTCCCCGACCACGCCGATCCCGTGCAGCTCGGTGACCTCGGCCGGCGCGGCCGCCACCGCGGGTTCCGAACGTTCCTCCGGCACCGGGTCGCCGGTCCAGGCCGGGGGCAGCCGCAGGCCCTGGAACCGGACGTGGTCGGCGCGCCGGCGCTCGACCAGCTCGTGCGCCGGTTCGCGCAGGCCGGCCAGCAGCTCGTCCAGGGTCAGGAAGAAGACGTCCTCGGCGTCCGCCAGGAGGCCGGCCTCGGCGTACCGCGCGCCGAGGGTCCGGGCCGCGCACCGCGCCCCGTCCAGCGCGTGCAGGAAGCCGGACTTGCCCACCTCCCGCATCGGGATCAGCCGGCGAGCCGCCCAGAGCACCGCCCGCGCGCGCACCCGGTCCACCGCGCCGAGGCCGGCGAACAGCTCCCGCTCGGCCGCCTCCCGCCGGGCCAGCTGACGCGCCTCGTTGGCGCGCGGGTGGTCCACCTCGGCGTCCCGGTAACGCCGGGCCAGCCGGTGCACCGGGGCCGGGTCCTCCCGCCACACCACGCTGGTCAGGTTGCCCTCATCCGGGCCGTGGTAGCCGTGCCTGCCGAGGAACTCGGCCAACTCCAGCCGGCCACCGGCCAGCTCCCACAGATCACCGAGCATGGCCGTCTCCTCGAAGGAGCCGTACCCGGTCATCAGGTCCGAGGCCTGTTCCCGACCGCGCGGCGCCAGCCGTTCCACCTGTTCGGCCAGCGCCTGGCCGACCATGGTCAGCACGGTGTGCGCGGTGCCGACCCGGGCGAACCACCGCACCGAGTCACGCAGCAGCTCGGTGGCCTCCGCCGCCGTGGTCGGCGGGCGGTCGACCACGTTCGCCCGCCACCAGGCGCCCACCCCGCGCCGGGCCGGGCCGAGCGCCCTGGCCTGGCCGACCGTGGCGACCGGCAGCTTGACCAGCACAACCAGCGAACGCAGCCGGCCGCGCAACGGGGTCCGGCTGGGCACCGGAGGACGCCGCTCGCCGAACATCTGCTCCACCAGCGCGTCCGCATCGGTGCCCGGCACCGCGTCGCCGATCCGCCGGAACAACGTCACGTTGCCCGCCGCGTAGCCGTAGAACGCGCCGCTGGTGCGCTCGTCCGGACTGGCCGGCGGCGGCACCTCGCGGCGGCTGAACACGCCGATCTGGAAGAAGGCGCGGCGCAGCGACAGCTCCATGGTGTGCGCCCAGTACGTCCAGCCCAACGGCGACTGCACGCCCTGGATCGCCTCGGCGTAGTTGACCGTCGACCAGCGAGTCCCCGGCGCCGACCGGGTGTGCACCGGACTGTCCATCCCGCACCTCTTAACCGAACAGCGTATGTTTAATGCGCCCAAGGTACACGGCGGGCAGAATCGCCGTCGATGCCCGATTTCCGCCCCGGCCGGGAACTCTCGGCCGAGCTGTACCGCGCGATCCGCCCGCTGCTGCGCCGCCCGCACGCCGCCGCGCTGCTGGGTGAGGGCTCCGAGGTGCTCGGCTACGACTCGCCCCGGTCCACCGACCACAACTGGGCCGCCCGGCTGCTCGTGTTCACCGCCCCGGAACACGTGGCCGAGGTCCGCGCCGCGCTGGAACACGCCCCCGACCGGCTCGACGGCCATCCGGCGCGACTCACCGCACGCACGGTGGCGGACTGGCTGACCGAGCAACTCGGCACCCACCGGGGCGACCCGGGCTGGTGGCTGGCCACCCCGAGCCGCTGCCCGGCCGGCTGCGCGAGGCCGGCGACGAGCGCGGGGCGCGGCTGGTCGCGGCCCGGATGGCCCGGCTGCTGATGGAGCCGACCTTCCTGCGCCGGTGGGCGGCATCTGCTCAGGCCTCTATCTCCCGCACGCGCCTAACTGGGCGCGTGCTCAGCCGACGCCTTCGGCGCCGGGTACCGGCCGGCCGGGCTGCTCGCCGCCGCGCGCGTCGCCGTAGGACCGCTTGGGCACCATCACCTTGCGGCGGAAGGTGCACACCACGGTGCCGTCCTGCTTGTAGCCCCGGCTCTCCACGTAGACGATGCCCCGGTCGTCCTTGGACTTCGACTCCGTCTTGTCCAGGACCTCGGTCTCGGCGTAGATGGTGTCGCCGTGGAAGGTCGGCTTGGTGTGCTTGAGCGACTCGATCTCCAGGTTGGCGATCGCCTTGCCGGAGACGTCCGGCACCGACATGCCGAGCACCAGCGAGTAGATGTAGTTGCCGACCACCACGTTGCGCTTGAAGTCTGTGGTTTCCTCAGCGTAGTGCGCATCCATGTGCAGCGGGTGGTGGTTCATGGTGAGCAGGCAGAACAGGTGGTCGTCGTACTCGGTCACCGTCTTGCCGGGCCAGTGCTTGTACACCGCGCCGACCTCGAACTCCTCGTAGTAACGCCCGAACTGCATGTCACACGCCTCCGTAACGATGCGCACTCTGGTTTCGAGGTACCCTATGCACTCGAGCGGGCTATCTGAGGAGGTGGGGCCGGTGGACACTGCGCCAGGCTGCAGTACCAGCCGGGTCCCCACCGCGGAGTCCGGCTGATCCGGATCCACACGCGGGCGGGGGCCAGGTGCCCATCCGTCGCCGTGAGCCATCCAGCTCCGGCTTGGAGATCCTGGAGGCCTCGTGGCCAACCTCATGTCGCTGCGCGCCCGCGGTGCGCGCATGAAGCTGAATAGTCGTTCCCGGCTTTCCACCGAGCCAAACATCCCCGTTCCGCTTTCCGCGTATGTGGTGGACTGTGCGGTCTACATCGACGGTCACCGGCTGCCCGGCCGGTGGAGCCACGAGCGCGCGGTCCGCGAGGTGCGCGACCGGGGCGGCGACGAGGGGAACGCCTTCGTCTGGATCGGCCTGCACGAGCCGGACGACGAGCAGATCACCGGCATCGCGGAGACCTTCGGGCTGCACGAGCTGGCCGTCGAGGACGCGGTGCACGCGCACAACCGGCCCAAGCTGGAGCGCTATGAGGACATGCTCTTCGCCGTGCTCAAGACGGTCTGTTACGTCGGGCACGCCGAGCCGACCACCTCCGCCGAGCTGGTGGAGACCGGCGAGGTGATGGCCTTCGTCGGCCGCGACTTCGTGGTCACCGTGCGGCACGGCAACCACTCCGGGCTGCACGACGTGCGGCTCAAGCTGGAGGAGGACCCCGAGCAGCTCGCCCTCGGCCCGGCCGCCGTGCTGCACGCGCTGGCCGACCACGTGGTCGACTCCTACCTTGAGGTCACCGATGCGATCGAGGCCGACATCGACCTGATGGAGGTCGAGGTCTTCGAGCCGCGCTCGCAGGTCGGCTCCGAGCAGATCTACGTCATGAAGCGCGAGGTGCTGGAGCTGCGCCGCGCCGTCATGCCGCTGGGGCAGCCGCTGCGCCGGCTGGCCGAGGGCTACAGCTCGCTGATTCCGCACGAGGTGCGCTCCTACTTCCGCGACGTCGACGACCACCTGACCACCGTGGCCGAGCGGGTCAGCGGCTTCGACGAGCTGCTCACCACCCTGGTGGACGCGGTCCTCGCCAAGATCACCATGCAGCAGAACAACGACATGCGGAAGATCACCGCGTACGCCGGCCTGATCTCGGTGCCCACCATGATCGCCGGCATCTACGGGATGAACTTCGACTACATGCCCGAGCTGCACCAACCGTGGGGCTATCCCGCCGTCTGGCTGGTGATCGGCACCGTCTGCACGCTCATGTACCGCACCTTCCGCCGCAACCAGTGGCTTTGAGTTAGAGGTCGGGTTCCAAAGACGGCTCGGGCGGCGAAGGCCGGTCAGCGGGTGATCTTCGTCGAGATGCGGTTCATGGCTGTTTCTCCAAGATCGAACAACCCTCAGCCGCACCTCACCTGGGACAGGCCGCCGAGCAACCCGTAACCCGCCCCACGCTCGGTAACCACGGCAAACCCACGCCCCGTGGGATGCGTCGACCGGTGATCGTCGTCTCTGGTGTTTTAGCGTCGATTTTCGAGGCTGAACCACCACAAACCGCGATCAACCCACACCCTCGAGCCGAGGCTTGCGCCCGCTCACGAGCTCACCGGCCTCCGCCCCAGGAAGGTGTAGACGATGTCCCGGGTCCAGCCGGGCACGGACTGGCTGCGCGGGTCGGTGAAACCGGCGGCGGACAACCGGCGCTCGAAGTCGGCCACCCGGTCGAACCCCCGAACCGAGCGGCACAGCCGCCGGTACACCTCGGTGTGGCCGGTGACCAGTGCGCCGGCCGGGATGACCAGTCCCCAGCTCAGCGCCAGCCAGCGCGCCCGGGCGCCCAGCGAGTCGGCCACCGAGCAGTCGTGCACCGCCAGCGGGGCGCCGGGCCGCAACAGCCCGCACAGCGCGTGCAGCGCGGCATCCACCTCACCCGGTGGCAGGCCGAGCAGCAGAAAGGCGGCCAGGGCGCCGTCGAACGGCCCGCGCGCGGCGCGCGGCAGCCCTTCCGACCCGCCGGCCAGCTGGTCCAGGCCGGCGTGCACGAACCGCACCCCGCGCGGCCAGGACTTGGCCCTCGCCCGCTCGAGCATCGGGGCGGAGGCGTCCACCGCGACGATCTCCGCCTCCGGCAGCACCTGGAGCAGCGCCGCCGTGGACGCGCCGGTGCCGCAGCCCACGTCGAGCAGGCGCAGGCCGGCGCCGCGCGCCGGTAGGCCCATCCGCCGCACGGACAGCCGAAGCTGCTCGTGGTACCCGGCACTGGCGTCGAGGATGCCGACCAGGCGGTCGTAGCCCGGCGCCAGGGGCGAGTAGTCCGCTCGCCAGGACGTCCCCGGCTCGGCCGCCCCGGACTCGGACATCACCGCCCCGGTCACCCGTCAGTCGACGCTCTCCGGCCCGGGACCCATGGCCAGCTTGGCCAGCATGTCCTTGGCCTGCTCCGCGTTGCGGGGCGCGGACAGCACGTCGTACCGGCCGGCGACCAGCTGGCTGGCCGAGGTGAAGTCCCGGCGCCCGCGAGTGAACGAGTAGCTCAGCGCGGCGAACAGCACGCTGAACAGCACACCGCCCACCACGCCGACGATCACCGCGCCGTAGTTGTTCTGGAAGTAGGCCAGCAACAGGCCCACGAACAGACCCATCCACACGCCGGACAGCGCCCCACTGGCCAGCACCCGGCCCCAGGTGAGCCGCCCGATCACCCGCTCGACCAGCATCAGGTCCACGCCCACGATCGTCACGTCGCCGACCGGGAAGTCGTGGTCGGCCAGGTAGTCGACGGCCCGTTGGGCTTCCGCGTAGGTGGCGTACGAGCCCACCGGCCAGCCGGTGGGGGGCGTCGGCAGGTTGGGCAGCCCCGGACTCCTCTGCCCCATGTTCCCGAACGGCGGCGTCGTCACTGGTGCCATCTCCTCGCGGGCGCGCGCTGGATCATTACCGCGAACGGTACTCCCGCAACAGCCCCCGGCTGATGATGGTCTTCTGGATCTCCGAGGTGCCCTCGCCGATGAGCAGGAACGGGGCCTCCCGCATCAGCCGCTCGATCTCGTACTCCTTGGAGTAGCCGTAGCCGCCGTGGATGCGGAAAGCCTCCTGGGTGACCTCCGCGCAGTACTCGCTGGCCAGCAGCTTCGCCATGCCGGCCTCCACGTCGAACCGCTCGCCGGAGTCCTTCAGCCGGGCCGCGTTCACCATCATCAGGTGCGCCGCCTCGACCTTGGTGGCCATCTCGGCCAGCTTGAACGCGATGGCCTGGTGCTGGGCGATCGGTTTACCGAACGTGCTGCGCTGTTGGGCGTAATCCACGGCCAGCTCGAAGGCCCGGATGGCGATGCCGCAGGCCCGCGCGGACACGTTCACCCGGCCGACCTCGACGCCGTCCATCATCTGCGCGAAGCCGCCGCCGCGCCGGTCACCGAGGATCTTCTCGCCCGGGATGCGGAAGCCGTCGAACACCGCCTCGGTGGTGTCCACGCCCTTGTAGCCCATCTTGTCGATCTTGCCGGGGATGGTCAGCCCGGGGGTGACCTCGCCGAACCCGCGCGGCTTGTCCACCAGGAAGCAGGTGAGGTTCTGGTGCGCCCGTTCGGCGCCCTCGTCGGTCTTGACCAGCAGAGCCATCAGGTTGGAGCTGCCGCCGTTGGTCAGCCACATCTTGGCGCCGTCGATGACGAAGTCGTCACCGTCCTGCTTGGCCCGGGTCTTGATCGCGGCCACGTCGGAGCCCAGATCCGGCTCGGACATGGAGAACGAGCCGGTGATCTCCCCGGTGGCCATCTTGGGCAGGTAGTGGGCCTTCTGCTCCGGGGTGCCGTGGTGGGTGATCATGTAGGCGACGATGAAGTGGGTGTTGATCACGCCGGACACGCTCATCCAGCCCCGGGCGATCTGCTCGACCACCAGCGCGTAGGTGAGCAGCGACTCGCCGAGCCCACCGTGCTCCTCCTCGATGGTGAGCCCGAACAGGCCCATCTCCTTCATCCCGTCCACGATGTCCTGTGGATAGGTGTCGGAGTGCTCCAACTCCTGCGCGTGCGGGATGATCTCCTTGTCCACGAACGTCTTGACCGTGGACAGGATCTCCCGCTGCACATCGGTGAGTCCGGCGGTCTGCGCGAGCCGGGCCATAGGTCGCCTCCATACTTGCGGACGTCTTCGTCGTAGCTCGCGATCAGTATGTCGAACACCTATGGCGCGCGCAGCACTGTGTGACGAGTCCAGCCCGGCGGTCACGGCCCCGCAACGGAACCGTCACGCGATGGTGTGCTCTCGTCACGATTTCGCGAGCCGGCTTCGGCCACGATCCCCGGCTCGGAAAAAAACCTTGACGCCCTTGATGTCTCCGCCGTTCTCGAATGCCTAATAAGCTTGGGCCGGCCCGCTGTGCGCAAGTTTATTAAGCAACTATCACGTCGTTTCGGGCGCCAATCAGTTTCGCACAACCGCATTCGCCACGCCGGCCGGCCCCGGCACGCTTTTCGACTTTCCGGAACGGCGGGCCGGAAATACCTGAACCGTCGATAGCGAAATCGCCGCACGGTAATTCACGCCGGCCGCACCCGAACCCCACCGGCCGGCGGGCCGATCGGGCGGCATAACCCAACTGGTGCACCCATCTCGCGTCGTCAGCGGGCCGCACCGGCACAGCGTGCGTCCTGACCACTGATTTTCCGACTATTACGAATACCATACTTTCGTTTCAGAACTGTCACACCTCCCTCAAGCGGCACAGCCGCGCCTCGCGCCACAGGCACGACGGATCGACCACCTTGCTCACAAACTCGGTGAAATGCGCCAGTGGCGTGACAATCGGTAGCCAACACAGAACACGTCCCGATAACGCGCCCAAATACTGACGCCGAGCCTTTCAAATGCCACGCCTCAACGCGTACCCGAAGGCCCGGCCGTACGACTTCGGACCGATGTGATCCTGCCCGCTCAGGCCTTAAGTAGGCAACCCCGCCAATTGGCTCGACAGCACAGCTGGCTCACAGGTAGACCATCCTGAGAAGGCCTAAGTGGAGGGAAGAGTCGATGACGGCACTGGCTGAGTCCGGCCGGGATTACTGGCGGGGAGTGCTCGATGCCGGTGGTTTCACCGCGTTGCCGCGGTGGGTGCGCGAGCCCCGGCCGGGGGTGGCGGAGTGCTTGCTGACGATCCCCGGGGTGGACCGGTCGGCACTCTTGGCGGCACACGCGAAGGTGTTGGCGGTGTTGACCGGTGAGGTGGAGGTCGTCACCGGTTATGTCGCCGAGGGTATGGCGTTGCCGTGCCGGCTGAGTGTGGAGCCGGGGTCTTGGCGGGAGTTGTCGGGCGAGGTGGAGGCGGTCGGTGCGCGGCTGCGGGAGCACGCGGCGGCCGCGCCGGAGGCGGTGCGTTCGGGGGCGCTGTTCGACACGGTTTTCGACCCGGCCGGTGATTTCGCCGGGGACGGGCTGCCCGAGGGCGTGGTGCTGTCGGCAGGGGTGCGCGATCACCGCGACGGGGTTGAGCTGCGGCTGCGTTACCGCACCGACGTGCTGGATGCCGAAGCGGCCGCCCGGATCGCCGGCTACTACCGGGCCGCGGCCGAGTTGATCGCCGCCGACCCGGACGCCGATCACCAGGCCCAGACCTTGCTGGGTGCGGAGGAGCTGCGGTTGCAGTTGGTGGGGATGGCCGGGCCGGTGCGGGAGTTGCCGGATGTGCGGCCGCACCAGTTGTTCGAGCAGCGGGTCCGGCTACACCCCGACGAGGTCGCCGCCCGCCACGCCGGCCACCAGCTGACCTATGCGCAGGTGAACGCGCGGGCCAACCGGGTCGCCCGCGCCCTGCACGCCGCCGGGGTCGGGCGTGAGGACGTGGTGGCGGTGGTCACCGAACGCAACCTGGACTGGCTGGTCGCGGTGCTGGCGGTGTTCAAAGCCGGCGGCGTGTACCTGCCGATCGAGCCGCACTTCCCGGCCGAACGGATCGCCACCACCCTGCGCCGCGCCGACTGCGCCCTGGCCCTGACCGAACCCGACTCCACCACCACCCTCGAGCAAGCACTGGCCCAGCTGCCGGGTGTGCCCACCCTGTTCGTCGCCGACGCCTACACCCAGAACCACCCCGACACCAACCTGGACGTCGAGATCACGCCAGACCAGTTGGCGTACATCTACTTCACCTCCGGCTCGACCGGGGAACCCAAGGGCGCGATGTGTGAACACGCCGGGATGCTCAACCACCTGTTCGCCAAGATCGACGACCTGGACATCACCCACGGCAGCGTCGTCGCCCAGATCGCGCCGCAATGCTTCGACATCTCCCTGTGGCAACTCATCGCCCCCCTCCTCGTCGGCGGACGGACCCTGCTGGTCGAGCAGGAGGTGATCCTGGATGCCGCCCGGTTCGTCGACACCCTCC
>NZ_BAABJP010000016.1:0-9972 GCF_039543365.1 Actinospineispora eucalypti
ACCACTTGTTCGGCGGCGCGCGCCGCCATCGAAGTGGTGTTGGTCAGCCGCTCGGTGAGCCGATTGAGGTCGCTGGTGACTTCGTCGGCTCGCTGTTGCCGTAGCGCTCGCCGTACTTCTTCGGTGGCGATCGCCCTGATCTTGTTCTCGCGCATCGCGCTCCCCTCCGGTCACCCTGCTCGACTCGGCAGAGCCCGGATTGGTTGCCGCGCGCTGGCTCAGGCGGCGCTGCGCAGCTGCCGCAGCGACTCGTCCTCGCGCAGGGCGTGCCGGGCGTTGAACAGGTAGCGCTTCACCGCACCCGGGGTGATACCCAGCCGGTCGGCGGCCGACTGCATGCTGTGCCCGTCGTGGTCGACCAACAGCAGCACCTCACGCAGCCGCTGAGACAACCGCTGCAACGCTTTGGCCAGCACCAGCTGACGGGTCACCGAATCATCGATTGCCGGCAGCGGCGCGCCGATGTTCACGGCGATCTCGCTGTCCAACTGGGTGCGGATATCCTCGAACTCGCGGCGCCGCGCGTGCTGACGCAGCCGGCTAATAGCCTCATTGCGCACCGCGCGGTACAGGTAGCCGCGCAGCGCGTCATCCCCATCCAGAGCGGGCGGATTGGCCAGCATCCGGCGAATGACGTCGTGTACGGCCTCCTTGGCGTCCTCGACGTTGTCGAGGTAACGCATCGCGGCGTGGATCAGCACGCCGTGCTGCTCGCGGTAGTGCCGCGCCACCCACTCCCCGAAGGCCTCGCCACGGGCGTGCCCGACGCGGATCAGGCCCGAGCGGTGGCTCCGGTCGGCGGCCGAGGCGGGGCGTATCGCATCCAACCAGCGCACGTCGAACCCGCGCAGCAGCTCGGCCAGCCAGCTGTCCCAGTCGAGGTCGGTTTCCGGTTCGACTGGCTTCTCGGTCACGGCGCGTTCCCCACTGCTCGGCCCGGCACTCGTCTCGGCGGTCATAGCGACTGCGACGCTAGCCAACCGGTGTTGGTTGCTCCGAGCCGATCACTATTGACCCATTCGGGTGACACCGGGTGGCGTCGGGCAACCCTGGCCTCCGGGCACCTGTCGGGCTTGGCACATATCCACCCGCTCACCCCGTAGGAGGAACCATGCGAACCAGCCTGTTGCTCGCCGCCGCGATCGTCGCCGGTGGTGTGTCCGCTCCCCTCGCCCACGCGACACCACTCACGCCCATCCACACCCAGGGCGAAGTCGACTGCACCGCCCGTGAGGCATACGACAACGGCGTCAACGTGCGCAACAGATGCGGCCGGCCGATCTCGGTGAAGGTCATCTGGTCCAACCCGACCTGGGTCACCGACTGCTGGAACATCGACGCCTACAACACCCGTCCGTTCCCAAAACCGAAACCGGGCTCGCGGTATCAGACCGTGCTCGACTGCTGAACATCCCTACGTTCGGCGGCACCCCGGCACCCCGGCAGCCCACCCACGGTGCGGCGGATCCCGCGACGCCGTAGGGAGTCGCGTCTCCGGCGGGCGCGCCCGCACAACCATCGAGGTCTTCCCGTCGTCGGTGGTGTGTGGTGAACCCCGGCTGCATCGCCGGCACAGGTGGACCGGTGAGGGAATGGCGACCGGTCAGAGGGAATGGAGCTGTGATCGTGAGAATGGTTCGGTTCAGCCGCCGCGACTGCGTGGTATCCACCGTCCTTCTTGGCCTCGTCGGGTCGCTGCTTGTCGCGGCCGCGGTGGGTGTGCTGTTGGACGATCCGGAGGGAACGTGCGACGGCCGGCCGCTGGCGGCGACCGAGCTGTGTCTCACCCAAGACGGGACATACACCCGCGACGAGTTGATCGACCGAGCGGATCGCGCCGCGCCGACGGCTGTGCTGGCGTTGCTCGGCTTCGGCGCGGTGTTCCTCGGGTCGAGCGCCTGGTACGCACACATGGCGGGCCTGTGGAGCACGCTCGGTGACCTACTCAGCGGCCGGGCCAAGGCCGAGCGCGAGCGCCAGGCGCGGATGCGGACCACGACCGCGATCGTCGGCGCCGTGGACGGCCCATCCGGGATGCCGATCTTCCTGATCCTGGGTCGCTACACGAGCGACGGCCGGTTCCGGCCGGTGTGTCAGGTGATCGCACCCGTCGGTGATCTCGCCAGACACATGGCCGCGTGGCTGCGCACCGCAGGCGCGGATCACCCGTGGCCCTGTTCGCCCGGCTTCTTCGACGCGCTCTACGGGGGTTGCGCCATCCCGGTGGACTGTCGACGGGTCGTGCCCAGGCTGGTGGTCGAGGTGCGCGCCGAACCCGGCCACACCGACGATGCGTGGGGGCGGGCGGAGTTCGTGAGTTGCCGTCCCGGCCTGTCGGCCCGGCAGGTGCCGCTCGGCACGCAACTCGACCCGGGCAGCCAATGAGGTCAGTGCCGGGCGCAGGGCGGGTCATCCGGCACACCCTCCGGTAGCCGGGCGCGTTCGGCCGGCGTGAATGGCCGGTTCATCGCCGCGCACACCCGGGCAAACCACTGCTCGGGGTCAAGGCTGATGGGTGTGTTCGACAGCCGCAGGGTGAGGGTTTGCCGATCGAGCAGCGGCTGGGGGATCGTCGGCCCGCCAGCCGGCGCGAGCGGGCCCACCTGGCTGCCGTCGCGGAAGTTCCACAGGCTCACCCCCCGCGCGTCGGAAACCACCAGCTCGTCGGTGCGGTCGAAACCGAACAGCTGCATCGGCGGGATCGGGAGGGTCCACACCTGCGCGCCGGCGTCGATGTCCCACACCTGGACCACCCCGTCGGTGGCCATGAACGCCAGGTAGCGGCCGTCGTGGTTGACCACATACCGCAGCCGCGAATGCGGCGGCGTGTACCCGCCCGAGGTCACCCGCGTGGCCAGCCGGCTGAGCAGACGCCCGGTGCCAAGATCCCAGATACTCAACGACCCTTCCCGGGCGAGCACGAACGCCTGGTTGTCGTGCCCGGGCCTCATGAGTACGTGGGGCGTGCCGTACACCGGGTCATGCAGCCAGGCAACCTCGGCGGGGTCGGTGGCCAAGGTGATCGGCGGCCCGAGCGGAACACCGGACCCGCGCAGGCCGCGCAGCACGCCACCGGTCAGTGAGATCTGGGTATCGCTCGCCGCCTCGCCGGCCGGGTCGGCCGTGGATCCAGGACCCGGGATGTCACCAGCGGGCGGGTCGAACCGGTAGAGCGACTCCCCCAACGCCACGACCGGGCTCGGCGCCCCGCCGCGACCGCGCAGCATCCCCAGGGTGTCGAGCGGGCGAAACGGCCCAGATCGGATCGGGAACGACCAGAACCCCGGCAAGAACAGCTGGTACTGCTGGCCGTCGCGCAGCGAGAAGATCGTCAGCAGTGATTGCTGGTCGCTGCCCGCTTCGGCGGTCCAGTAACGCAGGTACTCCCGATCGCCGGACAAGGACACCCAGCCGGCGTCGGAGTCCGCGCAGCCCTTGCCGGCCAGCCCGGGGAACGCCATTGCCGGGGCGCCGTCCGAGGCCCGGGAAACCGCCACCGTGGGTTGGCACGCGATCGCCAAGGTTCCGTGCCGGGCCAGCGCACTGCCCGGCGACAAGATGCGCAGCGGCGCGCCCGACGCCAACTCGTAGATCACCAGACGCGAATCCGGCGCTGCGGGCTCGCCCAGGCGCAGCGCAACGCGGCCAGGATCATCGGTCAGCCACGCCTCGGTCACCCGCGCCGTCGGCGGCGGCCGCAGGTGATGTTCGACCGGCCGATTCGCCTCGAGATCCCAGATCCACACATCGGTGCGGTCGCTGCTGGCCTGCACCGTCCACACCGCGCGTCGACCGTCCGCCGACACAGCCAGGTTCGCCGAAGCCTCGCGGTGCCCGCCCGGCGCCGCAAGCTCGACCGGACCGGCCTGGGAGGGAACGTCCCAGGCAAGCAGCCGGTTGGTCGCATCGAGACCCAGCACCCGCCGGCCATCCGGCGAAAGCGCCAACGGCAGGTCCTCCGCAGCGCCCGGCAACACCCACGATCGGGGCCCGGGCCCGTTCAGGCCGCTGACCACTATGTGCCCACCACTGTGCCCAACCAGCACAGTGTCGCTGTCCGTACTGGTCAACAGCTGGTCAATCCGGGTGTCCGTGACCCCGGTCACGACTTGGCCGACCGCGAGGTTGGCCAGGTAGGCCCGGCCCAGCGCGCTACGCGCCTCCGGACTGTGGGGATCAGCGCGGTAGGCGGCCAGCGCGAGCTGCGCCGCCTTGTCCGGCTCGATTCTGGACTGGTTCGCCGAGTCAATGGCTATGGCACGCACATTGGCCGCGTCCCGTGCATCGCGAATGTCCGCGCGCGACCGCGCGACCAGGGCCGCGAGCGTGCTAGCACCGAGCGCGAGCACGAGGAACACCGCGGCCGCGACCCGCCAGCGCCGCACCTCGCGACGCGCCCTGGCCACACTGGCCCCGATGTACTCGTGGTCCGCGGCGGACAGATCGACACCGCGCTCGGCGCGCATCTCCTTCGCGGTCGCCAGCGCACCACCGCGCAATAACGCACCCGGATCACCGCCGCTGAGCACCCAGTACCGGTACTGGTGATCCATTTCCTGGCGCCAACGCAGAAACCGGAGATCCGCGCGCAGCCGCTCCCGAAACGCCGGCCAATGATCGATCAACGCCTGATGGGCCAGCTCAACATTCTGTAACCCAGCGGCGTCATGGGTCAGCACCACCAGCCGCTCAACCGCCATTCGGCGCGCGACCACCGCCAACTCGGCCGGCAAATCCGCCAGCGGACACGACGCACGCACAAACCCGGGTCCGTTCGGCCGAGCCAACCGGATCAGCAACCGCCAACCAAGCTCATCCTCCGCGGAATCGGTGAGCTCGACGAACACCTCTTCCGCCCGCCGCGCGATCGCCGAAGCCACCCCACCCAGCTCCTGATACCGCGCCGTGCGCAACAGCCCCCCGTCACGCAGTTCCCACAGCTGGGTCAGCAACGACTCCAACAGCGGCAGCCGCCCCGGCTCCACACCGGTATCGTCCAAGATCCGATCTACCAAGCCCGGCTCGAACGACAGCCCCGGGGAATGCTCGGTCGGCCCGACGATCGCCGCCCGCAACTGCGACCGGTCCATGGCGCGCAGCACCACCCGGCCCGCATCCAGCGCGGCAGCCACCCGCCCCGGCGGCAGCTCATCCACGCTCGCGCCCCGCAACGTGAGCACCACCCGAAACGGCAGCCGATCTCCCACCGACACAGCCTCGGCCAACTCGAACAACACGGCGAGCAGCTCGCGGGCCTCGGCGGGGCGGTCTACCGCGAGCTCCTCGAACTGGTCGGCGACCAAAACCAACTCCCGCTCACTCAGCCGCTCCGACAGCTCGGCCGCGACCAAGGCAAGATCCGAACGAATCCGCTCGGATAGCGCCACCACGCAACCGCCGGCCACGTCGGCATCCAGACCCGGGTGAAGCACCGGAGCCAATGCCGCCGCCAGCGCCCGAAGCCCGCCGACCGCACCAACCGTTCGAATCTCACCGAGCCGGCAGCCCCCGGCGCGCAACCGGGGAACAACCCCGGCTCGCAGCAGCGACGACTTCCCCACCCCCGAACCGCCCGTCAACGCCACCAACGGCGACCCGGCCAAGACGTCGAGAACACGCTCGACGTCACGCTCACGGCCGCAGAAAAACCGGGCATGCTCCTCATCGAACGGCTCAAGGCCCCGATACGGGTTGGGCAACAACGCCGGATCCAGCCCCAACACGTCCCGCACCGGCAACGCGAAAGCAGTCGCCGGCCCCTCCGGCCGCGCGGCCACCGCCATCCCCACCACACACCCCGCCGTCACATCCCAGACCGGCGACCCGCTAAACCCCGCCGAAATCCGCGGCCCACCAGAAGCCGCTCGCAGCTGCAGCCACCCAGAACCCTGGCGACCCGCGAACCGCCCCGATACCCACTCCCCATCCAACAGATCCGCCGGGAAACCCAACACCCGAAACTCCCGCCCCCACACCTCCCCCGGCTCCCACATCGGCGGCACACCCACCGGCGCCCGCTCCGCCAACGCCAGAATCGCCACATCCCCCGTACCGTCAGCCCGCATCGGCGACCACCGCGCAACCGTCGCGCCACACCGCACCACGCCAGGCAAAAGCGGGAACTCCACCATCAACGCCCCGGATGGCGGACGACCGCTATTTGTATCCCCTTCAACCCCGTGCGCCACGGTCACCACATGCGCACAGGTAGCCACCAGGTTCGCCCCGACCACGAACCCGGCACCCGCCACCTCACCGGACTCGCCACACACACGCACCACCGCGCGCGCGATCACCTCATGCCCGCCGCTATCAAGCGCACCACGCATCTCGACCCACCCCCTCCAGGCCGTCGCCGAGTCAATCACACCCGTTGATCGAGCCAGGCGCGTCACCGCTTAGCCGGCTAAGGTCGCCTCCGCCCGACCACCCGCACAGCCGTGAGCTGGAATTGTGGGCGGTGACCAGCGCTGTGGTTGGGCTCGACGAAGTCGGTGCGGGCGATGCCCTGTTCGCACAACCGCCAGAACGCATAGAGAAGCCGCGCGGTGAACGTGTTGTCCAGGTCGTTGATCTCCGTACCGGGCTGGTACTCGCCAACCACCCCAGCGGTGTCCGCACCGCCGGCGGCGAGTTGTTCGCGCGCGGCCTCGCTGTGGCCGCTGATGACTTGCTGGTAGCGGCGAAACGATGCTAGAGCCCCCGAATTAGGTCGAACCCGGGCGTGCCGGGGCGAGGCATTTAGCCGCGCGCCGCGCAACTTTTTAAGATCCGTGGGTTGCAACCGTCGCGCCGGGCGCCTGCCGCGGTGACGGGCTCACGGGTGCCGGACCGCGGCCGGTCACGGGCCGAGCGGGGGAAGCCACAGCTCGACACCCGGTACTCCGCCCTGGGAGACGCCGAAGAGGGTGTACCGAGTGGTGGTGACGAATTTGACACCATGCTCAACCCCTCGAGCTCGGAGGGCCTCGACAGCTGGACTCGCGTCCCCGGCGACATGCTCGTTTTCCCATACCGTCAACACGACCGCTGAACTCGAGTCCCTGTCCACCAAAATCTCGGCGATACACGGCCTCTCGCACTGAGCCAGTTCCGGCAGCAGCACCCCGTTGAGGAAAGGAACCGCGTCGTCGAGTCTCGCGGACTCAAGCTGCACGCCGTGCAGCAGCACAACCGCGCCCCGCCCGGGCCGGGAGTGCCAGACTCTCGCCGTGACTTCGTATTGTTCCGCCGTGACGGTGCCGCCGGCGAGCAGCTCGACATCGCGACGGACCTCTGTCAGGACCGCCTCGCTGGAGTGCGCGGGCTCATCCCAGTACGAGGCGGCCACGACGACCCCACTGTCCCAATCCGCGTAGGTGGCCAGGCCGCCGGTGCCGAGCGCCGCTTCCACCACCGCGCGGTCGCGGCCTTCGATATAGTCCAGGACGGCTGCCGTCTTGTCGCGGTCACCGAAGATCGTATTCATCCGGACATGCATGGCGGTGTCCTCATCCTGTCGTGCCGCTCGTGTACCGCGCCCACCGGGGCCGCGGCCGGAGGTGGCGGTCTCCCAAAGTCGCGAGCCTCAAGATGTGCGCGAGTGGGCCGGGCCATTGACCACCGCTAGAGCAGCCGCATACTTTCGGAGTTGCGAGATTTCGCAAGTAACCATACTCTGTGAGGTGCAACGAGGGGAAGTGTCATGCATACCGAGCTGCGCGCCGAGGTCCGCTCAGCGCTGCGGAACCTGACAGCGGCGCGGCGAGCGGAGCTTCCGTATTCGGCCTACCTGCACCGCAAGCTCCTCCAGAAGCTTCTCGATACCGCCGACCAATGCGGAATCGACACCGACACCTGGCTCGATCGAACAACTCTGCCACCGCTGAGCCTCGTCGAAGGCCCCTTCACCCTCGACGAACCCCACCATGACCCCGAGTAGCCCTCGTGCGGTCGCGGTAGTCAGCGACGCCAGCGAGCGCACCCACGGCTCGAAACTCAGCACGGCGGATCACTCCCATGACCGGTTGCCCCGGTTGAACTCGATCGCGGCGCTGCTTCACGAGCGTGTGAACGTCGACGCGGTACCCGACCTGCTGCCCCACGGCCGGGTCGTTCGGCTGCCCACCGTGGGCCACTTCACCGACACCGAGGACGTCACAGCGACCGCCGACGCACTGCACGACCTACTTCAATCCTGACTCCGTGCGGGTGTCCACGGGTGTGCTCGCGGTATCCAAGCCCGCACGTTTGCGCCGGCATGTGCCGTACTCGGCGCCGAACCGGCGCGCCAGGGCGGGTTCCTCGTAGACGCGCACGAATGACGCGGGGACGCGCCAGACCACGGCGGCGCAGTAAGTGACCAGCCCGGTGGGGTGACGGTGACCAGACCGTGCACGCACGCGTGGTAGGCCTCGAGGTCGACCGGTGCGCCGGGTGCGCCGGCGACGGCGCGAGACAGCCCGGGGAGCGCAAGCAGGTGTTCGTGATCGCCGCCGATCTCGATCACCGAACCGGCGGGGCGGTCCATCGCCACCCGCCGGACCGCAAGTTGTGCCGCGAGTAGGTTGATCACGAGGTCCGCGTGACGGCAGGCTCGCTCCAGTGCGCTGGTCGCCTCATGTGGATGCCACACGCTTACGTGATTGTTCCCTGACGCGAGCAGCAGGGCGCACATGATCGGCATGGTCTCCGCGCCGACGACCACCGTCCTGGCTTGGCCGAGGGAGCGGTGTAGCCGGGCCAGGTAAGTCAGCGCGGTGGCGGTGAGAGTGATGGCCGTCGCGTCGTCGTCGGTGATCAGCGGCCGGGCACCGTGATCGCGCAGCAGGTGCTGGGTCTCGTGTGCCCACGCCCGCTCCGTCCGGGTCAGGAAGATCGCACCGACCTGGAGTGGGAGTGCGTGCAGTCGCGCGGCGAGGTCCGCAGGAGCGCGCGTGGTGAGCGTGAGCGGGGTCACCACCAGTCCGGACACGGCGGCGAGGAGCGCGGCGTCGTCCTCCAGCCCCGATCCACTGCGGGTGCCGCGTGGGGCGGGTGCGGTGGTGTCGGTCGCCACGGCGAGCGTCCACCCGGACGCGGGCCGGGCGGGCATGGCCCCTAGGGACACCGGTTGTCCCCACGACGCCCAGCCATTGTCCTGTGCCACTCTCAGCCACCACCGCGGTTGAGCTTCGCGCACAGCCTCGTCAGCCGTGTGAGCACCGACGGGTTAGCGCGCCGAGGCTTCGCCGAGGTGTTGGCGCAGCACATACAGTTCGTGCCGCATCGCCTCGGGCAGCCGGTTGCCGATCTTGTCGAACCACTGCTCGATCAGGCGTAGCTCCTGACGCCATTCGTCGGTTCCGACGGTGAGTGCTTCAGTGATGTCGGCCAACTCGACCTGAAGTCCCGCCAGGTCCAGGTCGGCGGCGGCGGGCACGAAGCCGACCGGGGTCTCGGTGGCGCTGCCGGTGCCCTCGATCCGCTCGGTGATCCACTTCAGCACGCGGGAGTTCTCCCGGAAACCGGGCCACAGGAAGCGCCGGTCGGTGCCGCGGCGGAACCAGTTCACGTGGAAGATCCTGGGCAGCTTGGCCGCGTCGGCGTTCTTGCCCAGGTCCAGCCAGTGGCTCAGGTAGTCGCCGGCGTGGTAGCCGAGGAAGGGCAGCATGGCCATCGGGTCGCGGCGCACCACGCCGACCTTGCCGGTGGCCGCCGCGGTCGTCTCCGACGACAGGGTCGCGCCGAGGAACACGCCGTGCTGCCAGTCCCGGGACTCGGTGACCAGCGGCACGGTGTTCGCCCGCCGCCCGCCGAACAGGATCGCCGAGATCGGCACCCCGGCCGGGTCCTGCCACTCCGGCGCGACGATCGGGCACTGGTCGATGGGCGTGCAGAACCGGGAGTTCGGGTGCGCCGCCGGTTCGTCCGAGCCCGGCGACCAGTCACGGCCCTTCCAGTCGGTCAGGTGCGCGGGCGCCTCGGGCGTCATGCCCTCCCACCACACGTCGC
>NZ_BAABJP010000017.1:0-2713 GCF_039543365.1 Actinospineispora eucalypti
ACACGCCCACCCGCCCGGTGAACTTCGCATATCCAACGGCCTCGAACGCGGCCATCTCCTCATGCCGCGCCTGCACGAACTCCGGTTGGTTCTCCGCCCGCCCCCACGCGGCGAGCAGGCCGTTGATGCCGTCCCCGGCATAGCCGAACACGGTCCGCACACCCCACTCCCGCAACCGGGACAACACGAAATCGCCCACCGTCTGTGCCGCCATCGCTCCTCCAAGCTCTCGCCTCGGCCATACTCGCGCGACCCGGGTATCACCCGATCCACACATTCCGCGAACCGCATTTCGTGCATCACGCATGTTCTGCGCAACAGTGATGGCCCGTTAGCGTTGATGGGTGCCCACTTCGGACGCGGCCACACCCCAGAACGGACACGAGCCGCCGACGCCGGACCCAGACGACTACGCGCGCCAGCTCGAGGCGGCGACGCGCGCGCTGCTCGAGGTGAACGAGGCCGTCCTGCAGCAGATGGACAGGACCGTGGGCATCGCGTCGATCCGGGCACTGCAGGCCCTGGAACGCCGAGGACCGCTCCTGGTCACCGAACTCGGCAACGAACTCGACATGCTCGCCTCCACCGCCAGCCGCCTGTCCGACCGGCTCGCCGACGCACAACTGATCACCCGCCACGTCGCGCCAACAAACCGGCGTGCCACCCAACTACAACTCGCCGCGGCGGGCCGGGACATCCTCACCGAACTCACCGAGGCCCGCACCACCGCCCTGCACGCCGTGACCCAACACCTCAGCGCCAAGGATCGAACGGCCCTGCTCACCGGCGCTCGCGCGTTCAGCCACGCCCGCAACGAACGGCTCGACCAACCAGCCTCCGAAGCACCGCGCGGCTCAGCGGCCGGCCCGCCGCACCGGCAACCGAGAATTTCTGCCGCGCAGCGTGCTCGTGAACCTGTCGAACAGGCGCGTCGCGAACCGGCCCCACAGACCCACCTGGCGGAGAGATCCCACCACACCCGGGGGACGAGGCGATCTACGACTTCGACCTCGAACGCCGGGTAGATCCCTCCGGTCGGGCCGCGCGGCCTGTTACCAGGGCTCGGGCAGTCCGAACTGGCTGAGCCGCAGGATCAGCAGCCGACGATCGATGCGACGCGGCTGGCGATAGATGGCGCTGGCCCACGGGGCGGCCTCGTCGGCGATCAACGCGGCGACGAAGTGCGCCACCGTGGTGGGCGCGGGTACGAGCTTCCCGGGAAGGTAACGCGGAACGCGATCATCGTGGCCGGATGCGGCGGCTTGTTCGGCCGGCGGGGCGAGGGTGGCTGACCAGCCGGTGTCTTCCCGCCAGTCCAGCCGGATCGGCGCCCACCGGCCGCCGGCCCGGACCGGGGTGAGGGCCATCCATCCGGTCAACGCGCCGGTGGCGAGTGTCGTGGCACGGGTCTCGTGGACAGCGATGCCGCGTTGGTCGAGGCGCATGGCAACGGCGGCGAGGTAACCGGTCAGCAGTTCCTGCTCATCGGAGTGTCTGCGTTCGCGCGTCGGCGCCGGGCGTTGCACCGGCACCTCGAGAGCTCCTGCGTCCGGGTTTCGGGTATCGGTCGCGGCCGTGGGTAGCGGGACCGACCGCTGCTCGATCTGGGTGGCCGTGTGCGTGCGGGTGCCTCGTTGACCACGTAGCGTCGAGCTCGACATGTCATCCTCCCGCTGGTCAGGCACGTGGTTGTCACTAACGTGACCGGGACGGAGACACACCGCGCGTTGAAAGCCGGCCAAGCTGGGGCGGATCGCCGCCCGCTGATCACGCTAGGTGGTTCGATGAGCCCGCACTCTACTCCTCGCGAAAGGTCGACCGCATGAATTGGTACGTAAAGGCACCAATGGTGTCGGGTGGCAACGAAATAGTTGAGAGTGGTAATAGCGCGGTATCGAGTAAAATCTTCCGATTGACAGTATTGATCGAATTGATGACGGCACTCCTAAATACGTTACTTCCGAGCTCTTGATCAGATCGCGGAAGGCGAGTCGTTCGGCGCCGCTGAGGTCCGCGACCTGGATGGCGGCAACGACCATCACGGAACGCCTGATGGAGAAATGACACCGCTGATGTTCCCGAAGGTTGCGGAATGTCGGAGCCCGTCGAGGGTCTTGCCCAGACTACGGCTGAATTCTGACCTGCATCGGGTTCAGGGGCGCAGCAGCGCCTTGATGGCGCGGCGTTCGTCCATGGCTCGGTAGCCCTCGGCGGCTTGGTCGAGGGCAGGATGAGGTCGAAGACCTTGCCGGGTCGGTGCGGCGTCCGCCGGGGCGGGTGGAGCGGATGGCCTGCATCATCGATTCCCGGGTCACGCTGGTTTCCCGAAACTTCCGAACTCTCTCTTCAAGAGTGTCCATGCGGGCGACCGTAGGTGGTCGATTTCATAGAGGGCCAACGGCCGAATCGGCAGCGGATGATTGTGAACAAGGCCTCCGGACGGAGACGGCACCACCTCCGGTGTCCAGGTCGGTAGTCGATACGCCGGCAGAGTCGGCGACGCCTGGTGCGAGCTCATTCAACGGCTCTTCGCAGATGTAGCTGGTCGCGAGTCGGTCCCGGGTTGAGGGTCGAGGTCTTCCGATGATGGGGACGTTGGCTTTGGTTAATCTTCATGCGCGCCCGTGCCGGAGGCCGTTCGGTCACGGTCTGAGAGCGCGCCGGGTGGATCGCTCGGCTTCGTCGATGATCGCTTTGACTCGCGCCGGGGGTG
>NZ_BAABJP010000018.1:0-145021 GCF_039543365.1 Actinospineispora eucalypti
ACACGCCCACCCGCCCGGTGAACTTCGCATATCCAACGGCCTCGAACGCGGCCATCTCCTCATGTCGCGCCTGCACGAACTCCGGTTGGTTCTCCGCCCGCCCCCACGCGGCGAGCAGGCCGTTGATGCCGTCCCCGGCGTAGCCGAACACGGTCCGCACACCCCACTCCCGCAACCGGGACAACACGAAATCGCCCACCGTCTGTGCCGCCATCGCTCCTCCAAGCTCTCGCCTCGGCCATACTCGCGCGACCCGGGTATCACCCGATCCACATATTCCGCGAACCGCATTTCGTGCATCACGCATGTTCTGCGAAACGGTGAAGCCCGTTAGCGTTGATGGGTGCCCACTTTGACTGCGGCCACACCTGAGAACAGCCACGAGCCGTCGACGCCGGACCCGGACGACTACGCGCGCCAGCTCGAAGCCGCCACGCGCGCGCTGCTCGAGGTGAACGAGGCCGTCCTGCAGGAGATGGACAGAACCGTGGGCATCGCGTCGATCCGGGCACTGCAGGCCCTGGAACGCCGAGGACCGCTCCTGGTCACCGAACTCGGCAACGAACTCGACATGCTCGCCTCCACCGCCAGCCGCCTGTCCGACCGGCTCGCCGACGCACAACTGATCACTCGCCGCGTGGCGCCCAAGAACCGGCGCGCCACCCAGCTGGAACTCTCCGCCCGGGGCCGCACTGTCCTCGCGGAACTCGCCGAGGCCCGCACCGCCGCGCTGCACACGGTCACCCGGCACCTGAGCAACGACGAACAAGCAGCCCTGCTCACCGGAGCCCGTGCCTTCACCCAGGCGCGCAACCAGCAAGTCGACCAGCCGTCCGGCCCGAACCCCGACCAGAGACCGTGACCGACAGCTGGTGGTTTCCGGCACGAAGCGCGGGGTGACAGCCCGATCATGGTTCGCCCCGCGTCGAGCCGGATCGGCGGGTTGCTCGCCACGCTGTGCCACTACCGATCACATGGTTCGCCGCCGGACCAAGGGGTAGCGGCAAGGGATGGCGACCAAAGCTGAGTCGAAGACCGACCCCGATCCGGCCACCATCTCGGATCTGGACGGGTTGCGCGCGGCGTCGGCCGGTTGCACCCGTTGCGAGCTGTACCGGCCGGCCACCCAGACGGTGTTCGGGGAAGGGCCGGCGCACCCTTCCCTGGTGCTGGTGGGTGAGCAGCCCGGGGATCGGGAAGACCTTGCCGGGGAACCGTTCGTGGGTCCGGCCGGGCGGCTGCTCGACAAGGCGTTGGCCGAGGCGAAGATCCCTCGCGAGCGGGCTTACCTGACCAATGTGGTAAAGCACTTCAAGTTCGAGCAGCGTGGGAAGCGACGCATCCACCAGCGGCCCACCGTGGGCGAGATCCGTGCCTGCCGGCCGTGGTTCGACGCCGAGTTGCGCATCCTGCGACCGACCTTGTTGGTGACCCTCGGCGCCACGGCCGCGAAGGCGTTGCTGGGTTCCTCTTTCCGGGTGACCGCGCACCGGGGTGAGGTGCTGGACCGGCGGGCCGGGCCGCCGCTGTTGCCCACCGTGCACCCGTCCGCTGTGTTGCGCGCCCCGGACGACCGGCGCGCGGCCGAGTTCGATGCGCTGGTCGCGGATCTGAAGGTGGCCGCCGCCCGGTTGTGAACCGGTGGTGGTTCGGGCCGGGTCAGGAGGCTTTGCGGCCCTGGCCCTCGGTGGCTTGCTCGACGGCCCGCCGCAGCTCGATCCGGGTCATCTTGGACCGGCCCTTCACACCCAGCTCGCGTGCCATGTCGGTGAGCTGGGCCTTGCTGGCCGAGTCCAGGTCCGGTGTTCCGCGCCGGGCGGAGACGCTGCGCTCCAGGGCGTCCAGCAGGTCGGACATCGGGGTGGCTTCGGCCGGCTCGGCCTCGGCGACCACTTCCCGGCCGGCGCGTTTGTCCTCGATGAGCCGTTCCACGCGCTCGCGGTAGGTGTCGTGGTGGTCGCCGGGTCGCCACGGTCCGCTCATCGACTCGATCAGGGACAGCGCCATGTCCAGCTCCTTGCCGCGGGTGCCGGCCCGTTCGCCGGACTCGCCGGGTGGTTGGCGGATCTCGTCGGCGAAGTGCAGTGTGTCCAGTGCGAGGTGGCCCCGGTCGGCGCGGATCGCGGCCAGGTGCTCCCGGCCGCGCATGATGAAGGTGGCGATGCCGACCCGGTTCAGTTTTTCCAGCGCGGCGACGAGCAGTTGGTAGGGCTTGCGGCTGGCCTCGCCGCCCGGCGCGAGCCAGTAGGTGCGCTGGAAGTAGACCGGGTCGATCTCGTCCAGGTCCACGAACCCGTCGATGTCGAGCGACCTGGACCGGCCCGGCGCGATCGCGTCCAGTTCCTCCGGTTCGACGACCACGTACTCGCCGTCGCCGAGGTCGCGGCCCTTGACGATGTCGGCGTAGTCCACTTCGCGTTGGGTGCGTTCGTTGACCCGGCGGTTGCGGATGCGGTCTCCGGTGCCGCGTTCGAGCTGGTGGAAGTGGATGGCGTGGTCGTCGGTCGCGCTGTAGAGCCCGACCGGGATCGTCACAAGGCCGAAGCTGATCGATCCGGTCCAGATCGCGCGAGGCATAACGGTCCTCGCCCCTTTCGTCGGAGCCAATCGGTTCTCTGCCTCGGTACCTCTTCCCACCACGGCTTGCCGCAAACCGGGCCGGACAGGTGAACCCGGACCAGGGCCGCGTGCCGCGGTGGGTGTGACGGCCGTGCTTTCGGGTACCGACGTGGCATGACACACGATCCGACGCCGCCCAGCCAGCGGCAGTCCCCGCCCGGTCGTACCGGGGAAATGACGCCGCAACCAAGGGACGAGATGGCCGACTACGTCGGCCGAGGCCTGCTGGAGGGCAAGGTCGCGCTGGTCACCGGGGGTGACTCCGGGATAGGTCGGGCGGTGGCCATCGCGTTCGCGAAGGAGGGCGCGGACGTGGCAATCGCGTACCTGGAGGAACACGACGACGCCGAGCACACCGAGCGGCGCATCCGCGAGACCGGCCGACGTTGCCTGCGCACCAGCGCGGACCTGACCGGGCTGGCGGAGTGCGAGCGGGTAGTCGCGGACACGGTAAAGACGCTCGGCGGGTTGAACATCCTGGTCAACAACCAGGCCACCCAGCGGGAGGTCCAGGACCCGGAGGAGATCTCGGACGAGCAGTGGCTGCGCACCTTCGACACCAACGTGCACAGCTTCTTCCGGGTGACGAAGGCCGCCCTCCGGCACATGTCCGCCGGCGACACGGTGATCAACACCGGGTCGGTGAACGGCCTGCGGGGCAACAAAGCGCTGATCGACTACTCGGCGACCAAAGGAGCCGTGCACTCGCTGACCCATTCGCTGGCCCAGGCCCTGGTGGATCGGGGCATCCGGGTGAACTGCGTGGCGCCCGGCCCGGTGTGGACGCCGCTGATCCCGGCCACCCTGGACCCGGACCACGTGGGATCGTTCGGGGGCAACACCCCGATGGGCCGGCCGGCCGACCCGGACGAGATCGCCCCGTCCTACGTGTTCTTCGCCTCCGACCGGTTGTCCTCGTACTACTCGGGTGAGGTGCTCGCCCCGGTGGGTGGGGAGACGCTGCCCGGATGAGCTATCTGCTCAGTCCGTGCTCTCCGGGTCGAGTGGCGCGTCGTGCCAGACCAGCCACTTACGTGCGACCTCTTTCACGATGTCGATGTCGTGATGGTGGGCCAGCGGCAGGACGTGGCTCAGTACATCGGCAACCTCGGCGCGGAAGGTCGCGTCTATGTCTGCCGCGCTGAGTCCCTTCGATCGCGCCTGCCCTTGACGCATCAGGTGCGCCTGCGTCAGCTCCCCGACCTCCTCGTGCAGCTTCAGGATCTGCCAGTCGCTATCTCGGTCGATCCCAAGGCGAGAGGCGTAGGCCTGTGAGACGTGCGCGCGCGGTACCTACCCTTGCCGGGCCTGGGTGAGCGCGGCCAACGCGGCGCGCTCGGGCGCGCGGAGATCGCCATAGCGCTCCGCGACGGCTGCCGCGACCGACCGCTTGAGCGTGGTACCGAACGATCGCCCGTGGTCGGTGAGTTGTAACCGGGTGACTCGCCGGTCTCGTGGGTCGTGTTGCCGCGCGACCAGCCCTCGGCGGGCCAGCCGGTCGGCCATCCCGGTGATGTTGGTCTTGTCGCAGCCGAGCAGCTCGGCCAGCTCACCGAACGAGGGGTGCCGGTTCTCCAACACGCACAGCATCTCGATCTGCTGTGCGGTCAGCCCAGCTCCGCGGGCGACCGTGCCGAGGATGGCCCTCATCTCCCGGTGCACCTCCATCAGTGCACGGGTGAGCTCGTCGACGGCGCTTTCCACCAGGGAAGAGTACCTCATCGACAGTCCATCATCTCGACTATATAGTCGAGTATCTCAACTGACGATGTGCTCATGTATTGGAGAAACTATGACGGAGAAGGTCGCGCTGGTCACCGGCGCCTCCCGGGGAATCGGGCGGGCCATCGCCGAGCGGCTGGGTGCGGACGGCGCGCGCGTGGTGGTGAACTACCTGGCCGACCGGGTTGCGGCCGACGAGGTCGTCGCGGCAATCCAGCAGGCTGGCGGTGTGGGTGTGGCGGCCAGGGCCGACGTGGCGGACCCTGCTCAGTTGCGCGGCCTGTTCGACCTTGCCGAGAGCCGGTTCGGCCGGCTGGATGTGTTGGTGAGCAACGTCGGAACCGCGCGGTTCGGCCCGATCGCGGAGGCCGCCGACGAGGACTTCGATGCCATGTTCGCCACCAATGCGCGGGCCGGCTTCGTAGCACTGCGAGAGGCCGCCAACCGGCTCCGGCCCGGTGGGCGGGTGGTGGTGATCTCCAGCGGGGTCACGGTCACGACGCGGCCCGGCGCCGGGGTGTATGCGGCCAGCAAGGCCGCCGTGGAGCAGCTCGTGCGAATTTTGGCGCTCGAGCTCGGCCCTCGGGGCATCACGGTGAACAGCGTGTTGCCCGGCGCGGTCCGGACCGATGCGCTGGTGGCCGGACTCTCGGAGTCCGCGCTGGAAGAGGCGGTCGCGCAGACTCCGCTGGGCCGGCTCGGCGAACCGGCGGACATCGCCGATGTCGTCGCCTTCCTGGTCTCCGAGCAAGGCCGCTGGGTCACCGGGCAAGCTGTACGCGCCGGCGGCGGACTGTTCTGAAGGTCAACGCGTGGTCGCGCCGTCGTCCCGCGGCGGCTCATCGCTGGGGGGCGCCGAACGCCAACACGTTGTCCACGACCACACGCGGAGACGACACACCGTATTGGGGACGGTTTCGGCGAAAGGGTGTCCGGTCCTTCATGGTTGCCGGTGTCATGCGCGACGTGGATGTGCGGGCGGTGCTTTCGGGCCGAGGGCGGGAGTACGACATGGCGGCACGGTTGGTGACGTGTCGCCGCGTGGCCGCGCGTCCGGGCCGCGATAGCCGGCGCGGTCCGCGTTCGGGATGAAGGATCCCTCGGGTCGGCCCGTCGCGAGCGATGCTTCGCGTGATGAGGGTCCGGCCGCCCCGGTGTCGGTCGATTCGGTGCGGGACTACCTGCTGCGGATCAGGCGGGTGGTGTTGCTCACCGCGGAGGAGGAGGTGGACCTCGGCAAGCGGATCGAGGCCGGGCTGTACGCGAGCGAGCGGCTCGAGCGTGAGGGCGGGGCGAGTGGGCAGCTGCGGTGTGATCTGCGCGCGGTCGCGCTCGACGGGCAGCGCGCCAAGAACCGGCTGCTGGAGGCGAACCTGCGGCTGGTGGTCTCGCTGGCCAAGCGCTTGACCGGCCGGGGAATGCCGTTCCTGGATCTGATCCAGGAGGGCAACCTGGGTCTCATGCGCGCGGTGGAGAAGTTCGACTACACCAGGGGCTACAAGTTCTCCACCTACGCCACCTGGTGGATCCGCCAGAGCATGAGCCGGGCCATCGCTGAACAGGCCCGCACCATCCGCATCCCGGTGCACATGGTCGAGGCCATCAACAAACTCGGCCGCTACCAGCGCGAGCTGCTGCGGGATCTCGGCCGCGAGCCCACCGTTGAGGAACTTGCCCGGGAGCTGGACATCACCCCGGAGAAGGTGCTGGAGATCCAGCGTTATGCCCGCGAACCGTTGTCGCTGGACCAGGACATCGGCGCCGAGGGCGCCAGCCGGCTCGGCGACTTCATCGCGGACTCCGACGCCGTGGCGACCGTGGACGCCGCATCGTCGACCTTTCTGCGTGACCAGGTGTGTTCGGTGTTGGCCACGCTGCCCGAGCGGGAGGCCGGTGTTCTGCGGCTGCGCTTCGGACTGACCGACGGACGGGCGCGCACACTGGACGAGATCGGCCAGGTCTACGGGGTCACCCGGGAACGCATCCGCCAGATCGAAGCCAAGATCATGACCAAGCTGCGCCACCCGTCCCGCTCGGAGGCGCTGCGGGACTATCTCGAGTGAGCCTGCGCGGTGTGCGCCGAGCGTGTGCGATGGGGTTGCCCGGTCGTGGGCGCCGCGTGGTGGGCAGGCATCGGTGATGCGCACGTTCACCGGAGACATTGCGGGCCTTCTTTCGGCTGGTCGAGCAGGGCATCTCGCTCGATGTCGACACCGTCGATGACCTCGGTGTCGCGGACGGCGATGCCCATGCCACCTACCGCGCCTGGGCGTAGCGGCCGCTTTACCGGTGGGAGGTGCCCGTCACCGGCCGGCGGCCGTCGCTATGAGCAGGGCGCTGTGACGTCACTTTCGCGGCGGGTCAGCGCATCTTGGTGCCTGCTTCACGAGCCGCGTCGAGGAAGGCGCGTGCGGCTGGGGCGATGCCATCGCGGTGGTGGGCGACGGCGATGCGCATCGCCGGGCACGGGCCGGTGATCGGGCGGTAGAGCACGCCGGCCCTTGCCAGCCGCTGGGTCGCGGACGCGATGAATGCTAGTCCGACTCCTGAGGCGACCAGAGCGATGATCGACTGGGCTGGGTATGCCTCCATCGCGATCTTGAGGCTGAAGCCGGCTTCCCGGCACATCAGCAGCACGGTGTCGTAGATCTGTGGCGCGATCTGCCTGGGGAAGATCACTACCTGTTCGCCCTCCAGATCGGCCAGCGAGACCGTGTCCTGCTCGGCCAGCCGGTGGCCGGTGGGTAGCGCGAGTTGGTAGGGCACTTGCGCGATCTCTTCGGTGGCGAGTCCGTGGTCGGTGACCGGCGGGTGCAGCACCCCGACATCGATGTCGCCGATCAACAGTGCTCGCTCCTGCTGCGCGGTCGTGAGTTCGCGCACGACCAGTCCCGCGCTGGGTAGCCGGGCGCGGAAGCCCGCGGCGACTTCCGGGAAGGCGATGTAGAGCGCGGGCGCGGTGACTCCGACGGTCAACTGGCCGATCTCGCCGCGGGAGGTGCGTAGCGCGCGTTCGGCGGCGACGTCCATCTGCCGCAGCGTCTTGCGCGCCTCGACGAGGAACGCCTCGCCGGCTCTGGTGAGGGAGACCGTGCGCTTGGTGCGGTGCGCGAGCTGCACCGCGATCAGCCGCTCCAGCCTGCGGATCTGCTGGCTCATGGCGGACTGGCTGATGTGGCAGCGCTGCGCGGCGCGGTGGAAGTGCAGTTCTTCGGCGAGCGCCACGAAGCACTCCAGCGCCGATCGGTCCATGCGGCCACTATGCACCCGACGCCCGGCTCATTGAGAAGCAGACCGAATCAGTCAATGCGAACTGTGAGTTGGACCTTATCGGAAACCGAACCTACCTTCGGTCCAACGCAGTACTCACCGACGAGACGAACGGGAGCGGACGCAGATGCCGTCAGGCACGTTGCCGCTGGCCACCGGCGCGCCGATCCGGATCACCTCGGTGGAGACCACAGTGGTCAACGCGGAGATGCGCAACTGGGTCCTGGTGAAGGTCCGCACCGACCAGGACGGCCTGTACGGCTGGGGCGAGGCGAGCCTCAACTGGAAGACCCGCGCGGTCACCGGCGCCATCGAGGACCTGACCCCGCTGGTGCTCGGTCGCGACCCACGCGACATCGAGCAGCTGGTGCGGATCATGACTAAGCACAGCTACTACCGGCTCGGCATCATCGGGGTCACCGCGATCAGCGGCATCGAGCACGCGCTGTGGGACATCTTCGGCAAGTCGGTCGGCCAGCCGGTGTGGCGGCTGCTCGGCGGCCGGGTCCGCGATGCGGTCCGGGTCTACACCCACCTCGGCCTCGGTGACATGCGCTCGGTCTATGACACCGTCGACGTCGGTGTGCTGCGTGAGAAGGCCGCCGCCGTGGTGGAGCAGGGATACGACGCGCTGAAGGTCGTCATCGTCCCCTACGGGCACCACCTCACCGTCGCCGCCGAGCGCAGACACGTCGACACCATGATGGCCACGCTGCGCGACACCGTCGGCCCGGACGTCGATGTCATGGTCGACTTCCACGGCCGCACCGCCTCGGTCGCCGCCGCGCTCCAGTACATCGATGTGCTTGCGCCCTACGACCCGCTGTTCTGCGAGGAGCCGGTGCAGCCTGGCGACACCGAGGCGTTGCGGCAGGTCGCCGCGCGCGCCCGCTGCCCGATCGCTGCCGGGGAGCGGCTGGTCGGTCTCAGCGAGTTCCTCCCGGTGTTCGCGGCCAAGGCGCTGCACGTCGCCCAACCGGACCTCAACCACACCGGCGGGCTGCTGGAAGGCAAGCGGATCGCCGCGGTCGCCGACGCCGAGCTCATCGGCATCGCCCCGCACAACCCGAACGGCCCGATCGCCGGCGCGGCCGCGCTGCACTTCGACGTCAGCACACCGAACTTCCTGATCCAGGAGGAGATGAGCGGGGCCGTGAGCTGGTACGACGACGTCGTGCGCACCCCGATGCGTCGGACAGGTAACCAGTGGGCGATACCCACCGAGCCGGGCCTGGGGGTCGAGGTCGACGAGCGGGAGGCGGCCAAGCACCCGTACCAGCCCGAGGTGGCGCACTCCAGCGCCGCGGTGCTCGCCGACGGAACGGTGGTCGACTGGTGAGCGCACGGTCCTTCACCACCCCGGGCGGGGTGCACAACGCGACCCCGGCCCGGATCGTGTTCGGCGCGGGCAGATCGACCGATCTCCGTGCGGAGGTGACCCGGCTCGGCGCGCGCCGGGCACTCGTCGTCACCACCCCCGGCCGCGCCCCGCTCGGCGACCGACTCGCCGAGCTGATCGGCGACCGCTGCGCCGGGATGCTGCCCGAAGCGGTCAGCCAGGTGCCGGTCGAGCTGGCCCGCCGGGGCAGGGAGAAGGCCGCGAGCGCGGGCGCCGACTGTCTCGTCGCGGTCGGTGGCGGCGCCGCGACCGGACTGTGCAAGGGGATCGCCTACGAGACACGGCTGCCGATCATTGCCGTGCCCACCACCTACTCCGGTTCGGAGATGACCGGGTTCTGCGGCATGACGATTGACGGGGTCAAGCGGATGCATGAGAGCACCGCGATGCTGCCCGCGACCGTGGTCTACGACCCTCGGCTGTCCCAATCACTGCCCGTGACCATCGGCGCCGCGAGCGCCATGAACGCGCTCGCGCACTGCATCGACGCGATCTACCTGCCGTCACTCAGTCCGTTGCTCGCGCCCGCCGCCATCGAGGGCGCCCAGGTCGTTGCCGCCGCGCTGCCCGCGTTGCTCGCTGACCCCGACGCCCTTGACGCACGCACCGAGCTGCTCTACGGCGCCCACCTCGCGGGTGCGGCGCTCACCGGCGGATTCGCGATCCAGCACGCCGTCGCGCACACACTCGGCGGCAGCTTCGGTGTCGAGCACGGGCTCGCCCACACCGTCGTGCTGCCCTACGTCACCGACTACCTGGTGCGCCGCGCACCGCGGCCGCTCGGCCGCATCGCCGCCGCGATCGGCACCGACGAGCTGCCAGGGCATCTGTGGGACCTCGCGGTCAGTGCCGGGCTGCCGGTGCGGCTCGCCGACCTCGGGTTGTCGCGCGACGACATCGAACGAGCAGTGCGCATCGCGCTCACCGCCGAGGACCACGCGGATCCCCGGCTCGCGGGCAACCCGGCGCCGGTGACCGAGGAAGCGGTCCGCACGATCATGACCGAGGCCACCTCGGGTGCGCGGCCGGGCGGCGCATCGTGAAGATCGTCCTGGTCGGTGAAGCGGCGAACCACGAGCAGCGGCTTCGCCCACTGCTGGACCGCCCACACAAGATCGTCGCACTGCCCAGGGACGCCGCCGGGTCGGCCGAACACGACGCGGTGATCGAGTCCGACGACGTGGTGGTGACACTGCGCTGGACGCGGGAGGCCGGCTCGCCGCCGTTCCGACTGCTGCACGTGCCCGGCGCCGGGCTCGACGGCATCGACCTCCCATCGCTGGCCGCGGCGACCATGGTCGCCAACGTGTTCGAGCACGAGGTCCCGATCGCGGAGTACGTGCTGGCCCGGTTGCTGGAGTGGGAGATCCGCGCCTGCGCCATGCGGGCCGCGTTCGACCCGGTGCGCTGGCCCGCCCTGTACCGCGACCGGGTGCCGCACGGCGAGTTCGGCGGCCGCGCGCTCGGACTCGTCGGCTACGGCCGGATCGGGCGGGCGATCGCGGCCAGGGCGGCCGCGTTCGGGGTCGCGGTCACCGCGGTCGACGACCACGCCGAGTCCGACTCCGCCGCGACCGTGCTGCCCACCACACGGCTCGGCCAGCTGCTCGCCGGCTCCGACTACCTCGTCCTCGCCTGCCCACTGACCACCGAGACCAGCGGGCTGATCGATGCTCCCGCGCTGCGCGCGATGCCCGACCACGCGGTGCTCGTGAACATCGCCCGCGCCCAGATCATCGAGGAGACGGCGCTGTTCGCGGCGCTGCGAGACGGCGTGATCGGCGGAGCGATCCTCGACGTCTGGTACCACTACCCGGCCTCGGCCACCGACAACGCACCGCCCGCGGCATACCCCTTCTGGGAGCTGCCGAACGTCTGGTGCACCCCGCACTCGGGCGCATGGACCGAGCAACTGCCCGCCCGGCGCTACGCGGTCATCGCCGACAACATCAACCGTCTCGCCGCGGGACGGCCGCTGCGCAACGTCGTTCCCACCCCGCACCGCACCAGCCGCTGATTGGTCACGCTCAAGGAGGAGCCACCATGAACGCCACCGCGTCCCGCGAGCAGATCTGGGGAGAGTCGCGCAGCAGGCTCATCCCCGGAACGGTGATCGGCAGCCTCATCGAGTGGTACGACATCGCCGTGTACGGGCAGGCGGCGGCGCTGGTCTTCCCGATGCTGTTCTTCCCCGGGTTCTCCGACACCGCGAGCCGGGTAGCCGCATTCGCCACGTTCGGCGTCGGCTACTTCGCCCGCCCGCTCGGTGCGATCCTCTTCGGACACCTCGGCGACAAGTACGGCCGCCGCTTCTCCCTCGTCGCCACCCTGGTGCTCATGGGAGTCGCCACCGTCGCGATCGGACTGCTGCCCACCTACGCCGCCGTCGGGATCGCCGCGCCGGTCCTGCTGGTCATCTGCCGGCTCCTGCAAGGGCTCGGGGTCGGCGCGGAGTACGTCGGAGCGGTCACCATGGTCGCCGAGTTCGCGCCCGCGAAACGCCGCGGCTACTACGCCTCGCTGCCCGCGTCTGGCGTGTTCCTCGGCATCGGCCTCGCCGCCGCGGTGAGCGCCGCGGTGGCCACACTGCCCAACGAGCAGCTGATGAGCTGGGGCTGGCGCATCCCGTTCCTGCTCAGCTTCGTGGTCGTCGGGCTGGGCCTGGTAATCCGGCTGCGCGTGCCGGAATCGCCGGTGTTCACCGACCTGAAGGAGGCGAGGACGCGAGCCACGGTCCCGGCGTTGGAGATGGCCAAGGCCATGCCGAAACGGCTCTTGCTCGTGATGCTCGCCAACGGTGTGCTCGCGTTCAACATCTACGTCATCCAGACCTTCTCGCTCGGCTACCTCGCCGACAAGGGGGTGCCGAAGAGCATCGCGCTGGTGGCCCTGCTGTTCGGCTGCGCGGTCGGCGCGGTCGCGATCCCAATCGTCGGCGTGCTGTCGGACCGCTCCGGCCGCAAGCCCGCCTACATCCTGGTGACCGTGCTGTGCGCGATCGTGCCGTTCCCGTTCTTCCTGTTGCTCGACACCACGAACACCGTGCTGGTAGTCGTCGCATTCGGGGTGGCCTTCGGCAGCTGCCTCGCGATGTTCGGCTCGCAGGCCGCCTACTTCGCTGAACTGTTCCCCGCCGCGTACCGGTTCAGCGGCTTCGCGCTCGGCCGGGAGATCCCCGGCGCCGCGCTCGGCGGACCGGCCCCGGTGATCGCCCTGGGCCTGGTCAGCCTGGGTGCCGGATCGCCGTACCTGCTGGCCGCGGCGATGGCACTGGTCGCCGTGGTCAGCCTGCTCGCGGCGATCGCCCTGCCCGAAACCAGGGGAGTCGACCTCGACCAGATCCAGGCCACACCCCAGCGGCAGACCCGAGCACCCGAGGTACTCGGCTAATGACGGTCGCCACCCGCCCGGCAACGAGCCGCGGGGCAATGTTCTGGCGCTGCTCCAGCTGGGGCCGCCGGGGCGTGGACGACGAGGCGGGCACCCTCAACCTGACCACAAATCAAGTCGTGCGCCAAGCGCGGCACCACTCGGGCACGCTGACCGCATCCGGCAGTGCGTGGCTACCCGCACGACCGCGGTGGTTGCGGCGGCACGCGGAGTAGCGCGCTAATTCAGCGGGCCGCCGGCCAGCAGGTCTGCTTGGTAGCGGCCCGGGGTCTGGCCGACGATGGCGGTGAACGCCTCGATGAAGCTCGACGGGTTGGACCACCCGCACTCCATCGCGGTGTCGGTGACGGACCGGCCGTTGGTGAGATGGACCAAGGCGTGGTGGATGCGCAAGATGGTGCGCCAGCGGTGGAAGCTCATCCCGAGCTCGGTGTGAAACAGGCGGCTGAGGGTCCGCTCACTCGCTCCGGCGATTCGTCCCAGCTCGGCCAGGGTCACGGCCCGGGCGGGATCGGCATGCAGGAGATCGGTGATCGCGCGCAACCGGTCGTCGCGTGGTTGGGGCAGGTGCAGCGACTGATCGGGCGGCTCGGCGAGCTCGTCGATCACCACCGCGAGCAGTCGTTCGTCGGCGCCGGGTCGGCGCTCCGGTCGTCCGGTCAGGGCCAGGAGAACCTCCCGCAGCAAGGACCCCACCGCGAACACGCTCGGGTGCGCCACAAGCTCGCCGCACAATCCGAGCGGGATGGCGAGGACACGGGCGTCGGTGTCACCGTAGAAGCGGTGGGCGTGCTCGAACCCCGGCGGCGTCCAGGTCACCCGGTTGGCCGGTGCGACCCAGGTCCCGCGCTCGGTCGTGGTAGCCAGGGCGCCGGCGGCGGCGTACACCAATTGCCCCTCGGTGTGAGAGTGGGTGTCGAGGTGGTAGCCGTGCGGAACCCAACCACCGCGACGGGTCGTTGGGGAAGGTTGGCGGGTTTGCCGCATCGCCGGTCAGTTTACCGGTGGCCTGACACCCGCGGCCGGCCGAGGATCGCCGTATGAACCCCACCCCCGAGGTCCTGGCGATGCTTGACCCTCGTTGCGCCGCTGTGCTCGAACGTCTCTACGCCGAGGCTGAGAACCAGCCTCCTCCCGATCTGTTCGAGGGTGCTGGCGACGGGCTCGAGACGGTTCCGGTCGGCGCGGCGTTCACCGCTGAGCAAACCCGGGCACTGGACGACCAGTTCATGACCCTCGAGAAGGACCAGGCCGCGTTCTGCTATCTCCAGGCCCGCGCCACGCGGGCGCGCACGGTCGTGGAGTTCGGGACCTCGTTCGGGCTCTCGACGATCTGGTTGGCCGCCGCGGTTCGTGACAACGGTGGGGGCGTGGTGATCGGTACCGAGCGAGTGGCCCGCAAGGCCGAGCAAGCGCGGGTGAACCTCCGCGAAGCGGGACTCGAGCAGTATGTCGACATTCGCCTGGGCGACGCCCGAGAGACCTTGCGCGACCTCGACGGACCCGTGGACCTGCTGCTCAACGACGGTTTCCCCGATGTCGCGCTCGATGTTCACCGTGTGGTGACCCCGGCCCTGCGACCGGGTGCGCTGGTCATCACCGACAACGTCGGGCTGATGCCCGACCACTACGGCCCCTACCTCGCCTTCCTCCGCGACCCCGCCAACGGATTCATCTCCGTCCAATTGCCCTTCCACGGCGGCACCGAAGTCTCGGTACGGATATCGCCCAGTCCTGAAATCTGAGGCTGTATCACTGAGCCGGGCCGCCGGGCCCGCACCCGGGGAGGGCAAGACGTTCGCCGCCGGCCCGGAAATCGAACGCTCAGATCCGACGAGCGGTGGTGGTGTCACGACTGGTGTGGGTGAGGGGTGCCGCGCGACCGTTCGCCGCCGCCGGCCGAACGCTCGTCTTGCGCCCTTGGATACCAGCAAGGTTGGACCTTGACGGGGTTGTGCGCGGGTGTTAAAAAATGCGTCGTCAGTGACGGATGTTGGTTACAGAGGCGTCGCACAGGGTGGCGCGATGGCACGGTGCACAAGGGATTGAGGGAGGTTGAGGAACGGTCTGGATGGCGGCAGCCGCGATTCTCTGAGCGGCGCCCAGAATCCTGGATAGTTTCTCCCTCTGAGTGGGCCGGCCCGGCGCATTTCGCTGGGCCGGCCCCCTTTCCTTATTCAGGGTCGCATACCTACACCACGTCCCGTGCGGACACGAAGTTCCGCGTCCGCGTTCGACCGGCGGATCTACTCGAGTTGTGCCGCTGACCAGGCGACTCGCGCCACGAACGGGATCAAGGCCCGGACAACGGCTACGCCCCGGACAAGCTTCCGGCGAGGATGAGGAGCCGCGGTTGACAACCCGCGAACAAAGATGTAAAAAATGCGCCGTAAGTGAGCGCGGGTGACGCAAAGACGCCTAGCGAGGTAGGCGCAATGCCGAGTCCGCCAAGGATTGCCAGAGGTGAAGACGGTCTCGACGGAGGTGGTCACCACGACGTTTCGGTGTGCATCAGGATCAAGACAGGTTTGAAATTCCCTCTAGTGGGCCGGCCCAGTGAATCGCTGGGCCGGCCCCTTTCATTGGGGCCGGCCCAAGCCGCTGAAGACCGGCCGGCGCGTTACCGAGGTCGTGCTCGCGGCGGCTCGGGTGCGATGAGTGCGTCGGCCAACGTCGCGCTGAGGTTGAACCACTGGTCCGGCCCGATGATCTGGCCGGGTTCGGCGCCGCGTTCCGCTGCGCCACCACCTCGACTTGAGCACCACGCCTGAGTAACTCCGGGCCTGGCCTCAACGCTCGGCCCAGCCGTTCGACAGCACCTGCAGCACTATTCAGATAGTCCTTCCTGGTGAATATCTCCAGTCATTGCTGGAGATCTGTTGCGTGATCGTGTGTGACGGAGATACTTGGGTATGTCCGCGCAAGGAGCGGACGTGGGGCATCGCCAACAGGGCTGAGATGAAGGAGGAGCGTGGCCGCGATGCTGATGCGTACTGATCCTTTTCGTGAGTTGGACCGGTTGACCCAGCAGGTTTTCGGGGCGAACGGCACGCCGGGACGTCCGGCTGTGATGCCGATGGACGCCTACCGCGACGGTGACCGGTTCGTGGTGCATTTCGACCTTCCCGGTGTGGACCCGGAAAAGATCGATCTTGATGTGGAGCGCAACGTACTGACGGTGAAGGCCGAGCGCGCGCTCCCGGCGGAGAAGGGCGAGTACCAGGTCGCCGAACGACCGCGTGGGGTGTTCAGCCGCCAGTTGTTCCTGGGCGACACCCTCGACGCGGACCGGATCGAGGCCTCGTATGACGCCGGGGTGTTGACCTTGCGGGTACCGATCGCCGAGCAGGCCAAGCCACGCAAGATCGAGATCGCGGCCGGTTCCGGGGCCAAGCAGCTCAGCGCCTAACCGCACCCGGATCGCGCGGCCGGGGCCACGCCCCGCAACGCTGTCAGGTTTCGTCTGCTGGCGAGGTGAGCACGATGTCCAGCGCGGCAACGCTCGGCTCCCCGGTGCCCGGGGAGTTGGCTGACCAGGAGTGGGTGGACCGGCGGTTCACCGAGATCATGGCCCGCAACTGGCCGGCCGGGGACCTACCGGTCGCGGTGCGCCGGCCACCCACGACGTGGACCCGGCTCGCCGCCGTGCGCGACCAGCCCGCGAACGGCTGCTGCCGGGTCCGGCCGCGGCGGGGGGTGTCCGTGTGGTTGGCCGCCAAGCGCGTGCCGAGGCAACGTTCCCCGCCCGCACCCGCTGTGGTGGGCAGGACCGAAATGTGCAGAGCTTCGGTGAGTTCGAGGAAAGGGGGTGGCGGTCAAGGACCGAACGAAGGACGGTGTGGTGGATCGCTCGTCCCGCGCGATCGATCCGAACACGGCACCACAGGTCCGCCGACCGTGAGCGGTGAGGGTGTCCAGCGTCCGTTGACGCACACCGGCGGGAGCGGCCCGGGCCGTCACCACCAGGCGCGACCCGGCGGCACACCGCCCAAACGATCACATGGTTGACACCTCGCGCCATCGCGAAAGTGGCCCCGTCGGCATCCCCCTCGCCGGCGGGGCCAGCCACCGTTGCACCCACCCCCCATTGCCATTCATCCACCTACAGCGCGATCAGCGGTAACCAGTCATGACCAGCCATCACGACCACCCAGGCGGCACACCACCCCACCGGCCCAGGCGGGTGGGGTGGTGGGACCCCCGCGCGATGCTGCCGGTCGCCCCCGAGGCCACCCCGCAACAGATCAACACCGCCTACCGGGCCGCGGTACGCCGCCTGCACCCCGACACCCGCCCCACCATCCACGACCCAGCCACGCACGACTCAACCGGCGACCGCGCCACCGGTCAGGACCGCGAGCCCACCCTGGCCGAGCTGCAGGCCGCCCGCCGCGAGCTCCTCCGACAGGCCCACCAGAACCGACACGCCCGCGCCACACGACGCCGCGCCGCGACAACGACCGGGACACCTCGACAGCGCACCCAGGAGCCTGACCAGGTCACCTCCCCGCCCGCCCCCACCCCGCTGTCACGTCAACACCTACGCGATCGACCGCATGCCGGCTGGCCACGCGACCTCGATGCCCTTGCCGGCCCGGTCCGCTACCACGGCCCCGCTCCCTGAACACCTCTCACGCCACCAGACCGATCAGATCTACAATGGTCGATAGAGATAACTTGAATGATCGATCGGCGATCTCCGCCCACACGGAGGAGGGGAGGTAAACGCGGTGGACCTGGGCCGTCTCGATGACCGCGACTACCCGGCGGTCACCATGGGCCAGGCCGCCGAGCTGCTCGACGTACAGCCGGCGTTCCTACGCAGCCTGGATGCCGCACACCTCCTGCGCCCGGCCCGCTCCGCCGGCGGACACCGCCGCTACTCCCGCCGCCAACTCGAGCAAGCCGCCCGCATCCGCGGCCTGCTAGACGAAGGCCTCAACCTCGACGCCGCCCGCCGCATCGCCGAGCTCGAAGACCAGGTCGCCGAGCTGACCACCCAACTCGACACCGCGAGGCGCCACCTGCACTCCTCTCGTGGGGCCCATCCTGCCGTCGAAGATCCCGATGAGTGAAGCGCTTCGACATGAGCAGCGTCGAGCGGGCGAGTCCTTATGCTCCACCTTTGCGACGGCGAGGTGTAGCCGAGCGAGGCGGCGTCGAGCGCATGTGGTCGCGCACCGGCGCCAGCAGGCCGGCGAGGGTTTCGACGTCGTCGCGTGAGAGCGGTTCGAACAGCAGGCCGCTAACGACCTCGATGTGACCCGGCAGCACCTTCGCAAGCAGCGCACGTCCGGCATCGGTGATGGCGACCGTGATGCTCCGCTCATCGTCCGGAGAGGGACCGCGCGCGACCAGCCCCGCCTTCTCGAGCAGGCCCGCCTGGTAGGTCAGACCGCTGCGGCTGTAGACGACGCCGTCGGCCAGGTCGGTCATTCGATGACTGCCCGTCGGCGAGTCACCGAGCCGGGCGAGCAGCTGGAACTGGACGTAGCTGAGATCGCCGGCGTCACGCAGCTGCTGCTCGACCGCGTGCCGGAGCAGGCCGGTCACCTCGATCAGGTCGAAGTAGGCGCCGAGCTGCACGGGGTCCAGCGACGGCCGCGAGTCAGGCATGGTCGAAGCCTACTGCTTCGAATTCGAAGAGTGTGGACAGGTGCACGGTGTAGGCAATGCCGGGATGAGCCGTCCGTGTGGAGCCCGGCGAGTCTGGCCGTCCTCTGTGCCGGTGTCAGTTTACCGACGCCGACCCGCCGGTTCGGGAAGTCAAGTTCGCCGGGCGCTCGTGGCCGCCGAAATCGCCGCGGCGAGGGGCGCGGACCGGCGGTGACCGACATCACTTACTTCGAATTCGAAGCAACGGGTACCGTCTTCGGTGGATGCTTCAAATTCAAAGCAAGTGAGCGAAGGTGAGCACTTTGATGAAGGCAGTGCGTTTCCACGAGTACGGCGACCCGGATGTCCTGCGCTACGAGACCGTGGACCTGCCCGTCCCTGGTGCCGGGCAGGTCCGGATCCGGGTTGCCGCGACGTCGTTCAACTCCGTCGACGGCAACATCCGCGGCGGCTTCATGCGCGGCCCCATCCCGGTGGAGCTGCCCCATACTCCTGGCCTCGACGTCGCCGGCACAGTCGACGCGCTGGGCGAAGGCGTCGACGGCATCGAGGTCGATGAGCAGGTCATCGGCTTCTTGCCGATGGACGGCAATGGAGCCGCCGCGCAGTACGTTCTCGCGCCGGCCGAGGTCCTGACGCCGGCGCCCAAGAGCGTCCCGCTGGCCGACGCCGCCGCGTTGCCGGTGGTGGGACTTACCGCGTGGCAGGCGCTGTTCGACCATGGCAAGCTGACGGCGGGGCAACGCGTGCTGATCAACGGCGCCGGAGGGGCGGTCGGCGGCTACGCCGTGCAGCTGGCCAAGGGCGCCGGTGCCCACGTGATCGCCACGGCCAGCCCGCGCAGCGGCGACGCGACCACTTCCGCCGGCGCCGACGAGGTCATCGACCACACCACCACCGGTGTGACCGAGGCGGTGACCGAGCCGGTCGACCTCGTGCTAAACCTCGCACCGGTCGCCCCGGAGCAACTGGCCGCGCTCGTCACGCTGGTCCGGCCGGGCGGTGTCGTGGTGAACACGACGGTGTGGATGCCCGCCCCCAGTGACGAGGAACGCGGCGTGCGCGGCATCGACCTGTTCGTCCGCAGCGACGCCGAACAGCTGTCGCGGCTAGTGGCCCTGATCGACCGAGGCGAGCTGCGCGTCGACGTCGCCGAGCGGGTGGGCCTGGCCGAGCTGGCGGCGCTGCACGCACGGGCCGCGGCGGGCGCGGTGCACGGCAAGGTCATCGTCGTCCCGCCCATCGCCTGACTCCGACTCTGAAAGACAAGAGTCACGGCACTGAGCTTGGATCCCGAGATGGCCGAGGCGCTGGCCCCGATGGCCGGCGCGATGGCGGACGCCACCCCCCGGCCGTTGGCGATGGCGCGGGCGATGGCCAGCCTGTATCCGACCCCGTGGAGCTCGAGCTCGCGACGCTCCGCGTCTGTGGGCAGGCATCGACGCAGGTAAGGCCCACCACCACGTTGTGGTCGTCAACAGCGATGGGACGCGAATGCTGTCCCGCCGCGTCGCCAACGACCAACCGGCTGTCGAGGGGCGGCGCGTCGGTTTCGTGGGCACCGTCCCGGAGGCTTGTGGCGTCTGCCGGGCGTTCGCTTGGGGCGGCTGGGTCCGCTGGCTCGTGCGTCATGCCGTGGGCGTTACGGGTGCGGCAGCAATCGCGGCGGGGCGGCCCGGGACCGGCCGGCAGTGCGCCGGTATTCGCCTCTCCCGAAGGGAAGGCGTGGCATCCGGCCACGGTGACGCACCGATTCCGGCGGCGGCCGAGTTGGCGGGGGTGCGGCGCTGCCGGTTGCACGATCTGCGACACCTGGCGGCGTCACTGCAACTGGCCGCCGAAGCGGCCGCCCGAATCGTGCCCCGCCGCAAACACCGACCGCCAGCTGCCTAGCGACTCCCTAGCAACCCGGGAAAACGATAGCGGCCCGAGACACAGTCTCGGGCCGTTTGCGCTGGTAATGAGTGTGCGCCGCCAGGGACTCGAACCCCGAACCCGCTGATTAAGAGTCAGCTGCTCTGCCAGTTGAGCTAGCGGCGCGTGCAACCACCGTGCTGCTTGGTGCGGTGAAACCGTAGCACAGGGGGATAAGGGCACGACCAAGCGGGGGTCGTGTCCGTGTCGGTGGTGTCTGGAGCAGGGTAACCCGTTAGCCCGGGATGATGCGAGAGTCAAGTAACCCTGGGCAGAAAAATGCCCGCGCCCGGATGACTCCGGAAACGCGGGCTTCTGGGGTGAGTGACGGGGCTCGAACCCGCGACCTTCGGGACCACAACCCGACGCTCTACCAGCTGAGCTACACCCACCATGCACATCGCTTGCCGCTGATTCTACGTGCGGCACCTCGCGGTGCCCACACAGCCTAGCGTGCGCCGATCTGGCGCCTCCACCCGGTTCGACTTGGCTCAGCCGGCGGTGGGGCGGACCGGCTCGGCCAGCACGTCGGCGGCCACCGAGCGGGCCTGGTCGGTGCTCGGGCCGGGCTGCGGCACGAAGGCGGTGCCCCGGTAGTAGCGCAGCTCGCGCAGTGACTCCTCGATGTCCGAGAGCGCGCGGTGGGCCAGGCCCTTCTCCGGCTTGGCGTAGTAGATCCGCGGGTACCAGCGCCGGCACAGCTCCTTGATCGAGCTGACGTCGACCATCCGGTAGTGCAGGTGGGCGTCCAGCTCCGGCATGTCCCGGGCCAGGAACATCCGGTCGGTGGCGATGGAGTTGCCGGCCAGCGGAGCGGCGCCGGGCTCGGGCACGAACTTGCGCACGTAGTCCAGCACGGTCTGTTCCGCCTCGCCGATCGTCACCGCGGAGGCGGCCACCGCCTCGGTCAGCCCGGAGCGCTCGTGCATCTCCCGCACCACGTCCTGCATGCCGGACAGTTTCGCCGGTTCGGCATGGATCACTACGTCGACGCCCTCACCGAGCACGCGCAGTTCACTGTCGGTCACCAGCGCGGCGATCTCGATCAGGGCGTCGGACTCGACGTCCAGGCCGGTCATCTCGCAGTCGATCCACACCAAGCGGTCATTCACCCCGCCACTCTAGAGCGTGGTCTGTGGATCTATGCCGAGCGAGCGGCGATCCAGATGGATGCATGATCCACAGACCACGCTCTGGGTTGTCGACGGCGGGAACGCTCGTCCCAACGCTAGGCTGCGCCTGCAACAGGCGGGGTCATCGCGACTAGTCGAAAGGTCGATCCGAATATGGGGGACAAGGCAGGCGCGGCGCGGGAGATCGCGGCCGGTTACGTCAGCAGCGGAGCGGTGCTCGAGCTGGGCTCGGTCTACCTGGACGGCAAGGCCGACCCGGGCGCGCTGGTCCGGGTGCCGCTGGCCATGCTGAACCGGCACGGGCTGGTCGCCGGTGCCACCGGTACCGGCAAGACCAAGACCCTGCAGAACCTGGCCGAGCAGCTCTCCGGCGCCGGTGTCCCGGTGGTCATGGCGGACATCAAGGGTGACCTCTCCGGGCTGTGCCGGCCCGGCACCGAGTCGGACCGCACCAAGGCGCGCGCCGCCGAGACCGGCGACGACTGGGCGCCCACGCCGTACCCGGTGGAGTTCTTCTCCCTGGGTGACGACGGCATCGCGCTGCCGGTGCGAGCCACGCTGACCCAGTTCGGCCCGATCCTGCTGTCCAAGGTGCTCGGGCTGAACGACACCCAGGAGTCCACCCTCGGCCTGATCTTCCACTGGGCCGACCAGAACAACCTGCCGCTGCTGGACACCAAGGACCTGCGCGCGGTCATCCAGCACCTGACCAGCGACGAGGGCAAGGCCGACCTGAAGGGCATCGGCGGCGTCTCCTCGGCCACCGCCGGGGTCATCCTGCGCGCGCTGGTGAACCTGGAGGCCCAGGGCGGGGCGCAGTTCTTCGGCGAGCCCGAGCTGGACCCGCGCGACCTGATGCGCCAGCACGAGGGGAAGGGCGTCATCACCCTGCTGGAGCTGTCCGAGCAGCAGACCAACCCGAAGCTGTTCTCCACCTTCCTGATGTGGCTGCTGGCCGAGCTGTTCGAGGTGCTGCCGGAGGCCGGCGACCTGGACAAGCCGAAGGTGGTGTTCATCTTCGACGAGGCGCACCTGCTGTTCGCCGACGCGTCGAAGGCGTTCCTGGAACGCATCGAGCAGACGGTGAAGCTGATCCGGTCCAAGGGCGTCGGCGTGTTCTTCTGCACCCAGCTGCCCACGGACATCCCGAACAACGTGCTCTCCCAGCTGGGTGCGCGGATCCAGCACGCGCTGCGCGCGTTCACCCCGGAGGACCAGCAGGCGCTGGCCCGGACGGTGAAGACCTACCCGACCACGCCGCACTACAAGCTGGACGAGGCGCTCACCTCGCTGGGCATCGGCGAGGCGATCGTCACCGTGCTGTCCGAGCGGGGTGCACCGACGCCGGTGGCCTGGTGCCGGCTGCGCGCGCCGCGTTCGCTGATGGCCGCGATCGGCTCGGAGGCGATCACCGAGTTCTGCCAGGTCTCGCCGCTGCACCCGAAGTACGGCCAGACGGTCGACCGGGAGTCCGCCTACGAGAAGCTGACCGCCCGGATCGCCGAGTCGCAGGCCCCGGACGGCGAGGCGCCGGCCCCGGAGCCGGAGCGGGCGCCGGCCCGGCGAGCGGCGGCCGAGAAGGAGGATCCGGGCATGCTCTCGGAGATCATGTCCAACCCGGCGGTGAAGTCCTTCCTCCGCTCGGCGGCCAGCGCGGCCGGCCGGGAGATCACCCGAGGGCTGTTCGGCAACCGCCGGCGCTAACCGCGGATCCGGCCCCAGGGCTTGACCACGGACAGGGTGAACGCGACCAGCAGTGCCAGCGGGGACACGATCGGCGGGTAGATGTAGTCGCCGATGGACAGGTCGGCGGGCTGCCCGGCCAGCCACAGCCGGGACTGCCCGGCGGCGCCGTCCACCTGCCCGCGCAGGGCCACCAGGACCAGGCCGGTGAGCAGCACGTTCAGCGCCAGCTTGGCCGCCACCCACCAGTAGCGGACCAGGCCCCACTTGGTGCCCAGGCCGAGTACGACCCCGGTCGCCAGGCACACCAGCCCGGTGACCAGCAGGGGCCACACCGCGAACACCTCCAGCGCGAGGAAGCTCTGCGCGCGCACGGCCGGGTCGTCGGTGAGGCCGGCGCGGACGATGAACACGGCCATCACCAGGTCCACGCCCAGCCAGGCGCCGGCCGAGCTCAGGTGGGCGATCAGCACCGCCCGGCGGGCGTTTCGGCTGAGCCGGCGGGTTTGTTGCCGCGCCACGGTGGTGGTCATGCGGAAACTGTGCCCGGGCGGGAGGCCCCGGCGCGTCGGCCCAGCGGCGGCATCGCGGCTACCTCCCCAGGCGTACCACGTCCGGGTTGATCGCGGTCGCCAGCGCGAGGGCGTCGGCCAGCGGGATGTCCCGGACGACGTGCGCGGCCCCGCCGCCGGCGGTGATCGGGTCCAGCGTGACCAGGCCCGACCAGCGCTGCGTGGGGCTCTGCCGGATGCGCCAGCCGATGATGCCCCGCCGCTGCAGGGCGACCCGCCGGCGCACCACCGAGCCGTAGCCGATGACCAGGTACTCCGGGCGTAGTACGTGCCCGAGGTTGCGGTACCGGTCCAGGCCGAGCAGCGCGGCCGCCGGGAGCAGCAGCAGCGCCCCCGGCCAGAGCGGTGGCACCCAGGCCGACGCGCCCCACGCCGATGCGGTCCACGCCGATGCGACCCAGGCCACCCCGGCCAGCGCCAGCGCGGGCAGCACCGCGCGCACCACGGCCCGGCGCAGCGCGGCCGGGGGATGGCGGCGCAGCGGGGCGGATGCGCCGTCGGCCGGGTCGTCCAGCAGCAGCGCGGCGGCGGCCACCCGGTGCGCCTCGGCGCGCGGTGCGGCCGGCAACAGGGCACCGCCGCCGGTGCTCCTGGCGTCCAGGCCGGTGGTGATCGCCGTGCACCTGGCCGCCCCGGCCAGGCGCAGCGGCAGCGGTTCCACGATCACCACCCCGCGCACCCTGCGCTGCTCCAGGGACAGCGAGCGGGTGGTGAGCAGGCCCCGGCGCAATCGCAGGCTGCCGTCCTGCTCACGGCTGAGCCGGAACCGCCACCAGCCCTCCAGGTAGATCGCCACCGAGCCCAGGCCGGAAACCACCAGCACCGCCGCCGCGAGGGCCGGCACGGCCAGCCAGGCCGGCGTGGCGCTCAGCTCCTCGGCGGCCTCGGCGGTCGAGCCGATCAGGTCGATGCCGGCGTCGCTGGCGATCTTGAAGCCGCCGCCGAGCAGGGTGCCCAGCGCGACCAGGCCGGCCGGGGTGAGCGGCGCGTAGCGCAGCCAGGACAGGCGCAGCTCGGCCAGCTCCGTTCCGCCGGGCCCCGCGTCGGCGTCGGGCCGGGGGTCGTCGCACAGCAGCAGCTCGCGGCGCAGCCGGTCGGCCTCCTCCCGGGTCACCGCGTCCAGGGTCAGCCGGCCCTCCTCGCCCGAGTTCGAGCCGGTGCCGATCTCCACCACGCACAGCCGGAACAGCCGGTGCGGCGGGCTGGCCCGGACGTCCACCGTGCGCACCCGGTCGCGGCGCAGTGAGCGTTCGTGGCGGCGCAGCAGACCGCCGCGCAGCTCCACCCGTTCCGTGCTCACCCGGTAGCGCACGGTGGCCCAGCGGACCGCCCCGAGCGCGACCAGCACCGCCGGCCCGGCCATCGCGGCGAGCGGCTGCCAGCCGTCCGCGTGCCGGCCCCCGATCAGGGTGATGGCCAGCCAGGGGATCAGCGCGCCGGCCTGGCGCAGCGGGAAGACGGCGAGCACCCGGGCGTCCAGCCGGCGCCAGCCCGCGTCAGTTCGCATCGGTCGCGTCGGTTCGCATCGTCAGGTCGCGTCGCCGGGTTCGTGCTGGGTGACCTCGGTGAGCCGGCGGGCCAGCGCGGCGGCGACATCCGCGTCCAGGCCCTCGATGCGCACCGCGCCGGCCGAGGAGGCGGTGGTCACGGTGACCGTGGCCAGGCGGAACAGCCGTTGCAGCGGGGAGCGCTCGGTGTCGATGGTCTGGATGCGGGAGATCGGGGCCACCCGCCAGGCCAGCCACAGCCAGCCGGCCTGGGTGTAGACGGCCCGTTCGTCCACCTCCCAGCGGTGCACCCGGTAGCGCCACCGGGGCACGACCACCACGTAGCCGGCGCCGGCGACCAGGGTGATCACCAGCAGGGCCGTACCCATCGGCCGGTCCAGCTCGGCCAGCACCAGCGCGACCAGCTCGGCGACGGCCACGGTGAGCACGCCGAGCGCGGCCCGCACGGTCCAGCAGCGCAGCGCGCGCGGGTCGACCCGGTTGGCGGGCGGGCGCGGGGCGGTCACGCCGCCACTCTGCCAGCCGGCCGGCGGGTTCCGGGCGTGCGGCGCGATCTGTATCAGCTTGCGCGTATATAAGCTCTACGTAATACTCGGGCCATGGACGTGTTCGAGGCGGTGGCCGAACCCAGTCGGCGGGCGTTGTTGGACGCCCTCGCGGCCGGCGAACGGACCGCCGGTGAGCTGGTCGCCACGCTGCCCAACCTGACCCAGCCGGCCGTGTCGCGACACCTGCGGGTGCTCCGCGAGGTCGGCCTGGTGGAGGTCCGGCCGGACGCGCAGCGGCGCATCTACGCGCTGCGCGCGGACGGGTTGGTGGAGATCGACCGCTGGCTCGGCCGGTACCGCCGCTACTGGGCGGCCCACCTCGACGCGCTGGAACGCCACCTGGCCGACACCCACCGGAAGGACCCCGAATGACCGAGCCCCTGGGCACCCTGGACATCGACGGCGAGCACGCGACGATGACCTTCGTCCGGCATCTGCCCTACCCGATCGAGGCGGTATGGGCGGCGATCACCGACCCGGACCGGCGGGCGGCCTGGTTCGGCGAGACCAGCCTGGAACCGCGCCAGGGTGGCCGGATCGAGATGGTCGCCACCGACCCGCCCGCCCCGGTGGAGCAGAAGCGGATGACCGGCCGGATCCTGGTGTGGGACCCGCCCAAGGTGTTCGAGCACGAGTGGCACCAGCGGATCGTGAACGACGGAGTGGTGCGCTACGAACTGGCCGAGGAACCCGGCGGCACCGTCCTCACCTTCACCCACAGGGGGTTGACGGTGCGCAACGCCAAGGGCTTCATTCCCGGTACGCATGCGTTCCTGGACCGGCTGGGTGCTTACCTGGAGGGTGCTTGCCCGCCCGGGTGGGAAGCGCGTTATGCGGAGGTCGCGCCTTTGTACCCGACTTGGGGATGAGGTGGTGCGGGTAGGCGTCGGGGTGCCGGTTTAAAGATCGGCTTGGACGGCGCGGCCTGGTGGTCTGCCGTGGCTTGAGTGGCGCCTGTTGCGTTTGGGGCTTCTGGGCTGTGCGCGACATTACGACACGCCTGTTCGATCTTGGTCAAACCTGCCTCGTGTACATCTCGCGGGCCGCCGCGCGGCCGGTTCCATGATCAGCATGACACTGTGGTCGTTTCAGGCGAACGGAAGTGACCACCATGTCATGCTGATCACGAGCCGTGCCTGGCCCAACGGGCCCCGCCCAAGCCACGGCAGACCACCATGCCGCGCCGTCCCAGCCGATCTTTAAACCGGTGCCCGGGCGCCGGCGGCGAGCAAGAGCAGGGCAGACCGGGCCGGAAGCGGGAGGACGGCGCCGCCGGACAGGGGGGTGGGGTCCGGAGGGGTGCCGGTCGGGTCGGTGGAGTCCAGGACCGGCGCCAACGCGACATCCGGCAGGACGCAGTCGGTGGGTTCGCTCCCGGCGTGTAGGAGGAGCAGCCAGTGGCCGCCGGCCAGCATGCCGAGGGTGCGGGCGGCCGGGTCGTGCCAGTCGGGGTCGGCCATGGTGCGGCCGGACGGGTGCCACCACACCACGTCCTCCTGGCTCAGGAACCGGTTGCGGTCCGGGGCCAGCGGGTGGCGGCGCAGCTCGAGCAGGCGCCGGGTGAACGCGGTCATCGCGTCGGCGTCGGCGTCCGGTGTCCAGTCCAGCCAGGAGATCGGGTTGTCCTGGCAGTAGGCGTTGTTGTTGCCGCCCTGGGTTCGCCACCGCTCGTCCCCGGCCGTGATCATCGGGGTGCCGGTGGCCAGCAGCAACGTGGTGAGCAGCGCGCGGGCGGTGGCCAGCCGGCCGGCCCGGACCCCGGCGTCCGGGGTCTCGCCCTCCACCCCGAAGTTCTGCGAGCGGTTGTGGTCGCTGCCGTCCCGGTTCTGCTCGCCGTTGGCCTCGTTGTGCTTGCGCCGGTAGGAAACCAGGTCCCGCAGGGTGAACCCGTCGTGGGCGGTGACGAAGTTCACCGACGCCCACGGGCGGCGTTCGGAGGCCGCGTACAGGTCCGAGGAGCCGGTCAGCCGGGAGGCCAGCTCGTTCACCCCGGTCGCGCCGCGCCAGAAGTCCCGCGCGGTGTCGCGGAACCGGTCGTTCCACTCCGACCACTGCGCGCCGAACCCGCCCACCCGGTAGCCGTCGCCGGTGGCGTCCCACGGCTCGGCGATCAGCTTCCGGGTGGCCAGCAGCGGGTCGGCGGCGATCAGGTTGAGCAGCCCGGCGCGCGGGTCGAACGGGCCCGCCCCGGGCCGGCCGAGCACGCTGGCCAGGTCGAACCGGAAACCGTCCACGCCCAGCTCGGACCAGTGGCGCAGCGAGTCGGCGACCAGCCGGGCGACGGTCAGCGAGGCCGGGTCCAGGGTGTTGCCGGTGCCGGTGATGTTGGCCAGCTCGCCGTTCCCGTGCCGCGCGTAGTAGGCCGGCGAGTCCAGGCCCCGGTAGCACAGCGTCGGCCCGCCGACGCCGCCCTCGCAGGTGTGGTTGTAGACCACGTCCAGGATGACCTCGATGCCGGCGCCGTGCAGCGCCTCCACCATGGCCCGGAACTCCGCCACCTCCTCACCCGGCTCGGCGGCGTAGGCGGCGTGCGGCGCCAGGAAGCCCAGCGTGGCGTAGCCCCAGTAGTTGTGCATGCCCCGGGTGAGCAGCTGCGGCTCGTCGCAGAACGCGTGCACCGGGAGCAGCTCGACAGCGGTCACGCCGAGCCCTCGCAGGTACTCCAGCACCGCCGGGTGGGCCAGGCCCAGGTAGCTGCCGCGCAGCCGTTCCGGCACCTCGGGGTGGCAGCGGGTGAACCCGCGCACGTGCAGCTCGTAGATCACCGTGTCCGCCCACGGCACGTCCGGCCTCGGCTCGGTGGCCGGGGACACCGGCGAGGTGACCACGGACAGCGGCACCGCGCCCAGCGAGTCGACGGTGCTGGGCGAGCCGTGCAGCGGGTCCTCGGCGTAGTCCAGGGCGGCGGGCAGCGAGGTCAGCCGGCCGGTGATCCGCCGGGTGTACGGGTCGACCAGCAGCTTGGCCGGGTTGGCGTGCAACCCCGCCGCCGGGTCGTACCGTCCGTGGACCCGGTAGCCGTAGCGCTGGCCGGCGCGCACCCCGTCCACCGAGCCGTGCCAGACCCCGAAGGTCCGCTCGGCCAGCTCGATCCGCCGTTCCTCGGCGCCGAACTCGTCGATGAGACACAGCTCGACGGCCTCCGCGCTGCCCGAGGCGACCGAGAACCGAGCCCCGCTGTCGGTGAGGTGCGCACCCAACGGAAAGACTGTGCCGGTTGGCGGCGCGGCTATGGCGTGTCCCAAGCCTGGAGGCTGCGGCATCATCGGTAAGGATAGGGGCTGTGACGGAGGCCAGCGAGCGAACGGATCGGCGGGACCACACCGAGCTGACCGATCTGGTGATTCGGATGGACGGCGTCTCGGTACGTCGGGGCACGACCAACCTGGTCAGCGCGGTGGACTGGTCGGTGGAGCTGGACGAGCGCTGGGTGGTGCTCGGCCCGAACGGCGCCGGGAAGACCACGCTGCTGCGGATGGCCGCCGCCGAGCTGCATCCCAGCGAGGGCATCGTGGATCTGCTCGGTGAACGGTTGGGCCGGGTGGACGTGTTCGAGCTGCGGCCCAGGATCGGGTTCTGCTCGGCCGCGTTGGCATCCCGGGTGCCCGGCGACGAGATCGTCCGGGACGTGGTGGTGAGCGCCGGCTACGCGCTGCTCGGCCGGTGGCGTGAGCAATATGACACCTTCGATCTGACCCGCGCGGACCACCTGCTGAACGTGATGGGAATGAACGCGCTGGCCGGCCGCCGGTTCGCGACGCTCTCCGAGGGGGAACGCAAGCGGGCGCTGATCGCCCGCGCGCTGATGGCCGACCCGGAGCTGCTGCTGCTCGACGAGCCGGCCGCCGGGCTGGACCTCGGCGGCCGGGAGGACCTGGTCGAGCGGCTGTCCGGGCTGGCGCTGGACGCCGACGCACCGGCCAGCGTGCTGGTCACCCACCACGTGGAGGAGATCCCGCCCGGCTACACCCACGCGCTGCTGATGCGGGGCGGCGGGGTGGTCGCGCAGGGCCTGCTGCCCGAGGTGATGACCGACCAGAACCTGTCCCGCACGTTCGGCCTGCCGCTCAAGGTGCGGCTCGAGGACGGGCGGTACAGCGCGCGCCGGGGGTAGGGTGCCCTCACGCAGGCGATCACCGCTCGGCGAGTGGGCGAGGAGGCACAGAGGCGTGGGTGAATTCGTGGCCCTCGAGGTGGACGGCGCGGTCGGCACGATCCGGCTGAACCGGCCCCCGATGAACGCGCTGAACAAGCAGCTCCAGGAGGAGATCCGGGCCGCCGCCCAGGAGGCGGCCGGCCGGGCCGACGTGCGGGCCGTGGTCGTCTACGGCGGGGAGAAGGTGTTCGCCGCCGGCGCCGACATCAAGGAGATGGCGGCGATGTCCCACGCGGACATGACGGCGCGCGCCCGCGGCCTCTCCTCCTCGTTGAGCGCGGTCGCGGAGATCCCCAAGCCCACCGTGGCGGCGATCACCGGTTACGCGCTCGGCGGCGGCTACGAGCTGGCGCTGTGCTGCGACCGCCGGGTGTGCGGGGACAACGTGAAGGTCGGCCAGCCGGAGATCCTGCTCGGGATCATCCCCGGCGCGGGCGGCACGCAGCGGCTGTCCCGGCTGATCGGGCCGTCCCGGGCCAAGGAGGTCATCTACTCCGGCCGGTTCGTGGCCGCCGAGGAGGCGCTGGCGCTGGGCATGGTCGACCAGGTGGTCGCCCCGGACGACGTGTACGCCGAGGCGCACCGGTGGGCGTCGGGGTTCGCGGAAGGCCCGGCGATGGCCCTGGCCGCCGCCAAGAAGGCCATCGACGGTGGGCTGGACGGTGACCTGCGCAACGGCCTGCACCTGGAGAGCGAGCTGTTCGCCGCGCTGTTCGCCACCGAGGACCGGGCCGCCGGCATGGAGTCGTTCATCGCCAACGGCCCCGGCAAGGCGAAGTTCGTGGGCCGATGAGCGCCGAGACGAGCTTGCGAGTCGGGAAATGAGCGCGGCCGCCGTGCCGCCGCCCGATGCCGGGCCCGACCCGGAGCCGAACCCGCACGCCACCGCCGAGCAGGTCGAGGCGGCCCGGCGGGACCCCAAGCTGGCCAACGTGCTCTACCACGACTGGGAGGCCGGCTCGTACGACGAGAAGTGGTCGATCTCCTACGACGAGCGCTGCATCGACTACGCCACCGGGCGGTTCAAGCTGGTCGCCGGCTCGGACGGCTGGCCCTACGACCGCGCCCTGGAACTGGGCAGCGGCACCGGGTTCTTCCTGCTCAACCTGATCCAGGGCGGGGTGGCCAAGCGCGGCTCGGTGACCGACCTGTCCCCGGGCATGGTGCGGGTGGCGTTGCGCAACGCCGCCGGGCTCGGCCTGGACGTGGACGGCCGGGTGGCCGACGCGGAGCGCATCCCCTACGAGGACGACACGTTCGACCTGGTCGTGGGGCACGCCGTGCTGCACCACATCCCCGACGTGGCCGCATCGCTGCGCGAGGTGCTGCGGGTGCTCAAGCCGGGCGGGCGGTTCGTGTTCGCCGGTGAGCCCACCAAGATCGGCGACCTCTACGCCCGCAAGATCAGCCAGGCCACCTGGTGGGCGGCCACCCGGGTCACCAAGCTCGGCCCGTTGCGCGACTGGCGCCGGCCGCAGGCGGAGCTGGATGAGTCCTCCCGCGCCGCCGCGCTGGAGGCGGTCGTGGACATCCACACCTTCGACCCGGACCGGCTGGAAGCGATGGCCCTGGGCGCCGGCGCGCGGGACGTGAAAGTCGTCACAGAGGAACTCGCCGCCGCCCTTTTCGGGTGGCCGGTACGCACGTTCGAGGCGGCCGTGCCGCCGGGCAAACTGGGCATGCGCTGGGCCATGTTCGCCTGGCGGACCTGGGAACGACTCGGTGAACTGGACACCACGGTGCTACAGCGAGTGGTGCCGAAGCGGTTCTTCTACAACGCCCTGCTGACCGGGACGAAGGCCGTTCGGTAACGCTCCGGAGTTCCGTGCGCCGATTGGGTGTAGTGCACCCTTTCCGCGGATACGGGCGTCGTCTGGATGGAACCATTAGGCTCGGCTCGCCCGATTTGACTGCCTCCGTGCGGGTGACGGAAAGCGGAAGGGGAACCACAGTAGTGAGCGCGACCTACGACGACCCGAGCTCGATCACCGTCGTCGTCGTGGATGATCATCCGATCTGGCGGGAAGGGGTCGCGCGGGACCTTTCCGCGCAGGGTTTCGTGGTGGTGGCCACCGTGGCGGACTCGGCGTTCACCGCCCGGATCGCCGCCGCCACCCAGCCCCGCGTGGTGGTCATCGACCTGGACCTGGATGAGCTTTCCGCCGTCGAGGCCGTGCGTACCATCGCCAACACCATGCCGGACACCCGGGTGCTGGTGCTCTCCGAGCGCGCCGGGCACCGGGACGTGCTGGACGCGGTGAAGGCCGGCGCGGCCGGCTACCTGGTCAAGACCGCGTCCGCGGACGAGCTGGTGGACGCGGTGCGCCGCACTGCCGTCGGGGACGCGGTGTTCACGGCGGGCCTGGCCGACCTGGTGCTCGGCGAGTACCAGCGCCTGGCCGCCGAACCGGAGCCGGAGGCGGCCTCGGTGCCCCGGCTGACCACCCGGGAGACCGAGGTGCTCCGCCTGGTCGCCACCGGGCTCACCGCCCGCCAGATCGCCGCCAAGCTCACCCTCTCGCCGCGCACCGTGGAGAACCACATCCAGAGCACGCTGCGCAAGCTGCACCTGCACAACCGGGTCGAGCTGGTGCGTTACGCCATCTCGCAGGGCCTGACCGAATAGCGTGTCGGACCGGGCGCCCGAGCAGATGCTCGACCCTTTGTGGCGCGGGTTGGTCGGCTACCGGGTGATCGCGCTCGGCTACGCGGGCGTCCTGGTCCTGCGGGGCTTTCCCGAGTACCGGTGGCCTCTCGGTGCACTCCTGGTTCTGGGTGGGCTGGCCTGCTGGACCGCGGTCACCGGTGTCGGCTACCTGCGGCCGGTGTGGCCGGGACGGGGTTGGTTGGCCGTTGCCGACCTGGTCGTCTCCGTGGCGGCGGTGGCTTCCACGCTGGCGGTGGAGACCCCGGCCCGGATCGCGTCCGGGGTGCCGGTGCTGCCCACGGTGTGGGTGGCCGGGCCGGCGATCGCGCTGGCCCTGGTTCACGGGCCGTTGTTCGGCGTGCTCGGCGGGCTGGTCGTGCAGGCGTCGGTGGCGGCGGTGCGTGGGCACCTGGGCGCCCCGGAGCTGACCGACCTGTTGCTGATCGTGGCGTCCGCGCTGGCGGTGGGCTACGCGGCGACCGTGCTGCGCCGCTCGGCCGCGCAGCTGCGGGACGCGGTGGCGCTGCGCGCGGCGGTGGCCGAGCGGGAACGGCTGGCCCGGTCCATCCACGACGGCGTGCTGCAGGTGCTCTCCCAGGTCAGCCGGCGCGGCCGGTCGCTGGGTGGCGCCGCCGCCGAGCTGGGCGAGCTGGCCGGGGAGCAGGAGGTCGCGCTGCGCACGCTGATGACCACCGACCCGCCGTCGGTCCGGCCGGACGGTTCGGTGGACCTGGCGAACGAGTTGGCCGCGCTGGCCACCAGCCGGGTGACCGTGTCCACCCCGGCGACCGCGGTACCGCTGCCTGAAGCGGCGGCCCGCGAGGTGACCGACGCGGTGCGGACCGCGCTGGCCAACGTGCGGACCCACGTCGGGGCGGAGGCGCCGGCCTGGGTCCTGGTGGAACGGCTGGACGACCGGGTGGAGGTGAGCGTGCGCGACGACGGGCCGGGAATTCCGGCGGGCCGGCTGGCGGCGGCGGCCGCCGAGGGGCGTCTCGGCGTCACCGGGGGGATCGTCGGCCGGATCGAGGGGGTCGGCGGCTCGGCCCGCTGCGTCACCGGTCCCGGCCTGGGCTGTGAGTGGATCTTCGAACTGCCCGTGGGGGGTGGGTCGCGGTGACCGTGACGGTGATGGTCGTCGACGACCACCCGATGTGGCGCGAGGGCGTCGCGCGGGACCTCGGCGAGCGTGGTTTCCAGGTGGTGGCCACGGCGCCCGACGGCCCGTCCTCGGTGCGCATCGCGCTGGCCACCCGGCCGGCCGTGGTGCTGATGGACCTCAACCTGGGCGCGTCCTCGGGCGTCACCGCGATCGGTTCGATCCGGGCACAGCTGCCGGACACCCGGATACTGGTGCTCTCCGCGAGTGGGGAGCACCAGGACGTGCTGGCCGCCGTGGCCGCCGGTGCCAGCGGCTACCTGGTGAAATCGGCCAGCGCGGAGGAGCTCGTGGAAGCGGTGCGGCGGACCGCCGCCGGGGACGCCGTGTTCACCCCCGGCCTGGCCGGCCTGGTGCTCGGCGAGTCGAACCGCAAGGACTCCGGCCTGCGCCTGACCGACCGGGAGACCGAGGTCCTGCGCCTGGTCGCCAAGGGCATGACCGCGAAGCAGATCGCCGACCGGCTGGTGCTCTCCCACCGCACCGTGGAAAGCCACGTCCAGAGCACCCTCCGCAAACTCCAACTCCACAACCGCGTAGAACTCACCCGCTACGCCGTAGAACAAGGCCTAACCGACGACTAACCCACCCCACCCCCGCGCGAGTCGGGGATTCGTGCTCGGTGAGTCGGGGATCTGGGTACGGCGAGTCGGGGATCTGGGTACGGTGAGTCGGGGATTCGGGTACGCGCGCACCGGTTTCAGGTGTCGATGGTGAGTAGGCGGCGCAGGATCTCCGCGTGAAGGGCGGAGATGTCGGCGTCCACCGCAACCTCCACCGGCCGGCCGCCGGCGTTCGTGACGCGCAAGGTGCCGCGGTCGGCGGCGGGGGCGCAGTCGACGGCCAGGTGCATCGGCTCGGTGCGCAGTGTCCCGGGACAGGCCGCCTCCAGCACGGCGACCGCGTCGTGCAGCGGCACCGCGTCCACGCCGCGCCGGGCGCGGAACCGCGCGCGGTAGTACTCGGTGATCGCGGCCAGGGTGGCGCACCGGGGACCGCCGGCGGCCAGCCGGTCCACCCACTCGCCGGGCATGGCGCAGCGCAGCGTGAGGTCCAGTGGGACCAGGGTGATCGGCACGGACTCCTCGGCCAGCACCCGGTGCGCCGCCTCCGGGTCGCAGTGCACGTTGAACTCGGCGGTCGGCGTGGTGTTCCCGCCGCTGATCGCGCCCCCCATGGCCACGATCCGGCCGATCTTCGGCGTCAGCTCGGGGTGGCTGGCGAGCAGCAGGGCGATATTGGTCAGCGGGCCGATCGGGGCCAGGGTGACCGGCCGGTCGGCGGCTCTCAACACGCCGGCGAGCACCTCGACCGCGCCATCCGGGTGCACCGGCGGCGGCGTCGGCAGTGTGTCGGCGCGACCGCCGAGGCCGTCCTCGTGATGTACCTCACCGGCCCGTTGGGCCTGCGGGAACACCAGCGGCCGGGCGGCGCCGGCGGCCACCGGGACGTCGGTACGGCCGGCCATGGCGAGCAGCCGTCCGGCGTTGGCGGTGGTGGTGGCCAGGCCCACGTTGCCGAACACCGTGGTCGCCGCCGCCACCCGTACCTCGGGGCAGGCCAGCCCGAGCAGCAGTGCCACCGCGTCGTCGATGCCCGGATCGGTGTCGATGACCAACGGGTTCGGCATTCGGCGAGCCTTTCACACGAGCCGGGGACTCGCGCTGTGACGGGCCTCTCCGATAAGCTTGTAACCAGCATCGAAACGATTCGATTACGGCGTTCGACATACCTGGCGAGACCCGGTGCGCAACCCGCGCCACCGGGCGGGTGTTCGGCCACCGTCGGACCGCGTGAACCTGGGAGGAAGCCATGCCCACCGAGCTCCAGCTGCGGCTGCGTGAGCTGCACGATCACTACGCCTACGAGGTCAACTCGTTGATCGGGGAGGGTCGCGAGGCGGAGATCGACGCGCTGGTGGCCGGCTACCCGGACGAGGCCGCCCGGCTGATCGCCGAGTTCGAGGCCGCCGCGACCACCAGCGTCTGACTCCGGGAGCCCGGCGACTAGGCTGAACGGCCGTGACGAGCATGTGGGGCGCGCCGGTGCGGACCCGTTGGTCGGCCTGGTGGCGCATGCGACGGGACCCCCGCCAGGCCAAGTTTCTCACCCTGGCGTCGCTGCGCTGGGTGATCCGCAACCGCGCCTGGACGCCCTGGTACCTGGTGCGCTACGCGCGTCTGCTGAGGTTCCGGCTGGTCAACCCGCACGTGCTGCTGCACGGCATGGTCTTCCTGGGCAAGAACGTGGAGCTGCACGCGCGCCCCGGCTACGGCCGGCTGGAGATCGGCCGGTGGGTGCACATCGGCGACGGCAACTCACTGCGTTGCCACGAAGGCTCCCTGCGCATCGGTGACAAGGTCGTGATGGGCAAGGACAACACGATCAACTGCTACCTGGACATCGAGCTGGGCGCGGCCACGCTGGTCGCCGACTGGGTCTACATCTGCGACTTCGACCACGTCATCTCGGACATCAACCTGCCGATCAAGGACCAGGGCATCGCCAAGACTCCCGTGCGCATCGGCCCGGACTGCTGGATCGGCGTCAAGGTCTCCGTGCTGCGCGGCACCCGGGTCGGTCGGGGCTGCGTGCTCGGGTCGCACGCCGTGGCGCGCGGGGAGATCCCGGACTTCTCCATCGCGGTGGGCTCGCCGGCGCGGGTGGTACGCAACCGGCGCGACGACTACGAAGCGTCGGCCGAGCACCGTGCGGCGCTGGCCGACATCGCCCGCAAGACCGCCCGCGCGGTCCAGGAGTCCCTGCCCGACCCGACCTGACGCCGACCGGGCTCCCACTCGCCGGAGAACGCCGACTCGGTGTGCCGAGAACGTCGACTCGCCGTACCTGAAAGCCCGACTCGCCGTACCTAGATCCCCGACACACCGGGCACGAAAGCCCGACTCGTCGTACCTGGATCCCCGACACACCCGAGCACGAAAGCCCGACTCGCCGTACCCAGATCCCCGACTCGCCGTACCTGAAAGCCCGACTCGCCGTGTGTGCGAAGGCTGGGGGTGGGGGTGGGTTAGCGGGGGTCGGGGCCGAAGGCGTTGCCGGTGGGGATCTTGGGTTTGCCGATGGGGTCGCGGGGGCGGGGGCGGGTGGCGGTGTAGACCGCTACCGTCGCCTCGGTTATGCGGGACCAGTCGAAGTCGGTGCGCAGGCGGGCGTGGGCCGTGCGGGCGCGGGCGGCGGCCGCCGCCGGGTCGTCCAGGACGGTACGGACCGCTTCGGCGATGCCGGCCACGTCACCGGGGGCGAAGGACAGGCCGGTGATCCGGTCGCGCACCACCTCGCCCAGCCCGCCGGCGGTGGACGCGACCAGCGGCGTCTCGGCGGCCGCCGTCTCCAGCGCGACCATCCCGAACGGCTCGTAGCGCGAGGGCAGCACCACCGCGTTCACGGCGGCCAGGGTGGCGGCCAGCGCACGGTCCGGCAGGTGCCCGAGCAGGTGCACCGCGCGGCGCACGCGATGGGTGCGGGCCCGGGAAGCCAGGAAGTCGGCGTGCGTGCCGTCCCCGGCGACCAGCAGCCGGGTGCCCGGGTGGGTGCGGCGGATCCGGGGCAGGGCGGCGATCAGGTCCTGCACGCCCTTCTCGTACTCCAGCCGGCCGAAGTACAGCAGCAGCGCCGAACCGTCCGGGGCGTAGCGGGTGCGCACCGCGTCCACCTCGGCGCGCTCCACCCGCCAGCGGCGCGGCTCGATGCCGTTGTGCAGCACGTGGATGTCCGCCGGGTCCAGGTCGAACAGTTCGGAGACCTCACGCCGCATCGCCTCGGAACAGGTGATCAGTGCGTCCGCGCGCTGGGCCAGCCACCACTCCACCGAGTGCACCTGCTGGCTGATCACGCTGGTCAGCCAGCCGGAGTGGCGGCCGGCCTCGGTGGCGTGCACGGTGGCCACCAGCGGCACCCGCAGCAGGTCCGCGACGCCGATCGCCGCGTGCGCGACCAGCCAGTCGTGCGCGTGCACCACGTCCGGCCGCCAGCCGTCCAGCCAGACCGGGGCGGCGCGCAGCAGGCCGTGGTTCATGCCCAGCGTCCAGGCCACCATGTCCCGGTCGAACTCCAGGTGTGCCGGGTCCTCGGCCACCCGCAGCACCCGGACCCCGTCCACGGTCTCGTCCAACGTGGGGTGGGTGGTGGCGTCGGTGCCGTTCGGCTGGCGGGAGAGCACCCGCACGTCGTGACCGGTCGCGGCCAGCCGCCGGGCCAGTGCGTGCACGTGCCGGCCGAGGCCGCCGACCACGACCGGTGGGTACTCCCATGACACGATCAGCACACGCATGGCAGCAACTTACCGGCCGGTATGCACGAAACCGCCGATGTGGTCGGAGGAGTGGGCCAGATGCCGGGAGTCCAGTTGGCCGAACAGGGTGTCCCGCCCGTTCAGGGCCGCCACCACCTGGGCTGCCGCCGCCCAGCGCCCGTCCTCGATCAACTGTGAGATCTCCATCACATGCTGTGCGTGATGGTCCGCGCGGGCGCGCGCGTAGTCGGCGGCCGACGCCTTGCTGACCATGAACGCCCAGTCGCTGGACAACGCGAGCAGCGCCTGGCGGGCCATGCCGTCGAGAACCTCGTGACGACCCACCCCCCGGGGCGCCTCGGCGGCCAGCAACAGGCAGCGCTGCACTTTCCTGCCCAGCTCCACTAGGTCCTCGACCAGCGCGCCGTCCCACACCCGCCAGTCCTTGCCGGAACCCCACGATGACGCCGGCAGCTCCACCGGCCCGCCGAGCAGCCCGGCGTCCAGCGCGCCGCCCAGTGTGGACACCCGAACACCGGCATCCGGCAGTGACCGCAGCACCCGCTCCAGCCAGGCCGGCCCCTCGTACCACCAGTGCCCGAACAGCTCGGTGTCGTACGCGGCCACCACCAGCGCGGGCCGGCCGTGCCGGGCGGCGAGCGAGTCCAGCCGTTCGCGCACCACGCGCACGAAGTCGTCGGCGTGCTTGCGCACCGTGAGCGCGGCCCGGTCGGGGTCGTAGGGCTGCTTCTGGTCCGGTGGCACGGCGCGCCCGGTGACCCTGGCCGGCTTCAGGCCGGTCCGGTGGTCGTAGGTGTGGAAGTCGCGGTAGTCCCGGTGACCGGGGTAGCCGGCCTTCGGCGACCACACCCGGTAGGTCACGTCCAGGTCCCGCCCGAAGCACACCACGTCGCTGTCGCCGACCGTGCGGGCGAACGCGGTCTCCCCGCGCAGTGCCGGGCCGTCCACCAGGAACCGGTCCACGCCGGCGGCCGCGTAGCCGTGCTCCATGCCGGGCGCGTAGCCGCACTCCGGCGCCCAGATCCCGGCCGGCCGGTGGCCGAGCCGCCGCGCGGTGTCGGTCAGCCCGGCGCGCAGCGCGAAGTCCCGCACCTCCGGCTCCAGCAGCGGCTGGAACGGGTGCGTGGCCGGCCCGCCGAGCAGCTCGAACGCGCCGGCGTCCAGCAGCGGCCGGAGCACCGGGGAGGCACCGTGCCGCCAGCGGGACTCGAACTCGGCCAGCGCGGCCGCCGACCGCCGGTGCTCGTCCGCGCCCAACGACGACAGCGCGGGTTCGGGCAGCAGCGCCGCCTCGTGCGCGCGCAGCTGCCACCCGCCCAGCCAGTCGTGCATGCCGCGCAGGCAGTACGGGTCGTCCAGCTGGGCGGCCAGCACCGGAGTCACGCCCAGGGTGAGCAGCTCGGTGCGTCCCTCGGCGGCCAGCCGGCGCACCACGTCCAGCACCGGCAGGTAGGAACCGGCCCACGCCTGGTAGAGCCACTCCTCGCCGACCGGCCAGGCGCCGTGCCGGGCCAGCCACGGCAGGTGGCTGTGCAGCACCAGGCAGAAGGTGCCGACGGGCGCCCTCACGAAGGCCGCTCCGCCACCGCGACCAGGTCCAGGCTGTCGTCCAGGCGCTCGCCGTGCAGGTCGAAGTCGGCCGCCGCCACGCCGGCCACGTCCGCGCGCAGGCGGTCCGGCCAGTCGTCCCCGGCCACTGCCACCGCCACCTGGGCGTCGATCAGCGAGCCGCCGTGCGCGGCATCCAAGGCACGCAACGCCGGCCCGTGGTGCAGCCCGAGCAGCTCGCGCACCGCGAAACCGGCGTCGACCAGCAGCGACGCCAGCTCGGCGCCGGACAGCTCGCGGGTGTGGAACGGGTTCAGCGGGGTGTCCCGGCCAGGGGAGAAGGTGATCCGGTTGGGCGTGGTGACCAGCAGCAGGCCCCCGGGGCGCAGCACCCGGTAGCACTCCAGCAGGAAACCCTCCTGGTCCCAGAGGTGCTCGATGACCTGCAGGTTCGCCACCACGTCGACCGAGGCGTCGGCCAGCGGCAGGCTGGCCAGGTTGCCGCGCAGCACACGCACCGACGGATAGCGCACGGCGACGTGCGCGGTGGTCACCTCGTCGTAGTCCAGGCCGACCACGAAGCCGCCGTGAGAGGCCAGCAGCGCGGCGCCGTAACCCTCGCCGCAGCCGGCCTCCAGCACCACCGCGCCGGGCCGCACCAGGTCGACCAGCCGCAGGTAGGCGGCCTCGTGCCGGCGGAACCAGTAGTTCTCCTCCGGGATGTCGGGCACGGTGCGCTCACCGGTCAGCGGCAGCGTCGAGGCCTCTGGTTGCATCGTCCGACTCTAAACGTCTCAGCATCGGTGAGGAGGCTCACGGCCTCCGGTGAGAAGGATCACCGGTCGAGGTATGTCAGTGCGTGGCCAGGTCCGCAACTATGAATGCAAGTTCCGCTGACGTGGCGTTTTCAAAAGTGGCTCTTGCCACGGAGAGGCGGGGTGCCTGACTCGCGTGTTCCCGCGTAAGGTCGGCGCACCGCTTGAAATATCAAATGGCAGACAGGAGGTCGAAGGGGACCGATGAACATAGTCGTGCTGGTCAAGCAGGTGCCGGATTACAACTCCGAGCGCACGCTGGCCGATTCTGACCACACGCTCGACCGGGAATCCACGGACGCCGTGATCGACGAGATCAACGAGCGCTCCGTCGAGGCCGCGTTGCAGCTGAAAGAGGCGCAGGGCGGCGAGGTCACCGTCGTGTGCGTCGGCCCCGACCGTGCCACCGAGGCGATCCGCAAGGCGCTGTCCATGGGCGCGGACAAGGCGATCCACCTGTCCGACGAGGGCATGCACGGTTCCGACGCGGTGCAGACCGCCAAGGCGCTGGCCAAGGTGATCGGCACCGTGGACGGCTACGACCTGGTGCTCGCCGGCAACGTGGCCAGCGACGGCAGCATCGGCGCGGTGCCCGCGATGGTGGCCGACGTGCTCGGCGTGCCCGCGCTCACCCACGCCCAGGAGCTGACCGTCGAGGGCACCACGGTGAACGTCACCCGGGGCACCGACGAGGGCATCACCAAGCTCACCGCCGAACTGCCCGCGCTGGTCAGCGTCGGCGAGAAGATCAACGAGCCGCGCTACCCGTCCTTCAAGGGCATCATGGCCGCGAAGAAGAAGCCGGTGCAGACGATCACCCTGGCCGACGCGGGCATCGACGCGAGCGAGGTCGGCCTGGCCAACGCGCTCAGCTCGGTGGCCGAGGCCTCGCCGAAGCCCCCGAAGGCCGCCGGCGAGAAGGTCGAGGACGAGGGCGACGGCGGCGACAAGATCGCTGCCTACCTGGTCGCGCAGAAGATCATCTGATTCGGTCGACGAGAGGAGATTGAGGACATGAGTGAGGTTCTGGTCCTCGTCGACCATGCGGACGGCGAGATCAAGAAGACCACCTACGAGCTGCTCACCGTCGCGCGTGCGATCGGCGAGCCCTCGGCCGTCGTCGCCGGTGCGCCCGGCACGGCGAGCAAGCTGGCCGACGCCCTCAAGGCGTACGGCGCGGCCAAGATCTACGTGGCCGAGTCCGACGCGGTGGACAAGCACGTCGGGGTCGCCCAGGTGGCGGTGCTGGAGGCGCTGATCGGGTCGGCCTCGCCGGCCGCGGTGCTGGTCAGCGGCAGCGCGGACGGCAAGGAGATCGCCGGCCGGCTGGCCGTGCGCACCAACTCCGCGCTGCTGGCCGACGTGGTCGAGGTTGGCTCGGACGGCACCGCTACGCACTCCATCTTCGGTGGCGCGTTCGTGGTCAAGGCCAAGTCCAACACCGAGCACCCGGTGATCGTCGTCCGGCCCGGCGCGGTGGACGCGGAGCAGGCCGAAGGGGCCGGCACCGAGCAGTCCGTCGACGTCCCCGAGCTGGGCGGCCGGCAGGCCACCGTGGTGAGCCGGGAGCCGATCGTGGGCGGCGACCGCCCGGAGCTCACCGAGGCCTCCGTGGTGGTCTCCGGTGGTCGCGGTGTCGGCTCGGCGGACAACTTCGCCGTGGTCGAGGCGCTGGCCGACTCGCTGGGCGCCGCCGTCGGCGCGTCCCGCGCGGCGGTCGACTCGGGCTACTACCCGAACCAGTTCCAGGTCGGGCAGACCGGCAAGACGGTGTCTCCGCAGCTGTACATCGCGCTGGGCATCTCCGGGGCCATCCAGCACCGGGCCGGCATGCAGACCTCGAAGACCATCATCGCGGTGAACAAGGACGCCGAGGCGCCGATCTTCGAGATCGCCGACTACGGCGTGGTGGGCGACCTGTTCAAGGTGGCCCCGCAGCTCACCGAGGCGGTCACCAAGCGCAAGAGCTAGCGCGGTACGCGCTTGCCGAGCGCGCGCCCAGTTCGGCGCGCGCGGGAGATACTAGGCAGTAAGTCACGAAAGGGGGCCGGCGCCGGGTGCGTCGGCCCCTTTCGTGTGTGCGGCTGAGAGCGTTCACCGGTTTGCCATCGGTCGGTCAGTGCGGGTGTGAAATCTCGTTCCATCGGGCGCGTACACCTGCGGGTATGACTCAGTCGCAGCTGCTGGTTTCCACCCCGCCGGCCGGCCAGGCCGGCTCGGCTGCCCCGCAGACCCGCTACTCGCTGCTGTTGACCCGCAACGACGAGGAGGTCCGGGCCGCCCAGCGGCTGCGCTACCAGATTTTCGCCGGCGAGCTCGGCGCCACCCTCAGCGACCCGGAGAACGGGCTCGACACCGACCGGTTCGACGAGTACTGCGACCACCTGGTGGTCCGCGCGGACGACACCGGCGAGATCGTCGGCACCTACCGGATGCTGCCGCCGGAGCGGGCGGTCGAGGCCGGCGGCTACTACTCGGAGACCGAGTTCGGCATGTCCGCGTTCGACCACCTGCGGCCCTCCCTGGTGGAGGCCGGCCGGTCCTGCGTGCACCCGGACCACCGCAACGGCGCCGTGATCGGCCTGGTCTGGGCCGGGATCGCCCGTTATCTGCTGCTCACCGGGCACAACCACCTCACCGGCTGCGCCAGCATCCCGCTGGCCGACGGCGGCGCGTTCGCCCGGGGCGTGTGGGAGACCGTGCGGGCCAAGAACTACTCGCCCGAGGACCTGCGGGTGAACCCGCTGCACCCCTGGGACTTCGAGTCCGCGCCGCGCCCGGAGCGGGCCGTCGTCCCGCCGCTGCTGCGTGGCTACCTGCGGCTGGGCGCCTGGGTGTGCGGCCCGCCGGCGCACGACCCCGAGTTCGGCGTCGCGGACCTGCTGATCCTGCTCCCGCTGGAGCGGATCGACCCCCGCTACCTGAAGTTCTTCCTCGGCGGCGAGTCGTGACCAACACGCTGCTGACCATCCCCGGCGGGGCGACGGACCATCCCCGGCCGCCGTCGGCCCTGCGGCGCGAGGGGCACTCCTGGGCGCCGTTCTCGCCCTGTACCCCGGACTGCCTGCCGGCCGAGGGGAGCCTGCCCAGGGTTTCCCGGGCGCGGGTTGCCGCGCGGGTCACCGGGACGGTGTTCTGGTTCGTCTGCTCCGCCGGGCTGGCGCTCCTGCTGCCGGTGCTCAGCACGGGCCAGCGGGCCTGGGCCCAGCGCCGGGTGTTCACCGCGATGACCGGGGCGATGGGCGTGCGGCTGGTGCACTCCGGTGCCGCCCGGTTCGACGCGGGCCTGGACGGCGGCGTGCTGGTGGTGGCCAACCACCTCTCCTGGATCGACGTGCTGGGCCTTTCCACGGTGCAGCCGCTGCGCATCATCGCCAAGACGGAGATCCGGGAGTGGCCGGTCATCGGCGGCCTGATCGCCCGGTTCGGCACCCTGTTCGTGGACCGCTCGGAGCTGCGCTCGCTGCCCACCGTGGTCGCGGGGGCCTCGGCCGCGCTGGCCGACGGCGGGGTGGTCGGGCTGTTCCCGGAGGGCACCACCTGGTGCGGCGCCGCGTTCGGCGTGTTCCGCCGGGCCGGGTTCCAGGCGGCGCTGGACGCCGGGGTGCCGGTCCGCCCGGTGGCGCTGCGCATGCGGCTGCCGGACGGCACGCCGACCAGCGTGGGCTCGTTCATCGGGGACGACACGCTGTGCGCCTCGCTGGTGAGGGTCGCGCGGCTGCCCGAGCTGGTGCTCGAGGTCGAGGTGCTGCCGGTGCTGGAGACCGGGCCGGAGACCGACCGCCGCGAGCTGGCCCGCCGTGCGGAGCTGGTGCTGGCCGAGGCCACCGGGGCACCCGCCCCGCCGGCGCCGGTGGTTCCCCGGCGGCACCGGCGCCGGTTGCGGGTGGCCGCCTGAGCCGGATCACGGCGGTGCGGCCGTAGTCGACTTCGGCGACTAACCTGGAAGCCGCTATGACGTACCTGGACCACGCCGCCACCACGCCCATGCTGGATCGCGCGGTGACCGCGATGTGTGAGGCGCTGTCGCGCACCGGCAACGCCTCCTCGCTGCACGCCTCCGGACGCCACGCCCGCCGCGCGGTGGAGGAGTCCCGGGAGACGATCGCCGAGGCGGTCGGCGCGCGCCCGTCGGAGGTGATCTTCACCAGTGGCGGCACCGAGGGGGACAACCTCGCGGTGAAGGGCTTCTACTGGGCGCGCCGGGACGCCGACCCGCGCCGCGTCCGGGTGCTGGTCTCGGCCGTCGAGCACCACGCGGTGCTGGACACCGCCGAGTGGCTGGCCGCGCACGAGGGCGCCGAGCTGGTGCCGCTGCCGGTGGACGGGCACGGCCGGGTGCGCCCGGAGACGTTGCGCGCGGCACTCTCCACGGACCCCGAACGGGCCGCCGTGGTCAGCGTGATGTGGGCGAACAACGAGGTCGGCACGGTCAACGACATCGCCGAGCTGGCCGCCGTCGCGCACGAGTTCGGCGTGCCGCTGCACACCGACGCGGTGCAGGCGGTGGGCATCCTGCCGGTGGACTTCGCCGCCAGCGGCGCCGACGCGCTCACCCTCACCGGGCACAAGCTCGGCGGCCCCTACGGGCAGGGTGCGCTGCTGCTGCGCCGGGACGCGGCGTGCACGCCGCTGTTGCACGGCGGCGGCCAGGAGCGGGACGTGCGGTCCGGCACGTTGAACGGGCCGGCGGTGGTCGCGCTGGCCGTGGCGGTCGAGCACGCGGTCGCCGAAGCGCCGGCGCGCGCCGCGGCGCTGGCCGGCATGCGCGACCGGCTGGTCGCCGGGGTGCGGGAGCAGGTGCCGGATGCGATCTACAACGGTGACCCGGGGACGTACCCGCTGGCCGGCGGGCCGAGCCGGCTGCCCGGCAACGCGCACCTGTCCTTCCCCGGTTGCGAGGGGGACAGCCTGATCATGTTGATGGACGCCAACGGGATCGAGTGCTCCACCGGTTCGGCCTGTACCGCCGGGGTCGCCCGGCCCAGCCATGTGCTGCTGGCCATGGGCGCCGACGAGGCCATGGCCCGCGGTTCGCTGCGGTTCTCCCTCGGCCACACGTCGGTGCCGGGCGACGTGGACGCGGTGCTGGCGGCCATCGGCCCGGTGGTGGAGCGGGCGCGGCGGGCTGGCCATGCCGGCGCGCGGCGGGCCGTACCGGCCGGCGGCCGCTGATGCGCGTGTTGGCCGCGATGAGCGGCGGGGTGGACTCGGCGGTGGCGGCCGCGCGCGCGGTTGCCGCCGGGCACGACGTCACGGGCGTGCACCTGGCGCTGGCCGAGACCCCGGACGCGCTGCGCTCCGGGTCGCGGGGTTGTTGTTCGAAGGAGGACGCCGGAGACGCCCGCCGCGCGGCCGACGTGCTGGGCATCCCGTTCTACGTGTGGGACTTCGCCGGCCGGTTCGCCGAGGACGTGGTGGACCAGTTCGTCGAGGACTACGCGGCCGGCCGCACCCCGAACCCCTGCCTGCGGTGCAACGAGAAGATCAAGTTCTCCGCGCTGCTGGACAAGGCGCTGGCGCTGGGCTTCGACGCGGTGTGCACCGGCCACTACGCCCGCCTCGAGCACGGTGTGCTCCGGCGCGCGGTGGACCCGGAGAAGGACCAGTCCTACGTGCTGTCCGTGCTGACGGCCGAGCAGTTGGCGCACGCGATGTTCCCGGTCGGCGACACGCCGAAGCCGGCGATCCGGGCGGAGGCCGCCCAGCGGGGTCTTTCCGTGGCGAGCAAGCCGGACAGCCACGACATCTGCTTCATCCCCACCGGCGACACCGCCGGGTTCCTGGCCGAGCGGCTGGGCGAGCGGCCCGGCCAGCTGGTGGACGCGGCCAGCGGCGAGGTGCTCGGCGAGCACGCCGGGGTGCACGGGTTCACCGTCGGGCAGCGCAAGGGCCTCGGCGTGCACCGGCCGGCGCCGGACGGCCGGCCCCGCTACGTGCTGGCCATCGAGCCGGTGAGTGGCACGGTGCGGGTCGGCCCGGCGGATCTGTTGGACGTGCGGGAGATCGTCGGCGAGCGCCCGGTGTGGGCGTCCGGTCGTGCCCCGGACGGGCCGGTGGAGTGCGTGGCCCAGGTGCGCGCGCACAGCGGGCTGGCCGATGCGGTCGCCCAGCTGGACGGCGACGAGCTGCGGGTGTCGCTGCGCGCGCCGCTGCGCGGGGTGGCCCCCGGCCAGGCGGTCGCGCTGTACCGCCCGGACGACAGCGGGGACATCGTGCTCGGCTCGGCCACCATCCGGGCCACCGACGCCCCGGTGAGCTCCGGTTAGGGACTGCCCTACGTCCAGGACTGGGGCCTGCACGGTCGATTTCCCCGGCGGCGCCGATCAGGCTGAACTCGTCGAACGGTCGAGGGGGAGCCGATGTCCCGTAGGGCAGTGGGGTTGTGGGCGGTGGTCGCGGTGCTCGCCGTGCTGGTGGTCGGGATAACCGCGGCCCGGGAGCGGCCGCCCGGGATCAGCGCGGTCGTCGCCGCGTCGCCCGATGCCGGCCGCACGGCGTTGCTGGCCGAGGTGCGCCGTGAGCTGGTGGAAATGCGCGACACCGGCTACCAGCACCGGACCGCGGTGGCCGCCCGGGAAGGTGGGTACTACTTCGACTGCTCCGGCTTCGTGGACTACGCCCTGGCGCACTCCCGCCCGGCCAACCTGGACGCTCTGCCGGTCACCAGGTCGACCCGGCCGCTGGCCGCCGACTTCGTACGCCACTTCCGCGCGGTGGCCGCCGGCACCGCCGGGGGACCCTGGGAGCCGGTCGGCACGGTGCCCGAGCTGCGGCCCGGTGACGTGATCGCCTGGCTCAGGCCGGCCGAGGTGAAGTCCCGCAACACCGGCCACGTGCTGGTCGTGCTGGAGACCCCGGTGGCCAACCCGAACCGCCCGGGCGAGTGGCTGGTGAAGGCGGCCGACTCGACCACCTCCCCCCATGCCGAGGACTCCCGGGAGAAATCCGACGACGGGCTGGGCACCGGCACGATCGGGTTGTCCGCGGATACCGCCGGCCGCCCGGTCGGCTACTACTGGCGGGGCGGGGTGTCCACCGTGCTCAGGCACACCGAGATCGCTCTCGGGCGGCCCGGCTGACCGGACCGCCAGCCACCTACTGGTAGACAGCCCCCTGTGACTACCCAGTACTGGCCGCCGGGCTGCGCGACCGGCATCGGTTCGCTGCCCGGCACCGACCCGCTCGAGGCGGCCCGCACCGTGGCCGGCGAGCTGCCCCGGCTGCCCCACCTGCCCGAGCTGCCGGCCCGGGGAGTCGGCGCCGACCTGATCGGGCGCACGGCGGCGCTGCTGGTCGACCTGGCCACCGAGGTGGTGCCGTCCGGCTACCGGATCACCGCCCGGCCCGGCCGGGAGCACCGGCGCGGGGTGGACCTGCTGCGCACCGACCTGGACGCCCTGGACGAGGCGTTGGACGCCACCCGCCCGGCCTGGGTGAAGGTGCAGGCCGCCGGCCCGTGGACGCTCACCGCCGGGGTGGAGCTGCGCACCGGTCACCGGGTGCTCACCGACCGGGGCGCCCGCCGCGAGTTCGCCGCCAGCCTGGCCGAGGGCCTGGCCGGGCACGTCGCCGAGGTCGCCACGCGCACCGGGGCCCGGGTGGTGGTCCAGCTGGACGAGCCGAGCCTGCCCGCGGTGCTGGCGGGCTCGCTGCCCACGCCGTCCGGGTTCGGCACCGTGTCCGCCGTACCCGAACCGGACGCCGAGGCGCTGCTGCGCACGGTGATCGAGGCGCTGCCCGAGCCGGTGATCGTGCACTGCTGCGCGCCCAAGGCGCCGATCGGGCTGCTCCGCGCCGCCGGCGCCGGGGCGCTCGCGCTGGACGCCGGGCTCCTCGGCTCGCACACCGCCGCACTGGACGCGGTCGGCGAGGCCTGGGACGCCGGCACGCCCCTGCTCCTCGGCCTGGTGCCCTCTTCGCTCCCCGCCGGCCGGCGTGAGCCGGCCCTGCGCGACCTGGCCCGCCCCGCGTACGACCTGGCCGACCAGATCGGTTTCACCCGCTCCCGCCTGGCCGAGCTGGTGGTGCCCACCCCCACCTGCGGCCTGGCCGGCGCCACCCCCGACTGGGCCCGCCGCGCCATGACCCTGGCCCGCGACCTCGGCAACGCCTTCGTAGACCCACCCGAGTCCTGGGCGTCCCCCACCCCAACCTGATTCAGTGCCTTCAGCACGGTGATTCAGTCGGTCCAGCACGGTGATTCAGTGACTTTGGCAGGGTGATTCAGTCAGTTTGGGCCGGCGGGTCCGACCCGCTCGCGCCAGAACCGACTGAATCAGCGTGCTGAAGGCACTGAATGGGCGCGCGCACCCGGCCGTCCGGGGCGAACATCTCGTCGAACGCGTCGGGGTGCGCCCGGTCCGGCTTGAGATAGCCGCTGAACAGCTCGGACGTGGTGGGTTTCGCGGTGCGGCTCACGCCGGTCATCCGGCAGCGACGTGGCCCCGCAGGGCTATATCAGAGCTTGCGGTGGGTCGTTCCGGCGGTGTCGTAGGCTGCGAAACCGTGACGGCGCACGCGGATCGACTGCTGCTCGGGCCTGGCCCCTCCAACCCGTACCCGGACGCCACCGAGGCACTCGGCCGTCCGGTGCTCGGGCACCTGGACCCCGAGTACCTGGCCCTGATGGCGGACATCGCCGACCAGCTCCGCGCGGTGTTCGGCACCCGCAACGAGCTGACCCTGCCGGTCAGCGGCACCGGTTCGGCCGGCATGGAGGCCTGCCTGGCCAGCCTGCTGGAGGTGGGCGACAAGATCATCGTCGGGGTGAACGGCTACTTCGGCGAGCGGCTCTGCGAGGTGGCCGTCCGGGGCGGCGCCGAAGTCGTCCGGGTGGAGGCGCCGTGGGGGCGTTCGCTGGACCCGGAGGTGTTGCTCGGCACCCAGCGCGCGCACCCGGACGCCCGGCTGCTCGCCGTGGTCGCGGCGGAGACCTCCACCGGTGTGCGCAACGACGTCGCTCCGCTTTCCGCGCTGGCCGACACCGACACGTTGCTGCTGGTGGACGCCGTGACCGCGCTCGGCGGCAGCGAGCTGCGGGTGGACGACTGGAAGATCGACGCCTGCTACTCGGCCAGCCAGAAGTGCCTCGGCGCCCCGCCCGGGCTGGCCCCGGTGACGCTGTCCCCGCGCGCCGTCGAGCGGATGCGCAACCGGTCCACCCCGGTGCGCTCGTTCTACCTGGACCTGGGGCTGCTGCACGAGTACTACCTGGCCCCGTCGCACCGCTACCACCACACCGCCTCCGCCACCATGGCCTACGCGCTGCACGCCGGGCTGCAGGTGCTGCTGGAGGAGGGGCGTGAGGTGGTCTGGGCCCGGCACGCCTCGGTCGGAGCGCGCCTGCAGGACGGGCTGACCAAGCGCGGGTTCGGGCTGATCGCCGAGGAGGGCCACCGGCTGTCCCAGCTCACCGCCACCGCCCTGCCCACCGGCCTGGACGAGGCGCCGCTGCGGCACGCCCTGCTGGACCGCTACGGCATCGAGGTGGGTGGCGGCCTCGGCGAGTTCGCCGGCCGCGCCTGGCGGATCGGCCTGATGGGCCACGCCGCCCGCGAGCGCTCCGTGGTCACGCTGCTGTCCGCCGTGGACGAGCTGATCGGCTGAGAAATTAACCGGGCGCCGGCCGCCCGGGCGCTGGCACCATGGATGACATGCGCACTTTGCTGAACGTCATCTGGTTGGTCCTGTGTGGTATCTGGATGGCTCTCGGCTACGTGATCGCCGGAGTCATCTGCTGCCTGCTCATCGTGACGATCCCGTTCGGGCTGGCGTCCTTCCGGATCGCCAACTACGCGCTGTGGCCGTTCGGCCGGACGATGGTGGACCGGCCGCACGCCGGCGCGTTCTCCACGATCGGGAACGTGATCTGGTTCCTGGTCGCCGGCTGGTGGCTCGCGCTGGGTCACCTGATCACCGCCGTCGGCCTGGCGCTGACCATCATCGGCATCCCGCTGGCCTGGGCGAACCTGAAGCTGATCCCGATCTCCCTGGTCCCGCTGGGCAAGGACATCGTGCCCGCCGGCACACCCCACCACGCGCCGTCCACGAATTTCTCGGGGGTGCCGGCTAATCTGGCGCGGTGAGTGCAGCCGACGAGCCCCGGGACCGGCACGCCCGCCTGGCCACGGAGGTCGCCGACCACCAGTTCCGGTACTACGTGCTGGACTCGCCGGTGGTCTCCGACGGCCAGTTCGACGAGCTGTGGCGCGAGCTGGTCGCGCTGGAGGAGCAGCACCCGGAGCTGGTCACCCCGGACTCGCCGACCCAGCGGGTGGTCGCGCGGTTCTCCACCGATTTCACCGCGCACGACCACCTCGAGCGCATGCTCAGCCTGGACAACGTGTTCTCCGCCGACGAGCTGCGCGGCTGGATCGAGCGGGTGGAGAAGGAGGTCGGCCACGAGCTCCACTACCTGTGTGAGCTCAAGATCGACGGTCTCGCGGTGAACCTGCTCTACGAGGACGGCAAGCTCACCCGGGCGCTGACCCGTGGCGACGGGCGCACCGGTGAGGACGTCACGCTCAACATGCGCACCCTCGCCGAGGTGCCCGAGCGGCTCACCGGCACCGAGGAGTTCCCGGTGCCGAAGCTGGTCGAGGTACGCGGCGAGGTGTACTTCCGGCTGGAGGACTTCGCCGCGCTCAACGCGCTCATGGTCGAGGCGGGCAAGCCGGTCTACGCCAACCCGCGCAACACCGCCGCCGGATCGCTGCGGCAGAAGGACCCGAAGGTCACCGCCAGCCGCAACCTGCGGCTGATCTGCCACGGGCTGGGCAAGCGGGCCGGGTTCAACCCCGTGCGGCAGTCCCAGGCCTACGACGCGCTGCGCACCTGGGGCCTGCCGGTCTCCGAGCACACGGTGATCCGCCGGGGCATGGACGAGATCGTCAAGCACGTCCAGCACTGGGGCGAGCACCGGCACGACATCGAGCACGAGATCGACGGGATCGTCATCAAGATCGACGAGGTGGCCCTGCAGCGCCGCCTCGGCTCCACCTCCCGGGCGCCGCGCTGGGCGATCGCGTTCAAGTACCCGCCGGAGGAGGCCACGACCACGCTCCTGGACATCCAGGTGAACGTGGGCCGCACCGGCCGGGTCACCCCGTTCGCGGTGATGGAACCGGTGGTCGTCTCGGGTTCGACGGTGGCCATGGCCACCCTGCACAACGCCGACGAGGTGCGCCGCAAGGGCGTGCTGATCGGCGACCGGGTGACCATCCGCAAGGCCGGCGACGTGATCCCCGAGGTGCTCGGGCCGCTCGTGGACGTGCGCACCGGCGAGGAGCGCGAGTTCGTCATGCCCACGCACTGCCCGGAGTGCGGCACCGAGCTGGCGTACCAGAAGGAGGGCGACGTCGACCTGCGTTGCCCGAACGCCCGGTCCTGCCCGGCGCAGCTGCGGGAGCGGCTGTTCCACGTGGCCGGCCGGGGCGCCTTCGACATCGAGGTGCTGGGCTACGAGGCGGCCGCCGCACTGCTGTCCTCCGGTGTGGTCCAGGACGAGGGCGACGTCTTCAGCCTGACCGAGGAAGACCTGCTGCGGGTGGAGCTGTTCCGCACCAAGGCCGGCGAGCTTTCCGCGAACGGGCGCAAGCTGCTGGCCAACCTGGAGGCGGTGAAGACCCGGCCGCTGTGGCGGGTGCTGGTCGGCCTGTCCATCCGGCACGTCGGCCCCACCGCCGCGCAGGCGCTGGCCCGGGAGTTCGGCTCGCTGGACGCGATCGAGGCGGCGGCCGGCGAGGAGGACAGCGCGGCGATGGCGTCCGTGGACGGGGTCGGCCCGACCATCGCGGCGGCCGTGCGGGACTGGTTCACCGTGGACTGGCACCGCGAGGTGGTGGCCAAGTGGCGGGCCGCCGGAGTGCGGCTGGCCGAGGAACGCGACGAGTCGGTGCCGCGCACCCTGGAAGGGCTGTCCATCGTGGTCACCGGGTCGCTGGAGACCTACTCCAGGGACGAGGCCAAGGAAGCGATCACCAGCCGGGGCGGCCGCGCGGCCGGTTCGGTATCCAAGAAGACCTCGTTCGTGGTCGTGGGCGATAATCCCGGCAGCAAGCACGACAAGGCGGTGGAGTTGGGCGTCCCGGTGTTGGACGACTCCGGGTTCACCGTATTGCTCGAGCGCGGACCCGACGCCGCGCGTGAGTTAGCCAGCTCGGGGGAGTCGGCAAGCGGGGAATGAACCCGCTCGGGTGCCGCTTCCCTCGAGGCACCCATTTGGGCAGTTTCTTGGTTAATGTATGCACGTCGGGGAGGTCATGGGGTGCTTCAGGGATGTCTGAACGGCGCACGTCCGGCGGACGCGCACCCAGCGCTGCCGGTCACGCCGTACTACTTGGCCAGGGACGCCCGTGCGGTGTCCCGGTACGGCATCACGTCGGTGCACGTCCACCCGCGTGATCCCCGGGGCCTGGAGACCCTGGAGCCGCTGTACGTCGGTGACGCGGTATCCGCGATCCACGCCGAGGTGCCGCACATGGAGGTCGGCGTGCCGGCCGCGCGCTGGGTGATGCCGGATCCGAGGCTGCGGGTGGACGCGGTCATGCAGTGGGGCAAGCTCGGCTCCGGCAAGCCGGACGTGGTCGGGGTGAACGTGCACGACCTCGGCTGGCGAGAGGTGTGCGCGGCGGCGCACTCGCTCGGCATCGGCCTGGAGCTGGGCGTGTGGACCACCGCGGACGCGGTCACCCTGCGCAAACAGGGCATCCCGCACGGCACCGTGCGGATCGTCGCCGAGCCCACGGTGAGCGGCCCGGACACCGCCGTCGCGGAGGCCATCCGCATCCTGCGCGCGCTGGGCAGCCTGGACGTCCCGGTGCTGCTGCACGGCGAGGAGGAAGGCGCCTGGCCGGTGCTCGAGTACGCACTGCGCCTGGGCATCGACACCCGCATCGGCTTCGAAGACGTCCTGGTGCGCCCGGACAAGTGGCTGGCCACCGGCAACGAAGACCTGGTCAAGGCCGCTCTGGCCATCAAGGTCTGACTCTTCCCGCCCCTGCGCACGTCTCTCTCTGAGGTACCTCCGAGCACGCTATGGCTCTGCGTGGAAATACGCGACCTTGAGGCGCTCAGGCTCTGGATGGCTTGTGTTTCTGGAATTCCGTGCCTCGATGTCGCCTGGCGTGGTCGCCGTCCATGATCAACAGCGACTGAACCGCCACCCGGCGCGCGGGTGAAGCGGCCGGGCCGCGTGTCGCCACGTTGCGTAGTCAGGATCGGTCTTCTGGTGGCAGGTCGCCGGGTGTGGAGCACCGAGCGCCGGCGCAGTCCGGTTTGATCAAGGTCGGGACCGGACTGGGCCAGCGGTCGGCGTTGCCGGCGCCGACGGACGGTCGCGCTCCGTGATGCTGGCCCCGCACGAGGGCAGCCGCGGGGAGCGCCGCAATGTCGCATATCTCCACGCAGAGCCATAGCGTGCTCGGAGGTAGCCCGGAGAGAGGCTCGAGGGGCGGGTGAGCCTCAGGTGGTACCGAGCAGCGTGGTGACGATGCCGCCGAGGTGGGACAGGCGGGCCAGCTCGGTGGCGCGGAAGACCGGGCCTCCGGGGCGGCCGACCACGAGCACCTTGTCCGGGCCGGCGAACGGTGCGGCGGCCAGCTCGGTGTCCAGTTCGTACCAGGGTTCCGGCGCCCAGTGCACGGACGGGTCGAGCACGATCGGCCGGGACAGGGGCAGCCACGGCAGGCTGCCGGCCCGGGTCTGCGGGGAGGCCTGGCTCTCGGCCAGCCGCCAGGCCCGCTGTCCCTCCTGGACTATCACCAGCGCCCACCCGGCGCGGAAGATGCGCGGGATGCCGTCCACGAACAGCTGCAGGCCCTTGTCCGGGTGTGAGCTGATCTCCTCGATCAGCTCCAGCTCACGGTGCGAGTCCAGCCGGCCGGGATGCGGGCGGACCGACTCCACGTGCACGTCCGGGATCGACTCCACGGCGGTGATCAGCACGTCCGGCGGGCGCTCGGTGGGCATCTCCACGGTCAGGTCGTCCACCGCGATGTCGCCGGAGCGCTCCACCACGTCCAGTCCGACGATGTCCACGCCGGCCCGGCCGAGAGCGGTGGCGATCGCGCCGAGCATGCCTGGCCGGTCCGGGACCTCGACCCGGATCAGGTACGACACGCCCGAACCGCCTCCTCCACACCGCCAAACCCTCCAGATTGTGTCAGGCGGCGGTTCCGAACGTGTTGCGCGGAAGGAGATTCCGGCGGCACGAGTGAGTGGTAACCGGTTACGTAGGGTGCCGAACTAGACTTGCATAGTTCGCACGCCATTCCTGAGCAGGAGAGAGATGCCCGAGTCCATCTCCCGGGCCGAGGTCGCGCACCTCGCTCGACTGGCTCGGCTCGCCGTCACCGAGGAGGAGCTGGACCGGTTCGCCGGTCAGCTCGACGTCATCCTCGGCGCGGTGGCCCGGGTCGGCACGGTAGCCGCCGACGACATAGAGCCCACCTCACACGCGGTCCCGGTGACCAACGTGTTCCGGGCCGACCAGGTCCGCCCCGGGCTGACCCAGCAGCAGGCGCTCTCCGGTGCGCCCGCGCAGGAAGAGGGCCGCTTCCAGGTGCCGAGGATCCTGGGGGAGGAAGCATGAGCGCCGAGCTCACCCGGCTCACCGCCGCCGAGCTGGCCGCGAAGATCCACGCGCGGGAGGTCTCCGCCGTGGAGGTCACCCAGGCCCACCTGGACCGGATCGCCGAGGTCGACCAGGTGGTGCACGCCTTCCTGCACGTGGGCACCGAGTCCGCGCTGGCCGCCGCCGCCGCGGTGGACGCCGCGCTGGCCGGTGGGGAAGCGCCGGCGTCGGCGCTGGCCGGGGTGCCGCTGGCGCTCAAGGACGTGTTCACCACCAAGGACATGCCCACCACCTGCGGTTCGCGCATCCTGGACGGCTGGCGCCCGCCGTACGACGCCACGGTGACCGCGCGGCTGCGCGCGGCCGGCATCCCGATCCTGGGCAAGACCAACATGGACGAGTTCGCCATGGGCAGCTCGACCGAGCACTCCGCGTTCGGGCCGACCCGCAACCCGTGGGACACCGAGCGCATCCCGGGTGGCTCCGGCGGCGGTTCCTCGGCCTCGCTGGCCGCCTTCGAGGCGCCGCTGGCCATCGGCACCGACACCGGCGGCTCCATCCGCCAGCCGGCGGCGGTGACCGGCACGGTCGGCGTGAAACCCACCTACGGCGGGGTGTCCCGGTACGGCCTGGTGGCCGCCGCGTCCTCGCTGGACCAGGGCGGCCCGTGCGCGCGCACCGTGCTGGACGCGGCGCTGCTGCACGAGGTGATCGGCGGGCACGACCCGATGGACTCCACCTCGATCGACGCGCCGGTGCCGTCGGTGGTGGCGGCCGCCCGCCAGGGCGCGGACGGCGATCTCTCCGGGGTGCGGGTCGGCGTGGTCCGGGAGCTGAGCGGCGAGGGTTACAGCCCCGACGTGCTGCACAGCTACCAGTCCGCACTGAACCGGCTCAAGGAGCTGGGGGCCGAGCTGGTCGAGGTGAGCTGTCCGCACTTCGAGTACGCGCTCCCGGCCTACTACCTGGTGATGCCCAGCGAGGTGTCCTCCAACCTGGCCCGGTTCGACGCGATGCGCTACGGCCTGCGCACGCTGCCGAACGCGGGCGCGTCGGCCGAGGAGGTCATGGCGGCCACCCGCGACGCCGGCTTCGGCGACGAGGTGAAGCGCCGCATCATGCTCGGCACGTACGCGCTGAGCTCGGGTTACTACGACGCCTACTACGGGCAGGCGCAGAAGGTGCGCACGTTGATCACCCGCGACTTCACCGACGCCTTCCGGAGCGCCGACGTGCTGGTCTCGCCGACCGCGCCGACCACCGCTTTCCGCATCGGCGAGAAGGTGGACGACCCGCTGGCCATGTACCTGAACGACCTGTGCACCATCCCGGCCAACATGGCCGGCAACACGGCGATGTCGGTGCCGTCCGGGCTGGGCGAGTCCGACGGCCTGCCGGTGGGCCTGCAGGTGATGGCGCCGGCACTGGGCGAGGCGGTGATGTACCGGGTGGCCGCCGCCTTCGAGGCCGCCCGGGACGCCGCCGAGGGCGGTCCGCTGATCCGCCGCATGAACGGGCTGGAGGCCTCGGTATGAGCACGCCCACCCTCATCGACTACGACGAGGTCGTCGAACGCTTCGACCCGGTGCTCGGGCTCGAGGTGCACGTGGAGCTGTCCACCGCGACGAAGATGTTCTGCGGCTGCCCGACCACGTTCGGCGCGGAGCCGAACACCCAGGTGTGCCCGACCTGCCTCGGGCTGCCCGGCTCGCTGCCGGTGGTCAACGGCGACGGCGTCCGGTCGGCCATCCTGATCGGCCTGGCGCTGAACTGCGAGATCGTCCCGTGGTGCCGGTTCGCCCGGAAGAACTACTTCTACCCGGACATGCCGAAGAACTTCCAGACCAGCCAGTACGACGAGCCGATCGCCGTGAACGGCTGGCTGGACGTGCAGCTGGACGACGGCGAGACGATCCGGGTGGAGATCGAGCGCGCGCACATGGAGGAGGACACCGGCAAGTCGCTGCACGTGGGCGGTGCGACCGGGCGGATCCACGGCGCTGACTACTCGCTGCTGGACTACAACCGGGCCGGCGTGCCGCTGATCGAGATCGTCACCAAGCCGGTCGAGGGCACCGGGGTGAAGGCGCCCCAGGTGGCCCGGGCCTACGTGACCGCGCTGCGCGACCTGCTGCGCGCGCTGGGCGTCTCCGACGTGCGGATGGACCAGGGTTCGCTGCGCTGCGACGCGAACGTCTCGCTGATGCCCAAGGGAGCGACCGAGTTCGGCACCCGCACCGAGACCAAGAACGTGAACTCGCTGCGTTCGGTGGAGCGGGCGATCCGCTACGAGATGACCCGGCAGGCCGGCGTGCTGGACGCCGGGGAGAAGGTGATCCAGGAGACCCGGCACTTCGACGAGTCCAGCGGCACCACCTCGGCCGGCCGGCGCAAGGAGACCGCCGAGGACTACCGGTACTTCCCCGAGCCCGACCTGGTGCCCATCGAGCCCTCCCGGGAGTGGGTGGAGGAGCTGCGCGCCGGGTTGCCCGAGATGCCGTGGCAGCGGCGCAAGCGGGTGCAGGCGGAGTGGGCGCTTTCCGACGAGGAGCTCCGTGACCTGATCAACGCCGGGGCGCTGGAGCTCATCGCCGCTACCGTGGAGGCCGGTGCGCCGTCCGGCGAGGCCCGGTCGTGGTGGGTGTCCTACCTGACCCAGCAGGCCAACAACCGGGGCATCCCGCTGGACGAGCTGCCCATCACCCCGGCCCAGCTGGCCCGGGTGATCGAGCTGGTCGCCTCCGGCGAGCTGACCAACAAGCTGGCCCGCCAGGCGGTGGACGGCGTGCTGGCCGGCGAGGGCGACCCGGACCAGGTGGTGGCCGCGCGCGGGCTCAAGGTGGTGTCCGACGACTCCGCGCTGATCTCCGCCATCGACGACGCGGTCGCCGCCCAGCCCGATGTGGCGGAGAAGATCCGCGCCGGCAAGGTCGCCGCCGCCGGGGCCATCGTGGGCGCGGTCATGAAGGCCACCCGGGGCCAGGCGGACGCCAAGCGGGTCCGCGAGCTGGTCCTGGAACGCTGCTCGTAGTAACTACTCCGGTCCGGAACCGCCGCTGCCGGCGGGCGGGTGGATGCGCACGGCGCGGTCGTCGCTGCTGACCACCGGCCCGCCGGCACCCTTGTTGGTGGTGCCCAGCCAGATCAGCCCGTCCGGCGCGAGCGCGAGCGGGCCGATCCGGCCGTAGACCCCGGCCAGCACGGTCTGCGGGGTGCCGGTGAACGTGCCCGGCGCGTTCGAGTGCAGCAGGAACAGCGCGGACGCGCTCCGCTCGGCGATCACCAGCGCGCCGGGCGGGGCCACGCAGCCGGCGACACCGGGGCGGTCCGGCCAGGTCCATGCCGGTTCGGGCAGCGGACCGGGCCTGATCATGTGCAGCGCGTCCCGGCCGGGGGTGCGGTCGGTGACCCAGATGGCGCCGGTGTCCGGCGCCACGCACATCCCGCCGGGGCTGTGCAGCCCGCTGCTGTACACCGGTGATCCCGGTGCGGGGTTGCCCTTGAACGGGTGGCCGAAGGTGTCGATGCGCAGCAGCTTGCCGCCCAGGGAGCCGTCGCCCCCGGTGGCCACCAGCAGCTCGCCCTCCTTGCCCGTGGCGATCGCGCCGGAGTCGTCGCCGCTCCGGGGGAGGCCGGTGAGGATGGGGGTCGGCGGGTCGCCCGGCACCAGCCGGACCACCCGCCGATCACTCGGACTGGCCACCAGGGCGTAGAGCAGCTGGTCCTCCGCATAGCTGGGGGAGAGCACCAGACCGATCAGCCCGCCCCCGGAAGGGTCCACCGGAATGGTGGCGACCAGTTGCGGGTCCTTGTCCTTGTGCACCCGCAGGATGCGCCCGGTGGGGCGCTCGGCGACCAGCGCGGACTCCGCGTCCGGCTGCACGATCACCGAGGAGAGCGGGCTCAGGCAGGTGGCGACCACCTGGGGGTCCGGGTCGGTGCAGCCGTCCGGCATCGGGGTGCCGCCCTGCTGCCCCGGGGGCGGCGGGCGCTCCGACTCGGGCTCCTGGTCGGGGATGCGGGGCGGTGCGGCGAGCGGGCCGCCGTCGTCCGGCTTCTCCCGCCACTCCCTCGGACCGTTGTCCGGGAACGTGGCGCAGCCCGCGACGAAGAGCGCGGCGAGAGCCAGCGCGACCGCCGCGACCAGGAAGGACCAGCGACGGCGCGCCGATACGCGGGACGGCGGTCGGGACACGCGGCAAGCCTAGGCAGGCGTACGTGAACCTCGGGTGAGTCCAGGAAATCCGGCCCGCCTACCGGGTGAACCACCGAGTAGTGGTTACGCTGCGTCGATGACGCGCGGCGGATACTTGGACTCGGGTTACCAGTACGGGGTCGACGCGGAGGCGCCGACCACGGCGATCGACATGCGGGGCGGCCGGGGGCGGTCCGGTCTGCGCTGGAACACGGGGGCGGACCTCGGCCTCCTGGTGCTCCGGCTGGTGCTGGGCGTGATCTTCATGGCGCACGGCGCGCAGAAGATGTTCGGTTCCTTCGGCGGCCCGGGCATTGCCGGGTTCACCCGGTATCTGGAGGAGGCCGGGTTCCGCGAGGCCGGCCGCCTCGCCTGGATCACCGCCGGCACCGAGCTGGGCGGCGGCGCCCTGCTGGTGGTCGGCCTGTTCACCCCGCTGGCCGCCGCCGGCCTGCTCGGCGTGATGATCAACGTGATCTGGCTGAAGTGGTCCGGCGGCTTCTTCCTGGCCGAGGGCAAGGGCTACGAGTTCGAACTGGCCCTGGCCGCCATGTCCGCCGCACTGGTCTTCGCCGGCGCCGGCCGGACCGCCCTGGACCGCGCCATCCCCGGCATCCGCCGCCCCCTGGGCGCCGGCCTCGTCTGCCTGGTGATCGGCGTCGCGGCGGCGGTCGCCGTCCACATCCTGTTGCGCGGGCCGGCTACCTGACCTCGCGGACCGCCCCGGTGTGCGCCGAGGTGGCCAGGGCGGCGTAGGCGCGCAGGGCCTTGGAGACCGGGCGCTGGCGGTCGACCGGCTGCCACGGGCGCTCGGAGGCTTCCATCTTGGCCCGGCGTTCGGCCAGCACCTCGTCCGCCACGTGCAGTTGGAGGGTGCGAGCGTGCACGTCCAGGGTGATCCGGTCACCGTCCTGGACCAGCCCGATCGTCCCGCCGGCCGCCGCCTCCGGGGAGATGTGCCCGACCGAGATGCCCGAGGAACCGCCGGAGAACCGCCCGTCGGTGATCAGTGCGCAGGCCTTGCCCAGTCCGGCGCCCTTCAGGAACGCGGTCGGGTGCAGCATCTCCTGCATGCCGGGCCCGCCGGCCGGGCCCTCGTAGCGCACCACCAGCACGTCGCCGGGCTGGATCTGCTTGCCCAGGATGACCGAGACGGCCTGCTCCTGGCTCTCCACCACGCGGGCCGGGCCCTCGAAGCTGCGCAGGTCGTCCGGGATTCCGGCGGTCTTGATCACCGCGCCGTCCTCGGCCAGGTTGCCGTACAGCACGGCCAGCCCGCCGTCGGCGGTGTAGGCGTGGTCGAAGTCCCGGATGCAGCCCCCGGAGGCGTCGGTGTCCAGCGAGGACCAGCGGTTCTCGGTGGAGAACGCCTCGGTGGTGCGCACCCCGCCGGGCGCGGCGTGGAACAGCTCCGCCGCCGCCTCGGACGTCGCGCCGGAGCGGATGTCCCACTCGTCCAGCCAGGCCTCCATGGACGGCGAGTGCACGGTGTGCACGCCGGTGTTGAGCAGCCCGGCCCGGCGCAGCTCGCCCAGGATGGCCGGGATGCCGCCGGCCCGGTGCACGTCCTCCATGTGGTAGTCGGAGTTCGGCGAGACCTTGGCCAGGCAGGGCACCCGCCGGGAGACCGCGTCGATGTCGGCCAGGCCGAAGTCGATCTCGCCCTCCCGGGCGGCGGCCAGGATGTGCAGCACCGTGTTGGTGGACCCGCCCATGGCCACGTCCAGCGCCATGGCGTTCTCGAAGGCCTTGCGGTTGGCGATGGAGCGGGGCAGCGCCGACTCGTCGTCCTCCGCGTACCAGCGCCGGGCCAGCTCGACCACCGTGGTCCCGGCCCGGGTGAACAGGTCCCGCCGGGCCGCGTGCGTGGCCAGCGTGGACCCGTTGCCGGGCAGCGCCAGGCCGAGCGCCTCGGTCAGGCAGTTCATCGAGTTCGCGGTGAACATGCCGGAACAGGAGCCGCAGGTCGGGCAGGCGGACCGCTCCACCTCGGTGAGCCCGACGTCGTCGACCGACGACGAGGCGGAGGCGGAGATCGCGGTGATCAGGTCGGTCGGCGCGTGGGCGACACCGTCCACCACGACCGCCTTGCCGGCCTCCATCGGGCCGCCGGAGACGAACACCGTGGGGATGTTCAGCCGCATGGCCGCGTTCAGCATGCCCGGGGTGATCTTGTCGCAGTTGGAGATGCACACCAGGGCGTCCGCCGCGTGCCCGTTGACCATGTACTCCACCGCGTCGGCGATCACCTCGCGGGACGGCAACGAGTAGAGCATGCCGCCGTGGCCCATCGCGATGCCGTCGTCCACCGCGATGGTGTGGAACTCGCGCGGCACCCCGCCGGCCTCGCGCACCGCGTCCGCGACGATGTCCCCGAGGTCCTTGAGGTGTACGTGACCCGGCACGAACTGGGTGTAGGAGTTGGCGATCGCCACGATGGGCTTGCCGAAGTCGCTCTCGCCCATACCGGTGGCGCGCCAGAGGGCGCGCGCGCCGGCGGCGTTGCGCCCGTGGGTGGTGACTCGGGATCGCAGTGCGGGCATGTGGTGGTCACTCCTTGGGAGAAGCCAGGTCGGGCAGCCGGCCGTCGCTCACCTCGGCCAGCAGCGGCAGATCCCTGACGCGCACGGCCGGCAGTGGTAGCTCCGACCCGTCGATCAGCACCGCGCTCACCCTGGATCGTGTCCGCAGACGCAGCGCGGTGATGTCAGTCCAGGCTACGCGCCTGGCGCGGACAATGTTGCGCGCCGTCACCGACTCGCCGTCCACCGTGGTGCGCAGCCGGACGATCCCCGCCATCCAGCCCAGCGGCAGCAGGTAGAGCAGCGCGCCGTACGGCACGGTCGCGGCGACCGGGGTGACACACACCACCAGGGTGATAGCCGCGACGTGGCCTAGGGCGGAGATCCGGAAGACGACGGGGCCAGCCATTCGACCATCGTCGCAGGTGGCTCCGGGCGGCCGGCGGGCAGCGGGGCGGTGCCGGGGGTGCTGAGTGGCCTCCCAGGATCCGGGACACGGGTCTCACCTGGTTGACCGACGCAGGGGCGCCGGTTACGGTCAACCGCGTGCGCATCATCATCGACCTCGTAGTACTTGCAGGGCGCGTCGACGCCTGAGTGCTTTCGAAGTCGACGCGCGACCCTCGCTCCGCCACACGCACGGCGGCGAGGGTTTTTTAATGCCCGGAGCACAAACCGAACACACGACACGCGAGGCTTGAGTCCAAAATGACCACCGCGACGCCCCGGCCGGCACCGGTTCCCGGCCCGCCGAAACCCACCCCGCCACCGGTCCGAGCGACCCAGCAGATCACCCCGCCGGTGACGGTTACCGGCGCGCAGTCGCTCGTACTCTCCCTCGAAGCGGTCGGTTGCGAGGCGGTGTTCGGCATTCCGGGCGGCACCATCCTCCCCGCCTACGACCCGCTGCTGGACTCCACCGCCGTGCGCCACGTCCTGGTCCGCCACGAGCAGGGCGCCGGGCACGCGGCCACCGGGTACGCGCAGGCCACCGGCAAGGTCGGCGTGTGCATGGCGACCAGCGGCCCCGGCGCGACCAACCTGGTCACGCCCATCGCGGACGCCTACATGGACTCCATCCCGGTGGTGGCCATCACCGGTCAGCAGAGCCGGGCGCTGATCGGCACGGACGCCTTCCAGGAGGCGGACATCACCGGCATCACCCTGCCGATCACCAAGCACAACATGCTGGTCACCGACCCGGTGGAGATCCCGCGCGCGATCGCCGAGGCGTACCACCTGGCTTCCACCGGCCGCCCCGGCCCGGTGCTGGTGGACATCCCCAAGGACGTGCTGCAGGAGCAGACCACGTTCTCCTGGCCGCCGGAGCTGAAGCTGCCCGGGTACCGGCCGACCACCCGCCCGCACGGCAAGCAGATCCGCGAGGCGGCGCGGCTGATCGCCACCTCCCGGCGCCCGGTGCTCTACGTGGGCGGCGGCGTGATCAAGGCCGCCGCCGACAAGGAGCTGGCCGAGCTGGCCGAGCTGACCGGTGCGCCGGTGGTCACCACCCTGATGGCCCGGGGCGCGTTCCCGGACAGCCACCCGCAGCACGTCGGCATGCCGGGTATGCACGGCACGGTGTCCGCCGTGGCCGCGATGCAGCGCTCGGACCTGCTGGTCGCCCTGGGCGCGCGGTTCGACGACCGGGTCACCGGGCAGCTGTCCAGCTTCGCGCCGGAGGCCGCCGTGGTGCACGCGGACATCGACCCGGCGGAGATCTCCAAGAACCGGCGGGCCGACGTGCCGATCGTGGGTGACTGCAAGGAGGTCATCACCGAGCTGATCGACGCGGTGCGCCGGGAGCAGCAGGAGTCCGGCGGCAAGCCGGACCTGTCGGCGTGGTGGGAGCAGCTGAACGGCTGGCGGGAGACCTTCCCGCTGGGCTACGACTGGCCGGCCGACGGCACGCTCTCCCCGGAGTACGTGATCGAGCGGATCGGCCGGATCGCCGGGCCGGACGCGGTGTACGCGGCCGGCGTCGGCCAGCACCAGATGTGGGCCGCGCAGTTCGTCCGCTACGAGAAGCCGAGGTCCTGGATCAACTCCGGCGGGCTGGGCACCATGGGCTTCGCGGTGCCCGCCGCGATGGGGGCCAAGCTGGGCCTGCCGGACACCACGGTGTGGTGCATCGACGGTGACGGCTGCTTCCAGATGACCAACCAGGAGCTGGCCACCTGCGCCATCGAGAGCATCCCGATCAAGGTCGCCGTGATCAACAACGGCAACCTGGGCATGGTCCGGCAGTGGCAGAACCTGTTCTACGGCGAGCGCTACTCGAACACCGACCTGGGCACGCACAAGCACCGCATCCCCGACTTCAAGCTGCTCGCCGAGGCGATGGGCTGCGTGGGCCTGCGCTGCGACAGCAGGGACAAGGTGGACGAGGTGATCAACCAGGCGATGGAGATCAACGACCGGCCGGTGGTGATCGACTTCGTGGTCGGCGCGGACGCCCAGGTGTGGCCCATGGTCGCCGCCGGGACCAGCAACGACGAGGTCAAGACCGCGCGCGGCATCCGCCCGCTGTTCGACGACGACGACGCCTCCATCGACGCGAAGGGGTCGCAGGCATGAACCGGCACACCCTTTCCGTCCTGGTGGAGGACAAGCCCGGCGTGCTGGCCCGGGTGGCCGGGCTGTTCAGCCGGCGCGGGTTCAACATCGAGTCGCTGGCCGTCGGCCCGACCGAGCTGCCCGACGTCTCCCGCATGACCATCGTGGTCGCGGTGGACGAGCTGCCCCTCGAGCAGGTCACCAAGCAGCTCAACAAGCTGATCAACGTGATCAAGATCGTGGAGCTGGAGCCGGCCGTGTCGGTGCAGCGGGAGCTCCTGCTGGTCAAGGTCCGGGCCGACGCCACGGTGCGCAGCCAGGTGCTGGAGACCGTGCAGCTGTTCCGGGCCAAGGTGGTCGACGTGGCCCCGGAGGCGTTGACCGTCGAGGCCACCGGCACCACGGACAAGCTGTCCGCGTTGCTGCGCATGCTGGAGCCTTACGGCATCCGGGAGATGGTGAAGTCCGGCATGGTGGCGGTCGGCCGGGGCCCCCGGTCCATCACCGCCGCCGCGGTCCGTTAGAACAATTCGAGAGGAACACCCAACGGCAATGCCTGCCAACATTTACTACGACGACGACGCCGACCTGTCGATCATCCAGGGCCGCAAGGTGGCCGTGATCGGCTACGGCAGCCAGGGCCACGCCCACGCGCTGAGCCTCCGCGACTCCGGCGTGGACGTCCGGATCGGCCTGCCCGAGGGCTCGAAGTCCCGGCAGAAGGCCGCCGACGAGGGCCTGCGCGTGCTAACCCCGGCCGAGGCGTCGGCCGAGGCGGACGTGATCATGATCCTGGCGCCGGACACCAAGCAGCGGTTCATCTACGCCGATGACATCGCGCCCAACCTGAAGAGCGGCGACGCGATCTTCTTCGGGCACGGCTTCAACATCCGCTACGACCTGATCAAGCCCCCGGCCGACGTGGACGTGGCCATGGTCGCGCCCAAGGGGCCGGGCCACCTGGTGCGCCGGCAGTTCGTGGACGGCAAGGGCGTGCCCTGCCTGATCGCGGTCGAGCAGGACTCGACCGGCGGGGCCAAGGCGCTCGCGCTGTCCTACGCCAAGGGCATCGGCGGCTCGCGGGCCGGGGTCATCGAGACCACCTTCAAGGAGGAGACCGAGACCGACCTGTTCGGCGAGCAGTCGGTGCTCTGCGGCGGGGCGAGTGCCCTGGTGCAGACCGGTTTCGAGGTGCTCACCGAGGCCGGCTACGCCCCGGAGATCGCCTACTTCGAGTGCCTGCACGAGCTCAAGCTGATCGTGGACCTGATGTACGAGGGCGGCATCGCCGGGCAGCGCTTCTCCTGCTCGGACACCGCCGAGTACGGCGACCTCACCCGGGGCCCGCGGGTGATCACGCCGGCGGTCAAGGACGAGATGCGCAAGATCCTGGCCGAGATCCAGGACGGCCGCTTCGCCCGCGAGTGGGTGGCCGAGGACGAGGCCGGCCGCCCCAACTTCACCCGCCTCCAGAAGGAGGGCGCCGAGCACCCCATCGAACAGGTCGGCGCCAAGCTCCGCGGCCTCATGTCCTGGGTCGCCCCGCCCGCCAACTAATCACCGGCACAAACCGTTCGGCGCTGGCACACGCTCTGTAGCACGTGTGCCAGCGCCGAAACGCGTGGACCGGCGACCTGTTACCGGGGACACAGGTGTGCTCCGGTAAAGCTGTTCGGGTGGGACAGTACGGATCATGAGTGTCTCGGGTGGGAGGACGGCGAACGGCGGCTGGGTGGTGCCGCTGGCGGTGCTGATCGTCGGCATGTTCATGTCGCTCCTGGACATGACCATCGTGAACGTGGCGGTGCCGTCCATCCAGAAGGACTTCGGTGCCAACACCGACGAGATCCAGTGGGTCACCACCGCCTACTCGCTGGCCCTCGGCGTGATCGTGCCGGTCAGCGGCTGGCTGGGCGACAAGATCGGGCTGACCCGGACCTACATCCTGTCGATGCTGGGGTTCGCGGTGGGGTCGGCGCTGTGCGGGCTGGCCTGGGACCTGGAGAGCCTGGTCGCCTTCCGCATCGTGCAGGCCGTGCCCGGCGGTGTGCTGCCGGTGGTCACGCTGGCCATGGTGTACCGGATGGTGCCCCAGGGGCAGATCGGCAGCGCGATGGGGATGTACGGGCTGGGCGTGGTGTTCGCCCCGGCGTTGGGCCCCACCCTGGGCGGCTACCTGGTGGAGCACACCGACTGGCGGCTGATCTTCTTCATCAACGTGCCGATCGGGCTGGTGGGCATGGTGCTGGCGGTGCTGGCCCTGCCCAAGTTCCCCGGTGGCCAGGCCGCCCGGTTCGACCTGTGGGGTTTCGCCACCGTGGCCTCGGGGCTGTTCGCCCTGCTGCTGGCCTTCTCCAAGGGGGAGGACTGGGGCTGGGACTCCTACCCGATCATGATGTTGCTGGTGTTCGGCGCACTGACCCTCGCGCTGTTCGTGGTGATCGAGCTGGAGGTCACGCACCCGCTGATCGACGTGCGCATCTTCCGCCGATGGGCGTTCACCAACTCGGTGCTGCTCACCGGGGCACTCTCGGTCGGCCTGTACAGCGTGCTGTTCTACGTGCCGCTGTACGTGCAGGAGTCGATGGGCATCACGCCGCTGCGCACCGGCCTGATGATGATGCCCGAGGCGATCGTGATGGGTTGCCTGATGCCGGTGGCCGGCGAGCTGTACGACCGGTTCGGCGCCCGCTGGCCGGCGGTGATCGGCCTGCTCATCGCCGCCTGGGGCACGTACCTGCTCACCGGGATGAACCCGGACGTGCCGCTGTCCGACGTGGTGCTCTGGACGTGTATCCGGGCCATCGGCAACGGCCTGTGCATGATGGCGATCATGACCGCCGGGCTGGACGCGCTGCGCCGCTCGGAGATCAACGAGGGCAGCGCGCTGAGCAACGTGGCGCAGCGGGTCTCCGCCGCGCTCGGCCTCGCCGTGATGACCTCGCTCGCCACCAGCCAGCAGGCCCAGTCCATGGCCGACCGGGGGGCACTGCTGGAGACCGGCGACACCGCCGGGCGCCCCGAGCTGGCGCATAGCCTGGCCGAGGGGCCGCTGGGCCTCTACCCGCTGCTGCTGCGCACCCAGGCCGACGTGACCGCCACCGCCTACGGCAAGGTCTTCTTCGTCAGTGCGGTGATCACCGCGCTCTGTGCGCTGCTCGCCCTGGGCTTCCGCCGAACCGAGCGTCCGGCCCCCGAACCGGCCGCCCCGCCTCGGGACGCGGGGGATGCCGCCGTCCGGCGAGACGTCGGTACGCCGGTCGAGCGCGAAGCGGGCGAGGCACCCGGACGGCGCGAGCCGGCCGGGGTGGGCTTCCCCGGCGGATAGGTTCGGCCGCCGTCGCGGCGCGGCGCCGGTTCAAAGAGCGCTTGGACGGCCTGGCTTGCCCGGTCTTCCGCTGCTTTAGTGCGGCCCCTCGCGCTGGGTTCGGGGCTCGCCGGCCGGCACGGGGCGGGGCGGTCTCGCCGAGGGGTAGCACAGTCGCCTTTTGATCATGATTCGGGGCGACTGGGCTGCCACTCGGCGCCCCTGATCCGGCCTACCTCTCAGGTCATGCTCACCTGGGCTGAGCGTGCGCTCGGCGACAACGGTCCGCGGAACTCGGTGACCGGGTTGAGAGGCAGGTCGGCTTCGTTATCGCGCTGGTCACGGTGACAGTGGTGCCGGTGGGGGCCGCTACTACGATGAGCGCGATCCTGGCACCTCGATAATTGGAGCACCGTGAGCACCGCCGCCACCCGTCGCCCCGTCGTCCTGCTCGCCGAGAAGCTGGCCCCCTCCGTGGTGGAGATGCTCAGCCAGTCTTGTGAGATCCGGCAGGTGGACGGGACCGACCGCCCGGCCCTGCTGGCCGCCGTAGCGGAGGCGGACGCGCTGCTGGTCCGGTCGGCGACGAAGGTGGACGCCGAGGTGTTCAACGCCGCGCACCGGCTCAAGGTGGTGGCACGGGCCGGGGTCGGGCTGGACAACGTGGACGTCGCGCCGGCCACCGCGCGCGGCGTGATGGTGGTCAACGCGCCCACCTCGAACATCGTCTCGGCCGCCGAGCACGCGATCGCGCTGCTGCTGTCCGCGCTGCGCAACGTGCCGGCCGCCGACGCCAGCCTGCGCGGCGGCGAGTGGAAGCGCAGCGCCTACACCGGCGTCGAGCTGAACGGCAAGACCGTCGGCGTGGTCGGCCTGGGCAAGATCGGCCAGCTGGTGGCCCAGCGGCTGGCCGCCTTCGGCACCAAGCTGGTCGCCTACGACCCCTACGTGGCCCCGGCCCGCGCCGCCCAGCTGGGCATCGAACTGCTCTCCCTGGACGAGCTGCTCGAGCAGGCCGACGTGATCTCCATCCACCTGCCCAAGACCCCGGAGACCCTGGGCCTGATCGGCAAGGACCAGCTGGCCCGGACCAAGCGGGGCGTGGTCATCGTGAACGCCGCGCGGGGCGGCCTGGTGGACGAGGACGCGCTGGCCGAGGCGGCCCGCTCCGGCCAGGTCGGCGCGGCCGGCGTGGACGTCTACCTGAAGGAGCCGACCACCGCCAGCCCGCTGTTCGAGCTGCCCAACGTGGTCGTCACCCCGCACCTGGGCGCGTCCACCCTGGAGGCGCAGGACCGCGCGGGCACCGACGTGGCCCGCTCGGTGCTGCTGGCGCTGGCCGGCGAGTTCGTGCCGGACGCGGTGAACGTGCAGACCGGCGGCGTGGTCGGCGAGGAGGTGCGGCCCTACCTGCCGCTGGCGCGGAAGCTGGGCACGCTGCTCTACGCCCTGGCCGGCCGGGTGCCCACCTCGATCACCGTCGAGGTGTACGGCGAGCTGTCCGGCGAGGACGTCTCGGTGCTGCCGCTGGCGGCGCTGCGCGGGCTGTTCAACGACGTGGTCGAGGACCAGGTGACCTTCGTGAACGTGGCCTCGCTGGCCGAGGAGCGCGGGGTCACCGTGGAGGTCACCACCGCGCCGGAGAGCGACAACTATCGCAGCGTGGTGCGGCTGCGCGCGGCCATGCCGGACGGCGAGGGGATCACCGTCTCCGGCACGCTCACCGGCCGCGCGGCGGTGGAGAAGCTGGTCGAGGTGAACGGCCGGCACTTCGACCTGCGCGCCGAGGGCGACGTGGTGCTGCTGGAGTACAACGACCGGCCGGGCGTGATGGGCCGGGTCGGCACGCTGCTCGGCGAGGCGGCGGTGAACATCGAGGCCGCGCAGATCAGCCAGACCACCGACGGCGCCGACGCGATCATGTTGCTGCGGGTGGACCGCCCCGTGGACAACACGGTCCTCGCCCCGGTCGGCGCCGCGATCGGCGCCCGCACGATCAGCCAAGTCAGCTTCGACTAGGCGCGTCTGAACGGGTGGGTGAACGGGGGACCGCCACGGCCGGTGGTCCCCCTAATGGGCGTTATGTGTTTGCACTTAATGAGTGTCTCGTGAGAATTCTGATGCGGAAGCATCGGAGGATCATCCAGTTGGAGTAAGGATCAGATCACGTTTTGGTAACGAGCCGAAACGTTCCTGGCCTTCTCAGCGGTTTCTCCGAGCGAGAGCCCCTGGCGACCCCGCCAGCGGGTCCCAGTGAGGGGAAAGAGAAGCATGCGAGTCCGCACGATGCTGGCTAGCACGACGCTGGCACTGCTGACCTTGGTCTGGAGTGCACCGGTCGCGCTTGCCCAGAGCGACGAGAACGACCCGAGTCCGCCCACCACCACGACGCGGCAGCAGCAACAGGAGCGGGCGCAGGAGCAGCCCACCACCCGCGCCAACACGCTGCGTCAGCAGGAGCAGGACACGGAGACCCCGACTCCCCCCAGGACCACGCGGCAGGAACGGCCGGCGCAGGAGCCGACCACCACCCGGGAGACCCCGCGCCCGACCACTCCGAGGGAGACCCCGCAGCCGCAGCCCTCGCCCAAGCCGATCGAGCGGCCGACGACGACCACGGCGCCGACCACCACGACGACCACGAGCAGCAGCGCGGCGGCCGAGATCGCCATCCCGGAGCCGAAGGCCAACCTGTCGGTCTCGCCGAAGCAGGTCCGGCAGGGCGAGACGGTGACCGCCGACGCACGCTGTGAGAACGGCCGGGTCCGGTCGCTCACCTCGTCGGACGTGAACTTCTCCGGCACCACCGGGCGGGTCGACCAGAACGCCCCGATCGGTGGCCGCACGGTCACGCTGATCTGTGAGAACGGGTCGAAGACCGCCACCGCGAGCGACAGCTTCACCGTGGTGTTCCGCAACGGCGGACCGGAGCAGGACGTCCGCGCCTCGCTGTCGGTCTACCCGAACGTGGTGCGCCCCGGCGACACCCTGTCCGCCAACCCGCGCTGTGAGAACGGGCGCATCGAGTCGCTGCGCGGCGACGATGTGAACTTCTACGGCAACAGCGGCCGGGTCAACGACCGGGCCGGTGAGGGCAACCGCACCGTCACCCTGGTCTGCGTCTCCGACCGGGGCAACAAGCGGGTCACCGCCACCGACAACTTCCGGATCGCCCGGGACGGCGGCTGGGGCAACGGCGACCCGAGGGCGACCCTCTCGGTCTCGCCGAGGACGGTCCGCCCCGGTGACTACATCTGGGCCAACGGTGGCTGTTACGACGGCTACGAGGAGTCGCTGCGCGGCGACGACGTGAGCTTCCGGGGCAACCGGGGCTGGGTGGACGACAACGCCCGCGAGGGTGAGCACACCGTCCGCCGGGTCTGCCGCAACAACGGCAAGACCGTGGAGGCCACGGACACCTTCCGGGTGGACCGGGACGGCCACGGGGAGTGGCCCGGCCACGGGCCGGACGACTTCTGGCTGAGTGACCGCTCCGGCTACCAGGGTGACGACGTGGACGCCTCGGTGCGCTGCCGCGACGACCGCGCCCGCCTGGAGTCCAACGCGCTGGAGGACATCACCCTGCGCCGCGAGGGCGGCCGGCTGCGCGGCACCACCCACGTCGACAACAACGCCGACGAGGGCTGGCACCGGGTCACCGTGTACTGCGACGGGAACTCGCAGAGCCGCTGGTTCCTGGTCAAGGACGACGACGACAACGACGGCCCGCAGTGGCTGGACTTCGACCCGGGTTACGGCAACCGGGGCGACGAGGTCGACGTGCACGTGCGCTGTGAGCACGGCGTCGGCCGGTTGGACGGCAACGGAATCCTGGACAACATCGAGCTGGACCGCGACGGCGAGAACCGGTGGAGCGGCACCACCTCGGTGGAGGACGATGCCGACTACGGTGAGCACACCATCAAGATCAGGTGTGGTGACGACACCCTTTCCGAGGACTTCTTCGTCCGGGGCGAGGGCGACAAGGACGACGATGACTCGCCGGACGGCGGCGAGTACGTGAGCGTGTACCCCAAGGGCGGCATCGAGACCGGCGGCGGACCAGTCGGCGCTCCGATCGGCCTTGGCGCGCTGACCCTGACCGGCGCTGGCATCACCAACGGCGGTCGCACGCGAAGGAGTGAGCGGTGAAGCACTGGAGTCGCGCGGCGGTAGTCGCGGTCGGGGCGGCCCTGGTCCTTGCGGTGGCCGGTTGTAGCGAGGCGGAGCCGGGGCCCAACGACGGCCCCATGCTTTCCTCGCCGACCATCACCGGCGGTCCGGTCACGGCGATTCCGCCGCTGGACCCGTCCGCTCCGACGGAGGTGCGCATCGACAAGATCGGTGCCAGCTCCAGCCTGGTCGCGCTCGGGCTCAACCCGGACCGGACGGCCGCCGTGCCGCCGGTCAGCGAGCCCAAGCAGGCCAGCTGGTACAAGTTCAGCTCGACGCCGGGTGCCAAGGGTCCTTCGGTGATCCTGGGTCACATCAACGGCGGCGGGACGCCGGGAATTTTCTCCCGGCTGCACGAGCTCAAGCCCGGTGACCAGGTGTCGGTGAAGCGGGCGGACGGCAAGACCGCCGTCTTCACCATCACCAAGCTCGAGCAGTTCCCCAAGGGGAACTTCCCGACGCAGCTCGTCTACGGTGACACGCCGGACGCCCAGGTCCGGCTGATCACCTGTGGCGGGGCCTTCAACCGGGCCGCGAAGAGCTATATCGACAACATCATCGCGTCGGGGACGCTTACCTCCGTCGCCTGATTCAGCGGTACCTTCCGACCCCGTCCGGACCGGTAAACCACCTGGTCCGGGCGGGGTCGGCGCTTGTTCACCCAAGAAGTGGGCCGATCTTCACCACTTAGGGTGAACTCCAATGGGTGGCCAGCGGCGAACCGGAATGGCGGTTGCGGGTAGCGTGCCGCTGGGACATCGGTTCCCCGCTGGCTGGACTGCCCGCGCAGGCACATGGGAGGGGCAAAATGCGATTGGCGGTGGTTCCCGGAGACGGGATCGGGCCGGAAGTCATCGCCGAGGCGCTCAAGGTGCTCGGGGAGGTGGTTCCCGGCACGGAGACGACGACCTACGACCTCGGCGCGGCGCGTTGGCACTCGACCGGTGAGCTGCTGCCCGAGTCGGTGCTCACCGAGCTGGCCGAGCACGACGCGATCCTGCTCGGCGCGGTGGGCGACCCCTCGGTACCCAGCGGCATCCTGGAGCGCGGCCTGCTGCTGCGGCTGCGCTTCGAGCTGGACCACCACGTGAACCTGCGCCCCGCCCGCCTCTACCCGGGGGTGCGCAGCCCGCTGGCCAATGCGCCGGAGATCGACATGGTCGTGGTCCGCGAGGGCACCGAGGGGCCGTACGCCGGCACCGGCGGCCACCTGCGCAAGGACACGCCGCAGGAGATCGCCACCGAGGTCAGCGTGAACACCGCCTACGGCGTGGAGCGGGTGGTGCGCGACGCGTTCGCCCGCGCCGCCAAGCGCCCGCGCAAGCACCTCACCCTGGTGCACAAGACCAACGTGATGGCGTACGCCGGCGGCCTGTGGTCGCGCATCGTGGAAGAGGTCTCCCTCGAGTACCCGGACGTCGGCGTGGCCTACCAGCACGTGGACGCCACCACCATCCACCTGGTCACCGACCCGGGCCGGTTCGACGTGATCGTCACCGACAACCTGTTCGGCGACATCCTCACCGACCTGGCCGCCGCCGTCACCGGTGGCATCGGGCTGGCCGCTAGCGGCAACCTGGACGTCAGCCGGCGCAACCCGAGCATGTTCGAGCCGGTGCACGGCAGCGCGCCGGACATCGCCGGCCAGGGCATCGCCGACCCGACGGCCGCTGTCCTCTCGGTGGCTCTGCTCCTGGACCACCTGGGCAGTTCCGAAGCGGCCCGCAAGGTCGAGGCCTCGGTGGCCTTCGACCTGGCCACCCGCGACCACGGCGCCGCCGGCCACACCCAGTCCATCGGCGACCGCCTGGCCGCCCTGGTAGGCCGCCCCGCCACCTTCGACGTCTCCTCCTAACCCACACCCCCGGCGATTCAGTCACTTCAGCACGGTGATTCAGTCACTTCAGCAGGGTGGTTCGGTCGCTTTGCGCCCACCAGGGCGCGGTACCAGGGCTCGCGCGCGAAGTCGTCGGGCGCCCACACCACCGGGCGCCCGACCGCGCGACACAGGTGCAGGATCTGGCCCTCGGCCAGCCAGACACCCACGTGCGCCCCGTAGGCCTCGGCCGACCGGTTGAACAGCCAGAGGTCCAGCGGCCGCGGCGGACCGATCACCCGGTCGGTGTACACCGTGTCCGCCCACAGGTCGCTGGAGCGCAGGGCGGGCAGGCGGATGCCGAACAGCTCGAGCACGGCGTAGGCGTAGCGCTGGCAGTTCGCGCCGTGCTCGATCGGACCGGGCGCCGGCGCTCCCGGGTAGGCCCACCCGGCGTACGGCACGGTGAACAGCCAGCCGGGCCAGCCGTCCGCCGGGGTGGGCCAGTCCCGGGTCAGACCACCGTCTCGGACTCGCCGAAGATCAGTTGCGCACCGGCGGCGGCGAAGTTGGGCAGGTCCGCGCCGGCCGCCTGGAACTCCGGGCTGGCCAGTGACGCCTTCAACGCCTCCTCGGTCTCCCAGCTCAGCACGGCGATCAGGTGGTAGGCCGGCTTGCTCCCGTCCGGACCCGGCCGGCACCACGTGACCGTGTAGCCGGCCAGGCCGGGTGCCTTCGCGGCCAGCGGGGCGTGCACCTCGCGGTAGTGCTTGTCGAACGCCGCCGGGTCGGCCGGGTGGTTGTAGAGCACGGTGAGTTGGTGCAACGCGGTTCTCCTCGTCGAGTTGGTGGATCTATCTTGGCCCCGGTGCCGGGCGCCCGCAGGACTAGTGCTAGCATCCGCTCCGTGGCACTTCAGCACGTGATCATTATCGTGAGGCGCGTCGGGTAACCAGCACCACCACCCGACGCGCAGACCTCTCGCATCCCGCGGGGGGTCTTTTTGTTTGTCAAGACACAGCGTTTGTCCAGCCCAGTGTTTGTCCAGACAGGAGCGGTCCGAATGCGCACAGAGCCCGCCGGAACCCCGTTGGGCGATGGCTTCCACCTCTACGACACCACGCTGCGGGACGGCGCCCAGCGCGAGGGCATCAGCTACTCGGTGCCGGACAAGCTGGCCGTCGCGCGCCACCTGGACGCGCTCGGGGTCGGGTTCATCGAGGGTGGCTGGCCCGGTGCGCTGCCCAAGGACACCGAGTTCTTCGCCCGCGCGGCCGCCGGTGAGCTGGTGCTCAAGCACGCCGTGCTGGTGGCGTTCGGGTCCACCCGGCGCGCCGGGGTGCGGGCGGAGGACGACCCGCAGGTGCGCGCGCTGGTGGACTCCCAGGCGCCGGTGGTCACCCTGGTGGCCAAGTCGGACCGCCGGCACATCGAGCGGGCGCTGCGCACCGATGTCGCGGAGAACCGGGCCATGGTGGCGGACACGGTGGCGTTCCTGCGCTCCCAGGGGCGCCGGGTGTTCCTGGACGCGGAGCACTTCTTCGACGGCTACACGTTCGACCCGGACACCGCCGTCGGCGTGCTGGACGCGGCGGTCGGGGCGGGCGCGGACGTCGCGGTGCTGTGTGACACCAACGGCGGCATGTTGCCGCTGCGCATCGCCGAGGTGGTGGCCGAGGTGGCCGAGCGGACCGGGTTCCGGCTGGGTATCCACTGCCAGGACGACACCGGGTGCGCCGTGGCCAACAGCGTCTCCGCGGTGCAGGCCGGCGCTACGCACGTGCAGTGCACCGCCAACGGCTATGGCGAGCGGGCCGGCAACGCCGACCTGTTCGCGGTCACCGGGAACCTGGTGGCCAAGCTCAGCATGCCCGTCCTACCGGAAGGGGCATTCGCCGAACTCACCCGCACCTCGCACGCGTTGGCCGAGCTGGCCAACATCGCTCCCGACACCCACCAGGCCTACGTCGGGACGTCAGCGTTCGCTCACAAGGCGGGCCTGCACGCGAGTGCGATCAAAGTGGATCCGGAGCTGTACAACCACGTCGACCCGTCGGTTGTCGGCAACGGACAGCGGGTGCTGGTCACCGAGATGGCCGGCAGGTCGAGCGTCGAACTCAAGGGAGCCGAGTTCGGCCTCGACCTGGCCGGCCACCCGGACGTGGTCACCTCGGTGGTGACCACGGTGAAGGACCGGGAGGCGCAGGGATGGTCCTTCGAGGCGGCGGACGCCTCGCTGGAGCTGCTGATGCGTTCCGCGCTCGGCGAGCCGGCCGCGACCCCGTTCACCCTGGAGTCCTACCGGGTGATCATCGACCGCGGCGTGGACGGCGAGGTGATCGCCGAGGCCACGGTGAAGATCTGGGCCGCCGGTGAGCGGGTGATCGCCACCCGGGAGGGCAACGGCCCGATCAACGCGCTGGACGCGGCGCTGCGAGCGGCGCTGACCTCTTCCTGCCCCTGGCTGGAGGACGTCGAACTGTCCGACTACAAGGTGCGCCTGCTCTCGCCCAAGCACGGCGCCGGGCACGGCACCGACGCGGTCACCCGGGTGCTGGTGGAGTCCACCGACCGGGCCGGCTCGTGGACCACCGTCGGCGTGCACGGCAACGTGGTGGAGGCGTCCTGGCTGGCCCTGGTGGACGCGCTCGCCTACGCCTCCGGGGCCCGTCAGCGGCGCGCCCAGTCGGGCGCGTGCTCCGGGAGCGGGCCGATCGCCACCAGGTAACCGGGCACGGTGCCCAGCACCGGGAACCGCTCGAGCAGCCGGAACGGCAGTGGCAGTCGGCTCGGCCTGGGCTGGTCGGCCAGCGCGACGCTCAGCGCGCGGCCCAGCACGAAACGGTGGGCCAGCCGCTGGCCGGTCTGGATCAACACCGTCGGCAGCCAGCGGCGGCGCTGCACCTTGCGCAGGTCGTCCAGCCGGACCCGGCCGGCGCGCAGCGGCTCGGCCAGCAGCCGGGCGGCGGCCACCGCGTCGGCCACGGCCAGGTTGATGCCCACCCCACCGACCGGGGACATGGCGTGCGCCGCGTCCCCGATGAGCAGCAGCCCGTCCCGGGCCCAGTTCTTGACCCGGTTCAGGCTGACGTTGAGCAGCTTCACGTCGTCCCAGGTCTCGATCGTGTCCAGTCGGTCGGCGGTCCACGGCTCCAGCTGGGCGAACTCGTCGCGCAGCGCCTGGATGCCGGCGGCGCGCAGCCGGGCGTCCGAACCCTTGCGGATCAGGTACGCGCACTGCCAGTAGTCACCCCGGTCCAGCATGATCGCCACGTGCCCCGTCGAGAACCGGCCCAGCGCGCCGACCGGGTCACCCTCCTTGCGGGGCAGCCGGAACCACCACACGTCCATCGGCACCCCGAACTCCCGGGGGTGCAGCCGCGCGGCCGAGCGCACCGTCGAGCCACGCCCGTCGCAGGCCACGGTGAGCTCGGCCCGCAGCTCGTGCTCCTGGCCGCCGCCGTCCGGACGCCGGTCCCGGTAGCGCACCCCGACGACCCGCCCGCGTTCGGTGACCAACCCGATCACCTCGGCGTCCCGGATCAGCGTGAAGGTGGGCTCGGTCTCGGCGGCTGACGCGAGCATCTCCAGGAAGTCCCACTGCGGCACGAACGCGATGTGTTTGTGCGGGCCGGGCAAGTGGTCCAGCCGGATCGCGACCTTGCCGGCATCCAGCTCGGCGGTGACCCGGTCCACCATCCGGTGCGGCAGCTTGTCGAACGTCTCGCCGAGGCCCAGCTCGTCCAGCAGTGTCAGGGTGGACGCGTGCACGGTGTCGCCCCGGAAGTCGCGCAGGAAGTCGCCGTGCTTCTCCAGCACCGTGACGGGCACGCCCGCCCTGGCCAGCAGCAGGCCGAGCACCATCCCGGCCGGCCCGCCACCGACCACCACACATCCGGTCTCCGGCATTGCGATCGCCTCCTTTCAACGTTAGTTGAATTATGCCATACGAAATGGCCGGTTGGTTAGACGGGTAATGCTGAGACGCTCGTCACGCTCGGCCCGGCAGCCGGCCGGGCAATTGTTCGGGGGTCAATTCGGTGCATTTCGGCTCATGGGGTGGTCCCGGGCTCGGGGCGCTCGGCGCGCCGGGGTGGCTGGGCATAAGCCCAGCTCAGTGGTCTGATCAAGTCGATCCGGGGTGGCGGTTTGGGGTCTCCGGGTGGCGTCGGCTACCATTGCTTCAGCACGGAGCACCGGGAACGGGGCTCCAAGGTAGTGGGGTATGGTGTAATCGGCAGCACGACTGATTCTGGTTCAGTTAGTCTAGGTTCGAGTCCTGGTACCCCAGCGGATACGGAGCAATTCGATATCCCTCGGCCCCGTCGTCTAGCGGCCTAGGACGCCGCCCTCTCAAGGCGGTAGCGCGGGTTCAAATCCCGTCGGGGCTACAGAGCCGAAAGAGCCCTGCTCGCGGAGTACGCGAGCAGGGCTCTTTCGCATTTCACTGCGGGGGTCCAACCCCCGCGCCCCGGGCCGGAGGGGCTGCGCCCCCCGGCACCCCCTCCGCCGGGCGCGTTCAACCACCCCCACCTGATTCAGTCACTTCAGCACGGTGATTCAGTCGGTTCAGCAGGGTGGTTCAGTCGTTCTGGCAGGGTGGTTCAGTCACTTCAGCGGGGTGATTCGGTCGGTTTGGCGGGTGCGGGTGATGCTCGATGTCGAAGTCGGCTTTACCGGCGGGTCGCCCGAGGTGGGTTGGCTGGGGTGATCCTTGAGGTCCCCATCCTGCTGAAGTGACTGAACCACCCTGCCAAACCGACTGAATCACCGTGCTGAAGTGACTGAATCAGGTGGGGGTGGGTGGGTTAGAGGCGTTGTTGGAGGGCTTCGGCGGCGGATAGGAGGTTGGCGGCCCAGCGGGCGCCGGGGCGGCGGCCGATTCGGTCTACGGGGCCGGAGACGGAGACGGCGGCGACGACTTCACCTTCCAGGTTGCGGACGGGGGCGGAGACGCTGGCGACGCCGGACTCGCGTTCGGCGACGCTTTGTGCCCAGCCTCGGCGGCGCACTTCCAGGAGGGTGCGCTCGGTGAAGGTGGCGTCGGTGAGGACGGCGCGCTGGGTGGCGGGGTCGGCCCAGGCGGCCAGGACCTTGGCGCCGGAGCCGGCGCCCATGGACAGCCGGGTGCCCACCGGCACCGTGTCGCGCAGGCCGCTTGCCGGCTCGGAGGCGGCGACGCAGATACGCTGCATTCCGTCCCGGCGATAGAGCTGCACGCTCTCCCCGGTGAGGTCGCGCAGCCGGGGCAGCACGGCCGACGCGGCTTCCAGTAGCGGGTCGCCGGAACGGGCGGCCAGCTCGGTGAGCGCCGGGCCGGGGCGCCAACGGCCGTCCGCGTCCCGGTGCAGCAGGCCGTGCACCTCCAGGCCGACGGCCAGGCGGTGCGCGGTGGCCCGGGGCAGCCCGGTGCGTTGGCACAGCTCGGCGAGACCGCACGGTTCGGTGGCGGCGGCCCACAACACCCCGACCGCCTTGTCCAACACGCCGATACCGCTATGCTGTCTCACGAACCGATACTAACTTCTCAAATTCTGGGAAGTCCAGGAGGAAGCAGATGGGACGGACGCTCGCGGAGAAGGTCTGGGACGGGCACTTGGTGCGCCAGGGAGAGGGCGCCGAGCCGGACCTGCTCTACATCGACCTCCACCTCGTGCACGAGGTGACCAGCCCGCAGGCGTTCGACGGGCTTCGGATGGCCGGCCGCAAGGTCCGCCGCCCGGACCTCACCGTGGCCACCGAGGATCACAACGTGCCCACCAAGGACGTCGAGCTGCCGATCGCCGACCCGGTGTCCCGCACCCAGGTGGAGACGCTGCGCCGCAACTGCGCCGAGTTCGGCGTGCCGCTCTACCCGATGAACCACGCCGAGCAGGGCATCGTGCACGTGGTCGGCCCGCAGCTGGGACTGACCCAGCCCGGCATGACCGTGGTCTGTGGCGACAGCCACACCTCCACCCACGGCGCGTTCGGCGCGATGGCGTTCGGGATCGGCACCTCCGAGGTGGAGCACGTCATGGCCACCCAGACGCTGCCGCTCAAGCGGTTCAAGACCATGGCGATCAACGTGAACAGCGCCGACGGCCGGCTGCGGCCCGGCGTGACCAGCAAGGACGTCGTGCTGGCCATCATCGCGCAGATCGGTACCGGCGGCGGCCAGGGCTACGTGCTGGAGTACCGGGGCAACGTCATCGAGAACCTCTCGATGGAGGCCCGGATGACGGTGTGCAACATGTCCATCGAGGCGGGCGCGCGGGCCGGCATGATCGCGCCGGACCGGACCACCTTCGACTACCTCAAGGGCCGCGACCACGCGCCGAAGGGGGCCGACTGGGACACCGCGGTGGCCGCCTGGGAGGAACTGCGCACCGACGAGGACGCGGTGTTCGACACCGAGGTGGACATCGACGCCGACGCGCTCACCCCGTTCGTCACCTGGGGCACCAACCCGGGCCAGGGCCTGCCGCTGGGCGCGAGCGTGCCGGACCCGGAGCGCATCGCCGACGAGAACGAGCGGATCGCCGCCGAGAAGGCGCTGACCTACATGGGGCTGGAGGCGGGCACCCCGCTGCGCGAAATCTCCGTGGACACCGTGTTCGTCGGCTCCTGCACCAACGGCCGGATCGAGGACCTGCGGGCCGCCGCCGAGATCATCCGAGGCCGGCACGTCGCCGACGGCGTGCGCATGCTGGTGGTACCCGGCTCGATGCGGGTGCGCTTCCAGGCCGAGAAGGAGGGCCTCAACGAGGTCTTCACCGAAGCCGGCGCGGAGTGGCGGTCCGCCGGATGCTCCATGTGCCTCGGCATGAACCCGGACCAGCTGGCGCCGGGGGAGCGCAGCGCCTCCACCTCCAACCGCAACTTCGAAGGCCGCCAGGGCAAGGGCGGTCGCACGCACCTGGTGTCGCCGCTGGTCGCCGCCGCGACCGCCGTGCGGGGCACCCTGAGCAGCCCGGAGGACCTGGACTGATGGAACCGTTCAGCACGCACACCGGCATCGGCGTCCCGCTCCGCCGGTCCAACGTGGACACCGACCAGATCATCCCGGCGGTCTACCTGAAGCGGGTGACCCGCACCGGCTTCGAGGACGGGCTGTTCTCGGCGTGGCGCCAGGACGAGAGCTTCATCCTCAACACCGAGCCGTTCTCCCGGGGGACCGTGTTGGTGGCCGGCCCGGACTTCGGCACCGGTTCGTCCCGGGAGCACGCCGTTTGGGCGCTGATGGACTACGGCTTTCGGGTGGTGATCTCCTCTCGTTTCGCGGACATCTTCCGGGGCAACTCCGGCAAGGGCGGCCTGCTCACCGCGCAGTGCAGCCAGGACGACGTCGAGCTGCTCTGGAAGCTCCTGGAGAACTCCCCGGGCACCGAGGTGACCGTCGACCTGGCCGAGAAGACGATCACCGCACGGGACCTGACCGTGCCTTTCTCGGTGGACGACTACACCCGCTGGCGGTTGCTGGAGGGTCTGGACGACATCGGGCTCACGCTGCGCAACGTGGCGGCGATCGACCGGTTCGAGGCGGCCAGGCCGGCCTGGTTCCCGCGCACCGAGCCGGTTGAGGCGGGCTCATCCGGGTGACCCGGGCCGGCGAGCCGCTGGCGTTTTACCTGGCCTGGGTTCTACCGTAGCCCGGATCTCCTCGGCAGACAGCGACCGGGGACCTGGGAAGGGATCACACGGTGAACAAGGCTGAGCTCGTGACGGCGCTCGCCGAACGTTTGGACGGGGACCGTAAGTCGGCCGCGGAGGCCCTGGATGGGCTGGTGGACGTCATCGTGCGTGCGGTGCAGGCCGGCGAGACGGTGACGGTGACCGGCTTCGGCGTCTTCGAACGGCGCGAGCGGGCGGCCCGGGCCGGGCGCAACCCGCGCACCGGCGAGGTGATCCAGCTGCCGGCCGCGGCGATCCCCGGGTTCCGGGCCGGCGCGATGTTCCGGGACGTGGTGAGCGGGGCGCGCGAACTCGGCGAGCCCGCGCCGTCCCGGCCGCGCACCCGGCCCGCCGCCGCGCCGGCCGCCGCCGCGCCGGCGCCGAGGACCCCGGTCGAGGATGCCCCGGCGGCGACCGACGGCAAGGCGGCGAAGGCGCCCAAGTCCGGCAAGGCCACCAAGCCCGCCAAGCCGGCGGCCAAGGACGCCAAGCCGGCCAAGGACGGCAAGGCGGCCAAGGGGGCCAAGGCGAAGGACGCCAAGGGTAAGGACGCCGGGAAGAAGAAGGCCAAGAAGTAGCCTGCGGCACCGCGGCGCCGCATTGGAGTGCGGCGTGGTGTTCCGGCGACGTGGCGCCGGGGTCGTGCTCGGCGTGCGCGCGGCCTCGCGCTTTGGCGTACCTAAATCTCCGACTCGCTGTACCCAAATCCCCGACTCGCTGTACCCAAATCCCCGACTCGCCGTACCTAAATCCCCGACTCGCGGTACCTGGTGGGCGTTGGGGGTCAGGCGTAGGGGTCGGGGTAGTAGTCGGCGGTGACCGGGAGGCCGGGGCGGGTGGTCAGGACCCAGGTGCTGCCCTTGCGGGCGGGCGGGTCGGGTTGGCCGGTCAGCCGGGTGATCAGGTCGGGGATGACCGCGCCCTGGCTGCACACCACCGCCACCCCCGGCGCGGCGGCCAGCTCGAGCAGCCGGGCGAACCCGGCCTCCGGGTCGGCCGCGTACCCGTGCTCGCTCATCGACGGTTCGTCGCCGATCGCCAGGCCCAGCGGTTCGGTGAGCGGGCGCAGCGTCTCCACGCAGCGGACCGGCGGCGCGGAGTAGGCCCGGGTGGGGCCGAACAGCGCCAGGAACTGGGACAACGCGGCGGCCTGCTCGCGGCCCTTGTCGGTGAGCGGGCGCACCCGGTCGTCACCCTCCCAGCTCGCCCGGTCGCCGGCCTTGGCGTGGCGGACCAGCAGCAACGGCTCGGACGGCGGGTCGATGGCCTGGAACCGGTCCAGGACCCCGACGTCGTGGGCGTAGCTGAGCAACGAACGGGCCGCGTCCGGGGCGAGCCAGCGCAGCTGGTCCACCTCGTCGTTCGGTTCGAAGGCGCCGCCGGCGGCCAGGGCGGCCCAGTAGCGCACCACCTTCTCGCCCTGCTCGACGCGGTAGTTGGTGTCGCCCAGCCGGGCGCCCAGCCGAACGGTGTGGCCGGTCTCCTCCAGCACCTCGCGCGCGGCGGCGGCGGCGAAGGACTCGCCCGGGTGCAGCTTGCCCTTGGGCAGGGACCAGTCGTCGTAGCGCGGCCGGTGCACCACCGCGACCTCGCTCGGACCCTCGGGAGAGGGACGCCAGAGCACCGCGCCGGCGGCGAGCACCTCGGGCATCGGATTCATTCGGCAGCCAGGGCGTGCCGGCGCACCGACTCGGTCTGGTGGTCACGCACCGGGGTGCCGTCGTCGGTTCCGGCCGGCGACGGCGTCCACCCCCCGTCCGGGCCGAGCACCCAGCACCGGGTGGACGGGTCCAGCGCGGAGTTGAACATGTCGTCCAGCTGGCCGGTGAGCCGCTCGCTGACCCGCAGCAGCACCTCCACCCGGCGGTCCAGGTTGCGGTGCATGATGTCCGCGCTGCCGATCCAGTACTCGCCGGCTCCCACGTAGTGGAAGACCCGGGAGTGCTCGAGGAACTGGCCCAGGATGGAGCGGACCTCGATGTTCTCGCTCAGTCCCTGGCGGCCGGGGATGAGCGCGCAGATGCCGCGCACCACGACCTGCACCTTCACCCCCGCCTGGGACGCCCGGTACAGCGCGTCGATGACCTGCTCGTCGACCATCGAGTTCATCTTGAACCGGATGCCGGAAGGGCGGCCCGCCGCGTGGTGGGCGATCTCCGCCTCGATCCGGTCGATCAGCCCCCTCCGCACGCCGGCCGGTGCGACCAGCAGCGTCCGGTACTTGTTCTGCCGGGCGTAACCGGTCAGCGAGTTGAACAGGTCGGCGACGTCCGCGCCCACCTTCGGGTCGGCGGTGAGCACGCCCATGTCCTCGTAGAGCCGGGCGGTCTTGGGGTTGTAGTTGCCGGTGCCCACGTGGCAGTAGCGGCGGATCCGGGAGCCTTCCTGGCGCACCACCAGCGAGGTCTTGCAGTGCGTCTTGAGCCCGATCAGCCCGTACACCACGTGCACGCCGGCCTTTTCCAGCTCGCGGGCCCAGCGGATGTTGGCCTTCTCGTCGAACCGGGCCTTCAGCTCGACCAGCGCCACCACCTGCTTGCCCGCCTCGGCCGCGCTGACCAGCGCGTCCACGATCGGCGAGTCACCGGAGGTGCGGTAGAGCGTCTGCTTGATGGCCAGTACCTGCGGGTCGGCGGCGGCCTGCTCGATGAACCGCTGCACGCTTGTGGAGAACGAGTCGTACGGGTGGTGCACCAGCACGTCGCCCTCGCGCAGGGTGGCGAACACGCTGCGCGGCGTCTCGCCCTCGGCGAAGGCGGGGTGGGTGGCCGGCACGAACGGCGGGTCCTTCAGTGCCGGCCGGTCCTCGCCGTAGACCCGCCACAGCATGGTCAGGTCCAGCAGGCCGGGCACCACCATCACGTCGTGCGGATCCACGTCCAGCTCCCGCAGCAGCAGCTCCAGCACGTGCTCGCTCATCGAGTCGGTGATCTCCAGCCGCACCGGGGGGCCGAACCGCCGCCGCGCCAGCTCCCGTTCCAGGGCCTGCAGCAGGTCCTCGTCCCGGTCCTCCTCGACGTCCAGGTCCGCGTTGCGGGTGACCCGGAAGGCGTGGTGCTCGACCACCTCCATGCCGGTGAACAGCTCGCCCAGGTGCGCGGCGATCAGGTCCTCGATCGGGATGAAGATCAGGTCGCCCTGGCGGGACTCCACGGGGACCAGCCGGGGCACGTTGTTGGGCACCTTGACCCGGGCGAACCGCTCGGTGTGGCCCTGCGGGTCGCGCACCGTGACGGCCAGGTTCAGCGACAGGCTGGAGATGTACGGGAACGGGTGCGCGGGGTCCACCGCGAGCGGGGTGAGCACCGGGAACACCTGCTCGGAGAAGTACAGCGAGAGCTTGTCGCGCTGCCCCTCGGTGAGCTCCTCCCAGTGCAGCACGCGGATCCCGTGGGTGGCCAGTTCGGGCTGGACCGAGTCGCGGAACGCGATGGCGTGCCGCTCGGCCAGCGCCTGGCTGCGCTCCGAGATGCGGGCCAGCTGCTCGCGCGGGGTGAGGCCGTCGGCCGACCGGACGGTGAGGCCGGTCTCGTCCCGGCGCTTCAGCCCGGCCACCCGGACCATGAAGAACTCGTCCAGGTTGGACGCGAAGATGGCCAGGAACTTGGCCCGCTCCAGCAGCGGCTGGCTGGTGTCCTCGGCCAGCGCGAGCACCCGGGCGTTGAAGTCCAGCCAGGACAGCTCGCGGTTCAGGTAGCGGTCGTCCGGCAGGTCGGTGCGCACCTCGGCCGGGGTCGGAGCGGGCGGCGCGGCCGGCGCCTGGGGGAGCAGCACCGCCGGCCGGGGCGGCGGCCGGCGGGCCGAGCTGGCGCTCACCGGCGCCGGGCCGATGCGTCCGGCGGCCTCGGTGCCCGGATCCTCGGCGGTGGCTACCGCGCCCCTCGCGGCCCGCGCCGAGCGGGTTTTCGCGGCCGTCCGGCGAGGGGCGGCGGCGCGGGCTCGCCGTCGGCCGTTCTGTCCATCGGATGCCGGTTCGGAAGCCACCCGGCCATTCTGACCCACTGAAGGGCTAACCGTGTTCCCTGTACCGGTCGGTACTAGGTGAACAGCAGGTCACAATCCGTCCGGCCTCGCCCGAATGGGTGTCACGTGTCCCAGTGTCGCCCGCGTGTTCTCGCCCAGCCCCAGGGCGGCCGCCGCGCGCAGGTCCTCCGGGGTGTCCACGTCCCGGCGCAGGCCCGGCCAGCGCCCGGTCAGCCGCAGCGCCCCGCCGCGCTGGTGGGCGGCCGCGGAGTCCGGCCCGAACTCCGGGTCCAGCTCGGTGTCCGCCGTGCAGAGCAGCAGCGTCGTGCCGGTGCCCCCGGCGTCCGGGCAGAACGCCCGCTCGGCCAGCCCGGCCCGGAACGCGGACAGCGAGGTGGCCACCGCCTCGGCCAGCTCCTCGGCCCGCAGCGCGGGCAGGTCGGCCTGCAGCGCGCCGAGCGGGGCGCGCGGGCCGGGTTCGGCACGCAGCAGCTCGGCGGCGTGCCGCAGCGCCTCGTTCAGCCCGCGCTGCGGGTGGTCGGGCAGCGTGGGCACGTCCGCCGCCAGTGCACCGGTCACCTCGGGGTCGGACGTGACGACGAACACCCGGCGAACACCAGGTGCCGAGCGGGCCACCGCGAGGGTGTCCCGGACCATGGCCATGGCCAGCCGGGCATGCGCCCCGGGGTCGCCGACGCCGTTGTCCGCCGCGCCTCGCAGCCGGGTCTTGGCCCTGGCCAGCGACTTTACCGGGACCAGCAGGTCGACGGTGCGGCCGTGGTCGCCGCGCGCGGCCGGCGTGTATGGGGACACCCGTCCATGGTTACATCTGGATGCGGCGCAGGCGCGCCGCACGGGCGCAGTGGTCGATCGGGGAGGTCCAGGGTGGCGCGGGAGAAGGGCGGCTTCTGGGTTGGGTTAACGGCGGTTTTCTTCTACCCGCTCACCTGGCTGTGCGGGAGGTGGCGGGTGGAGGGGCTGGACCGGATCCCCCGGTCCGGGCCGGCGCTGATCGTGGCCAACCACATCTCGTACCTGGACCCGGTGTACACGGCGGTGTTCGTGCACCGGGGCAAGCGGGTACCCCGGTTCCTGGCGAAGGACAGCATCTGGCGGCTGCCGGTAATGAAGTGGATCATGCCGGGTTCCGGTCAGATCCCGGTGTACCGGGACTCGGCGGACGCGCAGCGCAGCCTCAGTGCGGGCATCGAGGCGCTGGAGGACGGCAAGATGGTGATCATCTACCCGGAGGGCACCATCACGCGCGACCCGGACCAGTGGCCCATGCAGTCGCGGACCGGGGTGGCCAGGTTGGCGCTGTCCGGCGACGTACCGGTGATCCCGCTGGTGCACTGGGGCACGCTGGACGTGTTCGACATGTACCAGAAGAAGTTCCGCCCGCTGCCCCGCAAGGAGATCGTGGTGCGCTGCGGCGACCCGATCGACCTGTCCGCCTACCGGGGCCGCCCGGTGGACGCCGCGCTGCTGCGGGAGGTCACCGACCACATGATGGGCGTGGTCCGGGACCTGCTCGCCGAGGTGCGCGGCGAGCCGGCGCCGGCCGGCTTCTACCGGAAGGGCCGCGCCGGGCGCCCGGCCGCGCCGGAAGGCCCGGTGGACGGCTCACCGGACGGCTCGGCGAGTGGCTTGACGGACGGCTCGGCGGGTGGCTCTGAAGCCTCGGCGGGTGGCTCTCCGGACGGCTCGACGGACGGCTCGGCGGGTGGCTCGACGGGTAGGTCAGCGAGTGGCTCGGCGGGCGGGGAAGCGGCCTCGTGACGCCGGAAGCGGCCACGGGGACGGTGCCGAGGATCCGGCGCGCGGCGGTGCTCGGCGCCGGCTCCTGGGGAACCTCGTTCGCCAAGGTCCTGGCCGACGCCGGGCGGGAGGTCTCGCTCTGGGCGCGCCGCCCCGAGGTGGTGAAGGTGATCAATGCCGACCACCGGAACCCGGACTACCTGCCCGGCATCCGGCTGCCGGAGAACCTGGTCGCGGTGGCCGACCCGGCCGAGGCGATGGCCGGCGCGGACGTGGTGGTGTTCGCGGTGCCCTCGCAGACCCTGCGGGCCAACCTGACGGGCTGGCGGCCCGCGCTGCCCGAGGACGTGACGCTGGTCAGCCTGGCCAAGGGTGTGGAGCTGGGCACGCTGAACCGGATGAGCCAGGTGATCGCCGAGGTGGCCGGCGTGGCCGATGACCGGATCGCCGTGCTCTCCGGCCCGAACCTGGCCCGGGAGATCGCCGAAGAGCAGCCGACCGCGACCGTGGTGGCCTGCCCCGACCACCAGCGGGCCGTCGACGTTCAGCTGGCCTGCACCTCCGGCTACTTCCGGGTCTACACCAACACCGACGTGGTCGGCGCTGAACTGGGTGGCGCCGGCAAGAACGTGATCGCGCTGGCCTGCGGGATCGCCGCCGGCATGGGCCTCGGCGACAACACCAGGGCCTCGCTGATGACCCGAGGTCTGGCCGAGCTGGGCCGGCTGGGCGTGCGCCTGGGCGCGGACCCGCTGACCTTCGCCGGGCTGGCCGGCATGGGTGACCTGGTGGCCACCTGTTCCTCCCGGCTGTCCCGCAACCGAACCTTCGGCGAGCACCTCGGCCGGGGGGAGAGCCTGGCCGAGGCGGAGGCGGCCAACCACGGCCAGGTGGCCGAGGGGGTCAAGTCCTGCCTGTCCATCTGCGAACTGGCCCGCCGCCACCAGGTGGACGTGCCGATCACCGACGGGGTGCGCCAGGTCTGCCACGAGGGCCTCTCCGCCTCCGCAATGGCCAAGGCGCTGGTGACGAGGACTCCCAAGCCGGAATGAGGCGGTTCGCGCGGTCTAGAGATCGCTTGGACGGCGGGACTTGGTGGCCGGTCGCGCGGGTTGGGCCGCCGGGCGGGCGGTTTTAAAACCGCTTGGACGGCGGAGCTGGGTGACCTGCCGCGGCTCGAGTCTGCCGGGCCGCCGGTTCCGGAGGCGGCACGGGCTCGCCCGGTGAGTGCTACCCGGTTCCTTTTTGATCTAGGAAAACCTGAAGGATGTAACACTCGATGCCCCGTTCCATGGTCATCAGGACATGAGGGCCACCCTGAATCGATCCGGAGCGGCCACAGTGCCCTGATGACCATGAAAGGCTCGCGGGGTAGTGCCCGGCTCGCTGGTCAAACGGCCGAAAGCCACAGACCGCGCCGGTGGTGTCGGGTGATCGCCGCTGCTGGCGGTTTAGCCTCGATTTTCGACGCTGAACCGCCACGATCGGCGATCAAGCCTGGATCCCCGCCACCACTACCCGTCCAAGCCGTTTCAAACCGCCGCCCGGCGGCTCAACTTGCGGCAGGCCGCTAAGCTCCGCCGTCCAGGCGGCTTTAAACCGCCGCCCGGCAGCCCAACCTGCGGCAGGTCGCCAAGCTCCGCCGTCGAGGCGGCTTTAAACCGCCGGCCCGGCGGCCCAACCCACGCCTCGCCGTCCAAGCCGTTTCAAACCGCCGGCCCGGCGGCCCAACCTGTGGCAGCCCGCCCACGCCTCGCCGTCCAAGCGGCTTTAAACCGCCGCCCGGCAGTTCGAGCCGCGGAAGAAACGCCCACCTACCGGTCCCGTACGTGCGCCGGCACCGGGACGTCGGCCGGCAGCAGCGGGCACGGCCGCGGCGGCCCGTAGCTGGTGTTCACCGGCAACACTCCGGCCCACACGCCCGCCGTGGCCACGTCGGTGTCCTGGTCCACGGGCGGTCCGCCGCGCGCCTTCACGCTCGCCTCGGTGAGCCGGACCGCCAGCACGGCGGTGGCGGCCAGCTCCTTGCGGTTCGGCCGGCGGGCGTGGTTCCAGGAGCCGGGGGTGGTGTGTTCCACGATGGCCTCGAGGGCGAGCAGCTTCTCCTCGGGGTCGGTGACCGGCCGGGCGGCGCCGTAGATCACGGCGGAGCGGAAGTTGGCCGAGTGGGAGAACACCGAGCGGCTGTACACCAGCCCGTCCACCAGGCTGACCGTGATGCACACCTCCGCGCCGGAACCGCCGCGCAGGCTGCGCGCGCCGGTGGACCCGTGCAGGTAGAGCGTGTCCTCCAGGTAACCGAAGCAGGTGGGGAGCACCATCGGGGCGCCGGCCGGGTCGTCGCCGGCCACGCCGAGGTGGCAGATGAGTGCCTCGTCGAGCACCCGGTACAACTCGGCGCGGTCGGCGCGGGTGCGTTCGGAGTGTCGGCCCAGTTGGGTGCGTGGGGTGGTGGATAGCTCCATGTCGCCATGGTCGGTCGGAGAGTGGCATTCTGACAGGGCCATTTCAGAGCAAACAAGACAGTCCACTTGAGGGAGGGCGCTGTGGCGGTGGACGAACTGCCGATCGTGCTGGACCGCGAGGCCGAGGCGCCGCTCGCCGTCCAGGTGGCCGACGCACTGCGGGCCGCCGCGGCGGGCGGGGTGCTGCGGGTGGGGGAGCGGCTGAGCTCCACCCGCGCGCTGGCCGCCCGGCTGCGGGTGAGCCGCAGCGTGGTGGCCGCCGCGTACGACCAGTTGCTGGCCGAGGGCTGGCTGGTCGGCCGGCGGGGTTCCGGCACGTACCTGGCGGCCGCGCCGAACACCAGCGCCGGGCAACCCGCCCCCGCCCCGCGCCCGGCCGCCCCGCCCGCCGCGCGGGTGGACCTGAACAGCGGCCGCCCCTGCCTCGAGGTGCTGGACCGGGCGGCCTGGCGACGCGCCTGGCGGGCGGCGGCGGACCGGCGCCCGGACACCTTGCCGGACTACCCGGGACGGCCCGAGTTCCGCCGCGCCGTGGTCGAGCACCTGCTCCGTCACCGGGGCCTCAACGCCCACCCGGACCAGGTGCTGGCCACCGCCGGGGTGACCGCGGGCCTGCACGAGGTGGCCGCCCGGCTGCCGCCGGGCGCGGTCGTCGCCATGGAGGAGCCCGGCTACCAGCGCGCGGCGAACGCACTGCTGGACCGGGGCCTGCGGGTGGTCCCGGCCGAGATGGACGACGACGGCCTGCGGGTGGACCGCCTGCCGGCCGGGCTGGCCGCCGTCTACTGCACCCCGGCGCACCAGTTCCCCCTGGGCAGCCGGCTGCCGGCGGACCGGAGGGTGGCGCTGGTGGAGCGGGCCCGCGCGGAGGGCTTCCTGGTGATCGAGGACGACTACGACGGCGAGCTGCGTTACGACGTGGCCCCGCTGCCGTTGCTGGTGGCGCTCGGCCCGGACGTGGTCGCCCACCTGGGCACGGCCAGCAAGCTGCTCACCCCGACGCTGGGCGTCGGCTGGCTGGTCGCCCCGCCCGCGCTGCACGCCGGCGTACTGGCCGCCCGGGAGCGCAGTGGCAGCCGGCCCTCGCCGGCCGGCCAGCTGGTGTTCGCCGGGTTGGCCGAGTACGGCGACCTGGCGCGGCACCTGCGCCGGCTGCGGGCCACCCTGGCGGTGCGCCGGGAGATGGTGATCGAGGCGATGGCCGGTTCCGGGGCCCCGGTGCTCGGCGACGCGGCCGGTGCGCACCTGCGGGTGGGGCTGCCCTCGGCGGCGGCGGAGCGCGCGGTGGTCGCCGGGGCGGACGCGGCCGGCGTGCTGGTGCCTCCGCTCGGCGACTACCACGTGGGAGCGGCCAGGGTGTTCGGCGTATCGGTGGGGTACGCCGGGCCCGGGACGGCGGAGCTGCGCCGGGCGGTGCCGGTGGTCGCGGACCTGGTCGGCGAGGCCTGGTCAGGGCAGGGTGTTCCCGCACGCGCCACACTGGGCGCGCGCTCGGCCGAGCGCCTTCGGCGCTAGAGCGCGGCAAGCAGGCCGACGCCGAGCAGCAGCATGCAGGTGGCGGAGATCCGGGAGATCAGCGCCACCGCGCCGGGCCGGGCCCGCCGGATGCGCCGGGCCGACGCGCCGACCAGCAGGTAGACCACCGCACAGGTCAGCGAGAACAGCAGGCCCAGCGCGGCCAGCTGGCCGGGTATCGGCCAGCTCGACGCCGGGTCGGTGAACTGGGGCAGGGTGGCCAGGAAGATGAGCAGGCCCTTTGGGTTCAGGCCGCTCACGCCGACGCCCCGGGCGATGACCGACAGGGGGCCGCGCACGGTGGGTTCCGCCGCGCCGGGCAGTGACGCGGGGCGGAGCAGGCCGCCGACGCCGAGCCACACCAGGTACCCGCCGCCGAGCACGCTCAGCACGGTCAGCGCGGCCGGGGTGGTGACGACCAGCGCGCCGATGCCGGCGGCGACCGCGGCGGTCATGGCCAGGTAGCCGAGCACGATCCCGGCGGCGGCCGGGACGACGTGCCCGCGCAGGCCGGCGCCGATGGCGAACGCCCAGTCCGGGCCGGGCACGACGATGAGCAGGGCGGCTACCGCCCAGAAACCGAAGAAGGCACTGGCTGGCATACCTGGAACGCTATGTCCGAATCGCCGGGATGTGCTTCCAAGTTCTGTTGCCAATCGGCGCTGTGATGGAAAAATCTTCTCCATGGACGCGATCGACCGGAAGATCCTTGCCACACTGCAGGAACAGGGCCGGTTGACGCTCACCGAGCTGGCCGCCCGGGTGAAGCTGAGCGTGTCCCCGTGTCACCGGCGCCTGCGTGAGCTGGAGCGCACCGGGGCGATCCTCGGTTACCGCGCCGTGGTGGACCCGGCCGCGCTCGGCCTGACGTTCGAGGCGCTGGTGTTCGTCACCATGCGCCAGGAGGACCGGGACACCCTGCTGGCCTTCGAGGAGGCAGTCGCCCGGATCCCCAACGTGTTGCTGGCCCAGCGGCTGTTCGGCGACCCGGACTACCTGCTGCGGGTCGTGACCGCCGACCTGGCGGCCTACCAGCGGCTGCAGGACGAGGTGCTGGCCGGCCTGCCCGGGATGGCCCGGATGAACTCCACCCTGGTGATGAAGCGCGTGGTGGACGACCGCCCGCTGCCGGCGTGAGAGCTTGAGAGCCTGACCGGCGCTCCGCCGGGCCGCCAGCTACGCTCGCCGGCCATGGAGCACCCTGGAACCGAGTCCGGCAAGATCCGAGTGGCGGTGGTCTTCGGCGGCCGCAGCAGCGAGCACGCCATCTCCTGCGTTTCCGCCGGCAGCGTGCTCACCCACCTGGACCGGGAGCGGTTCGAAGTGGTTCCGGTGGGCATCACCACCGAGGGCCGCTGGGTGCTCGGCACGGACGACCCGGCGGTGCTGGCCATCCACGACCGCGCGCTGCCCGAGGTGGACCCGGCCGGCGCCGGCCTCGCGCTGCCCGCCGACCCCACCCGGGGCGGCCTGGTGCTGCTGGACCCGGGCCGGGCCGGCGAGGTGCTCAGCGGGGTCGACGTGGTCTTCCCGGTGCTGCACGGCGCCTACGGCGAGGACGGCACCATCCAGGGCCTGCTCGAGCTCGCGGGCACCCCTTACGTGGGGGCGGGCGTGTTGGCCAGTGCGGTGGCGATGGACAAGGAGTTCGCCAAAAAGCTGCTGGCCGCCGAGGGCCTGCCGGTCGGGGACCTGGTGGTGCTGCGGCCCGGCACGGACACGCTGACCGACGAACAGCGGGAGCGGCTGGGCCTGCCGGTGTTCGTCAAGCCGGCGCGGGCCGGTTCCTCGGTGGGCATCACCCGGGTCGCCGACTGGGCCGACCTGCCGGCGGCCGTCCGGCTGGCCCGCCAGCACGACCCGAAGGTGCTGGTGGAGGCGGCGGTTCCGGGCCGGGAGGTGGAGGTCGCGGTGCTGGAGTTCCCGGACGGCTCGGTGCGGGCCAGCCTCCCGGGCGAGATCCGCATCGTCGGCGCGGGCACCGGTGGCGCGGTGCCGGACTTCTACGACTTCGCGGCCAAGTACCTGGACGACGTCACCGAGCTGGACATCCCGGCCAAGCTGGACGACGTGACCACCGAGCGGGTCCGCGAGCTGGGCATCGCCGCGTTCCGCGCGCTGGACTGCCAGGGCCTGTCCCGGGTGGACTTCTTCGTCACCGACGAGGGGGACGTGGTGCTGAACGAGGTGAACACCATGCCCGGCTTCACCTCCATCTCGCTGTACCCGAAGGCCTGGGCGGTCACCGGGATCGACTACCCGACGCTGCTCACCACGCTGATCGAGACCGCACTGGCCCGGGGCACCGGGCTGCGATAGCGCTGGTCCGCCGTGGCCCGGGTGGGGCCGCGTTGCTTCCCGCGGCGCCGCACGGCCCGCACCATGGGCGGCTGTGAGGTTGCGCGGTGCCGGCTGGAGGGCGGCTTGGACAGCCGCTGGGGTGGCCTTGCCGCCGCCTGCACCGAGTTCATCCTGAGAGACCCTGCTGACCGGCGAAGGGTCTCTCAGGATGAGTTGATGTTGCACGGGCACACTGGAGCGACCGATGGTGCGGCGCCGGCGGCCAGGTCAACGCTTCGAAACCCGTCCTAGCGAGGTGGGAGTGCCGTGCGCACGGTGTCCGAGACGGTCTGAACCGGGCCGGTGCCGAGCGCCCGGGGCACGGTGAGCGCCAGGTAGACCGCGCGGTCCACGGCGATGAAGGTGTCCCGGTCCGGTTCGGAGAGGTTCAGCCAGCTCACACCGTTGATCACGATCAGCTGCGAGGTCGGGGTCAGCTCGGCCGGCCGGGGCAGCCCGCAGCGCAGGACCACCGGCTGCCGGCGGTCGCCGCCGGGCGCCCAGGCCTGGGCGCCGGCCGGGGCCGGGGCGGCCAGCGGCAACCGGTCCGCCACCCCCTGGCTGACCGGCAGCGCGGCGGGCAGCGCGGCCAGCAGCGCCGTGCAGGCCGGGGCGCCCGCGTCCGGCGCCTCCACCGGGGGCAGCGCGAGCGGGCCGGTGGAGGGCTCCGGGCGGGCGTCCCGACCGGCCCCGACGGCCAGCACGACGGCGCCCAGCAGCAACAGCACCGGCAGCACGAACAGCAGTACGGTGGCCGGGTGGCGGCGCGTTTTCACCGTCAGGACAGGTGCACTACCGGGCAGGTGAGCGTGCGGGTGATGCCCGGGACGTTCTGCACCTGCGCCACCACCAGGTTGCCCAGGTTGTCCATCGTGTCCGCCTCGGCGCGCACGATCACGTCGTAGGGGCCGGTGACGTCCTCGGCGGACAGCACGCCGGCCAGTCCGGCGATCTCGGCCGCCACGGTGGACGCCTTGCCGACCTCGGTCTGGATCAGGATGTATGCCTGTACCACTGAGCCCCCTAGGGCGTGTCTGATGGATCATCCAGCCGGCTGCGCGGCGCCCAGATGGCGCCTCGCGGCGTTGTCGTCGTCGCACATAGCTCCGCTATGAGCTCCTCCTCCGCCTTGCGACGCATCCATCTGGATCACCGCTCGCTCGGCATAGATCCATCAGACACGCCCTAACCCGCGGGTGGAGCCGCCGGTCGGGTAAGAACGACGGCGAGGTGAAACCTACCGCGGTCCAATATCGGATACCCGATTGGCGGAACGGAGAGTTTTGGTAGCCAAAAGAACTGTCTCGGAGGTCGGCGAGTTCGGGCTGATCGGGCGGTTCACCGAGGGCCGGGTGCAGCCGGTGAGCACGCTGCTGGGGCCGGGCGACGACGCGGCGGTGGTGGCGGCGCCGGACGGCCGGGTCGCGGCGAGCACCGACGTGCTGGTGGCCGGCGTGCACTTCCGGCTGGACTGGTCGACCCCGGAGCAGGTCGGCCGCAAGGCCGCCGCCGTGAACCTGGCCGACGTGGCCGCGATGGGCGCCGTGCCCACCGCACTGCTGGTCGGCCTCGGCTGCCCGCCGGACCTGCCGGCCGACGTGGCCGAACAGGTCGCGGCCGGCCTGTGGGCGGAGGCGTCCCGGGTGGGGGCCGGCGTGGTCGGCGGGGATGTGGTGTCCGCGCCGGCGCTGGTGGTTTCCGTGACCGTGCTCGGGGACCTCCGCGGGCGGGCCCCGGTCACCCGGGCCGGCGCCTCCGCCGGGGAGGTGCTGGCGCTGGCCGGGCGGACCGGCTGGGCGGCCGCCGGGCTGGCGCTGCTGGCCGCCGGCCGGGAGACCCCACCGGGACCGGTCGCCGCCCAGCGGGTGCCCGAGCCGCCGTACCGCGCCGGGCCGGCCGCCGCCGAGGCCGGGGCCACCGCGATGATCGACATATCCGACGGCCTGCTGGCCGACCTCGGCCACATCGCCGAGGCCTCCGGCGTCGGCCTGGACGTGCGTTCCTCGGCGCTGCCGGTACCGCCCGAGCTGGCCGAGGCGGCCGCCGAACTCGGCGCCGACGCGGTGAGCTGGCTGCTGACCGGCGGCGAGGACCACGCGCTGGCCGCCACCTTCCCGGCGGACGCGGCGCTGCCGGACGGCTGGCGGGTGATCGGCCGGGCCACCCCCGGGGCGGCCGTGACGGTGGACGGCGAACCGTACGCCGGACCCGCCGGCTGGACACACTTCACTTAGTACTCACTGACTCCAAAACCGGCTAGCGTGACACCGGTGACGGACGGGTCGAACGCCGACGGGCCACCGGCCCTGCCCAGTGACTACTTCGCCAGGCCGTCGCCGGCCCGGATGTGGAACTACCTGCAGGGCGGCAAGGACAACTACCCCTTGGACCGGCGCGCCGGCGAGATCATGGCCGCGTCCTACCCGGACATCTTCTACCTGGCGAGGCAATGCCGGCTGTTCCTGGCCCGGGCGGTGCGGCTGGTGGCCTCCGAGGGCGGGGTGCGGCAGTTCCTGGACCTCGGCTGCGGCCTGCCGGCCCCGCCGGACCTGTTCGACCTGCACCTGGTCGCGCAGCGGGTGCACAAGGACTCCCGGGTGGTCTACCTGGACAACGACAAGGCGGTGCTGGCGCACGCCAGGGCGCTGATGACCAGCTCGACCGACGAGGGCGTGTGCGTCTACGTGGAGTCGGACGCGCGCAAGATCGACTACGTGCTCAACGAGGCGCGGCAGACGCTGGACTTCGACCGCCCGATCTGCGTGGTGCTGTTCGGCCTGCTCGGCGCGATCGGGCTGGACGAGGCGATGGCGCTGGTCGCCCGGCTGCGCGACGAGGTGGCCGGCGGCAGCTACTTCATGGTCAACGACAGCGTCCAGCTCGGGGACGAGATGGTCCGGGCGCAGGAGCGGCGGCGGGAGACCGGCATCGACAACTACACCCTGCGCACCCCCGAGCAGTTCGCCGCCTACTTCGAAGGGCTCGAGCTGGTGGACCCGGGTATCGTGCCGTGCACCCTGTGGCGCCCCGGGCTGAGCCTGGACCGGCCCCGACCGGTGGACTCGTACGGCGGAGTGGGGCGCAAGCCGTGACCGGGCGGATCGCGCTGGTCGCGGCGCTGTGCGCGGCGGCGCTGGCCGGGTGTTCCGCCAATCCGCCGACGCCCGGGCCGGCCGCGCCCGCACTGCCGGCCGCGACCGGCGCCGAGCGGCTGGCCGGGGACTGCCCGGAGACCGTGGCGGTGCAGGAGTCCTGGGAGCCGGAGGCCGAGCACGGCGTGCTCTACCAGCTGGTGGGGCCGGGCCACACCATCGACGCCGAGCGCAAGCGGGTGTCCGGCCCGCTGGTCATCGACGGCCGGGACACCGGGGTCAGGATCGAGATCAGGGCCGGCGGCGCGGCGATCGGGTTCACCGCGGTGCCGGCGCAGATGTACCTGGACCGCTCGCTCACCCTCGGCGCGGTGCACACCGACCTGGCCATCGGCACCTCGGCCAACCAGCCGGTCACCGCCGTGGTGGCCCCGCTGAACAAGAGCCCGCAGATGCTCATGTGGGACCCGGCCACCCACCCGGACTGGCGGACCTTCGCGGACATCGGCGCCTCCGGGGCCAAGGTGCTGACCTCCAAGGCGAACAACTCGTCCGCGCTGCTCGTCGCCGAGGGCCTGATCAAGCCGGACCAGGTGGACACCGGCTACACCGGCGCGCCGACGCGATTCGTCGCCGACCCGACGATCGCCCAGGACGGCTACGCCACCATGGAGCCGTACATCTACCAGCACGAGATCCCCAGCTGGAACAAGCCGATCAGGTACCAGCTGCACGCCGACGCCGGCTACTCGATCTACCCGGAGGCGCTGTCCGTGCGCACCGGGGAGCTGGACCGGCTGTCCGGCTGCCTGACCAAGCTGGTGCCCATCATCCAGCGCGCGCAACGCGACTACCTGCGTGATCCGGCGCGGGCCAACCGGCTGATCGTGGAAACCGTGGCGAAATACGACGACGGCTGGAGCTACTCGGCCGGGGTCGCCGGGTTCGCCGCCAACGCGATGCGCGAGCTGGGCATCGTGGCCGACGACCGCAGCGGCCCGCTGGGCGGCATCGACCCGGCCCGGATGCAGGCCACCATCGACACCTTCGCCCCGATCCTGACCCGGTCGGGCGCGTCCGTGCGGCCCGGCCTGACGGCGGCCGACCTGGCCACCGCCCGGTTCCTCGACCCGTCGATTACGCTCAACTGATGGCCGCCGAACCGCGCGTCGGGCAGGCCGTCTCGGCGCTGCGCGGCGTGCGCACGGTCGACGGGGCGTCGGTGGATGTGTCAATCGGCCCGGACGGCCGGGTCGGTTCGGTGGTCCCGGCGACTGGCGACCCCGCCGGGAAGGGCGAGCTGGAGCTGCCCGGCTGGGTGGTGCTGCCCTCGGCGGTGGAGCCGCACGCGCACCTGGAGAAGGCGCTGACCTGGTCGGCGATGGGCGCGCCGTACGGGGACCTGTTCACCGCGATCGAGTCGTGGAGCCGGTACGCCGTGGACATGACCGAGGCGGACGTGGCGGACCGGGCCAGGCGCGCGCTCGGCCGCTACCTGGCCGCCGGGTTCACCGCTGTGCGCAGCCACGTGAACGTGGTGGTCGCCGCGGCCGATCCGCTGTGCGGGGTGCGCGCGCTGGTGGGGCTGCGCGAGGAACTGCGCGACGTGCTGGACCTACAGGTGTGCCTGCTGGCCGACCACCAGATGCCGGTGGAGCTGATCGAGCGGGCGCTGGATCTAGGCGTGGACCTGCTGGGCGGCAGCGCGCACCGGGCGCCGGACCCGGCCGCCGAGGTGAACCGGCTGGTGGACATCGCGCAGCGGCGCGACCTCGAGATGGACCTGCACACCGACGAGCAGACCAACCCGGAGGCGCTCACCATCCTGGAGCTGGCCCGGCAGTGGCGCAGCCGGGGGCTGCGCCGGCGGGTCGCGGCCAGCCACTGCGTGAGCCTGGGCTGCCTGGCTCGGCCGGCACTGGACGCGGTGCTGGCCGAGGTGAGCGCGGTGGGGATGTCCGTCGTCACCCTGCCCATCACCAACCTCTACCTGCAGGGACGTTCTTCCGATCGGCCGAAGCCGAGGGGGCTGACGGCCGTGCGCGAGCTACTCGCGGCGGGCATCACCGTGGCGGCCGGCGGGGACAACCTGCGCGATCCGTTCAACCCGGTCGGCCGCCCCGACCCGTTCGAGACCACGTCCTTGCTGATCACGGCGGCGCACCTGGATGCGGGGGAGGCGTTGACGGCGGTGACGGACGCCGGGCGGGCGGTGCTGGGCCTGCCGGCGGCTGGTCCGGTGGCGGGTCGGCTGGCTGATCTGCTTGTGGTCCAGGCGGAGGATCTGTCCGACGTGGTCGCCGGTCCTGTTGGCTCCCGGTTGGTACTGCGTCGGGGTCGGGTGGTGGCTTACACCTCCGTGCGGCGGGAGACGGCGCTGGGCGTTGGCTGAGTTGGGCTGTTGGGCTGGGGTTTAAAGATCATCTTGGACGGCCGCGGCTGGGTTTTCTGCCGTGGCCTGGTGAGGGCTGTTGCGTTTGGCGATCGATGCGGCTCCCGTCTGGCTTCCCGCATGATCAACAGGGCGCCACGGCCGCTTCGAGCACCTGAAAGCGGCCGCCATGCCCTGCTGATCATGAAATCCGGCCGTCACCGTCCCCGGGCGGGCCCGCAACGGCCGAATCGATGATCACCATGACATGGCGGTCAAATGTGGGCGCCCGGCATGGCCGCCACGTCATGCTGATCATGAAATTGGGCCGATGCCGGCCCCGGGCGGGGCCGCAACGGCCGGGACCAAGCCGCGGCAGACCACCCAGCCGCGGCCGTCCAAGCCGATCTTTAAACCGGCACCTGCTTCCCTAAGGCAACATCCAGCCCAGTACCGGAGTCGCCTGGAGGCCGATGATGAGGGCCAGGACGGCCAGCATGGCCAGGCTCCAGCCGATCACCTTGCGCAGGAGCACGCCTTCCTGACCGTCCAGGCGGACCGAGGCGCAGGCGATGGTCAGGTTCTGCGGGGAGAGCATCTTCCCGAGGACGCCGCCGGAGGAGTTGGCCGCCGCGAGCAGCTCCGGCGAGAGGCCGGCCTGTTGGGCCGCCGTGACCTGCAGTGACCCGAACAGCGCGTTGGCCGAGGTGTCGGAGCCGGTGACCGCGACGCCGAACCAGCCGAGCACCGGGGAGAGCACGGCCAGCGCGCCGCCGGCGGCCGCCACGAAGGTGCCGATCGAGGTGGTCTGCCCGGACGCGTTCATCACGTAGGCCAGGGCCAGCACGGTCATCACGGTGAGGATCGCCCAGCGCAGCTCGTACAGCGTCTTGCCGTAGATGCGCAGCGCCTGGCCGGCGCGCACCTTCAGCAGAAGTAGCACCAGCAGACCGGCGATGAGCATCAGCGTGCCGGCGGTGGTCAGGTAGGTGAGTGAGAACGTCATCGTGCTGTGTTCGGCGCCGGACGGCGTGCGCACGTCCAGCCCCGGCCAACGGAACTTGATCAGCGCCTTGTCCAGCACCGGCTTGATCCCGGGCAGCTGGGCCAGCGAGAACACCGCCACGATCACCACGTACGGCAGGTAGGCCCGCCACACCTCGGACCGGGACGGCGGGGCGGTGGCGGTGCCGGGCCCGCCGACCGCCACCACCCGGCTGCGGATCGCCCAGGTGGAGGCCGGCCGCAGCTGGGCCAGCGCCACCACGGCCAGCGCGGCCAGCAGCGCGGCCACGATGTCGGTGAGCGGCACGGACAGGTAGTTGGAGGTGACGAACTGGGCGACCGCGAACACCACGCCGCACATCACGGCGGGCGCCCACGCCTCACGCACCCCGCGCTTGCCGTCCACCAGGAACACCAGCACCAGGGGCACGAACAGGGCGAGGAACGGCGTCTGCCGGCCGACCACCGAGGCCACCGACTCCAGCGGCAGCCCGGTCACCTTGGACAGGGTGATCACCGGCACGGCCATCGCGCCGAACGCCACCGGCGCGGTGTTCGCCACCAGCGCCACCACGGCCGCCTTGATCGGCCGGAAACCCAGAGCCACCAGCATCACCGAGGTGATCGCCACCGGTGCCCCGAACCCGGCCAGCGCCTCGAGCAGCGCGCCGAAGCAGAACGCCACCAGGATGGCCTGGGTGCGCCGGTCGGCGGACAGCGCGCCGAAGCTGCCGCGCAGCACGTCGAAGTGGCCGGTGGCCACGGTTATGTTGAACACCCACAGCGCATTGATCACGATCCACAGGATCGGGAAGAACCCGAACACCGCCCCGTGCGCGGCCGAGGACAGCGCCGGGGTGGCCGGCATGCCGTACCCGATGACCGCCACCGCGAGTGCGGCGACCAACCCGGCCAGCGCCGCCCAGTGCGCGCGCAGCTTGACCACGCCGAGCAGCACCAGTACGACGGCCAGCGGGATCATCGAGGCCAGCGCGGAGAGGGCGAGTGACCCGCCCACCGCGTTGACCTCCTGTTGGTAAGCCAAGAGCATCGTTGCTCTCTCCCCTCGGAAATGTGCGTGATCAGTGCACCGGGACGCCCCGGATTGAGGCGTCCAGCAGTTGGACGGGATGCAGCAGCTTCACGTCCGCATCCAGGTGGCGGCGGATCTGCAGCAGGCACCCCGGGTTCGCGGTGACCACTAGGTCGGGCCGGGCAGCGCGCACGTTGGCCGCCTTGCGGGCGCCCAGCTCGGCCGCCGCCTCCGGCGCCACCAGGTTGTAGATGCCGGCCGAGCCGCAGCACAGCTCGGCCTCGGCCAGTTCGACCAGTTCCACTCCGGGCACTGCCCGCAGCACCGCGCGCGGCTGGGCGCGCACGCCCTGGGCGTGCCCGAGGTGGCAGGCGTCGTGGTAGACCACGCGCGCCTTCACCGGGTGCCGGGGCGCCACCGGCTCCAGCTCGGCCAGCAGCTCGGTCACGTCGCGCACCTTGGCGCTGAAGGCGGCCGCCCGCTCGGCCCACTCCGGGTCGTCGGCGAGCAGCGCGCCGTACTCCTTCAGGGAGGAACCGCAGCCGGCCACGTTGGCGACCACCGTGTCGGCGCCGCGGCGCTCGAAGGTGGCGATGGTCCGGCGGGCGCGGGCCAGCGCGGACTCCTCCCGGCCGGCGTGCAGTTCCAGCGCGCCGCAGCAGCGCTGGTCCCTCGGCACGAGCACGTCGCAGCCCTCGGCGGCCAGCACCCGGGCGGTGGCCTCGTTCACCGGGTGGAAGAACACGTCCTGCACGCACCCGGCCAGGAGCGCCACGGTGCGCCGGCGGGTGCCCTGGGCGGGGATCCGCTCGGGCAGCCGGGCGAACGCATCGCGCAGCCGCACCGGCGGCAGCAGCGCCTCCATCGCGGCGAACCGGCCGGGCAGCTTGGCGGCCAGCCGCGCCACGGCCGGTATCGCGCGCAGCTTCTGGTAGGCCACCCCGGGCACGGCGGCGGCCAGCAGCCGGCGGCGGTGGGGGAACAGCGCGAAGATCGCGTCCCGGAACCACCGGTCGGCCCGGCGCCTGGGCACGTTGCGCTCCAGCTGCGGCCGGACCGACTCGAGCAGCCGGTCGTACTGCACCCCGGACGGGCAGGCGGTCACGCAGGCCATGCATCCGAGGCAGGCGTCCACGTGCTCGTGCAGCGCGCCTGTCAGGCCGATCTCGCCCTGCTCGGCCAGGCTCATCAGGTAGATCCGGCCGCGCGGGGAGTCCATCTCCTCGCCCCACAGCTGGTAGGTGGGGCAGGTGGGCAGGCAGAAACCGCAGTGCACGCAGTCGTCCAGCAGTTCCCGGGCCGGCGGGTGGTGGGCGTCGAACGAGCTCACGCTGTTTCCTCCAACCAGGGAGTGAAGCGGCCGGCGCCCAGCCGGCCGGTGGGGTCCAGCTCGGCGTGCACCGCGCGCAGCAGGCCGAGCGCGGACGGCGGTGGACCCCAGGCGGGCAGTTCCGTCCCGGCCGGCCGGGACCGCAGCATCGATGTGCCCCCCACGGCGTGTACCCGGCGGTGCGCCTCGGCCACCACGTCGGGTTCGGCAGGCAGGGTGAGCGTGCCCACCCCGGTGGCCAGGCCGGCGGTGACCCGGGTGCCGGCCAGCTCGCCGAGCAGTGGCGCCAACCGGGACGGCCGGGTGCCCACCCGCAACACCGCGCCGCTCGGGTGCACTGTTTGTTGCGTATCTCCACGCAGAGCAAGGGGGTGGGGGTGGACCTGGGCGGCGTGCCCGTCCCAGGCGGCCGCCGCCGCATCCTCGTCCAGCGCCTCGGCCCCGGCGCCGAGCGCCTCGACCACCCGGGCCACCCGGGCCGGCAGTGCGGCGGCGCCGCCCTCCAGCCGCACCAGCAGCGCGTCGTCCGACCACTCGACCGCCACCGGCTCCAACGGCTCGCGTAGCAGCCGCCCGGTCGCCTCGGCGGCGTCGTCCAGCGGGCCGGCCAGTCGCACGGTGGCTTCCGCCTCGGGCAGCGGGTGCAGCCGCAGCGTCACCTCGGCGATCAGGGCCAGGGTGCCGTGGCAGCCGTGCACCAGCTTGGCCAGGTCGTACCCGGCCACGTTCTTGATCACGTGGCTGCCGGTGCGGGCCGGGGTGCCGTCCGGGAGCACCAGCACCGCGCCGATCACCAGGTCCCGCATCGAACCGTTGGCCAGCGCCAGCGGGCCGGCGTCGGCGGTGGCGATCAGACCGCCCACGGTCGCGCCGTGGGCCACCCGGGCGGCATCCAGCGCGACCCGCTGCCCGTGCGCGGCCAGCAGCGTGTTCAGCTCGCGCAGCGGCGTGCCGGCCCGCACCTCGACGGTCATGTCCGCCGGGTGGTGGGCGATCACCCCGGTCAGCCCGGTGGTGTCCAGCAGGTGCTCGGCCGGTGCCGGTGCGCCGGCCCAGTCGGGCGCGGTGCCCGCGCCGGTGATGCGCACCCGGCCGGTGGTCTCGGCCAGCGCGGCGGCCGCCTCGGCCATCGTGGTGGGGTTCAACCTGGTCACGACGCTCATAGCCGCTCGATCACCCCGGCCTGCTCCAGCGGGTGCGGCCGGTACGGTCCCGGCCGCTCGCCGCACAGCCGGGGCGTGGGCAGCAGCTTGCCCGGGTTGCACAGCCCGGCCGGGTCGAACGCCGAGCGCACCCTGGCCATCACCGCCAGGTCCACCTCGCCGAACATCTTCGGCATCGAGCAGGCCTTGTCGGTGCCGATGCCGTGCTCCCCGGAGAGGGACCCTCCCAGCTCGACGCACAGTTCGGCGATCCGGCCGGACAGCGCCTCGGCGCGCTCGGTCTCCCCGGCCGCGGCGTCGTAGAGCACCAGCGGGTGCAGGTTGCCGTCCCCGGCGTGGAACACGTTGGCCACCCGCAGGCCCTCGTCGGCGCCCATGTCGGCGATCCGCCCGAGCACCTCGGCCAGCCGGGTGCGCGGCACCACCCCGTCCTGCACGAAGTAGTCCGGGCTGATCCGGCCCACCGCGGCAAACGCCGACTTGCGCCCGCGCCAGATCGCCGCCCGCTCCTCGGCGTCACCGGCGATGTGCAGCCGGGTGCAGCCGTGCCTCTCGCAGATCTCGCGCACCCGGTCGAACTGCGCGGCGCACTCCTCCACCGGCCCGTCCAGCTCGACCACCAGGGCCGCCGGCACGCCCCGGGTGTAACCGGCGTGCACGGCTTCCTCGGCGGCCTCGATGGCCAGGGTGTCCATCATCTCCACGGCGGCCGGCACGATCCCGGCGGCGATGACGTCGCTGACCACCTCGCCCGCCGCGGCCACCGAGGGGAAGTCGGCGAGCAGCGTGCGCACCGTCTCCGGGGTGCGCAGCAGCCGCACAGTGATCTTGGTGGCGATGCCCACGGTGCCCTCCGAGCCGAGGAACACCCCGCGCAGGTCCGGGCCGAGCTGCTCGGCGCTGTCCCCGCCGAGGGTCACCACCTCGCCGCTGGCCAGCACCACCTCGAGGGCGAGCACGTGGTTGGTGGTGAATCCGTACTTCAGGCAGTGCGCGCCGCCGGAGTTCTCCGCCACGTTGCCGCCGATGGTGCACACCTGCTGGCTGGAGGGGTCGGGTGCGTAGTAGAGCCCGTGCGGCGCGGCGGCCTTGGTGATGTCCAGGTTGGTAACGCCGGGCTCGAGCACCGCGCGCTGGTCCACCGGGTCCACCTCGAGCACGCGGCGCAATCGTTGCAGGCTGATCACCACGCCGTCCGCCACCGGCAGCGCGCCGCCGGACAGCCCGGTGCCCGCGCCTCGGGCCACGAACGGGACGTCGTGTGCGGCGCAGACCCGGACGGCGGCGGCCACCTCCTCGGCGGTGCGCGGCAGCAGCACCAGCGCGGGGACCACCCGGTAGCCGGTCAGCCCGTCGCACTCGTAGCTGCGCAGCCGGGGCGGGTCGCTGATCACGTTGTCCGGGCCGAGCGCCACTTCGAAGTCGCGCTGCGCGGCACCGTCGACGGACATGGCCAGCTCCCTTCCACCTGGCGGAAAAGTCTTCCTGCTGAGAGGAATAACGTCAAGTTGAGAGCTAAAGAATTAGGCCAGCCCAAATACTCCGGCGCCGACCCACCACCTCCCCCCTCCCCCTGATTCAGTCACTTCAGCACGCTGATTCAGTGACTTCAGCACGTTGTTTCAGTCACTTCGGCAGGCGGTTTCAGTCACTTCGGCCAGGTGGGGCGGGTCGGCCATGCCGGGTCGGTTCACGTCGCACCGCCGGATCACGCGAGGCGGGCCCGGCGCTGAGCGCACTGGTCACTCTCGGTGCGTGGCGATGGGCGACGCTCAAGCCCAGTTCCGGCGCCATCCCGGCGATTTGACCGCCACGCCTGCTGAAGTGACTGAATCAGCCTGCTGAAGTGACTGAAACAACGTGCTGAAGTCACTGAATCAGCGTGCTGAAGTGACTGAAACAGCGTGCTGGAGTCACTGAATCAGGGGGTGGGTGGGTCAGTGGGAGCGGGTTAGGCTCGGGTCGCGCCAGAGGACGGTGATGCCGGTTTCCCGGGAGCCGATCAGGTCGAGCAGGCGGTCGTCGTCGAAGCCGGGGAGCTGGCGCAGCCGGGCGACCAGGTCGCAGACCACGGGATGGCCGAACGGGATCACCTGCCACTGGCTGGAGGCGGAGCCGAGCAGGAAGCAGGCGTGCTCCTGCCAGGAACCGTGCTCGCTGGTGCGCACGGCGACCTCGGCGAGCGTGGCGAAGACCTCATCCAGGTCGATGGCTTCCGGTTCCTCCGGGCGCGGCATCAGCCGCCGGATCGACTCGGTGATCGGAGCGCGCGGCCGGGGAATGCGGGGCTGCCCGTCCTCGGCCGGCTGCGTCGGGTTGGCCCCTGGGGTCGATCCGGTAATGGGAGCCTCCGACGGTTCGGTTAGGGCGCGGGCGGCGGTTGCCGACCGGTTGGCGGGTGCGATGCCCGTGGGCTCCGCGCCGATGCCTGATTGTTGGCTGGCGGATGGTCACATGTAAAGGGTCGTACTCAATTCTTGCGACACCCTTTAGCTTGAATGTTACGTTCCCGCGTCGATCGGCGCCCCACCCAGGGTGAGACAAGTGAGTGACACGCTCCACGATCGGGTGATATATTCTTCCGCCTTGCGAAATGACAAATCCATTTTGTAGAAGTACGCTCGTCCTATGAGCGCCCAGACGACGTCAGCAGAGATCAACGGTTACCCCGTGGACCGGCAGGACGAGGTGCTCACGGCCGAGGCGCTCGACTTCGTGGCGGCACTGCACCGCACGTTCGAACCGACCCGCCGTGAGCTGCTCGCCGCCCGCGCGGAGCGCCGGGCGGAGATCGCCCGCACCGGCCGGCTGGACTTCCCCCCGGACACCGCCGAGATCCGCGCCGCCGAGTGGCGGGTGGCCGAGGCGCCGCCCGCGCTGCGCGACCGGCGGGTGGAGATGACCGGGCCGACCGAGCGCAAGATGACCATCAACGCGCTGAACTCCGGGGCCAAGGTGTGGCTGGCCGACTTCGAGGACGCCACCACGCCCACCTGGCACAACGTGGTCGCCGGGCAGGTCAACCTGCTCGACGCGAACACCGGGGAGATGGCGTACACCAGCCCGGAGGGCAAGGAGTACAAGGTCACCGCGACCGAGCAGCCCGCCATCGTGGTCCGCCCGCGCGGTTGGCACCTGGACGAGCGGCACGTCACCGTGGACGGCCGGCCGGTCGCCGGTGCACTGGTGGACTTCGGGCTCTACTTCTTCCACAACCCCTCGGTGCCCTGGTTCTACCTGCCGAAGCTGGAGAGCCACCGCGAGGCGCGGCTGTGGAACGACGTGTTCACCTTCGCGCAGCGGGAGCGCGGCGTGCCCCACGGCTCCATCCGGGCCACCGTGCTGATCGAGACGATCACCGCCGCCTTCGAGATGGAGGAGATCCTCTACGAGCTGCGCGAGCACGCCTCCGGGCTGAACGCCGGCCGTTGGGACTACCTGTTCTCGCTGATCAAGAACTTCCGGGACGCCGGGCCGGAGTTCGTGCTGCCGGACCGCAACGCGGTGACCATGACCGCGCCGTTCATGCGGGCGTACACCGAGCTGCTGGTGGCCACCTGCCACCGGCGCGGGGCGTTCGCCGTCGGCGGCATGGCCGCGTTCATCCCCAGCCGCCGCGACCCCGAGGTGAACGAGAAGGCCGTGGCCAAGGTGCGGGAGGACAAACAGCGCGAGGCCTCCGCCGGCTACGACGGCTCCTGGGTGGCGCACCCGGACCTGGTGCCGATCTGCCGCGAGGTGTTCGACGGCGTGCTCGGCGACCGGCCGAACCAGCTGGACCGGTTGCGCGACGAGGTCACGGTGACCGCCGACCAGTTGCTGGACGTGGCGTCCACGCCGGCCGAGCCGACCGAGGACGGGCTGCGCAACGACGTGAGCGTCGGCATCCTGTACATCGAGTCCTGGCTGCGCGGCAACGGCGCCGCCGGGATCAACAACCTGATGGAGGACGCGGCCACCGCCGAGATCGCCCGCTCGCAGATCTGGCAGTGGGTGCACGGCGGGGTGAAGCTGACCTCGGGCGCGGTGGTCACCGAGGAACTGGTCCGGAAGGTGATCGACGAGGAGCTGGCCGCGATCCGCTCGGCGGTCGGTGACGACGCCTACGCCGGCGGCCGGTTCGACCAGGCCCGGGAGGTGTTCGAGGAGGTCGCGCTGGCCAAGGACAGTGCGGACTTCGTCGAGTTCCTCACCCTGCCCGCGTACCGCCTGATCGATTAGCGTTCGCGAACGAGTCCGCCCGATCTCCGCCGGGACGGGACGGCGGCCGGGGAGCATGCCGGAATGCCCCAGCCGCCTCCGCCCGGACCCGACGCTGCCCTGGTCGCGCCCCTGATCCGCCCGCGCCGCGCCTCGCCGGCCGGCGCCCGGGCGGAGCTGGCCGAGGCGCGGCTGCGCGCCGCCGGTGAGCTGGCCGAGGCGCTGCGCACGCTGCGCGACGACTCCCGGGCCTACCTGGAATCGGCCCACGGCCCGGCCCGCGCGGAGTTCCCCGCCGTGTTCCGTACGGCCGTCCTGGAGCTGACCGACCGGTTCGGCGCCCGGCTGAACCACCGGTTCGGTCCCGGGCCACCGCCCAGCCCGCCCCGGTCGTGCCCGCCGGGGCGCGCCGCCCGGTTCCGCCTGGAGGCCCGGCTGACCGTGGCGGCCAGCGTGTCCGGCGCGATCGGGCTGGGCCGGCTGGCGGTGGAGCCGGCGCTGGCCGCGCCCCGGGCGGTGGGTCTGCCGGCCGAGTTGGGCCTGGTGCTGGTGTCGGTGCTGGTCGGTGTGCTGGTCGGACTGGCCGGTCAGGTGGCCCGGTCACGGCGGGCCGGCGCGGAGCGGGCCTGCCTGGCCCGGTGGGCGGCCGAGGGGCTGGCCGACCTGCGTGCCGCGCTGGAGACCGCGCTGGCCCAACGCGTCCTGCACGCCGAACGCCGACTGCTCTCCACCACCCCGAGGCCCTCGATCCCCGCGGCCCGCCGCCCGTCCGACCCACCGCCGTGCCAATCTCCACCCGGGCAACGCGACCACCGGCCGACGCCGCACAAGAAGGTGTGACGTCGTTTAGCCCGCACCCCGTGCGGCGCCGCCCGGATTGCCCGGATCAGCGGTGCACGTAGGTGGCTCAGAGTTCGCGGGCGATCCGCTGGGCGACCCGTTTTCCCTCGGAGACCGCGCCGTCCATGTACCCCTCGTTCCGGGTGGCGGTCTCCGCGCTGGCCCAGTGCACCCGCCCCACGGGGTCGGTCAGGGCCGTCGTGTACTGGGTGGTCAACCCGGGAGCCCGGGCGGCGACGCAGCCGCTGATCCACGGTTCGTGCGCCCAGTCCTTCTCCAGGAGGTCCACCGGGTGCGCGGCCCTCGGTCCGAAGATCGTGGTGAGGTCGGCGACGAAAGCGGCCCGCCGGGCCTCGGGATCGTCGAGGATCTCGTCGCTCCAGGTCAGCCCGTACCCCGCGCCGGCGGTGCCGACGAAGGTCAACAGGATGCCCAGGCTGCCGTCGGGCGGGGAGTTGTCGATCACGAACCCGGCCACCGGCAGGTCGGTCAGGGCCATCCCGCTCAGGCCCTGATCCCGCCAGAACGGCCGGTCGTAGACGGCGAAGAGCTTGCTCTCCGTGCCGTTGTGCCACTTGCGCTGCAGGGCGGCGCGGCGGACCGGGAGCTCCGGGGTGAAGCGGATGCGGTCCGCGTCCGCCGGCGCCATCGCCACGATGACGTGCCGCGCCCGCACCTCGGCGCGGTGCGACCTCACCAGGGCGCCGTCGCCGTCCCGCACGACCTCGGTGACCGGCGAGCCGAGCACCACCCGGTCGCCCAGCCGCTCGGCGATGGTCAGCGCGATCAGCTGGGTGCCGCCGGCGACCCGTGTCTCCTGGGCTCCGCCGGTGACCTCGATCAGGTGCCCGATGCCGCCCGCCGAGGCGATCCGGGACAGCATCAGCAGCAGGGAGGTGCTGTGCGGGTCCTCGCCGTTGACGATCGTGAAGCAGAGCGTCAGCAGCCGCCGCGCCTCCCGGGTCAGCGTGTTCACGTCGATCCAGCGGCCGAAGGTGGTGCCGTCCCACCGGCGCGCCCGTTTCGCCGCCCAGGGCCGGTCGACCGGCACCGACCGGGCCATCCGCTCCAGCCGCAGCTGCGCCTGCGCGAAGTCCGCGAAGGCGGCCCGGGACATCGGCGGGATCGGCCCGGTGAACAACTTCCTCCGGCCGTCGCGCAGGTAGACGTGCCGGCCGTGGATGTGCGTGTCGAAGGTCGCCAGCCCGAGCTCGTCGATGAGGGCGAGGATGTGGTCCTGCCCGGGGCCCACCCACTGGCCGCCTCCGTCGGCCACCACCCCCGGGGCGACCTCGACGTTGACCGTCCGGCCGCCGACCCGCTCGTTGGCCTCGAGCACGACCACCGAGTGCCCCGACCGGGTCAGCTCGCGGGCGGCCGTGAGGCCGGCGAGCCCGGCCCCTATGACGGCCACGTCGGCGGCGCGGTGGCCGCTCACCGGGCCGCCCGGTGGAGCCGGTCGGCGAGTGAGCCGAGGTGGGGAGCCTGGGCCAGGCCGGGCCCATTGCAGCCGATCAAGTAGAAGATGTTGTCCGTTGCTTTGCCGGCCACCGGCAGCCGGGCCATCTCCTCAGGCCACCGTCTCGACGATCTCGTGGCGGGCCACGCCGACCTGCTCGAGCGCCTGGTAGAAGGCCGCCGGGTCGGCCCAGTCCTCGGGTGCGAACGCGCCCTTCCGCTCCGGGTCGGCCAGCGCGAGCAGCGCGAACGCGGCACAGGCCGTGCCGGTGACGCCGCCCATGTTGTTGAGCGCGCCGTGGGGGCGCATCCGGGTGCGCCGGGCGGAGACCGCCGGCTTGCCGTTCCTGGTGCCGTAGACCTGGGCCAGCAGGCCGCCGCGGTACGGGTAGGTGCGGCGCAGCGCGGACATCGCCAGGAACCTGGCCATCTCGGTCGGGCCGCACTCGCCCCGGCGGACCTGGCCCGCCATGCCCCGCAGGGTGTTGCGCCAGCCCTTGGCCGAGCCCGGGCCGCCCTTGACGACGTCCTCGATGAAGTCCACCGCCTCCCGGGCCGTCATCCGCCCCTCCTGGACGGCCAGGCCCATGCCGCGGGCCAGCCCGTTCAGCGGGGCCGGGTCGAGCCCGCCGACGCAGCGGATGCGCCGCGCGCCGGGGTAGCGGCGGGGCAGGGTGACGGGTTCGGGGTGGGCGGTCTCGTACAGCAGCACGTCCGCTGCGCCGGCGAGGATGGGGAAGGTGCCGGTCTCCACGAACGTCTCGTGCACCACCTGGCGACCCTGCTCCCAGGTCAGGCAGTCGCCGGCGGAGATGTGCAGCAGGTGCTCGAGGACGGCCCGGCCCACGGCGGGGCGCTCGTCGCCCACCAGCCAGCAGAGGTCGATGACGTCGACGGTGTCGAGATCGCTCGCGGCGTCGACGGCCAGGACGTTGGACATGCCCGGTGAGGCCCCGCAGCCGACGTAGACCGGTACGCCCGCCGCCCGGGCCTTCTGGTCCAGGCTCAGGGCGTGTTCGGTGCTCTCGACGTCGTCGTCGAAGTCGAGGTAGGGCACCTTCGCCTCCAGGCAGGCCTCGATCACCGGTGCCGAGGTCCGGATGTACGGGCCGGCGCCGAGGACCACCAGCGCCGCGTCGCCCACCAGCTTCCGCAGGGCTTGGTCGTCGAAGAGATCCAGGCGATGGACACTCGCCCGCCCCGCCGGCAGCTTCCGGGCCAGGGGTTCGAGTGACTCCGGGCGAATGTCGGTGAGCACCAGCTCCCGGCCGCCGGGGGCCAGGGCGAACTGTTCGATCGCCACCCGGCACATCTCACCGGCCGCGCCGATGAAGACCACCTTCGTCCTCGCCATGGGTCTCTCCTCGTCATCCCGACATGTAATCGAACTCGATTCGAGTTTGACTCTTGGCATTGACGTCGTCAAGACCTCGGTTGATACGATCTCGAATCGTGGTCGAGTTTTCCGGGGCGCGGGCCCGGCAAGCCCCCGCGCGGCCCAACGCCGTGCTACAGCGCCGAGGGGTGGAACGCGTCGAGGCGATCCTGGACGCCGCCGAGCGGATCCTCGGCGGGGAGGGTTACCCGGCGGCGACCCTCAAGGCCATCGGTGAACGCGCCGGCATCCCCACGGCCTCGGTCTACCACTACTTCTCCGACCGCAACCAGGTGGACGCCGAGCTCATCCGGCGCCACATCCGCGCCCTCGACCAGCGGGTCTCCACCGCACTGGAGGATGAGGCGCGACCGGTCTCGCTGCGCGCGGCGGTCGACGCGGTGATCGACTCGATGCTCGGCTACTTCCGCGAGCACCCGAGCTGTGTGGAGCTGTGGTTCTCCGGGCGCAGCGACCCGCTGCGGGAGCTGGTCCAGGCGTTCGACGATGCGACCGCCGAGCACGTGTGGCGGCTGGCGACCGAGCGCGGGCTCCTGCGCGAGGACACGCCACTGCTGGTCATGCAACTGGCCTTCGAGGCCGGAAACCGCCTGTTCGACGTGGCGTTCCGGCGCACCCCGACCACCGGCGACGACGCCACCCTCGACGAGGCCCGCCGCCTGGTCACCGCCTACCTGGAGACCTACGCCGCCTAGAGCAGGACCAGGGACATCATGGACTTGCGGATCACCGGTTCGTGCCGGGGGAAGCTGGCGTCCGGCGTGGTGGCCGTGACCACGTAGATCTTGCCCGGGACCACGACCACCAGCTGCAGGTTCCGCATCGTGATCTGCTGGGTGAAGGTGGAGCCGAACAGGTGGCCCGGTAACCCGCTGGGCAGGGTCACCGCCTCGTCGACCACCGGGTGGTAGCCCGGCGCCAGGGCGGGCAGCTGCTGGCGGGTCTGGGTGACGGTGGTCGCCAGGTCGTCCTCGGTGGCGGCGGTGACCACGTTCATGGTCACCGTCACCGGCGGGCCGGCCGAGGTGTCCGGGGCCGGCAGCAGGAAGGTGACCGCCGCCTGCTCCGGGCCGGCGCCGATCCGCCAGCCCTGGGGCGGGTCGATGCCGAAACCGTTGGTCTCGTCGCGGTACCCGACTGACGGCCCGGCCTGGTCCGGCGCCGCCTGGTCGGGTTCGGCGGGGCCGCCCGAGCACCCGGCCAGAACGCCCAGCAGGGCCAGCGCGGCCAGCACCCCGGCCCGCCGAGTCGATCTCATGGCGCACATCCTCGCGGGTGCCCGCCTCAGCGTCCAGGCGGGCTGTCGATCAGGCGCATAGGGTGACGCCATGAGCTCATCGCGAGTGGAGCCGCCGGCCCACCTGGGGCCGCCGGAGGTCGTCGAGGTCAGCGACGGCGTTTACGCCTACATCCAGCCGGACGGCAGCTGGTGGATCAACAACACGGGTTTCCTGGTCGGCGAGCGCGGGGTGATCAGCGTCGACGCCTGCTCCACCGAGCGGCGCACGCGGGCGTACCGGGAGGCCATCGCGCGGGTCACCGACCGGCCGGTGCGCACGCTAATCAACACCCACCACCACGGTGACCACACCTTCGGCAACTGCCTGTTCGGCGAGGCCACCATCGTCGCGCACGAGCGCACCCGGGAGGAGCTGCTGGCTGCCGGCACACCCGGGCAGCTGCCCTTCTGGACGCCCGTGGACTGGGGCGGCCTCTCCCTGGCGCCGCCGTTCCTGACCTACACCGAGGGCGTCACCGTGTGGTCCGACGAGCTGCGCTGCGAGGTGCGCCACGTCGGCGGCCCGGCGCACACCACCAACGACTCCATCGTCTGGCTGCCCGAGCGGTCCGTGCTGTTCTGCGGCGACCTGCTCTTCCAGGGCGGCACGCCGTTCCTGCTGATGGGCTCGGTGGCCGGGGCGATCGACGTGCTGGAGAACGTGGTCAAGCCGCTCGGTGCGCAGACCATCGTGCCCGGCCACGGCCCGGTGAGCGGCCCCGCGCTGATCGACGAGGTGCTCGGCTACCTGCGGTTCGTGCTGGACACCGCGCGAGCCGGCAAGGCCGCCGGGCTGTCACCGCTGGACGCCGCCAAACAGGTCGACCTCGGCGGCTACGCCGACCTGCTGGACGTCGAGCGGATCGTGGGCAACCTGCACCGGGCCTACGCCGAGCTGGGCGACACCCCGCCGGGCGGCCCGATCGACCTCGTGGCCGCGCTCAACGACATGATCGCCTACAACGGCGGCAAGCCGCTGACCTGCTACGCCTGAAGTGACTGAATCACCCTGCTGAAGTGACTGAATCAGCGGTGGGGATAGGCTCCGAAGCCGTGCCGATCTACGCCCTCGGAGCCAGTGAGCCCGATATTCATCCGGATGCTTACGTGCATCCGGACGCGGTGGTGATCGGGAACGTCACGCTGGGGGCGTTCACCACGGTGTGGCCGACCGCCGTGTTGCGCGGCGACGACGGCGGCATCGTGGTCGGCGAGCGCACCAGCATTCAGGACGGCACGATCATCCACTGCACTGTGGTGCAAGACACGGTGATCGGCGACCGGGTGACGATCGGCCACAACGTGCACATCGAGTCGGCGGTGGTCGGCGACGGCTGCCTGATCTCGTCCGGCTCGGTGGTGCTCAACGGCGCCCGGGTGGACGAGGGCGCGGTGGTCGCCGCCGGTGCGGTGGTCTCGCCCAACGCGCACGTGCCCGCCCGGCGGATGGCCCTGGGCGTGCCGGCGAGGGTGCGCGAGGGCTACCAGGTGCCGGAGAACTACTTCGATTTCGCCGTCGAGTCCTACGTACAACGCGGCAAGCGATTTCGCGCGGAACTGCGCAGATTGGATCGGTCATGACGGCGAAACCGCTGGCGGAGGTGGTCGAGGCGGGTTGGGCGAAGGCGCTCGAACCGGTCGCCGAGAACATCGCCTCCATGGGCCAGTTCCTGCGCGCCGAGATCGCGGCCGGCCGCCGCTACCTCCCGGCGGGGGAGCACATCCTGCGGGCGTTCCAGCAGCCGTTCGACGAGGTCCGGGTGCTGATCGTGGGGCAGGACCCCTACCCGACCCCGGGGCACCCGGTCGGGCTGTCGTTCTCGGTCTCGCCGGAGACCCGGCCGGTGCCACGCAGCCTGGCGAACATCTTCCGGGAGTACGGCGAGGACCTGGGGCACCCGGTTCCGTCCTGCGGCGACCTCACGCCGTGGACCGAGCGGGGCGTGCTGATGTTGAACAGGGTGCTCACCGTGCAGCCCGGCCAGCCCGCCTCACACCGGGGCAAGGGCTGGGAGGACGTCACCGACCAGGCCATTCGTGCGCTGGCTGCCCGGCCGGTGCCCCTGGTGGCGATCCTCTGGGGACGGGACGCGCGCACGCTGCGCCCGCTGCTCGGCTCGGGCGTGCCGTGCATCGAGTCGGCGCACCCCAGCCCGATGTCGGCGGACCGCGGTTTCTTCGGCTCTCGACCGTTCAGCCGGGTGAATGCCCTGCTCACCGAGCGTGGCGCGGACCCGATCGACTGGAAGCTTCCTTAGGCTGTCCACCCCACGATCGAGGCCCCGCATTGTGTCCTGGGCCCGGTTCTGGGAGCATCGGTGACGCGCACACGCGCATATCTCGGCTAGTAGAGGAACAGAAACATGGCGCAGGGCACGGTCAAGTGGTTCAACAGCGAGAAGGGCTTCGGCTTCATCACTCCTGATGGAGGCGACAAGGACGTGTTCGTCCACTACTCGGCCATCAACGGCAACGGGTACCGCTCGCTGGAGGAGAACCAGCGTGTTGAGTTCGACATCACGCAGGGTCAGAAGGGACCGCAGGCCGAGCAGGTCACGGTCATCTGAGACTTAAGGCTCCCCGGAGCACGCAAAAACCCGCCGCCGGCCAAGCCGTGCGGCGGGTTTTTCGCGAGTGGGGCCGGCTCAGGCGCGGGCCACCTTGCCGGCCTTGAGGCACGAGGTGCAGACGTTGAGCCGCCGGCGGGTACCGCCGACCTCGGCCCGGACGGTCTGGATGTTCGGGTTCCACCGGCGGTGGGTACGGCGGTGCGAGTGCGACACGGACATACCGAAGCCCGGACCCTTACCGCAGACGTCGCAGACGGCAGCCACGTCGATAACTCCTTGTGTTCGATCGGGATGCGCGCATCGCACGCGCGCGACCGGCGGGCGCGCCGGAGCTGTTCCATAACAGGGTAGCGACCGGTTCGGCGACCGGCCAACCCGGGGGATGTCCTACGCTCGGCAGGCGCAACCAGCGGGGAGGAGCGGGGGTCGGTGTTGCGGGTTCTGGACGCGGCGGCGATCCGGCGCTGGGCGGACGCCGCGGTGCGGGTGCTCGAGGCGCGCCGGGAAGAGCTGGACCGGTTGAACGTGTTCCCGGTGCCGGACGCGGACACCGGCAGCAACCTGGCGCTCACCATGCGCGCGGCGGCCGACGCGCTGGGCCGCCTGCCGGCCACGGCCGGGTCGGCCGAGGCGGCCGCCGCACTGGCCAGCGGCGCGCTGCGCGGGGCCAGGGGCAACTCCGGGGTGATCGTCTCCCAACTGCCGAGGGGGCTGTCCGAGGCGCTGCACGCCGGCGAGTACCTGGGTGAGCACGGCCGGACCCTGGCCGCCGCGCTGAGCCGGGCCGACGAGCTGGCCCGGGCCGCGGTCAGCCACCCCGTGGAGGGCACCATCCTGTCCGTGCTGAGCGCCGCCGCCCGCGCGGCGACCCGGGAGGCCGAGACCGCGCGGGCCCGGGAGGACGGGCCGAGGGAACTGGTCCGGGTGCTGGACGCGGCGGTCACCGCCGCCGGGACCGCGCTGGCCGAGACCCCCCGCCAACTGCCCACGCTGGCCCGGGCGGGCGTGGTCGACGCGGGCGGCAAGGGCCTGGTGCTCATTCTGGAGGCGTTGCTGGCGGTGCTGAGCGGTCGCCCGGTGGACGTGGTGACCGGGACCGGCACGTACCGGCCCAGCTTCCGGTCCCGGGAGCGGGACGCGCTGATCGCCGACCGGGAGTCCGGGTCGGCCGAGTTCGACTACGAGGTGATGTACCTGCTGGAGGGCAGCTCGCCGGACCGGGTGGAGCTGATGCGCGAGCGGCTGGCCGAGCTGGGCGACTCGGTGGTGGTGGTCGGGGACGGCCAGGTGGGCGGAACCGCGATGTGGAACGTGCACGTGCACTGCACCGACGTGGGCGCGGCGATCGAGGTCGGCCTGGAGGCCGGCCAGCCGAGGCGGATCACCGTGGTCCGGTTCGCCGACCAGCTGGCCGAGCGGGGGGCCGACGACGGGCGGTTCGTGCGGGACCGCGCGGTGGTCGCGCTGGTCACCGGGCGGGAGCTGGCCGACCTGGTCCGGACGGACGGGGTGACCGCACTGGTCGCGCCGCCCGACCGGCAGCCGGACGTGGCCGAGATCGTCGCCGCGGTGGCCGGCTGCCAGGCGCGGCACGTGGTGGTGCTGCCCAACGACATGGACCTCAACCAGGTTGCCGAGGAGGCGGCCGACCAGTTCCGGGCCACCGGCCGCACGGACACCGACGTCGTGGTGGTACCCACCTCGTCGGTCCTGCAGGGGCTGGCCGCGCTGGCCGTGCACGACCCCGAGCGCCGCTCCGGCGCCGACGTGGTGGCGATGGCCGAGGCCGCCGCCGCGACCCGCACCGGGGTGATCCGGATCGCCGAGAGCGAGGCCCTGACCTGGGCCGGCCGGTGTTTCGCCGGGGATGTGCTGGGCCTGGTGGACGGCGAGGTGGTGCTCATCGAGCAGGATCTGCGGAAGGGCGCGGCCCAGCTGGTGGACCGGATGCTCACCACCGGCGGCGAGCTGGTCACCGTGCTGCTCGGGCAACCGGACGAGGGCGGCACGGCCGAGCTGGGCGAGTACCTCGCCGGGCACCTGCGACAGACCCACCCGGAGGTGGAAGTGACCTGCTACCCGGGCGGGCCCGCCGGGCGGCCCGTGCAGTTGGGAGTGGAATGACCGACCTGGACAGTCAACTGGAGCCGCTGGTCGGGAAGCGCTCGGCGAAAGCACTGGCCGAGCACCTGGACCTGAACACGGTGGGCGAGCTGCTGCGCCACTACCCGCGCCGGTACGGCGAGCGGGGCAAGCTGACCGACCTGTCCAAGCTGACCCTGGGCGAGCACGTCACGGTGCTCGCGGAGATCCGTTCGGTGAACAGCCGGCCGATGCGCCAGCGCCGGGGCACCATCATGGACGTGGTGATCGGCTCCGGCTCGCACCGGCTGAGCTGCACCTTCTTCAACCGCCGCTTCCAGGGCGACCTGGTGGCCGGGCGCACCGGGCTCTTCTCCGGCAAGGTCACCGCCTTCCGGGGCAAGCTGCAGCTCAACCAGCCGGACATGATGATCTTCAAGGGGGACGGCGACGAGCTGGACGAGCTGGACGAGTTCGCCGGAGCGATCTTCCCCATCTACCCGGCGACCACCAAGCTGGCCTCCTGGCAGGTCGCCCGCTGCGTGCGCCAGGTGCTGAACGTGCTGGACGAGCCGACCGACCCGATGCCGCTGGAGGTGCTGGCCGAGCGCGGCCTGCCCGCCCTTGGCGGCGCGCTGCACGACATCCACCTGCCCAAGACCGACCGGGACTGGCGGACCGCCCGTGAGCGGCTGGTCTGGGACGAGGCGCTGGCCGTTCAGCTGGCCCTGGCGCAGCGCCGGCAGTCCGCGCTGCTGCGCCCGGCGCCGGCCTGCCCGCCGGCCGCCGGGGGCATCTATGACACCTTCGACGCCCGGCTGCCCTTCGAGCTGACCCAGGGCCAGCGCGAGGTGGGCGAGGCGATCAGCCTCGACCTGTCCGTCGAGCACCCGATGAACCGCCTGGTACAGGGCGACGTCGGCGCCGGCAAGACCATCGTGGCGCTGCGCGCCATGCTGCGCGTGGTGGACGCCGGCCGGCAGGCCGCCATGCTCGCCCCCACCGAGGTCCTCGCCGCGCAGCACGCCCGCACGCTGCGCGCCCTGCTCGGCCCCCTGGGCGACGCCGGCGAGCTGGGCGCGGCCGACCAGGCCACCAAGGTCACCCTGCTCACCGGTTCGCTGCCGGCCAAGGTGCGCAAGCAGGCACTGCTGGACGTCATGACCGGCGAGGCGGGCATCGTGGTCGGCACCCATGCACTGATCCAGGACAAGGTGCAGTTCCACGACCTGGGGCTGCTGGTGGTGGACGAGCAGCACCGGTTCGGGGTGGAGCAGCGCGACGCGCTGCGCACCCGGGACAGCGGGACGACCCCGCACCTGCTGGTCATGACGGCCACCCCGATCCCGCGCACGGTGGCCATGACGGTGTACGGCGACCTGGAGATCTCCGCGCTGCGCGAGCTGCCCCTGGGCCGTTCGCCGATCTCCACCACGGTGGTGCCGGCCGGGGAGAAGCCGGCCTGGCTGCCCCGGGTGTGGGAGCGGGTGCGGGAGGAGGTGTCCGGCGGCCACCAGGCCTTCGTGGTGTGCCCCCGGATCGGCGGCACCGACGACCTGGACGAGCTGGACTTCGAGACGATGAACGAGGCCGAGCTCCAGGCCCTGGACGACGTGCTGGCCGAGGACGAACCGAAGAAGCGCCCGGCCATGGGCGTCGAGGAAGTCGCCCCGATGCTGGTCGACGGCCCGCTGGCCGGCCTGCGCATCGGGGTGCTGCACGGCCGGCTGCCCAGCGACGAGAAGGACGCGGTGATGCGCTCGTTCGCGCTCGGCCAGCTGGACGTGCTGGTCGCCACCACGGTGGTGGAGGTCGGGGTCGACGTGCCGAACGCCACCGCCATGGTGATCATGGACGCGGACCGGTTCGGGCTGTCCCAGCTGCACCAGCTGCGGGGCCGGGTGGGCCGGGGCTCCGCGCCCGGGGTGTGCCTGCTGGTCACCGAGGCCCCGGCGGCCAGCCCGGCCCGGGTCCGGCTGGACGCGGCCGCGTCCACCACCGACGGCTTCGAGCTGGCCCGGATGGACCTGGAGCTGCGCCGGGAGGGGGACGTGCTGGGCGCTTCCCAGTCCGGCCGCAACTCCGGGCTGCGCCTGCTGTCCCTGCTGCGCGACGAGCGCACCATCGCCGACGCGCGGGACACCGCATGGCGGCTGGTCGCCGCCGACCCCTTCCTGGAACAGCATCCCGGCCTGGCCGGGATGGTCGCGGAGATCGTCGACGAGGACCGGGCCGAGTACCTGGAGAAGGCATGACCGGCCGAGTGGTCATCCTCACCGGGCCGCCGGGCGCCGGCAAGAGCACCGTCGCGAGATTGCTGGTGGACACGTTCGACCTGGGCGTCCACCTGCACACCGACGACTTCTGGCACTACATCCGGCGGGGCGCCGTGGAGCCCTACCTGCCCGAGGCGCACCGGCAGAACCAGGTGGTGATCGGCGTGCTGGCCCGGGCCGCCTGTGGTTACGCGGCCGGTGGTTACGACGTGGTCTGCGACGGCATAGTGGGTCCGTGGTTCCTGCCGGTATTCCGGGCGGAGGCTATCGGGATCGAGCTGCATTACGTGGTGCTGCGCCCGGACGAAGGCACCACCTTGCATCGCGCCACCGCCCGGACCGGCGTCGATGATCTCACCGACCCGGAGCCGGTGCGGTTGTTGCACGGTCAGTTCGCGGAGCTGAGCGAGTTGGAGCCGCACGTGCTCGACTCCAGCCGGTTGGATGCCGCTGGAACGTGCGAAGCGGTGTTGGATGGGTTGGGTGCGGGTGCGTATCGGCTCGGGAAGCTGGCCTCCTCGGGCTGACGGCGTCCGGCTGGATGCGGTGCCGGTTCTTTAAGGGCGCTTGGACGGCCGCGGTTGGGTTGGTCGGCCGCGACTGGGGCTTGGCCCGTTGCGTTGTGCTGGTTGGCCTGGTCCGGCGGTTGCGGAGGCCCTCCGCCATGATCACCATGGCATGGTGGCCACTTTGGGTGCCTTGGGGCGACCACTATGCCCTGTTGACCATGAAGTGGGGCTCCAGGCGGCGGGTTTCGACTAAGACTCAAGATCGACATCAACCTGACGGCCCTCTTGCGTCTCGAAAAGGGCCCTGAGGTTGATGTCGATCTTGAAACGGGCCGCATCCGGCACCAGACGCAACGGGCCGAGCGCCAGCCGCGGCAGACCAACCCAACCGCGGCCGTCCAAGCGCTCTTGAAGAACCCTCACCGGCCCCTTAAGCCGAAGGGGCGTGGTACCGCCCGGTGAACTCCACGGTCCCGCCCTCGTCGTACCGGTCGTGCGGCCGCACCCAGTCGGTGAGCGAGTGGTTCGGGCCGTTCTCGCGGCGGCCGAACGGCGTGATGTCCAGGAACGCGTATGTGGTCAGCAACTCCTCGCCGCCGCGGCCGTACGACGAGTAGGTGTGGAAGATCTCCCCGTCCGGTGTCCGGTGGAACACGCTGCGGCCGGAGAGGTCCTCCAGCGGGACCTGGCACTCCCGGTAGTTGTAGTAGATCGTCCCGTCCGGCACCCGGTCGGCCGGGAAGGACACGTTGAAGTCGTAGTTGAAGTCACTCCGGAACGACGACACGAACCGGAACTCCCAGCCCATCCGCCGGCGGAACGGCTCGATCTCCCCGATCGGCGCCCTGGCCACCGCCGCGTAGGAGACGTCGTGGTTGTTCAGGTGGGTGAGCGCCCCGCTGACGTGGTCCGCCTCGAACGCGCAACCGACGCACGGGGTGGTCTGGCCCGGCGCCATCATGTAGTGCTTGACGACCAGCTGGCTGCGCCCTTCGAACAGGTCGGCCAGCGAGACCGGGCCGTCCGGCGCGTCGAAGACGTACTCTTTCTCGATCTTGACCCAGGGCAGCTCGCGGCGTTCGGCGGCGATGGCGTCGCGCAGCCGCGTCAGCTCCTTCTCCTTCTTCAGCAGCTCGACGCGGGCGGCTAGCCACTTGTCCGGGGTGACGATCTTTTGCGGTGATGTCATACCTGGTAAGACCGCGCGACCTCCGGGAAGTCATCGCCAGCGGGGGCCGGGGCGGGCAGGCTGGCCCGGGCGGCCGCGTCCAGGCTGGCCAGCGCCGGGCGGGGGACCTGGAGCCGACCGGTGCGGTCCAGCCGGGCCAGTTCGGTGCGGGCCTTGGCGTAGGCGGCCAGGCGCTCGGCGTCGTTTCCGCTGTCCCGGGCCATGGTGAGCAGCTTGATCAGGCGCTGCACGGTGGCGCGTTCCTCGGCCGGCAACCCGGCCAGTCGGATCCGCTCGGCGGCCTCCCGGGCGGCCCGCCAGCAACGCCAGGCGTGCTCCACCGCGTGCCGGTAGCGGGCCGCGTACTCGGCCGGCGGCTCGGTCTCGGTGTGCAGCGCCTGCGCGGCCGCGAACGCGTCCACGAACCGGCCGGTGGCCGGCACGGTGACGTCGGCCAGCGCGGGCAGCCGCAGCACCTCCAGCGCGTCGCACTCGTAGGCCCCGTACTCGGCGCGCAGCTGCTCGAACCGGCGGGCGGTGGCCGCCCATTCCGGCTCCGCCGGCCGGGGCAGAGGGGCCGCCGGGCCCCGCACGCGCCGCCGGAAGATCCGGCGGATCGCCCGGCGCACCAGGGTTACTCCGATCACAGTGGCCACCAGGCCCACGCCGAACGCCCACGCCAGGCCGGGCAGCACCACTTCGGGCCGGATCACCAGGCCTACCAGCAACGCAAGGATTACCAGGCGGAGTAGGACGTGCCGGCGCGGGTAGTGCCGGTGGTAGCGGTGGTAGCGCCTTCGATGCATGGCTGCGGTGGGCTTCCGTGCGGGCCGGGGCGGCGGTGTGATGAGGTTTCTGCTTGTCCAACCGGTACTTCACAAGGTAGCCCGATCGGCCAACCTGGAGGCAAGATGTTTCGCAAGGTGCTCGTCGCCAACCGCGGCGAGATTGCGATTCGCGCGTTTCGCGCCGCGTACGAGCTAGGCATCGGCACCGTGGCGGTGTTCCCGCACGAGGACCGGAACTCCCTGCACCGGCTCAAGGCCGACGAGTCCTACCAGATCGGCGAGCCGGGCCACCCGGTACGCGCCTACCTGTCGGTGGACGAGATCGTCAAGGCCGCCCGGCGGGCCGGCGCGGACGCCGTCTACCCCGGCTACGGCTTCCTGTCCGAGAACCCGGACCTGGCCGAGGCCTGCGCGGAGGCCGGCATCACCTTCGTCGGGCCTACCGCCGAGGTGCTGCACCTGACCGGGAACAAGGCCAGCGCGAAGGATGCCGCGCGGGCGGCCGGGCTGCCGGTGCTGCGCTCCTCGGAGGCCTCCGACGACGTGGCCACGCTGCTCGCCGCCGCCGACGACATCGGGTTCCCGGTGTTCGTGAAGGCGGTGGCCGGCGGGGGTGGCCGGGGCATGCGCCGGGTGGCCGGCGCCGGCGAGCTGCGCGAGTCGCTGGAGGCGGCGATGCGCGAGGCGGACGCGGCGTTCGGCGACGGCCGGATGTTCCTGGAGCAGGCCGTGGTGAACCCCCGGCACATCGAGGTGCAGGTACTGGCCGACGGTGAGGGTGACACCATCCACCTGTTCGAGCGGGACTGCTCCCTGCAGCGCCGGCACCAGAAGGTGGTGGAGATCGCCCCGGCGCCGAACCTGGACCCGGACACCCGGGACCGGATCTGCGCCGACGCGGTCGCCTTCGCCCGCGCCATCGGCTACCGCAACGCCGGCACGGTGGAGTTCCTGCTGGACGAGCGCGGCGACCACGTGTTCATCGAGATGAACCCGCGCATTCAGGTGGAGCACACGGTGACCGAGGAGGTCACCGACGTGGACCTGGTGGCCTCGCAGCTGCGCATCGCCGCCGGTGAGACGCTGGCCGACCTGGAGCTGTCCCAGGACACCATCACGCTGCGCGGGGCCGCGCTGCAGTGCCGGATCACCACCGAGGATCCGGCCAACGGCTTCCGCCCGGACACCGGGGTGATCAGCACCTACCGCTCGCCGGGCGGCTCCGGCGTCCGGCTGGACGGCGGCACGGTGCACACCGGCGCCGAGGTGAGCGCGCACTTCGACTCGATGCTGGCCAAGCTGACCTGCCGGGGGCGGGACTTCGCCACCGCCGTCCGCCGCGCCCGTCGCGCCGTCGCCGAGTTCCGCGTGCGCGGCGTGTCCACGAACATCCCGTTCCTGCAGGCCGTGCTGGCCGACGAGGACTTCCAGGCCGGCCGGGTGACCACCTCGTTCATCGAGCAGCGCCCGCACCTGCTGACCGCCTGGCAGCCGGCCGACCGGGGTACCCGGGTGCTCTCGTACCTGGCCGCGACCACGGTCAACAAGCCGCACGGGCCGCGCCCGAAGGTGGTCGACCCGGTCACCAAGCTGCCCCAGGTGGACCTGCTGCCGCCGGCCCCGGACGGTTCCGTGCAGCTGCTGCGCGAGCTGGGACCCGAGGGGTTCGCCCGCCGGCTGCGCGAGCAGACCACCGTCGGGGTCACCGACACCACCTTCCGGGACGCGCACCAGTCCCTGCTGGCCACCCGGGTGCGCACCAAGGACCTGCTGGCGGTGGCCCCGCACGTGGCCCGGATGCTGCCCGGGCTGCTCTCGCTGGAGTGCTGGGGCGGCGCCACCTACGACGTGGCGCTGCGCTTCCTGGCCGAGGACCCGTGGGCGCGGCTGGCCGCGCTGCGGGAGGCGGCGCCCAACCTGTGCCTGCAGATGCTGCTGCGCGGGCGCAACACGGTCGGCTACACGCCCTACCCGGTGGAGGTGACCGATGCCTTCGTCGCCGAGGCGGCGAAGACCGGCGTCGACATCTTCCGAATCTTCGACGCGCTGAACGACGTGTCCCAGATGCGCCCGGCCATCGACGCCGTCCGGGAGACCGGGACCGCGATCGCCGAGGTCGCGCTGTGCTACACCGCCGACCTGTCCGACCCGGCGGAGAAGCTCTACACGCTGGACTACTACCTGCGGCTGGCCGAGCAGTCGGTCGAGGCCGGTGCGCATGTGCTGGCCATCAAGGACATGGCCGGCCTGCTGCGCCCGCCGGCCGCGCGCACCCTGGTGACCGCGTTGCGCGACCGCTTCGACCTGCCGGTGCACCTGCACACCCACGACACCGCCGGGGGGCAGCTGGCCACGCTGCTGGCCGCGATCGACGCCGGGGTGGACGCGGTGGACGCGGCGGTGGCCTCGATGTCCGGCACCACCTCGCAGCCCTCGCTGTCCGCGCTGGTGGCCGGCACCGACCACACCGAGCGGACCACCGGCCTGGGCCTAGTCGAGGTGAACGACCTGGAGCCGTACTGGGAGGCCGTGCGCAAGGTGTACGCGCCGTTCGAGTCGGCGCTGACCTCGCCCACCGGCCGCGTCTACACCCACGAGATCCCCGGCGGGCAGCTGTCCAACCTGCGCCAGCAGGCCATCGCGCTGGGCCTCGGCGAGCGGTTCGAGAAGATCGAGGACTGTTACGCGGCCGCCGACCGGATGCTGGGGCGGCTGGTCAAGGTCACGCCGTCGTCCAAGGTGGTGGGGGACCTGGCGCTGCACCTGGTCGGCGCGGACGTGGACCCGAAGGAGTTCGAGTCCGACCCGGGCCGGTTCGACGTGCCGGACTCGGTGGTCGGCTTCCTGCGCGGCGAGCTGGGCGACCCGCCCGGCGGATGGCCGGAGCCGTTCCGGTCCCGCGCTCTCGAGGGCCGCTCTCCCGCGAAGGGGGAGACCGCACTCGGCGACGACGACCGCAAGGGGCTGCGCGAGGAGCCCAGGCGCACGCTGAACCGGCTGCTGTTCGCCGGCCCGACCAAGGAGTTCGAGGCGCACCGGGAGTCCTACGGGGACACCTCGGTGCTGTCCACCCGGGACTTCCTCTACGGGCTGGAGACCGACACCGAGCACGAGGTGGAACTCGAGCCCGGGGTCACCCTGCTGATCGGCCTGGAGGCCATCTCGGAGCCGGACGAGCGGGGTTTCCGCACCGTACTGGCCACGTTGAACGGCCAGCTGCGGCCGATCCAGGTGCGGGACGAGTCGGTGGCCACCGACGTGAAGGCGGCGGAGAAGGCCGACCGGGGCAACCCGAAGCACGTCGCGGCGCCGTTCGCCGGGGTGGTCACGCTGGCCGTCGCGGAGGGCGACACGGTGTCCGCCGGGCAGACCGTGGCGACCATCGAGGCGATGAAGATGGAGGCCGGCATCACGGCGGCCACCGGCGGGCGGGTGGCCCGGCTGGCCATCGGTGCCGTGCAGCAGGTGGAGGGTGGCGACCTACTGGTCGAGCTGGACTAGCCGCAGCAAACCATCTAGTCTGTCTAGACAGATTCGTCTCGGGGAGGTCGTCGTGGCCAACCGTTGGCAACTGCAGGAGGCCAAGCAGCGGTTCAGCGAACTTGTCAGGGCCGTCGGAGAGGATGGCCCGCAGTACGTGACCCGGCATGGCCAGGAGGTGGTCGTGGTGATCGACGTCGAGGAGTACGAGCGGCTCAAGCGCTCCGGCACGGACTTCAAGGAGTTTCTCCGGAGCGCCCCCGAACTCGACGAGCTGGAGATCGACCGCTCCGCCGCGCCCGCGCGCGCGGTCACCTTCGGCGATCCGGGGTGAGCTACCTGCTGGACACCAACGTGGTGTCCGAGATCCGCAAGCGGAGTCCGGACCCCGGTGTCACGAAATGGTTCGACTCCGTGGACGAGGAGGAGCTGTTCCTCAGCGTGCTGGTGGTCGGCGAGATCCGGCAGGGCATCACCCGGTTGGCCCGGCACAACGAGGTGGGGGCCAAGGCGCTGGAGCGCTGGCTCTGGCGGCTCGGCGACGCCTACCGGGACCGGGTCCTCCCGGTGACGGCCGAGATCGCCGAGACCTGGGGACAGCTGAACGTGCCCGACCCGCTGCCGGCGGTCGACGGGCTGCTCGCGGCGACCGCGCTGGTGCGGCGGTTCACCCTGGTCACCCGCAACACCTGCGACGTCGCGCGCACGGGTGTCCAGCTGCTCAACCCGTTCGCGGCATCGGCGTGACGCGGATTATCGCCGGCGCGGTCGGCGGCCGGCGGATCGCCGTGCCGGCCAGCGGCACCCGGCCGACCGCGGACCGGGTGCGGGAGGCGCTGTTCAGCTCGCTGCAGGCCGACCCGGGGCTGGACGGCGCCTCGGTGCTGGACCTGTGCGCGGGTTCCGGGGCGCTCGGCCTGGAAGCCCTGTCCCGGGGCGCGGCGCACGCGTTGTTCGTGGAGTCGGACCGGCGGGCGGCGGCGGTGCTGCGGCGCAACGTGGCCGAGCTGGGCATGGCCGACCGGGCCGATGTCCGGCCGGTCCCGGTCGGCCCGCTGCTCGCCACCCCCGCGACCCGGCGCTACGACCTGGTGCTCGCCGATCCCCCCTATCGGGTGGTCGACGCGGAGGTCGCCGGCTGGCTGCGCGACGCCGCCGAGCACGGCTGGTTGGCCGAGGACGCCACCGTTGTGCTGGAACGATCGTCCGCGCCGGCGGCGTTCGAGTGGCCGCCGCCACTGCGCCCGCTGCGTGATCGTCGCTACGGAGACACCACGCTGCACTTCGGAGTTTGTTAACGTCCCGGTTCGTGAGACGCGCGGTGTGTCCCGGCTCCTTCGACCCGGTCACCAATGGTCATATGGACATCATCGGCCGCGCCGCCGGCCTGTTCGACGAGCTGTTCGTCGCGGTGCTGGTCAATCCCAACAAGCACGGCCTGTTCAGCGTGGACGAGCGGATCGAGATGCTCACCGACGTCACCTCGCAGTACCCCAACGTGAAGGTGTCCTCCTTCCACGGCCTGCTGGTCGACTTCTGCCGGGACCACGACGTGCTGGCCATCGTGAAGGGCCTGCGCGCGGTCACCGACTTCGACTACGAGCTGCAGATGGCGCAGATGAACCGGCGCCTGTCCGGGGTGGACACGCTGTTCATGTCCACCAACCCGGAGTACAGCTTCGTGGCCAGCTCGCTGGTCAAGGAGGTGGCCAAGTACGGCGGTGACGTCGCGCACCTGCTGCCGGCACCGGTGTTCGCCCGGCTCACCGAGCGCCTGGGCGAGATGTCGTCCTAGTGTCCTCAGGACACTAGCGTCCCGCTCAGCGCCGCATCTCCACCAGCGCCGACCGGAGCGCGTCCGGGGTCACCGCGAACGGCCCGCGCATCGGGTGGATCATCTGCTGACTGAGGTACAGCGTCGCGCCGATGGTCGCGCCGAGCAGGACCATCATCGTGATGTTGACCGCCTTCCGGCGCAGGCCGAGGATCAGCGGGAATGCGATGGTCAGGGCGGCGCCGATGATCGTGGCGGTGAGCAGCACCAAGTTGAAGCCGTACTCGCCGGTGGCGTCGTCCAGCCGTGCGCGGCGGCTGTTGTCGATCACCTGGACGTCGGCCAGGCCCTGGCGGCGGGCGTCGCCGACCGCGTCCTGAGTGACCGGCAGCGCGGTGAACCTGGCCCTGATCGCGGCGAGCGTCGCGGAGACCTCGGGGCTGTGCATGCCGTTCTCCATGAGCGGCCACTCGGATCCCGCCACCTGGTTGGCGTATGCCCGGATCAACCCGGTGAGCTCGGTGCGCACCGGCTCGGGGGCTTGGTCGGCCTGCCAGAAAGAGTCGATCAGTGCGTCGGCTTCCAGCGACGAATCAGTTTCCACATTGTCGCGGGTTTGCCAGGAGAAAACCACGTAGAACGCCAGAACGACGGTAAAGAGTGCACTGAGTATCCCGCCAATAAAGCTGAGCGAGCTGGAATCTGAGTCCTTTGTCAGAGTACTGCTCCGTGGCCCGTCGAGGACCATGACGAGCACAGCCGCCAGAGCGGCCAGGATGAGCGCGGCGAGGAGGGCTCCGAATGCCATCTTTTCTTTTCATTCAGCTGAAGTGCGGACCCGCACGAAGGACCGGGGAAAACTAGCAGCGCGAAGAACGAGGGTGGAATGTCTTCCCCGGCAGATTAGCTGGAAGAGGTGAATGCCCGCATCGGCGGCTTCTCGGGCCGGTTTGGTTAGGGTAGAAAAGCGTTCTCGTGTCAACAAGGATGACCATTTCCTGAGATCCCGGTATTTGCGCGGAAGGTGCTTGATGTCGCGGCACGTGTCGCTCGCGCTGCTACTAGCTGTGTTGGGTCTTGTATTTGCACCAGGGGCGTTCGCGGGGCGGGCGGTGGCCCAGAACCCGGCCGAGGAGCCCGGAGCGGTTTCGGTGACCACCTCGGTCTTCCCCTCGGTCACGCTGCCCGGGATGCCGGTGCGGCAGACCGCCGTGGTGACGAACACCGGCGGGCAGGTGCTCCGCAACATCCAGGTCCAGCTGGAGCTCGGTCCGGACTGCACCCGGGTGATCGCCGAGCTGGCGCCGGGCCGGGCGCGGGCGGTGGCCTGCGAGGCCGCCGCCCCCCTGCTGACCACGCTGCTGCACGCCACCGTGTTCGCCCAGGTGGCGCTCACCGGCGAGCAGATCGCGGCCGGGGCGAGGGTTCGTGTCGTCATCCAGGGTGGCCGGCGTGCGCCCGGCCCGGCACCGACGCCCGAGCCCTCCGCCGCGCCGGCACCGACGGTCGCGGCGCCGGCACCTCTGCCGACCGCCCCGGAACCCCTGCCGACGCCCGCCGTGCCTACGCCGCCGCCGACAGCACTCGCACCCGCGCCCCTGCCGACAGCCCCGGCGCCGACCGTGGTTGCCTCCACGGCGCTTCCGCCGGTCGCCCTGCCCGCGCCGCCCCCGACCGTCCAGTCGACCGCGCAGCCGGAACAGCCGAGGACCGAGCCGACCGTGGACCCCGAGCCGCCGGCCCAACCCGCCCCGGCGCCGCCCGCCGCTCCCGCCGAGGCCCCACCACCTCCGCCGCCACCGCCCCCCGCGGCGGCCCCCGCCCCCGCTCCTCCTGCCCCGCCCGCTCCCGCCGCTGCCGCGCCTGCTCCGGCGGCGGCCCCTGCTCCGGTGGCGCGGAGACCCGGGGTGGAGGCCCGCGCCGAACGCCGACCCGGCCCGGCGCGCACCGCGATGCTGGTCGCCGTGCTCGGCCTGTTCGTGCTGACGGTGAGCGTGGGCGCATTGACCGCGGTGACCCGCATCGGCCGGTAGCCTGCAGACACGCGGCCTCTTCCGCAATGCCACGTTCTGGGCATTTCGGCGGGCACACTGGGGGCCGTGTACCGGGTCTTCGAAGCACTTGACGCGCTGGTCACCGTGGTGGAAGAGGCTCGCGGCCTGCCCATGACGGCGAACTGCGTGGTGCCGAGGGGCGAGGTTCTGGACCTGCTGGACGAGCTGCGCGACGCGATCCCCGGCGAGCTGGATGACGCGCAGGACGTGCTGGACCACCGCGACGACATGCTCTCCCGCGCCGAGCAGCGCGCCGACGAGCTGACCCAGCGGGCCGAGGAGGACGCCGCCAAGCTGACCGGAGACGCGCAGGCGGAGGCCGACCGGATCCTCGCCGACGCCCGCGAGGAGGCCGAGCAGCTGGTCTCCCGGGCCCGGCACGACGCCGAGCGGACCGTGGCGGACTCCCGGGCCCAGGCCCAGGACCTGGCGGACCGGGCTCGCGCCGAGGCCGAGCGCCTGGCCGAGTCGGGGGAGGTGGCCTACCGGCAGGCGGTGGCGGACGGCGAGGCCGAGCAGGCGCGACTGGTCGCGCAGACCGAGGTGGTGCAGGCCGCGCACATCGAGTCCGGGCGGATCATCGACGCCGGCGACCGGGAGGCCCAGCGGCTGCGCGCCGAGTGTGACGAGTACATCGACTCCGCGCTGGCCAGTTTCGAGGAGACGCTCACCCGCACGTTGACTACAGTTCAGCGTGGGCGGGGGCAGCGGGGCCGCTGGTCCGCGGTCGGGGCGAAGGACCGCATTGGAACGGATCTGCTGAGCTAAGCGATTACTCCCGCGGGTTTGTCCGAACCGGCAACGTGCCTATAGTGGTTACGCACGGTAGCGGGCTCGAGATGAGGGCGGCAGAGGAGCGCGCGTGAGTGATCGCTGGGCTGTCTGGGCTGTCTGGGCTGTCCTTGGTGGCAGTGATGTGCTCGGAGGGGAACATGACCACACGGGAGCCCGAGTCCACGCGGACCGAGCATCCAGCGGAGGAAACGCCGGCGTTCGATCTCGGGCCGCCTCTCACCGGGCCGGACGGCTGGGCGGCGGCCCGGCCGCGCTACCCGGACGGCAGCATGGCGCCGGCGGCGTTCGACCCGCGCAACTGGTGGCCCAAGCACCAGCATCGGTTCGAGATGTCGGCTGACTACACCGGGCAGCCGGACTACCCGGCGAACCAGCCGATGTTCGACGGGACGCCCCCGCCCGCCCTGGCGGCGGACTCGAGCCGGCCCCCGGCGCCGGTGGAACCGGACCCGGGTCAGTACCAGCCGCGGCACCAGCCACCGAGGCCGGCCACCGGCACGGCCGCCGACCTGACCGACGACGCCATCGTGCGGCCCCGCGCCGAGCGGCCCATCGCCGGCTGGCGGGGCGCGGTCTACGCCGCGTCCGGCGGCCGGATCAACCCGGGCGTGAGCGAGGCGGAGGCGGCGCGGAACGTGTTGTTGCGCCGGATTCGCCGGCATCTGCCGGGGGCGCACCAGATCGCGGTGTCCTCGCTGAAGGGCGGCGTGGGCAAGACCACGGTTTCCTCGGTACTGGGGCTGACGCTGGCCGAGCACCGGGGTGACCGGGTGGTCGCGGTGGATGCCAACCCGGATGCGGGGACCCTGGCGGACCGGTTGACCGGTGAGATCGGTGTGACGGTCCGGCAGATGCTCGACAACATCGACGACATCGACTCGTTGACGGCGGTGTCGCACTACACGTCGTTGGCGGGTCGCCTGCAGGTGTTGGCGTCGGAGCAGGATCCGGCGATGAGCGAGGCGTTCAGCCGGCAGGAGTACGAGCAGATCTGCGCGGTTCTGGCCCGCTTCTACAACATCATCATCACCGATTCGGGTACCGGTCTGGTGCACTCCGCGATGGAGGGCACGCTGGCGTTGGCGGACTCGCTGGTGGTGGTCGGGGCGCCGACGGTGGACGGTTCGTCGCGGGCGTCGAAGACGCTGGACTGGCTGGTCGCGCACGGCTACGCCGAGATGGTCGCCGATGCCGTGGTGGTGTTGTGCTGTGACCGGGTGAGTCCGGAGATCGACCGGGAAAGAGTGCGGGCGCATTTCCTGGGCCGGACCCGGGCGGTGGTGGAGATTCCCTACGACCCGCACCTGGCCACCGGCGGGCGGGTGGACCTGGCGGCCATGCGTGAGGAGAGCAAGCACGCCTTCCTGGAGCTCGGCGCGCTCATTGCCGACCGCTTCTCCGGTTACTGAGGCCGGTACGCTGGAAAGCGTTATGTCGAAGAGTGAGCAACGCCCGAACCACCCCGAGGCGGCCAGCCCCTGGGTGATCAGCACGCGCGAGCTGGGCCGGCGGCCCGGCGGCATGCGCGACTACCGGCGCACGGTTCCGGCGCCGGCCGGCTTCTTCCTCGAGGTCATCGGCATCCCGGAGGGGGAGCCGATCGAGCTGGAGGTGAAGCTGGAATCGGCCAGCGAGGGCGTGTTCGTGTCCGGCACGGCGCACGCCGTGCTGGTCGGGGAGTGCGCCCGCTGCCTGGAGCCGATCGCCGACGAGGTCACCGCCCGGCTCGGCGAGCTGTTCGCGTACCCGGACAGCGCCACCGAGGCGACCACCGAGACCGACGAGGTCGGGCACGTGGTGGACGACATGATCGACACCGAGCAGATGGTGCGCGACGCGGTGTTGCTGGGGCTCCCGCTGGCCCCGTTGTGCCGGCCGGACTGCCGGGGGCTGTGCCCGGAATGTGGTGAACGGTGGGCGGATCTGGAGCCGAACCACAGCCATGAGACAATTGACTCCAGATGGGCCTCCCTGCAGGGAATGCGGGGTCGGCTCGCGTCCGCTGTGGCGGACGCCGACCCGGCGGAAAACGCTGAGCGTCGGTAACCGCACCGAGAAAGTTGGAGAGATCGTCGTGGCCGTTCCCAAGCGCCGAATGTCGCGCTCGAACACGCGCACCCGCCGTGCACAGTGGAAGGCCTCCGCGCCGACCCTGGCGCCGTGTTCCAACCGCGCTTGCCGCCAGCCGAAGCCTCCGCACGTGGCTTGCCCGAACTGTGGGCAGTACGACGGTCGGCCGGTCGTCAGCCCGGCCTGACCGAAGCTGCGCCAGCCCTCGTGAGAGATCGGGCGACGCGAGGGCCGGAAACCGACCATTCCGCGTTGTTGGCACGGCTCGACGTCGATCTTGACGCCGAGCTGTTGACCCTTGCCCTGACCCACCGCTCCTTCGCCTACGAGAACGGCGGGCTGCCCACCAACGAGCGCCTGGAGTTCCTCGGGGACTCCGTGCTCGGCGTGGTGGTCACCGAACACCTGTACCGCACGCACCCGGACCTGCCGGAGGGCCAGCTGGCCAAGCTGCGGGCCAGCGTGGTGAACATGCACGCCCTGGCGTCGGTGGCGCGCGAGCTGGGACCGCCGGCCACCGACGACCGGGGCGGCGGGCTGGGCGGATACCTGTACCTGGGCCGGGGCGAGGAGCTCACCGGCGGGCGGGACAAGGCGAGCATCCTGGCCGACGCCACCGAAGCGCTGATCGGCGCGGTCTACCTCGAGCACGGGCTGGAGGTGGCCCGCCGCCTGGTGGAGCGCCTGTTCGACGGCCTGCTCAAGGCCGCGCCCCGCCTGGGCGCCGGCCTGGACTGGAAGACCAGCCTGCAGGAGCTCACCGCCGCGGCCGAGATGGGCGTGCCGGAGTACCGGATCACCGAGGACGGCCCCGACCACCTCAAGACGTTCACCGCCATCGCCGTGGTGGCCGGGCGGGAGTTGGGCACCGGGGTGGGCCGCACCAAGAAGGAAGCCGAACAGAAGGCCGCGCAGCTGGCCTGGCGCACGCTCTCCGAAGACGGCGCGGCGGACAGCGAGGCCGGCGAGACTCCCGACCAACCGGGTACCTGAGGCCCGGGTGCCGGAGCTGCCCGAGGTCGAGGTGGTGCGCCAGGGCCTCGCCGACCACGTCATCGGCCGCCGGGTGACCGGCGTCCAGGTGCTGCACCCGAGGGCGGTCCGCCGCCACGTTCTCGGCGCCGCCGACGTGATCGGCCGGATCACCGGGCACACCCTCACCGCCGCCCGCCGGCGCGGCAAGTACCTGTGGCTGGAGCTGGACGGCGACCAGCCGGACGGCCCGTCCGAGGCGGTGCTCGCGCACCTCGGCATGAGCGGGCAGATGCTGGTCGCCGGCCGGGCCGTGCCGCCGCACAAGCACCTGCGGATGCTGCTGGACTTCGCCGACGGCGGCCCCCAGCTGCGCTTCGTGGACCAGCGCACGTTCGGCGGGCTGAGCGTGGAGGAGCTGGTCGAGGCCGACGGCGCCTTGCTGCCCAAGCCGATCGCCCACATCGCCCGCGACCCGATGGACGCCGGCTTCGACGCCGAGGCGGTGGTCACCGCGCTGCGGGCCCGCCGCACCGAGCTGAAACGCGCGCTTCTGGACCAGTCGCTGGTGTCCGGCATCGGCAACATCTACGCCGACGAGGCGCTCTGGCGCGCCCGCCTGCACGGCGTGCGGCCCACCGGCAAGCTGACCCGGGTCGCGGCCCGGAACGTGCTGTCCGCCGCCACCGAGGTGATGAACGAGGCGCTGGCCCAGGGTGGCACCAGCTTCGACGCGCTGTACGTGAACGTGAACGGCAACTCCGGCTACTTCGAGCGCTCGCTGAACGTCTACGGCCGAGAAGACCGCCCGTGTCGCCGCTGCGCCACCCCGATCCGCCGCGAGCCCTTCATGAACCGCTCCTCCTACTACTGCCCCCGCTGCCAACCCCGCCCCCGCTAACCCCCACATCGCGGACCCTCCCGCCCCATATCGCGGATCCCACCAGGCGATATCGCTGGTCCCGTCAGGCGGTATCGCTGGTCCCGCCAGGCCATATCGCTGGTCTCGTCAGGCCGTGTCGCGGTCTGGTGCGTCCCGGCACGTCGGTCTGCGCCGGTCTGAACCTGCGACATGGACTGGACAGATCCGCGACATGACCTGGTGGAATCCGCGATATGGGTGGGGGTGGGCGTTAGGGACGCGTTAAGGGTTGGATCTCGTCGGATGGGGTGGTGGGAGGGTCGAAGGCGGGAGGTGGCCCATGCCACGTGCACGTTCTTCCGAAACGGTGCCGCCCCGACTGCCTGGTTCGACCGGCAGCGCGCTCGGCTTCTTCGTCGGAATCGGCGCCACCCTGGTGGCATTTCCCCTCGGTGCCGGTGACTGGCCGCCCATCGCCCTCGTGCTGCTCGGCGTGGTGGTGCTGGCGGTCGGCGTGAGCACCACGCTGCTCGGCGCCCTCGCCGCGGCGGCGCAGTGCTGGGGGCTGTACTCCGGTTTTGTGCTGCACCAGTTCGGCGAGCTGCACCTCGACGGGCCCGAGCGGGCCGCCCTGGCGCTGCTGGTGGGGCTGGCGCTCGCGGCCAGTGCGGCCGGGCTGGCCGTGCGCCTGCATGCCGGGAAGACCGAGAGCGCCGAGCCGGCCCGGGCACGGTTGACGCTGGTCACCGCATCGGGTCGGTGAGTTCACCCGCCCTGGTGAGCGGTCTCACCGGGGCGTCAAGAACCCGTCAACGCGGCGCCGCCCGGCGTCAAGGGCGCGCAACTTGCCGACGCAAACGGGGCAACATCTCGCACGCTTTCCGGTGACCCCAGATCGAGAAAGTGAGGGCATACCGGATGGCCGACCTGGCCTATCTCTTGCTGATCGTCGGCGGCTTCGCGGTGCTGGCGTTGCTGCTGCGTGGACTGGAGCAGCTGTGATCGCCAACGTCGTGGGCGGAGTGGTCGCCCTGCTGCTGCTCATGTACCTGTTCGTCGCGCTGGTCCGGCCGGAGAGGTTCTAGATGTCCACCACACTGGCCGGCCTCTTGCAGGTCGGCGTACTGCTGCTGCTCCTGGCCGCCGTGTACGTGCCGTTCGGCAACTACATCGCCGGCGTGTACACCGGCGCCCGCCACCTGCGGTTCGAGCGCGCCATCTACCGGATCGTCCGGGTGGACCCGGACAGTGAGCAGCGTTGGACCGTGTACGCGGCCGGCGTGCTCGGGTTCTCCTTCGTCTCGGTGCTGCTGCTGTACCTGCTGCAGCGGTTCCAGCCGTTCCTGCCGCTGGACCTCGGCCGGGGCGCGGTGGACCCGGGGATCGCGTTCAACACCGCGATCTCCTTCGTGACCAACACCAACTGGCAGTCCTACGTGCCGGAGTCGGTGATGGGCCACACCGTGCAGATGGCCGGCCTGACCGTGCAGAACTTCGTCTCCGGCGCGGTGGGTATAGCGGTCGCGGTGGCGCTGATCCGCGGGTTCATCCGGGCCTCCACGGACCGGATCGGCAACTTCTGGGTGGACCTCACCCGGGGCGTCATCCGGATTCTGCTGCCGGTGGCCTTCGTCTCGGCCATCGTGCTGGTGGCCACCGGCGTGGTGATGAGCCTGCGCACCGGCGTGGACGTGACCGGCATCGACGGCCAGCGGCACACCATCGCACTGGCCCCGGCCGCCTCCCAGGAGGCGATCAAGGAACTCGGTACCAACGGCGGCGGGATCTTCAACACCAACTCCTCCCACCCGTTCGAGAACCCCAACGGCTGGTCCAACCTGCTCGAGATCTTCCTGATCCTGGTCATCCCGGTCAGCCTGACCAGGGCGTTCGGCGTGATGGTGCGCGACACCCGGCAGGGTCATGTGCTGCTCGGCGTGATGGGCGCGCTGTGGGGCGCCATGCTCGCCGTCGCCTGGTGGGCGGAGACCCACCCGAACGGCCCGGCCACGCTGGCCGCCGGTGCCGCGATGGAGGGCAAGGAGGTCCGGTTCGACATCCCGTCGTCGGTGCTGTTCGCGGTGTCCACGACCGGGACGTCCACCGGCGCGGTCAACGGCATGCACGACAGCTACACCGGCCTCGGCGGCGGGGTCGCGCTGCTGAACATGCTGTTCGGCGAGGTTGCTCCGGGTGGTGTGGGCACCGGGTTGTACGGCCTGCTGGTGCTCGCGGTGATCGCGGTGTTCCTGGCCGGCCTGATGGTCGGCCGCACCCCGGAGTACCTGGGCAAGAAGCTGGGCCGCCAGCAGGTGACGGCCGCCGCGATCGCCATCCTGGCCATGCCCACCATGGTGCTGCTCGGCTCGGGCGCGGCGCTGGCCCAGCCCGGCGAGCTGAACGCCGCGCTGGCCAACTCCGGTGCGCACGGGTTCTCCGAGGTCCTCTACGCCTACGCGTCGGCCGGCAACAACAACGGCAGCGCGTTCGCCGGCATCACCGTGACCAGCCCGTTCTTCCAGTCGACCCTCGGCCTGGCCATGCTGTTCGGCCGGTTCATCCCGATCCTGGCCGTGCTGGCCCTCGCCGGGTCGCTGGCCGCGCAGAGACGGGTCGAGCCCGGTGCGGGGACCCTGCCGACCGACGGCGTGCTGTTCGGCGTGCTGGTCACCGGGACCGTAGTGATCGTCGCCGCTCTCACTTTCTTCCCGGCCCTCGGGCTCGGGCCTATCGCGGAGGCACTTGCATGACTCGCGTTGTGATGCCGAATCGTCCGGTCCGCAGTCCGGACGAGGCCCAGCACCTGCACGCGGAACGGACGGGCCGGTCGGTCGGTGCCGGGGCGTTCAGCCCGCGCCAGCTGCTGACCTCATTCCCGGACGCGATGCGGAAGCTGGACCCGAGGGCGCAGCTGCGCAACCCGGTGATGTTCGTGGTGTGGGTGGGCTCGGTGCTGGTCACGGTGCAGGCGATCGTGGAGCCGGGCGTCTTCGCGATCACCATCGCCATCTGGCTGTGGCTGACCGTGATCTTCGCCAACCTGGCCGAGGCGGTCGCCGAGGGCCGGGGCAAGGCGCAGGCCGACACCCTGCGCAAGACCAAGAAGGACACGGTCGCGCTGCGGCTGCGTCCGGACGGGTCCACCGAGCAGGTACCGGGCACCGAGCTGAAGATCGGTGACCGGGTGGTCGTGGAGGCGCACACCGAGTTCGCGGTGATCCCCGGTGACGGGGACATCGTGGAGGGCATCGCCACGGTGGACGAGTCGGCGATCACCGGCGAGTCCGCGCCGGTGATCCGCGAGTCGGGTGGCGACCGCTCGGCGGTCACCGGCGGCACCACCGTGCTGTCCGACCGGATCGTCGTGGAGATCACCACCAAGCCCGGCGAGTCCTTCGTGGACCGGATGATCGCGCTGGTGGAAGGCGCGCAGCGGCAGAAGACGCCGAACGAGATCGCGCTGACCATCCTGCTGGCCACGCTCACCATCATCTTCCTGCTGACCGTGGTGGCCCTGCAGCCGATGGCCGGCTACTCGGGGGCGCCGCAGTCGCTGATCGTGCTGACCGCGTTGCTGGTGTGCCTGATCCCGACCACCATCGGCGCGCTGCTGTCCGCCATCGGCATCGCCGGCATGGACCGGCTGGTGCAGCGCAACGTGCTGGCCAAGTCTGGTCGTGCGGTGGAGGCGGCCGGTGACGTGGACACCCTGCTCCTGGACAAGACCGGCACCATCACCTACGGCAACCGCCAGGCCACCGCGCTGGTGCCGGTGGAAGGGGTGACGGTGGCCGAGCTGGCCGAGGCCGCCCGCCTTTCCAGCCTGGCCGACCAGACGCCGGAGGGGCGCAGCATCGTGGAGCTGTGCCACCGGGAGCACGGGCTGGCGGCCGAGGCGACCGCCGCCGAGGCGGTGGCGGAGTTCGTGCCGTTCACCGCGCAGACCCGGATGTCCGGCATCGACCTCGGGGGGCATCAGGTCCGCAAGGGCGCGGCCAGCGCGGTCACCGACTGGGTGCGCTCGTCCGGTGGGCACGTTTCGGAACTGGTGAACGTGCTGGTGGACGACATCAGCGAGGAGGGCGGCACGCCGCTGGTTGTGGCGGCTTCGCCGCCACCCGTGAGTGAGAAGTATGGCTATAGCCACACTTCTCACTCACGGGCGGGCGAAGCGCGCATCCTCGGCGTGATCCGGCTGTCCGATGTGGTGAAGCCCCTGATGGCGCAGCGGTTCGCCGAGCTGCGGGCCATGGGCATCCGCACGGTGATGGTCACCGGGGACAACCCGAAGACCGCGAAGGCGATCGCCGCCGAGGCCGGCGTGGACGACTTCGTCGCGGAGGCCACCCCGGAGGCGAAGATGGAGTTGATGCGCCGCGAGCAGGAGGGCGGCCGGCTGGTGGCGATGACCGGTGACGGCACGAACGACGCCCCCGCGCTGGCGCAGGCGGACGTCGGGGTGGCGATGAACACCGGCACCTCGGCGGCCAAGGAGGCCGGCAACATGGTCGACCTGGACTCCGACCCCACCAAGCTGATCGAGATCGTGGAGATCGGCAAGCAGATGCTGATCACCCGGGGCGGCCTGACCACGTTCTCCGTGGCCAACGACGTAGCCAAGTACTTCGCCATCGTGCCGGCCATGTTCGCCGTGGCCTATCCGCAGCTGGACAAGCTGAACATCATGCACCTGGCCAGCCCGGAGTCGGCGATCCTGTCCGCGGTGATCTTCAATGCGCTGATCATCGTCGCGCTGATCCCGCTGGCGCTGCGCGGGGTGCGGTTCCGCCCGTCCAGCGCGGCCGCGCTGTTGCGGCGCAACCTGCTGGTGTACGGGCTCGGCGGGATCGTCGCGCCGTTCGCCGGCATCTTCCTGATCGACCTGCTGGTCCGGCTGCTGCCGGGGATTGGTTGAGTTCGCGGTGAACGCACTGACCAGGCAGACCCTCGCCGGGCTGCGCATGATCCTGGTGATGACCGTGCTGGTGGGCATCGCCTACCCGCTGGCGGTGTGGGCCGTGGCCCACCTGCCCGGGCTGTCCGCGCACGCGGAGGGTTCGGTGATCACGGCTCCGGACGGGACCGCGACGGGGTCGTCGCTGATCGGCGTGGACCCGGTGGCCAAGGACCCGGCCGCCGACCCGTACTTCCACACCCGGCCCTCGGCCACCGCCAAGGACATCCTCGGCCCGGGTGACCCGTCCACCTCGGCGGCGTCCAACCAGGCCGGTGACTCGGAGAAGCTGCTCAAGGCGGTGAACGACCGGCGGGCCGCGATCGCGGCCCGGGAAGGGGTGAACCCGGCGGCGGTGCCGCCGGACGCGGTGACCGCCTCGGCCTCGAGTGTCGACCCGCACATCAGCGCGGCCTACGCCGAGCTGCAGGCGGCGCGGGTGGCCCGGGTGACCGGGGTGCCGGCCGCCGACGTGGCGCGGCTGGTCGCCGAGCACACCGACGGCCGCGCCCTGGGCGTCCTCGGTGCCCCGGGCGTGAACGTGACCGAGCTGAACCTGGCGATTGCGCGGGCGGCGCATGGCCGGTGATGGCCTGGTTACATCGACACCCGGGTGACAATGGGGAGGTGACGTACGATCCGCCGGCCCGCCGGGGCAAGCTGCGCATCTACCTGGGTTCCGCGCCCGGTGTGGGTAAGACGTACGCGATGCTCGGGGAGGGCCGGCGGCGTGCCGACCGGGGTACCGACGTGGTGGTCGGCCTGGTCGAGACGCACGGCCGGCCGAAGACCCAGGCCCTGGTGGGCACCCTCGAGGTGGTGCCTCGCAGGCAGATCACCTATCGGGACAACGAGTTCGGCGAGCTGGACACCGACGCCGTGCTGGCCCGCAAGCCGGCCGTGGTGCTGGTGGACGAGCTGGCGCACACCAACGTCCCCGGTTCGAGGCACGAGAAGCGCTGGCAGGACATCGACGACCTGTTGGCGGCCGGCATCGACGTGCTCTCCACGGTGAACGTGCAGCACCTGGAGTCGCTCAACGACGTGGTGGAGAAGATCACCGGGGTCCGGCAGCGGGAGACCGTGCCGGACCAGTGGGTGCGGGGCGCCGAGCAGGTCGAGCTGGTGGACATCACCCCGGAGGCGCTGCGCCGCCGGATGGCGCACGGCAACATCTACCCGCCGGAGAAGATCGACGCGGCGCTGTCCAACTACTTCAAGCCGGTCAACCTGGTCGCGCTGCGCGAGCTGGCGCTGTTGTGGGTGGCCGACGAGGTGGACGTCGCCCTGCAGCGCTACCGGGCCGAACAGCAGATCACCGACGTCTGGGAGGCCCGGGAGCGGATCGTGGTCGCGGTCACCGGCGGCCCGGAGAGCGAGACGGTGCTGCGCCGGGCGGCGCGCATCGCCAAGCGGTCGGGAGGTGCCGCCACCGGACGCCCGGCCCAGGCCGGCGCGAGCGGTACCAGCGAGGGGCGCCGGGCCGACCTGCTGTGCGTGCACGTGCTGCGCGGTGACGGGCTGGCCGGCGCGCCGCCGCAGGCGTTGACCAGGCTCCGCAAGCTGGCCGACGGTGTGGGCGCCTCCTTCCACACCGTGGTCGGCGGGGAGGACGTGCCGGCCGCGCTGCTGGACTTCGCGCGCGGGGTGAACGCCACGCAGCTGGTGCTCGGCACCTCCCGGCGGTCCCGGGTCGCCCGGCTGTTCAACGAGGGCATCGGCGCCACTGTGGTGCAGGACTCCGGGCCGATCGACGTGCACATGGTGACCCACCAGGAGGCCGGCGGCGGCACGCTGGTGCGCCGGGTGCGCAGCGCGCTCTCCCCGACCCGGCGGACCGCCGGCTGGCTGTGCGCGCCGCTGCTGCCCGGGCTGGCCACGGTCACCGGCGTGCTCGGCAAAAACGTGTTCGGTCTGTCCACCGACGTGGTGCTGTTCTTCCTGGCCACCGTGCTGGTCGCGCTGGTCGGCGGGCTGGGGCCGGCGCTGCTCGCGGCGGTGGCCGGCGGGCTGCTGCTCAACTACTTCCTCACCCCGCCGCTGTACACCTTCACCATCGCCGAACAGCAGAACGTGATCACCTTGGTGGTGATGGTGGTGGTGGCCATCGCGGTGGCGCTGGTGGTGGACCGGGCGGCCCGGCGGTCCGAGCAGGCCGCCGTGGCGCGCACCGAGGCGGCCCTGCTGGCCTCCTTCGCCCGGACGGTGCTGACCCGGGCCGACCCGCTGCCCCGGCTTCTGGAAAAGGTGGGCGAGGCGTTCGGCCTGCCCTCGGTGGCGGTGCTGGAGCACGCCCCGGACGTCCCCAACGGCTGGCGCACCGTGGCCTGCACCAGCCCGCCGGACTGCCTGCGCCCGGAGGATGCCGAAGTGGACGTGGCGGTGGACGTGGACGTGCACCTGATCGGGCGGGGCCGGCCGCTGGCGGCGGCCGACCGGCGGGTGCTGGAGACGGTCGGCGGCCAGGCCCTGCTGGCGCTGCGCGCCCAGCGGATGGCGGCCGAGGCGGCCGAGGCCCGGCGCCAGGCGGAGGGCGGCCGGCTGCGTTCGGCCCTGCTCTCGGCCGTCGGGCACGACCTGCGCACCCCGCTCACCTCGATCAAGGCGGCGGCGGGCAGCCTGCGCGACGCCGAGCTGCGGCTGTCCGAAGCGGACCGGGCGGAGCTGCTGGCCACCGTCGAGGAGTCGGTGGACCGGCTCACCGCGCTGGTGGACAACCTGCTTGACTCGTCCCGGCTGGCCGCCGGCGCGGTGGTGCCCCGGCCCCGCGCGGTCGGCTACGACGAGGCGGTCACGCTGGCCCTGGCCGGGGTGGAAGGGGCATACCGGGTGAAGGTGGAGATCGACGAGTCGCTGCCCGACGTGCTCGCCGACGCGGGACTGCTGGAACGGGTGGTCGCCAACGTGGTCGACAACGCGTTGCGGCACGGCGCGGGCGCTCCGGTGGCGGTGCGGGCCAGCGCGCACGCCGACCGGGTGGAGCTGCGAGTGGTCGACTCGGGGCCGGGTGTCCCGCGCAGCGCGGCCGACGGGCTGTTCCAGCCGTTCCAGCGGCTGGGTGACCGGGACGCCACCACCGGGGTGGGGCTCGGGCTGAGCGTGGCGAAGGGCTTCACCACGGCGATGGGTGGCACGCTGGTCGCCGAGGACACCCCGGGCGGCGGGCTCACTGTGGTGATCTCGCTTCCGGAGGCTGGGACATGACCGCGGGCATGACCAAGGTGCTGGTGGTGGACGACGACGCGCAGATCCTGCGCGCGCTGCGGATCAACCTGACCGCGCGCGGCTACCAGGTGCTCACCGCCGTGGACGGCACCGGGGCGCTGAAGGCCGCCGCCGACGGGCTGCCCGAGGTGGTGGTGCTGGACCTGGGCCTGCCCGACATGCCGGGCACCGAGGTGATCGCCGGGCTGCGCGGCTGGACCCAGGTGCCGATCATCGTGCTGTCCGCGCGCACCGACTCGACCGACAAGGTCGACGCGCTGGACGCCGGCGCGGACGACTACGTGACCAAGCCGTTCGGCATGGCCGAGCTGTTGGCCCGGCTGCGCGCCGCCGTGCGCCGGGCCTCGGTCGGCCAGGTCGACGGCGAGCCGGTGGTGAAGGCGGCCACCTTCACCGTGGACCTGGCGGCCAAGCGGGTGGTCCGCGACGAGGCGGAGATCCACCTGACGCCCACCGAGTGGGGCATCCTCGAGCAGCTGGTGCGCAACCCCGGCAAGCTGGTCGGCCAACGCCAGCTCCTCCAGGAGGTCTGGGGCCCCGCCTACGGCAAGGAAACCAACTACCTGCGCGTCTACCTGGCCCAACTCCGCCGCAAACTCGAACCCGACCCCGCCCACCCCCGCCACCTCATCACGGAACCGGGAATGGGCTACCGCTTCGAGCCCTGATCTCAGAAGCCGAAGTTCTGGGTCCAGTAGTGGCCGTTGGGTACGTAGCCGACGCCGATGGTTTTGAACTCGCAGTCGAGGATGTTGCGGCGGTGGGAGGGGCTGTTCATCCACTTGCTCATGGTTTCGGCCGCCGTGCGGTAGCCGCGCGCGATGTTCTCTCCGCCGGTGCGGTCGGCCGGGAAGCCGGCGGCCACCTCCCGGTCGGCGAAGTCGTGCCCGCTCGGGTCGTCGTGGCTGAAGAAGGACTTGCTGGCCATGGCCTGGCTGTGGCGCTGGGCCGACCGGTTCAGCCGGGGGTCCACGGTCAGTGGCTTGCAGCCGGCGGCCACCCGGCGCGCGTTGGTGATCGACACGATCTGCGCGGCCGGGCCGGCGATCACCGGCGGCTTCGGTGCCGGCGGCGGCGCCGCGACCGGCGGGCCGGGAGGCACGGGAGGCAGCGGTGGCCCGGGTGGGGGAATGGGCAGCAGCAGGGGGCCGGTGGCCGCCGGTGGCTGCGATGCGTCGTCGTAGGGCAGCGGCCCCACCGCGATCGGGCCGGGGTCGCCGACCGGCTCGCTGCTCGGCGCCTGGGGCGGCGGCGGTGCATGCTGCTCCGCGCGGGGCGCGACCAGAACCGCGGCGACGGCGACCAGCGCGCCGCAACCGAGACCGACCAGGACGGGGACCAGACGCCGCCGCCCGATGGACATCACAACGGGTGAACGTAGCAGACTGCGGGGCGTGAACCCGGATACCGCCATTCGACTGACAGCATGGGTACACGGACGCGTTCAAGGGGTGGGTTTCCGCTGGTGGACGCGATCCCGCGCGCTCGAGCTCGGCCTGGTCGGCAGCGCCTCGAACCTGCGTGACGGACGGGTGGAAGTGATTGCGGAGGGTGCACGAGAGGCTTGTGAGACACTCCTAGAACTGCTGCGAGGGGGAGACACGCCCGGCCGGGTGGACCGGGTGATCGAGCGATGGAGCGAACCCACCGGGTTGCCGCGCTCGTTCGTCGAGCGTTGACCCCAGAGCGTTGACCTTGACCCTGCTGTCCGACGGAAGGCCGATGTGCACCTCAAGCGACTGACGCTGAAGGGCTTCAAGTCCTTCGCCTCGGCCACCGAGCTGCGCCTCGAGCCGGGCATCACCTGCGTGGTCGGCCCGAACGGCTCGGGCAAGTCCAACGTGGTCGACGCGATCATGTGGGTGTTCGGCGAGCAGGGCGCCAAGGCGCTGCGCGGCGGCAAGATGGAGGACGTCATCTTCGCCGGCACCTCGGGGCGCGCGCCCCTGGGCCGCGCCGAGGTGACGCTGACCATCGACAACTCCGACGGCGCACTGCCCATCGACTACTCCGAGGTGTCGATCACCCGGCGGATGTTCCGGGACGGCGCGGGCGAGTACGAGATCAACGGCAACACCTGCCGGCTGTTGGACATCCAGGAGCTGCTCTCCGACTCCGGCATCGGCCGGGAGATGCACGTGGTGGTCGGCCAGGGCCAGCTGGCCGCGATCCTGGAGTCCAAGCCGGAGGAGCGGCGGGCCTTCATCGAAGAGGCCGCCGGCGTGCTCAAGCACCGCAAGCGCAAGGAGAAGGCGCTGCGGAAGCTGGACGCGATGCAGACCAACCTGACCCGGCTGACCGACCTCACCGGCGAGCTGCGCCGGCAGCTGAAGCCGCTGGGCAAGCAGGCGGAGATCGCCCGGCGGGCGCAGACGGTGCAGGCCGACCTGCGCGACGCCCGGCTGCGGCTGGCCGCCGACGACCTGGTCACCCTGCGGGCCGAGCTGGCCAGGGAGGAGGCCGACGAGGCCCTGGCCCGGGAGCGGCGGGGGGAGATCGAGCAGGCGCTGGTCGGTGCGCGCGAGGAGCTGGCGGTGCACGAGGCCGCCCTGGCCGCCGCGACGCCCGCGCTGACCACGGCCCAGGAGACCTGGTACCGGCTGTCCTCGCTGGCCGAGCGGCTGCGCGGCACGGTGCGGCTGGCCGCCGAGCGGGGCCGGCACCTGTCCGAGCCGGTGAGCGCGGGTTCCGTCGGGCAGGACCCGGACGAGCTGGAGGCGGAGGCCGAGGCCGTCGCCGAGCAGGAGGACGCGCTGGTCTCGGCCGTCGCGGACGCCCGGCGGGCGTTGAACGCGGCGCTGGAGACGGTGACCGCCCGGGAACGGGAGCTGGCCGCCGCCGAGCGCGAGCACCTGGCGGCGGTCCGTGCGGTGGCCGACCGGCGGGCCGGGCTGGCCACCCTGGAGGGCCGGGCGGAGGCGCTGCGCAGCAAGTCGGCGGCCACCGCCGAGGAGATCGAGCGGTTGTCCGGCGCCCTGGCCGAGGCCCGGGCGCGGACCGAGGCGGCCGAGGCCGAGCTGTCGGTGCTGCAGGCCGACCTCGGCGCGCTGGACGAGGGGCCGGAGGGTCCGAACGGCCTCGACCAGCGCGGCCGGGCGGCGGTGGACGCCCACCGGGAGGCCCGCCGCCGGGTGGAGGAGCTGGTCGCGCAAGAGCGCGAGCTGGAGCGGGAGCGCGCGCACTGGAAGGCCAGGGTCGAGGCGCTGTCGGTGGCGTTGAACCGCAAGGACGGCGTGGCCGCGCTGCTCTCCGCCGGCGATCGGCTGCCCGGGGTGCTGGGCAAGCTGGCCGAGCTGATCACCGTGTCACCCGGCGCGGAGGCCGCGCTGGCCGCCGCGCTCGGCGGTCTTGCCGAAGGCGTCGCGGTGTCCGCGCCACCCCAGGCGCTGGACGCGTTGCGCCTGCTCAAGTCGGACGGCGCCGGCCGGGCCGGCATCGTCAGCGGGGCGCCAGGGCCCGGCGGGG